>NZ_POWN01000035.1:0-246 GCF_002928355.1 Pantoea sp. ICBG 828 | reverse complement strand
CACCAAGCAGTGGCGTCCCCTAGGGGATTCGAACCCCTGTTGCCGCCGTGAAAGGGCGGAGTCCTAACCGCTAGACGAAGGGGACACAAAGTGTCACGACTTCGCAGCCGTCCTGCTCGTTACTTTTTCATCAGACAATCTGTGTGAGCACTTCGCGGGAAGGTATCTTCAGGTAAGGAGGTGATCCAACCGCAGGTTCCCCTACGGTTACCTTGTTACGACTTCACCCCAGTCATGAATCACAAA
>NZ_POWN01000034.1:0-255 GCF_002928355.1 Pantoea sp. ICBG 828 | reverse complement strand
AAAACGCCTCTGGCGTTGTAAGGTTAAGCCTCACGGGTCATTAGTACCGGTTAGCTCAACGCATCGCTGCGCTTACACACCCGGCCTATCAACGTCGTCGTCTTCAACGTCCCTTCAGGACCCTTAAAGGGTCAGGGAGAACTCATCTCGGGGCAAGTTTCGTGCTTAGATGCTTTCAGCACTTATCTCTTCCGCACTTAGCTACCGGGCAGTGCCATTGGCATGACAACCCGAACACCAGCGGTGCGTTCACTC
>NZ_POWN01000033.1:0-289 GCF_002928355.1 Pantoea sp. ICBG 828 | reverse complement strand
AGACATTACTCACCCGTCCGCCACTCGCCACCCAAAGAGCAAGCTCTTCTGTGCTGCCGTTCGACTTGCATGTGTTAGGCCTGCCGCCAGCGTTCAATCTGAGCCATGATCAAACTCTTCAATTTAAAGTTTGATTTGCTGCAACGAGTGCAGCGATGCTCTGTGAATTAAACTTCGTAATGAATTACGTGTTCACTCAGCAAAGACTTGATATTTTTTAAAGCCCGTAGGCTTGTGATATCAATCCTGCGAGTGCCCACACAGATTGTCTGATAAATTGTTAAAGAGC
>NZ_POWN01000032.1:0-295 GCF_002928355.1 Pantoea sp. ICBG 828 | reverse complement strand
CTTTTCGCAGATTAGCACGTCCTTCATCGCCTCTGACTGCCAGGGCATCCACCGTGTACGCTTAGTCGCTTAACCTCACAACCCACAGGCGTTTTGCAACGCTGCGGACTGCAAGCATTTGAGAGACCCGAACGCATCGTTGCTTCATTCTTATTACGGAGAATGAATACGACGCGTCGTTTCAAATTTTCAGCTTGTTCCGGATTGTTAAAGAGCAATATCTCAAACACGACGTTACCGTCAGTTTTGAGATATTCTGTGGAGACACCTTTCACCTGTCACCAAGCAGTGGCGT
>NZ_POWN01000031.1:0-342 GCF_002928355.1 Pantoea sp. ICBG 828 | reverse complement strand
GCATGGGGTCAGGTGGGACCACCGCGCTGTTGCCGCCAGGCAAATTCTGTTTTCGTCCGCGTCTTTCGCGCTCTGACTGCGTTGCCCCGCTCGCGCCGCTCAGTCACATACTCGTGTATGCTCCTTCCCGTCGTCTCGCGTGCCGCCCTGTCACAGCACAAAATCCACTGGACGTAATCCGGTGAACAAAGCTGAAAATTCTTTCTGTCTCTCGGCTTAAAACGCCTCTGGCGTTGTAAGGTTAAGCCTCACGGGTCATTAGTACCGGTTAGCTCAACGCATCGCTGCGCTTACACACCCGGCCTATCAACGTCGTCGTCTTCAACGTCCCTTCAGGACCCT
>NZ_POWN01000030.1:0-365 GCF_002928355.1 Pantoea sp. ICBG 828 | reverse complement strand
CTTTTCGCAGATTAGCACGTCCTTCATCGCCTCTGACTGCCAGGGCATCCACCGTGTACGCTTAGTCGCTTAACCTCACAACCCACAGGCGTTTTGCAACGCTGCGGACTGCAAGCATTTGAGAGACTCGAACACATCGTTGCTTCATTCTTATTACGGAGAATGAATACGACGCGTCGTTTCAAATTTTCAGCTTGTTCCGGATTGTTAAAGAGCAAATACTTCGCAGCACACCGTCGCCGGTATACTCTGAAGTAAGTTTCAGTACTGTAATGGTGGAGCTAAGCGGGATCGAACCGCTGACCTCCTGCGTGCAAGGCAGGCGCTCTCCCAGCTGAGCTATAGCCCCATACAGTCACTGCAGA
>NZ_POWN01000002.1:0-701271 GCF_002928355.1 Pantoea sp. ICBG 828 | reverse complement strand
CGCGATCAACAACCTGTTTGACTGCTTCGATTTTAAACTCTTCGGGATAACGCTTACCGCTCATGGGCACCTCTCTTTAAGCCATCTTAAATGACTCCGAGGTGTCTGTTAAAGCCGTGGCGATTCAATTCTGCGCTATGAGGCGCGTTTAAATAACCAAACCGCCGCTTGGGAAAAAACATTTACTCTTGAATATTCTTACAATTACAATGCGGGCTGTCATTTCAATTCCTGAAGGCTTGAGGGAGTTTTTTATAATGCCGTTGAAAAGCCCTTCTCATTCTGGCTGAGTTACCGAACCCGCAGCATCTGGAAACTTTTTCTACGGAAAGCCCTGATGTTTCCAGAAGAGACTTTGCTGAATCCAGACGAATTTTTTCAACCGCTTTGGCAATGGTTTCACCTGTTTCTTTAGTAAAAAGCCTGGTGAGTTGCCTTGAGCTAAGGCAAGCAACCTCAGCTAAACTTTCAACTCGCAAGTCATGATCTAAATGCGTATGAATATAATTCAAAACAGCTTTAATTTTTGATGACTGAGGTTCTAAAAATAAAACAGGTGAAAATTGCGATTGTCCCCCTGTGCGGCGCTGCGCGACAACAAGTTCCTGAGCAACTTTTAATGAGACTGCAGTGCCAAGATTATCCTCAATTATCGCAAGCGCGAGATCGATACCGCTGGATATTCCTGCTGATGTCCAAACGCCACCATCTTTCACGAACAGAGCATCAGTGGATAGTACTACATCAGGGTATAAATCACTAAAAATATGCCTATATTTCCAGTGAGTAGTAGCGGTTTTCCCATCCAGAAGACCCAACTCAGCGAGGACAAAAGCTCCTGTGCAGATACTGCCAAAACTTTTACTGGATAGGCAGGCTTTCTTCAGCGCTCTACCTTCCTGGCTATCTCTTGAGATATTCCGGCCTCCCTGACCTCCTACAACCAACAGTAAATCGAAGGATTGCTCCGGGTAGAGTTTTTGAGATTCAATTGAGAATCCAGCTGTACACGTAACAGCACCACCCCTCATGGATAAAACATGTTGTTTATAAACAATATGATGCCCCGTGAAGCTCACGAACTGAAAAGCAGCCAATGGCCCACTAAGATCTAAAAGTTGAAAATCATCAAAGATGTAAAAACCTATGTTCATAATGTCCTTTTTTGAATGATTAATGTCATTTTGGCCACCACTATAGATGGTAGGCTCATTTCAGGCCATTACAATCTTAGGGATTCATCATGTCTAATTTCTTCAAAGTATTGATTCCAATCTATAACGGCGTAACGCAGCTTGATTTCACTGGTCCTTACCAGTTCTTTTCCCGTACACCTCAGTTCGAAACAATTCTCGCATCAGTAGACGGTGAAAATGTTTATGCTGACGGCATGCATTTCACAGGGCTCAGGGATCTCATGTATGAGAAAGAATGTGACATACTGTGTGTTCCAGGTGGAAGTGGATGTACGGATGCTATTGAGAACGATAGATATATGGAATCAATAGTAAAACTGGCTCATACAGCATCTTATATAACCTCTGTTTGTTCTGGTTCATTAATACTCGGCGCTGCCGGTTTACTCTCAGGAAAGAGAGCAGCCTGCCATTGGGCATGGCGTGATCAGCTCAGCTTGTTTGGCGCGATACCGGACGAAGGCCGAGTGGTAAAAGATGGAGATGTCATAACGGGTGGAGGCGTTACCGCAGGTATTGATTTTGCTCTGGTATTGATTGGAGAGCTTTGCGGTGAAGATGCAGCCATGCAAGTTCAGCTGGGGCTGGAATATGCACCACATCCCCCCTATGAAGCTGGACGTCCTGAGACAGCCCCAGCCTGGATTGCTGCCAAACTAAAAGAAGCATCAGCCACAAGAGTAAGCGAGCGTTTGCATATTTTAGAAAATGCTGCCAGAAAAATTAGCAAAACAATGCATTCCTGACTCTTTAATTAGTGGATATGAAGATCTTTTATGAATCGTAGAGAATTTATTTCATCATGTTGTTGTGTGCTGTGTGCATCTGCGCCAATGTTCAAAGCAATGGGTAAGACTACCCAAGCCATACCTCTTTCCAGATTCAACGGCGAATTGCCAGCAACATTGGCAGGGGTTACTATACCCCATACACGCTTCACTGATGGGGCTACTGAGCTTGTTGCTTCATGCTCATCAGCTCCCCTTTTCAATCATGTTGTAAGAACATATTTATTCGCAGCTTCTATTGGAAAAAAACTTGGTAAAGCTTTTGATGAAGAAATGCTTTATTTAGGTTGTATAATGCACGACCTGGGGCTTACCGAAAAGTTCATCAAAGATGCCAGATTCGAACTGGATGGAGCTGATGCGGCACGGCAGTACTTAGTCGATAACAAATTCCCTGAGGAAAAAGCAGAAGTTATCTGGGATGCAATCGCTTTACATGCAACAATGGAATTGCCGGAACGAAAAAGGCCAGAGATTGCGCTTGTCCATTTAGGTGCTTTTATGGATGGGGGGATGAATGCAAATATTTTCCCCTTGTCATTCTTTGAAGAAGTATTTGAGGAATTTCCGCAAAATGGAAACAAAACGCACTTTATCGAACTCGTTGCTAATGTTTTGAGAAAAAAACCTCATACTGCCTATCTTTCCTTTGAAAAAGATATTGGAGTAAAAATGGTAGAAGGCTTCCCAACAGTTAACTATTGCGATATTAAACCAAACTATCCTTTTAATAGATAACAAACCTTTTATTGCCTGTTATAACACAGCGTTTACGCAAGGAGCAGCGGTCGTGTCGAAAGAGCGTCATTCACCTACGCCGGAATGAACCGATAACGCAGATTACGCTTAATTCTGGATTTTAACAAAACCTGCCCGGCCACAAAGAGCCGGGCTCTAAAGATACAGCCCGGCTCTCCATGTCTCCCGGCCCTGAGCTGAGCATAGTGGCGCCGTTCTGTATCTGCCATGCTGACCTTAATAAAAAATCTCCCGGCGAGTCAGTCAGATGGCTTCGCTTCTGCACCAACCGTTTCAATCCCTCTTGCCAGATAATTCCGCCCCAACAATACTGTATGCATGAACAGTAAAATAACAGGAGGAATTTTATGCGCGATTTACTCAGCTCTTTCGCAGTCACACTGCAGCATGGCAAGGGCATCAGATCATGAACCCAGTAGCTGTACCGCCGGCCTGACGCTCCTCTGGCCACCCATTTTTACGCCCCGGGTCCGGGTGCCGCTTTATGCCGATCCGTGCGCCGCCGGCTTTCCCGCCCCTGCGCAGGATTACGTCGAGAAAGAACTTGATCTGAACGAACTGTGCATCCGCCGGCGTGCATCAACCTTCTTCGTGCGCGCCAGCGGCAACAGCATGCGGGACCTGGGCCTCTGCGACGGCGACGTCATGGTGGTTGACCGGATATTTACCTGATGATAGGCGTGAGTGACCGGCAGGTCGATCTCGTACAGGAGGGAGTCGACTGCGTGATCAGAACAGGTGAGCTACTAAACTCCACGCTTGTTGCCCGTCCACTGGGGAAGTTCCGCTGGATAACCTGCGCCTCTCCGGACTATCTCAGGGAGTACGGGATCCCCCGTTCTCCTGGAGATTTATCAAATCATCGGGCTATACACTACTTTTCCGGGCAGGCCCGGCGTACCAGCGAGTTACGTTTTGTCCAGGGGACGGAAGCGCTTTCTGTATCGGTCAGCGGTCAGGCAGCCGTTAACGAGACGGGACTCTATATAAAAATGTGTCTGGAAGGTTTCTGGCTTGCCCAGCTTGCTGAGAGCGTTGTATCAGAGCACCTTCAGAAGGGAGCACTGGTTGAAGTGCTGGCCGACTGGCAGCCGTCATCAGTCCCGGTCAACTTACTTTACCCACATCAGAAATTCCTTTCCCCTGCCGTAAGCGCATTTGCAGACTGGATAAATGAAATTATGTGACACCTCAGTAGACAATGTATCGACTCTCAAATGCTTTTGAAATTTAAATAGATTATCCATTGCACTTACGCCAAAGTATGTCGCAGCGCATAATGACCACCCCGGAAGAGCTACGCCCCGCGCTGAGCAGTATTCCATTGACGAAATGTCCCTGGACCTGACCGGCATTGATGGCAGCGAGGACGGTGAGCATTTCTGCCGGCGCCTGCACTGGCCAGACTGACACCCAAAAGTTTCCAAAATCAGCAGATGAATCTGTAAAGCTCCCCTACCCTCCCCTGAACCCTTCAGGTATTTCATAATCCATCCCAGATACCAGCATGCAGTCTCGTCTTTCTCTGGAGCGCTTAGAGGAAAGGTGTTTGCGCCCCTTTTCAATATAGCGTGCCAGTTTCAATTCCCACTGACTCTGGTAGTACGCCACGCTTTCTGCTTTCCAGTAATTCACGAAATCAGCCAGCTGCAGCCTGTCAGGTGCAGCTGAAATCTTAATATCTATACGATTGGCGGTGTCACTAAACGTTGCTGAAGGCTGCCACCCGTCAAACATAACAAATTTATTTTCAGGTAATTCTGGGGTAGTAGCAGAGCGGAGACCCGGTCCGGTACGCCCGGAAAATCTGACGCAGGCATTTACGCGCGCGAACCCGCTGCGGTCTGGATGAGGCGGACAACCCGCCCACTTTCCATGAGATCCGCAGTTTATCGGGAAGGTTATATGAAGCGCATTAGGATGAGGTGTTTACACAGCGGTTAATCTCTCCATGACACCGAAGTATCCTGACCCCCGTGGCGATGAGTACGTACTGGTATGAGGCATAGGCAATTACGGACAAATTCCGCAAATTTACGCACAGCTGAAAATCTGACCTTGCAAATCATGCCGTTGTGGATATGCTATATACATAGCATATTTGTTAAAAAACGCACATTTAATCTAGTAAATTCAAAGAGATATGCGCTAACCACCAGCTTATGAATGGTAGCAATACTAATCAAAGCATCTCTTTATAATCAGACAGTTAGAATTTTTTCGGCCTCTATTCGGACAGATTTCGGCCAGCCTATACCAGCCAGAATAAAGTTTACCTGGACTGAGAAGAAAAAAGTATGGCGCGACTGGCAGTGGTCAATGTCAGGTTGTGATGAAGCGTTCTGGATACCATGCAAACGTATCTCAGTGTCCGACAGATTGCCGATTGTGTAATGCAGCGATAGCGTTTATTCAGGGTAAAATCTTAAGAAAAATGTCTGAGTGAGGTAACTGTCAGGCATCAGTTTCATGTGAAAGGCGCTTAAGGTAGGGGCTCTCACTAACATATTCGCCGATAATGCTTTTGCGACCGTCTCATCCCCCAGCCGTAAAAACCGTGTCCCTTCCTTCGGCACGTTAAGCATCACTGCACTGCACTATCACTTAACGCCAACTCCTCCCCATGCGCTGCGACTCGATCAGCCCGGTAATAGCGCACCACATCGCCCACAATCAGTAACGACGGCGACACCGGTTTTTGCTGCTCAACAGTTTCAGGCAACCCGGCCAGCGTGGTGATCAGCACCCGCTGGTTCTGACGCGTACCGTTCTCAATGATCGCCACCGGCGTTGCCTCACTGCGGCCATATTCCCGTAACCGGGCGCTAATCACGCTGCTCCAGCTTAACCCCATGTAAAACACCAGCGTCTGATTGGTTGCGGTCAGCGCCGCCGCATCCAACTGCGGCTCGCCGCTGCGCCCGTGTCCGGTGATAAAGCGCAATGACTGGGCACAGTCACGGTGCGTCAGTGGAATGCCGCTGGCAGCCGCACAGCCCACGGCGGCGGTAATGCCGGGCACCACTTCGCAGACAATATTCGCCTGTTGCAGACTGACCATCTCTTCACCGCCACGGCCAAAGATAAAGGGATCGCCGCCTTTTAAACGTACGACATTGCGCCCGCTGGCAGCCAGGTCCACCAGCAGTTGATTAATCTGTGCCTGCTTCAGGCCGTGATGGCCCGGCTGTTTACCTACGTCGATACAGAGTGCGCTGCTGGCGACTTCCGCCATCACCGCTTCGCTGACCAGGCGATCATAGACCACGACATCCGCACGTTGCAGCAGGCGCAGCGCCTTGACTGTCAGTAGTTCCACATCCCCCGGTCCGGCCCCTACCAGCCAGACTTTGCCAGGGCTGGACGCGTTGTCCGGCGCCAGCAGTTTATCTAAAGGATTGATCGCAATCATCATTCTTCCTCCGGTACAGCAACGGAAAGCAAAAGGTGTTTTAGCTCCGGCAGGCAGGAGCCGCAGTTGGTACCACAGTTGAGTGCGTTACCCAGTGCCTGAGTGCTGTGACAGCCCTGTTTAATCGCCTGTAAGATGGTGTTTTCCCCAACGCCAAAGCAGCTACAGATCGTCCGGCCAGCCACGGCACGTTGTGCCGATTGTCCCGCCAGCAGAGCATGCCGGTCCGCCGCATTCACAGGTGCCTGGCGAAAAGCCTGCGCAACCCAGTCATGATTGATCTCGGGTAAAGACGCGCCTGCATAAAAGACCAGGTGCAGCTCACCGTTACGCCAGGCCAGCAGGCGGTAATGCGGTTCCGCCGCATGAGCGGTTTGCAGTTGCAGCCCGGCCAGCGGGATCGTTGCCATGAGCCACTGTTCTGGTGAACCGTCTCCAGCCACGCTAAAGCGTTGCACGCCCTCATAGGGTGTTCGCGCCCAGTAGCGCAGCGCATCAGGCGGGCTTGCGTCGCGCTGCCAGAGCCAGCCCTGCCAGCTGGCGTTGAGCGGGTGGATACGCACAGCGGTTTGTTTAAATGCAGGCTGTGCCGAGACTGGACAGCGGGTTGAAGCCACCAGTCCGCCAACCGTGCCCTGCAGGCTGAACTGTCGGTTCCAGTGCATAGGGACAAAGATCTCACCGCGCCGCAGACCGCTGTCCAGCGTCACACGCACCGTCACCCAGCCCGCGTCGGACTGCACCCGTGCCAGTGCGCCCGCGCACAGGCCATAGCGTTGTGCGTCCTGCGGATGCAGGGCTGCAAATGGCTCATCACAATGCTGCATGAGCCGGGGAACCAGGCCGGTACGCGTCATGGTGTGCCACTGATCGCGGATCCGTCCGCTGTTCATTAATAACGGGTAAGCCGTTTCGCACACCACTGGCTGCGGCGTGGCCGGTGGCAACAGGCGGGCTTTACCATCAGGATGGTAAAAGTGCCGGTCGCTAAACAGCCGGGCGCAGCCCTCGGGATAACGAGCGTTGATTGGCCACTGTACCGGCTTCATCGCATCCCACTGTGCGTCGCTCATACCGGCCAGACCGCTGATATCAAAGGCGCGCTGGCCGTTGTTCTCAAACCCCGACAACGCCGCATGCTCGCGGAAGATGGCTGCCGGATGCGTCCAGGTAAAGCCTTCATGAAAGCCCAGACGCTGGGCGACCTGCGCGAGTAACCACCAGTCCGGTTTAGCTTCTCCGGCCGGAGGCATAAACGCGCGCTGACGGGAAATCCGGCGTTCAGAATTGGTCACGGTGCCGTTCTTTTCCCCCCAGCCCTGCGCGGGTAGCAAAATATGCGCAAAGGCGGTGGTATCCGTTTGCGCCAGCACGTCTGACACAATTACCAGCGGACAGGCAGCCAGCGCCCGGGCAATGCGATTGCCTTCTGGCATCGAAACCGCCGGATTGGTGCCCATAATCCACACAGCTTTGATTGCTCCACGGTCAATGGCGTCAAACAGATCAACCGCCGTCAGGCCGGGCTCACGCGCCATACGCGGACTGCGCCAGAAACGCTGTAAACGGTCGCAATCTTCTGCGGTGAAACTCATATGCGCCGCCAGTTGGTTGGCCAGCCCCCCTACTTCCCGCCCGCCCATCGCATTCGGCTGTCCGGTCAGCGAAAACGGGCCGCAGCCGGGTCGGCCAATCTTGCCGCTCAGCAGGTGCGCATTGAGAATAGCATTGTTGTTGTCACTGCCGCTTTGTGACTGGTTAATGCCCATGCACCATAAGGTCAGTACGCGCTCATGCCGGGTAAACAACCCGTAGAACGCGGCGATCACTTCATGGCTGATATCACAATGGGCTGCCACCGCCGCACCATCCCACTGCCGCGCGGCCCGTAAGGTTGTGTCTACACCGTCCAGATGCGGCAGCATCGTGACGTCAATGCCGTCATGCTGTTCCAGCCAGTGCAGCAGGCCCGAGAACAGGGCCGGATCGCTGCCCGGCCGGAGCGGTAAATGCAGATCGGCGAATTCACAACTGGCCGTGCGGCGCGGATCGATAACCACAACCTGCATCTCAGGGCGCTGCACTTTTGCCTGTTTTAGGCGCTGAAACAGCACCGGATGGGCCCAGGCGGCGTTCGAGCCGACAAGAATGACTACCTCGGCCTCATCCAGATCCTCGTAACAGCACGGTACGGCATCCGCCCCAAATGCCCGTTTATAGCCTGTCACCGCGGAGGCCATACACAGGCGTGAATTGGTATCGATGTTGGCGACGCCGAGAAAGCCTTTCATCAGCTTGTTCGCCACATAGTAATCTTCCGTGAGCAACTGGCCGGAACCGTAGAAAGCCACCGCCTCCGGGCCATGCGCATCGATAATCCTGCGCAAACCATCAGCCGCGGCATCCAGTGCCGTCTCCATGCTGACCCGCTGGTGATGAAGCTGAGGATGCAGCAACCGTCCGGCCTGTGTCAGGGTTTCGCCCAGTGCCGCGCCCTTTACGCATAGCCGCCCGGCATTCGCCGGATGACGGGTATCGCCACTGACCTGAGGCGACGCGCTCTGCGGCTGCGTGACCTCGACGCCGCAGCCCACCCCGCAATAAGCGCAGGTAGTTTTCATGATGCCTGCGCCATCAGGTTAAGCGGACGGTTTGCGACCCAGACCTGGCCGTCCTCCAGTTTAACCGGCCAGCAACGCAGCTGATGCTGGGGATTATCAAGGCTCTGTCCGTCACGCAGGCGTACACGCTGTTTGTAAAGCGGCGAGATCACCACCGGCTCCCCCGCAACATCACCAAGGATACCGCGTGACAGTACGCTGGCTTCGCTGCCCGGCTCACGATCCTCCAGCGCATAACAGTCATCACCCATGCGGAATAAGGCAATACGGACGCTGCCAAGACGGGCTCCGATGCCGGCCTCTGGCGGAATGGCCTCCAGTGGGCAGATTTCGCTCCAGGGTTCGGCGGGCAGATGCATCAGGGGAATACCACTAGCCTTGTGTGGCTGGCGCTGTCCGCGCACGCGTGCATAGTGCAGCGTTTCATCCGGCTGATCGCTGTTCACTGTGGCGGTAAACAGCGCACGTCGCGAGGGATCGGCCAGCGTGGTCTGCCATTCGCATTGCCAGGTGTCCACCACCTGTTGCATTTCCTGTTCCAGCGTGGCGGCGATCCCCAGGCTGTCATGAATCACCACCTCACGCAGGTAGTCCAGCCCGCCCTCCATGTTATCCATCCAGACGCTGGTACGCTGCAGGCGATCCGCCGTGCGCACGTAGAACATCAGAATCCGGTCGACGTACTGGATTAGCGTGTCATCGTCCAGATCGCTGGCAAACAGTTCCGCATGGCGCGGCTTCATGCCGCCATTGCCGCAGACGTACAGGTTCCAGCCGTTTTCCGTGGCGATGACCCCGATATCTTTACTTTGTGCTTCCGCACATTCGCGGGTGCAGCCGGACACCGCCATCTTGATCTTATGCGGTGCGCGCAGACTCTTATACCGGTTCTCCAGCGCGATGGCGAAGGCGGTAGAATCCTGCACGCCATAACGGCACCATGTCGAGCCGACGCAGGATTTCACCGTACGTAGGGATTTTCCGTAGGCATGACCGGTTTCAAAACCGGCTTCCAGCAGGGTTTCCCAGATAGCAGGCAGCTGGTCCAGACGCGCACCAAACAGATCGATACGCTGGCCGCCGGTAATTTTGGTATAGAGATCGTAACGCACGGCCACTTCGCCGATGGCAATCAGGCCCTGTGGCGTGATCTCGCCCCCCGGCACGCGCGGTACGACCGAATAGGTGCCATCTTTCTGGATATTGGCAAAGTAACGGTCATTCGTGTCCTGTAACGGTAAATGTGCCGGTTTCAGCAGGTAATCGTTCCAGCACGAGGCCAGTAGCGACCCCACCAGCGGTTTGCATACCTCGCAACCACAACCCCGTCCGTGGCTGGCCAGCAGATCGTCAAAGGTTTTGATGCCATTAATACGGATCAGGTGATACAGCTCCTGACGGGAATAGGCGAAGTGCTCACAGATGTCTTTTTTAACAGCGACGCCCAGGTTTTCCAGCTGAAGCTCCATCACCTGTTTTACCAGCGCGGCGCAGCCGCCACAGCCTGTTGCGGCTTTAGTGCAGCTTTTTATACTGGCCATATCGCCACAGCCACTCTGCACCGCATGGCAGATATCGCCTTTACTGACGTTATGGCAGGAACACACCTGGGCACTGTCCGGCAGCGCAGCGACGCCCAACCCTTTGGCCGGCGCGCCATTCAACGCAGGCAAAATCAGCGCTTCCGCTGCCGTCGGCAGCGGCATGGCGTTTAACATCATTTGCAGGAGCGTGGCATAGTCGCTGCTGTCTCCCACCAGCACGCCGCCCAGCAGTCGTGCATTGTCGGCGCTAACCACGATCTTCTTGTAAATGCCTTTTGGCCCGTTGGCCCAGTGGTAGCTCAGGCTGCCCGGCGTTTTGCCGTGCGCATCGCCAAAGGAGGCGACTTCTACGCCCAGCAGCTTCAGTTTAGTGCTCATGTCGGCACCGGTGAACTGCGCCGGTTCGGCCGCCAGATGCCCGGCCAGCACACGCGCCATCTGGTAGCCAGGCGCTACCAGGCCAAAAATCTGCCCGTTCCACAACGCGCATTCGCCGATAGCATAAATGTCGCTGTCACTCGTCTGGCATTGATCATTGATGGTAATGCCGCCGCGCGGCCCCACGCTGATGTCGGCGCTCCGGGCCAGCTCATCACGCGGGCGGATACCGGCAGAGAACAGCACCAGATCGGTGGCCAGCTCGCCGCCATCGGCAAAGTGCAGCACCAGACTGCCGTCAGGCTGGGTGGCAATCTGTTCGGTCTGCTTCGAGGTATGCACCGTCACGCCCAGCGAGTCGATCTTTTGCCGCAGCATCAGCGCCCCGCCGTCATCCAGTTGCACGGCCATCAGGCGCGGCGCAAACTCAACCACGTGCGTCTCCAGCCCCAGCTGCTTCAGCGCATTGGCGGCTTCCAGCCCCAGCAGCCCGCCGCCGATCACCACGCCGCGCTGACTCTGGCGGGCACAAGCTGCGATGGCATCCAGATCGTCCAGCGTGCGGTAGACAAAGCAGCGCCCGGCGTCATGGCCGGGTACCGGTGGTACAAAGGCGCGGGAGCCGGTGGCCAACACCAGCTTATCCCAGGCCAGCTCACGTCCCGCGCTGTCACGCAGGCTGCGCTGCTGGCGATCGATCGCCTCTACCCGGCAACCGCTGCGCAGTTCAATTGCGTTCCGGGCAAAAAAATCCTCGCTCACCAGCGACAACTCTGTTGCCGTTTTACCGGTGAAATACTCAGAAAGGTGAACCCGATCGTAAGCCTGATAGCGCTCTTCGCCGTAGACCACAATGTGATAATGCTGATGCAGGTTACGGGCGACCAGCTGCTCCAGAAAATGGTGGCTGACCATGCCGTGACCCACCACGGCTAATACAGGTTTCGTTTGGCTCATCACAGGGTTTCCTGCAGCCAGCGGCTGCGTTTCAGGTTCATCAAGGCCGAACAGCGTATTCACAGAAACCGGTCCGGCATTATGGAGTTGGTTCAGCAGCGCGCCACTTTGCTGGCAGTCGCCATACAGCAGCACGCCGTTCAGTCGGCCGTCTTTGAGGAACAGGCGGCGATAGTGCCCGGCGATCGGGTCAAAACTGGTGACAGACGGGGCTTCGCGAACGTCACCAGCGCTAAACAGGGAAATGCCGCTGACTTTGAGACGGGTGCCCGTGGCCGCACTGTAGAAACCTCCCTGAGGCCGATCGGCCAGTTGCGCCGCCAGAATCTTTGCCTGGGCCAGACAGGGCGCGACCAGACCGAAGGTCTCGCCGCTGATTTCACAACATTCGCCTACGGCATAAATTCCGGCGTGCGCAGTGCGCAACTGGCGATCCACCAGAATGCCGCGCTGACAGGGAATACCGGCGGCCTGCGCCAGGGCGATCGCCGGCTGGACACCAATGGCCATCACCACCTGCTGCGCCGCCAGCACACGGCCATCGTGGAGGATCACGCTATCCGTGCGGATCGCCGCAAGGCTGGCATTCAGTTCACAGCGAATGCCGCGCGCCCGGAGCTGAGCCAGCAGTAATTCCCCTGCCCTGATATCCAGCTGTCTGTCCAGCAAACGTGACTGACGATGAATCAGCGTGACCTGACGTCCCTGCGCCTGAAGTCCGGCGGCGGCTTCAATACCCAGATAGCCCCCACCGACCACCACTACCGGACCGTGCCCGGCCAGCAAAGTGTTCACATCCTGCAGCGTGCGAAACGTGCTGACATGCGGCAGGTCGCTGCCTGGAACAGACGGCCTGCAGGGCTGCGATCCGGTCGCCAGTACCAGGCGGTCCCAGTGCAGCAGGCGCTGGTCGGTGCGTAAGGTCCGCTCAGCAATATTCACCTGTTCCACCGTCTCTCCCACCCGCAATGTTATGCCGTGACGGTGATACCAGTCAGGGTCGTGGATCAGCGTTTGCTCAACGGTGGTTTCTCCGGCCAGCAGCGGCGACAACAGCACACGGTTATAGTTGCCGTGCGGCTCACGGCCAATCACAGTGATGTCGTAACGCATCGGCGCCAGCTGCAACAGAGTTTCTACCATGTGCATGCCCGCCATCCCGTTACCCGCAACCAGCAGCCGTTGTCTCATGGTGTCGTCCTTATGCCGCCGAAGTCTGTTTTTCGTAGAGAAAATGCAGCACTTTCTGGCGCAGCTGGTGATAACGCACGTCATCCGCCAGCGCCACGCGTGAACGCGGCCGGACCAGGTCGATCGTCAGGATATCGCCCACCTGCGCCGCCGGACCGTTGGTCATCATCAGTACCCGATCGGACAGCAACACGGCTTCATCCACATCATGGGTAATCAGGACGATGGTGGTGTTCAGCGCCTGCTGGATGCGCATGACGCTGTCCTGCAGATGCGCGCGCGTTAAGGCATCCAGCGCACCGAAGGGTTCGTCGAGCAGCAGCACGCGAGGTTTCATTGCCAGCGCGCGGGCGATACCGACACGCTGCTTCATGCCGCCGGAGATCTCGCCGGGGCGTTTATGCATGGCATGACTCATTTGCACCTGGTTCAGGTTGTGCTCGATCCAGTCACGCATTTCCGCCTTGTTCATCTTGCCTTTAAACACCTGCTCTACCGCCAGCTCAACGTTCTGAAACGCCGTCAGCCAGGGCAACAGCGAGTGGTTTTGAAACACAACGGCGCGCTCAGGGCCGGGGCCGGTGACTTCGCGGTTATCGCATAACAGGACGCCGCTGGTAGGTCGGGTTAAACCGGCGATCAGGTTGAGCAGCGTGGATTTACCACAGCCGGAGTGGCCGATCAGGCTCAGGGTTTCCCCCTGATGAATATCAAAGCTGACATTATCGAGCGCCAGAAAATCGCCGCCGGAAGTGGTAAAACGCTGGCTGACCTGCTGTACACGAATGATAGGTTGCATAGTGTTCCCCTTATTTATCCCAGCTAAAGCGACGCGCCAGCAGCATCAGTCCCTGCTCCAGTAGCAGGCCGACGACGCCAATCAGCAAAATGGCAATCAGGATGTTTTCAACATTGAGGTTGTTCCACTCGTTCCAGATCCAGAAGCCGATCCCCAGGCCTCCCGTCAGCATTTCGGCAGCCACGATCACCAGCCAGGCGATACCAATCGACAGGCGGACCCCGGTCAGCACCGCAGGCAGAACGGCGGGAAACAGGATGCGGCGCAGGATGGTCCATTCCGACAGTTGCAGCACGCGCGCCACATTGAGGTAATCCTGTGGAATGCGCTGTACACCTTCGGCGGTATTAATAATCATCGGCCAGATAGAACAGATAAAAATGGTCCAGCTGGAGGCCGGTTCGGCGCGCTGGAACAGCAGCAGGCCGATAGGCAGCCAGGCCAGCGGGCTGACCGGACGCAGTAGCGCGATAACCGGATTGAACATGCGTGCCACAAAGGCAAAACGCCCCAGCAGAAAGCCTGCGGGAATCCCCACCAGCGCGGCCAGGCCAAAGCCGATAGCGACGCGCTGCAGCGAGGCCAGCACATTCCAGCCGATGCCCTGATCGTTAGGGCCGTTGTTATAGAACGGATCTGCGAACAGGATTTTCGCCGCTTCCCAGGTGGCGTACGGGCCGGGAAAGCCTTTGCTGGAAAGGGCCGCGATCTGCCAGATCAGAAGCAGAAGCATCACACCGCACAGCGCGGGAATGGCACGCTGCAAAAACGGACGCAGGCGCGCAGGCGAGCGCATCTTTTTTGGCGTGACCTGAAGGGGCACCACCGTGGCCCGGGTGGGCAGCGTCTCAGGCTGCGTCAGGGAGCGAGTCTGGCTTTTCATCACGACCTCTCTTTGTGGTTAATGGCAAAGCTGGCGGCGTAAACGGCAGGATTCGTGCCATCCCACACCTTGCCGTCGATCAGGGTGCTGCTGCGCATCTCACTGCCGGGCAACGTGATGTTGCCGACGGCGCTCGCTGCCTGTTTGTAGATATCAATTCGGTTGATCTGCTTTGCGACGCCCAGATAGTCCGGATCCTCGGTCAGCATTCCCCAGCGCTTAAGCTGGGTGAGGAACCACATGCCATCGGACAGATACGGGAAACTGACGCTGCCGTCATGGAAGAAGCGCATCGCATGCGGGTCTTGCCATTTGTGTCCCAGCCCGTTTTCGTACTGGCCGAGCATGCGACCCTGCAGAATCTCAGGTTTGGTGTTGATCCAGGCGCGTCCGGCCAGCACCTGCGCCGTTTCGCGGCGGTTATCATCGGAGGCATCGATCCAGCGTGCCGCCTCCAGGACAGCCGCCGTCAGCGCGCGCGCCGTATTGGGGTTCTCTTTCACCCACGCGGCGCGGGTGCCAAGAATTTTTTCGGGGTGATCGGGCCAAATCTGCTGACTGGTAGCGACGGTAAAACCAATATCATCACTGATGGCGCGCTGATTCCACGGCTCGCCCACACAGAAGCCGCTCATATTGCCAATCTTCATATTCATCACCATCTGCGGCGGCGGCACGACGACAGTGCGCACGTCATCAAATGGATTGATACCGGCATTCGCCAGCCAGTAGTAGAGCCACATCGCGTGGGTACTGGTCGGAAAGGTATGCGCAAAGGTGAGACTGCCTTTGGCCTTGCTGTCGATGGTCTTTTTCAGGCTGGCGGCATCGGTGACTTTTTGCGCTTTAAGCTGGTTCGACAGGGAGATTGCCTGGCCATTGTTATTGAGCGTCATCAGGTTCGCCATCGCATGCTGAGGACCGGCAACGCCCAGTTGTAGGCCATAGATCATGCTGTACAGGACGTGTGCTGCATCGAGCTCACCGGAGATCAGTTTGTCGCGGACGGCTGCCCAACTGGCTTCTTTACTGGGCTGTAGCGTCAGACCATATTTTTTGTCGAAGCCTTTCACCGAGGCCATGACGACCGGCGCACAGTCGGTCAGTGGAATAAATCCCACCCGCACGGTGGCTTTTTCTGGCGCATCGGAACCCGCCGCCCATACGGCGTTGCGCAATCCCGGCAACAGCCACAGCCCGCCAGCGGCGGCGCTGGATAACAGCAGTTGACGTCGAGACAGTGAAACTGGCGATTTGCTCATTTTTTGCCACCCTCAGGAAATAAAAAAAGGCGTCCTCTCCACTGCTTTCACAGGGAGATGGACGCCTTTATCCAAAAGCACTCGCTTTACCGCCGTTGGCAAAGCTAATGCATACACTTAATAGGGTAAAGCAAACTGCATGCCAGCTTTGAAACGGCCCTGCGCGTGGCGATCAGGGCTTTCCCCGGGCTGGTTTTTTAACCGATTTTGCACGTTTTTGACGCAGAATACGCACAAGCATTGTGCAGCTAACGCTTTAGAGTTATCTCTTCATTGTGGCTGCCACCGTGACGATCGCCTGGGCGATTTCCGGTAGCCGTTTATTCTGATCCATCGCGCTTTTACGCAGCCGTTGCCAGGCGTGCTCTTCACTCAGCCCATGCTGCTGCATCAGCCAGGTTTTGGCCTGGTCGAGCAGTTTGCGCTCTTCCAGCGTGGCGCGCAGGGTGGCCAGCTCATTGGCCTGATGCTGTAAACGCTGAGACTGCTCCGTGATCAACGACAGCAGTGAACGACCCAGCTGGGGTGCCAGCCCGTCGCTGTTCAGCGCACCGGACTCGGTGGGCAGCCAGTCCACCCCGGAGACATATAATGTAAAATCGCAGCCCGACTGCGCCACATGCAGAGGTTCAGCTGCCTGATGCTGTGCCAGTGCGATCGCCTCGCGGCAGCGCAACATCAGCGTGGCTGACAGCCGATCCTCCAGCAATTTCATTTGGTCGATGCGCTGTGACAGCAGCGAAAACCAGTGCAGCGCGCCACTGTCGTCCCGCCGACCGTCGGTACAGGCAATGCGTCGCAGTCGTTCAATTTCACGACTGGCCTGCGCCAGCGGCTGCCAGTGGTGTAAAACCGCCTCATCGGCAAACTGCTGGAAGGTCGAAAAGCTTTGTTCCTGTGCTTCAATTAAGGCCACCATGGCGCTGCGCTGCTCCGCGCTGAATTGTCCGGCAGCAAAGCCGGCCGCTCCCAGGGCGCGCTCCTGTCCCGTCAGCTCTTTGCCCTGCATAAAGCTGAACAGCGCAATGAGCGCGCGGGTAATGTCAGGATGGCTGGCGGTGTCGGCGGCCTCAAAAACCAGGTTCAGTAAGCTACGGATAATGGTACTGAACGCCGCAACGGCCTGCGCGTGCGCGATCTGCTGTTGCGTAATCTGCTGGCGCAACGCCGGTAATCCGGCCAGGGCCTGCAGCGCGGCGGCGATCAGGTTGCAGAAGCGGCTGTATCCCGGCTGGGCTTCAACCCTGGGTAAGGCCTGGCAAAAATCCCGTTGGCAGCGCGTCACATCCTGCTCACTGGCGAGCCGCTGCTCGCCGTAAAGCCTGCCTTCTGAACATATCCACAGATTGCTCGCCCCCCGCTCGCGCTGAAGCTGATGCACCAGCTCGCTGACGGTGGTAATGAGTTTGCCGGTCTGGCGAAGGCGTTGCAGGCTGGCAATATCGCTTTGCCTTGAGGCCTGTAACCAACTCAGTGCGTCATCCATTGCTCCCCCACCCTTTGATGCCAAAAAGTGAGTCAAGCAAAAGCCGTGCCGTTTTCGTATCACCTCATTTCTCTTCACGAGAATCGCAGCGGCTGCCCGGTCATAAAAATCTTTCTATGACCAAAAAGTATCCCGGTCCGCGTGGAGACGAGAACGTAGTGGTCTAAACAATGTATTTGATTCTCTGACAAATTTCGCAAATTTACGCACAGCTGAAAATCTGAGCTTGCAAATCATGCCGTTGTGGATATGCTATATACATAGCATATACGTTTCATATAAAGGCCAGCCATGGGTATCGTCAAAATTTCGGATTTAATGCATGAGAATCTGCGCATCGCCAGCACGGCGCTCAGTCGTTCGATCAACGCGCAGGCGGAGCACTGGATGAAAATCGGCATGCTGGCCGAACTTTATCCGCAGCTCAGCCATCAGGAACTGACACGCCTGCTGATGCGGGTCGAACGTGATGGCGGCGCTGAACTGGCGCAGCTGCTTGACCAACCTTCCTTTATTCCGCAGGGAATCGCGCAATGAGTATTAAACTGCATACCGCTGAAGAGATTGAACGGGCGCGCGCCGCCGGTCACGCCGCCGCCAAAGTTTTGGAGATGATCGCGCCCTGGGTGAAACCCGGCGTTACCACCGATGAACTGGATCGCCGCTGTCATGACTATATTGTCAATGAGCTAAAGGTCATTCCGGCTAACATTGGCTATCAGGGTTACACCCGTACCGTTTGCACCTCGGTTAATCACGTGGTGTGCCACGGGATTCCGGGCGAGAAAAAGCTCAAAGACGGCGACGTCGTCAATATCGACGTGGCGGTCATCAAAGACGGCTGGTACGGCGACACCAGCCGCATGTATTTCGTCGGTCAGCCTTCGGTACGCGCTAAGCGCCTGGTTGACGTGACGTATGAATCAATGGTGGCAGGCATTCGGGTGGTGAAACCCGGTGCAACGCTGGGCGATATCGGTGCGGCTATTCAGCAGGTCGCCGAAAAGGCCGGGTTTTCCGTGGTACGCGAGTATTGCGGTCACGGCGTTGGCGAGATCTACCACGGCGATCCACAAATCCTGCATTACGGCACGCCGGGCCAGGGGCTGGCGCTGCAGGCTGGCATGATTTTTACCCTTGAGCCCATGATTAACGCCGGTAAAGCGGGCACCAGCGTGCTGTCCGATGGCTGGACGGTGGTGACCAAAGATCGCTCCCTGTCCGCGCAGTGGGAGCACACTGTTGCCGTCACGGATACCGGCTTCGACTTGCTCACACCCTGGCCGGAGGGGACCGGTGATTACGCCGCGATCGTTTAACATCTGCCAATCGTCCAATCTGTGATCTCTATTGTAGTACAATCAAAATAGATTGTACTACACTGCTTACTCATGACGATTTATATCGCTCATGTGCAACATCACTATCGGCATAGTTAATGCTGCCGCGTGGCCGAAATAAAATGATTTTTATTTTCGGCTGCACTTCATTTATTGCTTAGCAAGCGAAACAGATCATTCATGACATCGCTACCCTTGCGCCCGTCTGCCGGCGCGGAGTGGCGTAATGCTGCGTGACGAGGTGGATATGATAAGTTCCGATGTTTCTGGTTCTACGTTGAGTCAATTAAATAAGCGCATCATCCCGTTTATCGTGATCTGTTATTTTGTCGCTAATCTCGATAAAACCAATATCTCTATCGCTGCGCTGCAAATGAATGCCGATCTCGGGCTTACCACCAGCATGTACGGCCTCGGTGTCGGCATGTTCTATATTTCCTACATTCTGTTTGAAATTCCCAGCAATGTCATTATGACCAAAGTCGGCGCCCGGCGCTGGATAGCGCGCATTATGATTACCTGGGGTATTGTCAGTACCGGCATGGCGCTGGTTCATAGCGCCAATCAGTTATATGTGATGCGTTTTTTACTCGGTATGGCCGAAGCCGGTTTTGCGCCGGGTATTATCTATTATATTTCCTGCTGGTTCCCTAAAAGTAACCGCGCACGGGCAATGTCTTTCTTTTATATGGGATCGGTGAGCGCGTCGATTATTGGTCTGCCCATTTCCGGTGCCATTCTCAATATGCATGGCATTGCCGATATCGCAGGCTGGCGCTGGCTTTTCGCGCTGGAAGGCATTCCCGCAGTGGTGCTTGGTTGTCTGGTGCTGTGGCGCTTACCCGATAAGCCCGACGATGCTGTCTGGTTAACTACACCGCAAAAACACTGGCTGCGTCAGCGCCTCGAACAGGACAATCTGGGTGTTACCCTGAATAAGAACCACTCCTGGCTGCAGGCATTAAAAGATCGTACGGTGTTATTGCTTAGTCTGGTGTGGTTTTTACAGGCGTTCGGTTCCATCGGCATTACGCTGTTCATGCCGTTGATTATTAAAAGCATGGCCGCAGAGCAGAGCAATTTTATTATCAGCCTGTTATCCGCCCTGCCCTTTGTGATGGCCTGCGTATTTATGTATTTAAACGGACGCCATTCCGATCGTAGCGGTGAACGCGCCTGGCATATGGGTTTGCCATTAATTTTATCGGGCCTGGCATTAACCGGCGCGATTTATTCGGGCAGCCTGCTGCTCGCCTATATTTTGCTGGTCTTGACCGTCGGGCTTAACTTTGCCCTGACGCCAATATTCTGGGCCGTGACCACAGAAAAATTAGCTGGCGTAGCCGCTGCGGCATCGATTGCCTTTATCAATACGGTGGCAAACTTTGTCGGACTGGGTTTACCGCCGCTGCTGGGAAAAATGAAAGATGCGACGCAAAGTTATCACTCAGGATTGCTGATTGTGGCGATGGCGCTGATTGCCGGCGGTATTCTCGGTATTATTATCGCCCGTCCATCGGGCGGTGCCGGTGCCAGCAAAACCCGCGCACCGCATGCCGAAACCGGGCACTGAACGTGATTACGGCCCGCCTGCGGGCCTGACACTGGCCATCGCCTCTATCACCTCAGTCATGCGCTGAATCACCATCTGCGCCGCCCGCGACAGCTGGCGCGACGGCGCAGTACACAGCGCCAGGGTCAGCGGTCGCATCACGCTGTGCCTGAGCGGTACAAAGCAGAGCTGGTTCTCCTGCACCTCGGTCATCACGTCCAGCAGGCTCAGCACGCTGATGCCGGTGCCCTGCGCAATCAGGCTGCGAATCAGGCGGATGTCATTACAGGCGATAATGTTTTCCGGCGCCAGGCCCTGCTTGCGGTACAGCGCATCGACACGTTCATGGACCACCAGCGCGGCACCAGGCACAATGTGTCGCTCATGACTGAGTTCGCTGAGCGACAGCAGAGGCCTCGTGCTAAGCGGATGGTCGGCGGCCATCACCACGCCCATCTCCAGTTCGGCAAACGCCAGCACTTCCAGTCCGCTCTGCCCGGCGGGATCGAGAATCAGGCCAAAATCGATTTCCGACTGGCGAATCATCTGGCTGATGCGGTGGCTGTTGTCCACCGTCAGCTCCAGCCGCAGCCACTGATGCTGGCGTGCGATATCGGCGATGGCGTCTGCCACGCTGCCTTTAGTCAGCGACTGCACCAGCCCGGCCGTTACGTTACCGCGCTTCAGCCCCTGAATATCATCAAAGCGCTGCCGCGTGACGCGAAACTCACGCTGCCAGCGCATCACATCGTCATACAGCAATTCTCCGGCGGTGGTCATGCGCAGCCCTTCCGGCAAACGCTCAAACAGCGGCGTACCAAAACTCTCTTCCGCCTGCAGAATCTGCCGGTTAATGGCAGAAGCGGAAACGTGCAGCTGCTCAGCGGCTTTGCGCAAACTGCCGCTGCGCGCCACTTCGGCAAAATAGACGGCAAAGCGGGAAAACGGGCTCATTGCTCACCTGTACGGTTTTTTGCAACACCTGGCTGCATTCTTGCTGATGGATTTGCACAGGCAAGCATATTAACAATGTCCTGACAAAAATGAAGCCTTCTATTTCGCCTTGTGTGAGCACCTGACAGGACAACAGCATGAATAACATTACGCCTCCCGCACACTGCACGTTTGAACCTGATGACTGGCTGCGTCTGGCGCGACAGTGGCATCCGGTTGCCCGTTCCTGTGATATCGCCGGCGCACCGACCAAAGCGGTGCTGCTTGACGAGCAGCTGGTGCTGTATCGTCTGCAGGGTCAGGTGGTAGCGGCACGCGACGTTTGCCCGCATCGTGGCGTCCCGCTGACGCTGGGTTTTCATGATGAAGAGGGTATTGTCTGCCCTTATCACGGCTTGCGCTTCGGTGCCGGTGGCCGCTGCAATCGCATCCCGTCCAGCCCCGACCAGCCGATTCCGGCCAAACTCAATTTGATCAGTTACGCGGTGGAAGAGCGCTTTGGGTTGATTTGGGTGTGCCTCGCGCCGGATGCTGACCAGCCCGCGCCGCTGCCCACCATGCCGCACTGGGATGATGCTGGTTTTCAACAGATCAACTGTCCCGGTTTTGACGTCAACGGCTTTGCCGGACGCCAGGTGGAAGGTTTTCTGGATGTGGCGCACTTCGCCTGGGTGCACACGGAAACCTTCGCCGATCCCAACAACCAGGTAGTACCTGCCTATAACCCGGTCGAAACCGAGACCGGTTTTGCCGTGGATTACTGGAGCTCAGTGAGTAACTTTGCCGCTGACAGTCCGCAGCAGGCGCCGGAAGGATTTAGCTGGCTGCGTCATTTCGAGATGCATCTGCCGTTTACCGCCACGCTGACCATTCATTTCCCCGGCGAATCGCGCCTGGTGATCATGAATGCCGCGTCGCCGGTGTCGGCGCGCAAAACGCGCATGTTTGCGCCCATCGCGCGTAATTTTGACCTGCACATCCCGGTCGAAGAGGTGCACGCCTTCAATCAGCGCGTATTCGAAGAAGACCGCCTGATGGTGGAAACCCAGCAGCCGGAGCGTTTGCCGCTCGACCTCGCTCTGGAAGCGCATATTCCGGCCGATCGCAGCTCCATTGCTTATCGTCGCGGCCTGAAGCGCATGGGCTTCGGCGAATTTTTCCTGGTGTAAGGAGGCAACGATGAGTGATCTGCTGAATGTGGTGGTGGATGGCCTGTATCGTCAGGGCCGTCACAATCTCAGCGTCACGCTGGTGGCGGAAAATGGCCAGCCGCTGCCGGACTGGCAACCGGGTGCGCACATTGATGTCCACCTGCGTGATGGTCTGATACGTCAGTACTCACTGACCGGACGCTGCGATGACGCGCGCGGCTATCAAATCTGTATTGCCCGCGACGGGCAATCACGCGGGGGCTCGCGCTACGTGCACGACACGCTGCGCCCCGGCCAGACGATTGCGATTTCGCCACCGCGCAACCTGTTTCCTCTGCAACCGGCCGCTAAAGTCATTTTGCTGGCGGCCGGAATTGGCATTACGCCGCTATACGCCATGGCGCTGGCGCTGGAGGCCGCCGCCGTGCCTTTTGTGCTGCATTACTTTGTCCGCCAGCGCGGTGATGAAGCTTTTGCCGCCGAACTGGCGCAGCGTTTTCAGCATGGATTTTGTGAAATCTGGTACAGCAGCGAAGGCCGCAGCGCCCGTGATTATCCACCGGCGGAACTGCTTGATGCTGCCGCCGACACGCATCTGTACCTGTGCGGGCCGGAAGGGTTTATGACGCACATGCAGCAGCAGGCGCTGGCGCGCGGCTGGGATAGCGCCAATATTCACGCTGAAGCGTTCAAACCTGTCGCCCGCACGGCTGGCGCGGAAGAGGGCTTTACCGTGACGCTGGCACGCAGTGGGCAGCAATGTACCATTCCACCTGACAAAACCATTGCCACGGTGCTGCTGGAGCATGGCGTCGACGTTCCGCTCTCCTGCGAGATGGGCATGTGCGGCGCCTGCCTGACGCGGGTCACCGCCGGAGAGATCGATCACCGCGATACCGTGCAGTCTGACAGCGAAAAAAGCGCCCCGGAGCAGTACATCGCCTTGTGCTGCTCGCGCAGCAAGTCGGCGGAACTGGTGATTGATCTCTAGGGCGCGCCGTAGGATGACTTAATCCGTGCCGGAAAGCTCAGGTTCAGTGCGCAGCACAATGGCTTCTTCTGCCGCCTGTGGCAGCAGTTGCAGCAGCCAGCTGGCCATCTGGCTTTCCTGCTGCAGGATGCGCCGCACGATCCTGACATCCTCCCCCTCTTCCGCCTGCTCTGCGGCCACCAGCAACGTCGAGTAGGTGGCGATTTTATAGTTACAGAACACGTAGCTGCTGACGGCCACACGGATGCCCTCTTCATCCTGCAGCATATCGCTGGCGGCCTGACCGACCGCCGACATCCGGCCTAACGACTCCTTCAGCACCGACCAGCTGCTGTCATACTGGCGCAGCAGCGTTTTCACCTGCTGCTGCTGGTCACGGCTCTGCTCAAGATACTGCTCAATACGCGCCTGCAACGCGGGATGATCCGTCAGACGTGATGCAGCCGCCTTCAGCAGGCTCTCCGCATGTTTCTCCATAGCATGCGCATCGCGCAGCCAGTCCAGATATACAGATTCCTTCGTCATGGTTTGCTCCAAAGTGAATGACACGGGCGATCTACCTCAACGGCGTCAGAGACGGATCCCTGATCGGGCAGCCCGCTTTGACCTCATCGCTTTCAGGCTGGTTATCTGAAAAATAAGCGAAGCGCTAATTAAGTCCAGGCGAACAACTTAATTAAACGTAGCAAGCAAGCCGGGCTGTGCAAGAAAGGTTTTTAAGAAATGCGACAGCGGTTAATTGTCACAACGTCATCAATTCACATTAGCGCCGCTAAAAGAACGCTTCCCTTTATGAAAGTAAAATGTTAACAATTCCCCCCCCAAATGATTTGCCGGAATAAATCAGCTGAAATTGACTCATCGTTAAACAACCAACGTGCTGTAAATTAAAAGTTAAGATTATTCCTGGCTTGATTATGGTAAAAACATCGCTACATTTATTTTTGCTTCATGCGGGTATGAACAGAGAGGAAAAAATGAAGGATCCAAAGAAGAAACCTGAAGAGGAAGAAAAAGTGACGCAACGTCGTGGGGGTTCAGGCAACTTCGCCGCCGATAAGGAGCGCGCGGCTGAAGCAGGCCGCAAAGGCGGTCAGGTCAGTGGTGGTAACTTCAAAAATGACCCACAGCGCGCCATTGAAGCCGGCAGGAAGGGAGGAAAGATCAGTCGTCGTAAATAACTACTCCCCATCTTTGTATTGATTTAACCTCGATAACTTTTTGCACTGTGCTCTCCTGACATCGCGTTTACGCTTCGCTTAAACGCACGTCTAACCTTGTCAGGAGAGTAATTTTCCCATCCGAAAACAATTAATCGATCAAATCTTCAGCGATCCTGCGTTATTTACCGCTTCGCTTATCAGCGACCGCTTTTCAGTTTATTTATCCCAAAATTAAATCATTGATTATCTAACTATCAGCTTCAGGCACCCTATATTTTTACAAGCCACGCAGAGTTGTACACTTTTATTTAATCTGCGTTAATTACCCGGGCTGATATATATACACAAGCTTACAATTGGCTAACTCCGCAATATTTAAGGAATTATTGCATACGCAATGCACCTTACATGGATTAATTACCCGCTATCCGCTTGATATCACCCCGCTTTTAGCTAAATTCTCCATTCACGCTCACTATTGCGTCGCTATTAACCTGACGCTAAGGGAAAAGCATGAACGCTGACCTCAATGACTGTATTGCGCTGTGCTATCGCTGCGCGACCGCCTGCGACCACTGTGCTGCCGCCTGTCTGATGGATGCTGATGCCAGTGAGATGAGTCCCTGCATTACGCTCAATCAGCAGTGCGCGGCGCTGTGTCGCGTAACCGCCCAACTGCTGGCTGCCCAGAGTGAACTGAGCGAGCAGCTCTGTACCATCACGTCGATGGCCTGTCAGCTGGCTGGTTGGGAGTGCCAGAAGCACCAGCATCCACACTGTCAGACCTGTGCGGAAATTTGCCTGCAGTGCGCAGATAGCTGCATGACGGTGGGCATGGCGGAATAACGGATAGAGGTACCGGGAGGGCGGTGGCAGGTCGCCAGTGCGGCGACTGGCGGCCTGGCTTAATGGTCCTGCATCACCAAACCGCCATCGACATACAGCGTCTGGCCGGTGACAAATTCGCTCCATGCTGATGCCAGAAACAGCACTGGCCCGGCGACATCCGCGGCGCGCGCCAGTCGTCCGAGCGGCGTTTGCGCCGTCAGCGCGTGGCGGACCGCTTCTGGCGTATGCTGACTGGCATCGGTGGGATACACCAGTCCCGGCGCCACGCAGTTCACCCGAATGCCCAGCGCCCCCAGTTCGGCCGCCAGCGTCCGGCTAAAGCCCGTCAGCGCGGCTTTTGCGGTGATATAGTCGTGATAAGCCACCGCTGGCCGGGCGATCAAATCACTCACCAGATTGATGATACTGCCGCGCGCGCGGCGGCGCATCAGCGGCAAGGCCGCCTGACACACGTTGTAGCAGGCGTTCACTGCGCCATCAAACTGCGTCTGGTAAGCGGACCAGGACGTTTCCCAGAAGCGCTGGCGCTGGTCCGGATCGAAGCGATAAGGTGCGAAGGCATTGTTCACCACCACATCCAGTCGGCCGGTGGCGGCGTCGATCTGCTGCATCATATCGGCTACCTGTGCGGCACAGGTCACATCGGCGGCAATCGCCAGTGCACCCCCGCCCTGTGCTTCACAGGCCGCCACCACCTGCGCAGCGGCGTCGTGATTACGTAAATAGTTCACCACGACAAACGCGCCTTCGGCGGCAAAGGCCTGGGAAATGGCGGCGCCAATACCGCGGCTGGCGCCGGTCACCAGCACGGTGTGATTGCTGAACTTCATTGCGTTTCTCCACGCCCGCTCAGTCAAGATAGGGCGCATAGTGTTCAGCGGCGGTTTCCGCCGCCTGTTCGATTTCGCACAGGGTGACCAGATCCAGCAGGCTAAAACGGCCATCGTGATGCCAGCCCGCCTCCGGTGAAGTCATGTTACCCAGCGCCGTGATGCGCGTGACGCCCGCCGCCCCGAGCTGCGCCGCCAGCCGAAACAGCGTCTCGGGCGCGGCCGCGAGGCCAACGCTTTGCAGATACGCGCGCTGCGCGGCCACCCAGCTTACCGTCTCCTCCAGCGTATCCACGGCAATCACCTTCAGCGTACGTCCGAGCGCGCCCGGTTGTAGCGGTTCCGGCTTGTCGACGTACACCACCGCCCAGGCATCGTGCTCATCGCCGTACAGCGTGCAGTCACCGCTCAGCGCACGCATTTCCTTCGCGTTGCGCCACGCGGCCACAGCCTGACTTTCATCCAGCGTCAGCGTCGCGCGCGGATAGCGCTGTGCCAGCGCGGCAAGTTCATGGGCGAGGTAAGCAGCAAACTCCTGCGGCGACACCCGGCCGCCGCGCTCAATAAACAGCGCCTGCGGCGAGTAACAGCCGGCCTGGTCATAGCGCATCACATCGTAAGCCACCTGACGCGCCAGCGCCGGCCCGCGCCGCACGTCCAGCGCCGAGCGCGCCACCATGCCAAAGCTGATTTTGTGGCCATGTGGCAGAAAGCGCGTGGCTGGCGGCAGACGCCGCTGCATCGCCGTCAGCGCGGCTTCTCCGCCATAAGCCATCACTACATCTGCCTGGCGGAACCACTGCTGCTCAGTGCGTTCATCACCGCCCTGCCACCATACGACGGCGAGACAGTCGCCCAGCTGCGGATCGATCTCCGCCAGCAGCTGGGCGAACCAGCCCGCCATCAGCGGCTCAGCGCTCGCCACTTTGCCCACGCTTCCCGCCTTTACCAGCAGGCCGGCAATCAGGCTCCACAGTGGCAAACCCGGCACATTGCCGGCCCAGACCTGCAGCAACAGCTGCGGACCAAACGCGCGGGCAAAGCCGCCTTTTGGCCGCGGCTGAAAATCGTCCAGCATCTGCACGTTGCCGAAATCTTCCGCCAGAAAACGCCGCAGCTGCGGTTCACGGAAGGTTTTGAGATAGCCGGTTAAACCGAGCCGCAGCATCCCGGCGTCATAGCCGGTAACCAGCGGCAGCAACCGCTCCGCCTGCTGGCGCAACGGGTGCGAACGGTCAAGCAGGCGCGCGATGGCTTCATCAATCAACGCGGTGATGCGCGCTACGCTCAGGGTGTGCAGGTAGCGGCGCGCGTTATCGCGTACGCTGGCCGCCAGCGTGGCAATCTGCGCCTCGGACAGCACCGGCACGCACACTTCCAGCGTGCTGCCTTGCTGGCCAAAGTGCAGGCTGTGCCACGCCACCTCGCTGTGGCGGATGCCCGGCAGATGGCCGGCATACAGTTTCATGCCCGTGCCTGCGCAGCAGCGAGAAACGATTCCATCGCCAGCGAGCAGCCTTTGGCATCCGCGCCCGCGACGCGCCCCAGCAGCTGAAACCCGCCGGGCACCATCACGCCGGCATCTTCGGTCAGAATCGCGGAAACAGAATTGAAATGGGCGAGATCGTGATGCACCAGTACGCCTGTCTCACCTTCCGGCACGTCCGCACCGGTCAGCGGATTAACCACGCGCGTGCGGATCCAGTGCGGTCCGGATTTCACCGGCGGGCAGATTTCATTGCCGGAATCGTAAAACTGCGTGCTGAGTTCAGTCATGCCGTACATATTGATGCAGTGCGAACGCGGCACGCCGAGCGTCTGCTGCAGCGCGCTATAAAACGCTTCCGCCGCAACTTCACGCGACTGGCCCTTAAAACCCCCGGTGTCGAGGATGCGGCTGCCCGGCGGCAGCCTGAAACGCCGCTGCTGACGCGCCAGTTCGTCCAGCAGGTGGACAAAACTGTAGCTGGCACCCAGCAGGGCATAGGGTTGGCCGCTGGCCTGCGCCTGCTCCAGCGCGGCGATCAGACGCGGCAGTTTCAGCCCCTGCGCATCCACCATCACTTCGCTGTCTGGCGTGCCACATTCTTGCATCGCCAGCGTCAAATAATGGGCCAGCGAAGAGTTGGGCAGCTCGCTGCTGTGCGGAAACAGGATCGCCATCGGCAGGCGCGGATATCCGGCCATAAAGCGCTGGCGGAAATTGATCAGCATCGAGCGATCGTAAACCGCCAGCGTGGGGTGATAGCTGCGCCCCCGGCCGGTCCCCGTGGTGCCGCTGGTCATAAAGATGTGGGGAATCTCCGCCGCCGGACGGCAGCTCAGCGTCAGATCTTTAAACGCCGTAATCGGCACCGCCGGAATCTGCCGCCACTGTTTGACCGTCAGCGGCGTACGGCCGCGCTGGCGGGAGAAACGGGCGTAAGGGAGATTGTGTTCGAATTGCCACGCGAACAGCTGCAGCGCCAGCTGGTTGAAATCCGCTTCGGTGGTTTCCTGGCGCTGCATAAATGCCAGCAGCGCGGCAATGATTGACGCTTCGGTCATGAAGGTGCCCTCTTTGGACTGCGGCATAACGGCCAGCCAGGGGCTGAGTGATGCGCAGAATTCGCAGAAAGGCGCAAAGAGGGAATGAGGGCGTGCAGTGACCCCGGTTCCACATCCCTACGCCGGTATTAGCCGGATCAGGTTCAGAGGGTCACTACGTTGCCGGCCGTGACAGCCGCGCGGGTAGAATCTCAGCCCTCTAACAGGGCACCCCTTGGAACAAGCTGCATTCTGGGGTCGGAACGGAGGGCGTGTCAAGGCGGGAAGGCGCAGACCCCCCCCGCTTCAGCAACGCGATTATTAACGCGCAATATCACTCACAGGAGCGCGATCAGCCCGGCTGACGCAGGCAAAGCGATCGCTGAGCAGCGGGTAGTTTTGCGCATCCGGCAGTTCAAAGTGCCACCATTCGGTGGGCATGCCGACAAAACCGCCGCCGAGCATGATGGCGTTCAGCAACAGGCGATGGCGCTGCGCCTGCTGCGGCACGTTGGGATGGAACGGGTGCGACTCAGCAGACATGTCGTCAAACCCGGTCCCCATTTCCAGAATGTTGCCCGCCTCATCCACCAGCGTCACATCGATCGCCACGCCACGGCTGTGATTCGAGCCCCGCGCCGGTGGCACCACATAATCCGCGTCGGGACAGGCATCCCACAAGTGCCACTGCGCCTGCTGCGGACGATACGCGTCCAGCACCAGCAGGCGGAACCCCGCCAGCCGGGCGATGTCACTGCTGCGGCGCAGCGCGGCGGCGGCATCCGGATGCAGCAGCGCCTGCGCGTCGCGATAAATGGCATACCCGGCGATGTTATCGGCGGTGGCGTATTTCAGATCAAACATCAGGCCCGGCAAGGTGGCAGCCAAATCGATTAATTCAACGTCCTGCACTGTACATCATCCTGTTAATTGTTAGCCGGCAGCGTAAACGGCTGGCGCGGCAGCGTGGTGAGTCGCTCTGCGCCCTGTGCCGTGACGCGCACGGTTTCACTGAAGGCGAGGCCCTGCGCTGAAATATACATGTGAAACACCATGTTTTCCTCCAGTAACCACGGCGCCTGAGGATGAAAACAGCAGCTGAAATCGCTCGGACGCGGAGTGCGCGTATACAGACCCAGCGCATAACCGGTGATGTTGCTGTAATCCTCACGCAGCCCGGCGCTGAGCACCGCCTCACGCGCGACGGCATCCACCGTACAAGCCGCAATGCCCGGCTTCATCGCCCGTAGCTGGCGATCCTGAATGGCGATCAGCTGTTGTGCCAGCGCCGCGCGCGCCGCAGAGATTTCACCGACAATCAGCGGACGCATCAGGCGCGCGCTGTAGTGCCGCACTTTTGGGATCAGCTCAACGTGCAGCACATCGCCCGCTTGCAGACGCTGCTCATGGCCGCTGGCATGCAAAAAGCCGCTATCGCCGCTGGCGATGACAATCGGTCCGGTTTCACCGCTGTCAGCACCGAGCCGCAGAAATTGTGCCGCCGCCAGCGCGGCGACATCACGCACGCGCCAGCCGCCCTGCACCTGCGCACTCAGCTGAGCCAGCGTGGCATCGGCAATGCCGGCGGCCTGGCGTAAGCTGGCGATTTCAGCCTGAAATTTAACGCTGCGCAACCGGTCGCTGAGACCGCTGACCTCACACCAGCGCACCCCGGGCAGATGGCGCGCCAGCTGCTGCCAGCTATGCACCGTCATGCCGTAGGATGCATAATCCGCGCCCAGCCGCGCCCGCTGATAGCCGCGCCGCGTCAGGCTTTGCGCCACCGCCAGCCACGGATCGTCTTCATCACGGTACGCGTCAATCGCCAGCTGCGGTGACTGCGCGCGGCACGGCGCGGCATCCAGCTGGCGCAACACCATCCACGGTTCGTCCTGCAACGGCACCAGACAGGCACGATAACGCGTTTCCGACACGGTATAACCGGTTAACCATGCCAGCAGTTCGCCATGATCGATCAGCATCACCTCAATGTCGGCGGCGCGCATGGCGCTGCGCAGCCGTGACAGCGCGTCGGCGATCATGACGCCGGTTCAACCGGCTGGCAGATGTCGAGGATGGCCAGCAAATAGATGCGCACCATATCGAGAAACTCACTGATCTCGACGCGCTCGTCCGGCATGGTGTTGTACTTGCCGCCGGGCCCGCACACGATGCCCTCCATGCCCGCATGCTGATACAGGTGCGCCGCATCGGTACCGTAGAAGGCGGGCGGCGTGATCACCCCGGTGGGCTGCGGCGTGCCGCGCACGGTCTGCCAGCCGCGATTGACCGCTTTAACGATTGGCGATTCCGGCGACACCTCAAACGGCAGCATGGTGGGTTTATCGCGCAGGCCGTCATCAAACAGCTGCGCCTGCAGACCCGGATAGCGCTGGCACAGTGCATCAAGCAGGTACTGCAGATCGGCCAGCACGCCGTCCACCGTTTGCCCTGGCGCAAAGCGAGCGGAGCCTTTCAGGCGGACAAAATCCGCGACCTGCGGCGGCCGCCACTCCTGCAAATCACGCCCCAGCGCACCGTGTACGGTGCCAATATGGCCACGGTTAATTTTGCGGTGTTCTGCACTTTTCGCTCCGCTGAAAGTGATGTTATTGATCTGCGGAATCAGTTCGACCGCCGCCGCAATCGCGTCGACCGCCTCCTCACGCTTTGACAGATGGCGCGTATCGCCGGTCAGTTCAATGGTGAACATCAGCGAGCCGGCATGCATGGTCAGTGCCTGTAAATCCGTGGGTTCGGCATTGATGAAATAGTCGGCGCGTACGCCCTGCTCAATCGCCGCCAGCGTACCGATGCCGCCCTGTAACTCGCCGACCACGTATGTGAGGATCACGTCGCCCCTGAGCTTCACGCCGGCATCAATCAACGTCTTCAGCGCGCAGAAATAGGCGGCATCGCCCGCTTTCATGTTAGAAACGCCGATGCCGTAAATAAACTGCTCGTCGATTTTTCCCGCCCAGGGATCGACGGTCCAGCCTTCGGTGACCGGGTTAGTATCAAGATGACCGTTGAACAGCAGGCTGTGGCCGCCTCCGCTGCCGGCCAGCCGCCCAATGGCGTTCAGCCGATCGCCGGCCACCGGCTGCAGTTCCGTCTCCAGCCCCAGCTGCGCCATCTGTTCCGCCATATAGCGGGCTAATTCGCGTTCGCCCTCGGTGGCACTGTAACTTTTGTGCTGCACCATTTTTGCCAGGAAAGCGAGGCAGTATTCACGATCGATGTGATGAATTAACTCTTCAGGGTTCATGCGCTTCTCGTTATGCCACGGATTGGGTCAGATCAGGGATGTGCACGGCATCAAGCAGTGCACGGGTGTAAGGATGCTGTGCCTGCGCCCGCATATTCTCGCCGGGCAGCACTTCCACCACATCGCCGCGATACATCACCGCCACGCGATGCGCGATCTGGCGGATGAGATTGAGATCGTGGGTGATGAACAGATACGCCGTGCCGTAGCGACGGCGCAGCTCCAGCAGCAGCTCGATGATGGTGGCCTGCACCGACACATCCAGCGCCGCCGTGATTTCATCGCAAATCACCAGGTCCGGCGGGTTAGCGAAGGCGCGCGCAATCGCTACGCGCTGTTTTTGCCCACCCGAGAGCGCGTGCGGATAGCGGCTGGCAAATTCCGCGGGCAGCCGCACTTCCTGCAGCAGACGCGCCACCGCCTGCGCCTCGCTTTCTCCTGGTGGCAGTCCATACAGCCGCAGCGGACGCGCGATGATTTCGCCGACGGTCATGCGCGGGTTGAGTGACGCGTCCGGATGCTGAAAAATCATTTGCACACGGCGGCGATACGCCGGGTCCATCTGCGCGCGGCCATATAACGTTGCGCCGCAGAAATCGAGACTGCCAGTGAACGGCACCAGGCCGGTTATCGCCTTACCGAGTGAAGATTTACCCGAACCGGACTCGCCGACCACGCCGAGAATTTCGCCCTGATGCACCGTCAGCGAAACCGCATTGGCGGCCCGCGTCGTGTTCGCCTCCCGTTTCAGCAGCCGATCGAGCACGCCGTGCTGGCCATAATCGATCGTCAGCGCCTGCAGGCTGAGCAGCGGCTGACTGCCGGCCGTATCCGCGACCAGCCGATGCTGCGGATCCGGCACCGCGGCAATCAGTTTGCGCGTATACGCATGTGCGGGTGCGCTGAACAGCGTGCGCGTCGCGGCCTGCTCGACGATGCGGCCCTGCTCCAGCACGCACACGCGGTCGGCCACTTTCGCCACCAGCGCCAGATCGTGTGAGATATACAGCGATGCGACGCCGGTCTCGGCGCGCAGTCGCTCGTAAAGATCGAGGATTTGCGCCGAGCTGATGACGTCCAGCGCCGTGGTCGGCTCGTCGAAAATCAGGCAGTCCGGCTGGCAGGCGAAAGCGGTAGAGATCAGGATGCGCTGCTTCTCACCGCCGGAAACCTGATGCGGATAGCGCTGCATCATGCGTGCCGGGTGCTTCAGCTCGACATCGCGCAGCAGCGATTCCCCCAGCTGCTGCGCTTCGCGCGCTGACAGCCCACGATGACGGCGCAGCACTTCGGTGACCTGTTCACCCAGCGTCAGCGTCGGGTTCAGCGACGCGCTGGGATCCTGAAAAATCATGCCAAGCTTTTTACCGCGCAGCGCCATCAGTTGGTGCGCTGGCAACTGCAGCAGGCTTTCGCCGTTCAGTCGGATATCACCCGCCTGCTCGCGTGCGTTACTGGCCAGCCAGCGCATGATCGCCCAGCCGAGGGTGGTCTTGCCGGAGCCGGATTCCCCTACCAGCCCCAGCACTTCGCCCGGCATCACCTGCAGGGTGATATCGCGTAGTACCGGCAGCGAATGGCCGCGCGCTAACGCATAATCGAGGCTGTAATTGTCCACCGACAGCACCGGGTTGTGCGGACTCTTCATTTGTGGCTCCCTGGATTTAACACATCACGCAGGCCATCGCCCAGCAGGTTGAAGCCAATCGCCACCAGCGCGATAGCCAGACCGGGGATCATCATCATCCACGGTGCTTTAAAGAAATAGCTGCGCGCTTCGGACACCATCAGCCCCCACTCTGGCTCGGGCGGCTGCGCGCCGAGGCCGAGAAAGCTCAGCGTAGCAAACAGCATGATGGCGAATGCCACGCGAATGGTGGCTTCCACGATGATCGGCGCGAGAATGTTCGGCAGCATTTCGCGCAGAATGATGTAGTAACCCGCTTCGCCGCGCGCGATGGCGGCGCTGATGTAGTCCTGCTGACGCGCCGCCAGCGCCACGCTGCGCGCAATGCGCACCATGCCCGGCACGAAGGCGATGGTGATGGCCAGCACGGCGTTCATGCTGCTCTGCCCCAGGGTGCTGACAATCAGCAGCGCAAACAGCAGGCTGGGAATCGCCATCACCGCATCCATGGTGCGCATCAGGAATTCATCCACTTTGCCGCCCAGATAGGCGCTGGCGGTGCCCAGCACCGAGCCAATAACCATCGCCAGCGCGGTCGCCAGCAGCGACAGCAAAATAGTGGATCGCGCGCCGACCAGCACCCGGCTGAAAATGTCGCGCCCCAGCTGATCGGTGCCGAACCAGTGCTCCGCGCCGGGCGGGCGGTAACGCGTCAGGATGGAGATCGCTTCCGGATCAAACGGTGCCACGTGCGCGCCGCCCGCCACCATCAGCAGCGCCAGCAGCAGAATCAGCACACCCGCCGCACCCTGCGGCGAGCGCCGTAATCGTTTCAGTATTTCAGGCATAGGAAATCCGCTTATCGAGCATCACGTAGGCCAAATCCGCTAGGAAATTCACCACGGCATAGGTTGCCGCGAGGATCATCACGCCGGCCTGAATGGTGGGCAAATCGCGCGCCTGCACCGCGACGATCAGCTCCCGGCCAATACCGGGAATGGCAAAAATCTCCTCCACCACCACAATCCCGCCCAGCAGATAGCCGACGTCGAGCGCCACAATGGTGATGGTAGGCAGCAGGCCATTACGCAGCGCATGGCGCCACAGGATGCGCCGGCGCGACAGGCCTTTCAGCCACGCGGCGCGGATATAGTCAGTGTGCAGCACGTCGACCATTTCTGAGCGCACCATGCGTGAAACGTGCGCCACCAGAATCAGCGCAACGGTGATCGACGGCAGAATCAGGTGCTGAATACCGCTGATAAAATTTTCGCTGAGCGGCACGTAGCCGGTGGCGGGCAGAATCTGCCAGACATCGGCAAACAGCAGCAGCACCAGCGTGGCGGTGACGAATTCCGGAAACGAGATGCCCATGTAGGAGATCACGCTGACCAGCACATCGGCGGTCTTACCGCGCCGCACGGCCGCCCAGATGCCGAGCGGAATGGCGATTACCAGCATCAGTAACAGGGCGCACAGCGCCAGCAGCAGCGAGCGCGACAGCGCCGTCAGCAGCGTTGGTCCGACCGCCAGGCCATTGCGCATCGACACGCCAAAGTTGCCCTGCAACGCCTGCGTCAGCCAGTGCCAGTATTGCAGCCAGGCGGGCGCATCCAGCCCAAGCCGCGCCCGCACCGCCGCCAGCGCTTCCGGCGTGGCGTTTTGTCCCAGCAGCGTGACCGCAGCATCGGCGGGCAGCAGTTGAGTGATGCCGAACACCAGTAGCGACACCACCAGCAGCGTGTAAATCATCAGCAGCAGGCGTTTAAGCAGGTAACTTGCTGTCACGGTCGCTCCTTACAGGCTGCGCTTTGGCGCGTTAGCGGTCAGCCAGACATGATCGAGGCGGAACACCGCACCGCGCGGATGCAGATGATAGCCCGCCACGTGCTCACGGCTGGCAGCCAGCAAATCAAAGAAGGTCGGGATTAACGAGGGCACCTCGTCGTGCATCAGCTGCTGGGCTTTGCCGTACAGCTGGGTGCGCAGCGTTTCGTCATTGGTTTCGCGCGCCGCCATCACCGCACCGTCGAAAGCCGCATTGTTCCAGCGCGTTTCGTTCCACGCCGCTGTTGAGGTATAGAGCAGAGAAAACACCGCATCCGGCGTCGGCTGCATGTTGTAAAAGCCGACGTAGAAATTGCCCTTCTTCCACACCTGATCGAGATAGGTGCTGTGCGCCATGGTCTGCACATTGATACGGAAACCGCCCGGTTTCGCCATCTCCCGCAGGGCAATCCCCAGCTGGGTGCGGGTTGACGGCTTGTCTGAGGCGATAAGCGTTAAATCCAGCCCATTGGGATAACCAGCCTCCGCCAGCAGCGCTTTGGCTTTGCTGTAGTCCAGCGCTTTTTGCGTCAGTTGCGCGTAATACGGATAAGCGGCGTTGATCGGCGTGTCGTTACCCGGCGATCCCAGACCGTCTGCGACAAAATCCACCGATGCCTGGCGGTCCACGCACAGCGCCAGCGCCTGGCGGACGCGCACATCATTAAACGGCTTTTGATCGCAGCCCATGTTGACGTTAAGAAACTGGCCGGACGCCACGCGCAGCGGCAGCACGCCCGCCGATTTGGCTAAGCGGGCAAACTCGCTCGACTGCGCACTCAGCATCAGATCGGTATCGCCGGCGATTAGTGCGGAACTTTCAGCGATAGCGTCGGGATACACCACCACTTCCACGCCATCCAGATACGGCCGCGTGGCGTCGTAATAGTGCGGGTTGCGTTTGACCACGATTTTGCGTTCCGGATCGTAGGACACCAGCTGGAACGGCCCGGCCCCCAGCGAGGCGCTGCTCAGCTTGTCGTACTGTCCCTGCGCAATGTGCGCCGGGATGATTTTGGCATCCGGATAGGCCAGCATCACCGGCAGATCGGCGTAAGGCGCCTCGGTCTCAATTAGGATGGTGTTATTGTCTTTAGCGCTTACCGTTTTAATCGGGCCGATGTTGTGCAGCGCCGGTGAGGCGTTTTTCGGATCCAGCAGCGCCTGCAGGCTGGCGACCACATCCGCTGCGGTGAGCGGCGAGCCGTCGCTGAAGCGCAGATCGGGCCGCAGCGTGAAGGTCCACCGGGTTAAGTCGTCGTTCGGCTGCCAGGACTGCGCCAGGTCGGCTTCCGCTTTCATCGCCTGCGTCAGGCGGGTTAAGCCGCTGTACAGCAGTTCCGCCACCAGATACTCCGGATTGACGCGCACCTGGTGTGGATTGAGTACGCTGACCGCCTGGTCAACACTGATGCGCAATACGCCACCTTTACGCGGCGTGCCGCCCGGGGTCGCGCTGGCAACGGCGGCAGCCGAGGCACTGAATGACCAGGGCAGCAGCGCCGCTCCGGTCAGGGCGGTTGAACTGGCGATAAACTGTCTGCGGTTTAACCCTTTCATGGCGCACATCTTCTGTTCCTCGTTGGTTTATTAATTACCCTGGGTTGGCTGAAAATCATTGGCGAGATACGCCAGAATCGACTGCGAAAGTGCAATAACATCTGCCATCGTGGTGTATTCATCGGCGGCATGAATGCGGTTATCGGGACGGGCAAGTCCGCCCAGCAGAATTTCCTGAATGCCGGCCTGCTGTACCCAGCCCATATCCGAGCTGGTGGCGGATCCCCAGGCTTTGAATTCTGCTGGCGGGAAGCCGAAGCCCTGGCTGAGCGCCGCCTGCCAGCGCGGCCAGTGCGGACCGGTGGGATCGGCGACTGGTGCCAGATGGCCAATCAGCTGCAGCGTGACGTCGCTGGCGGCGCTGCCCTGCATCGCCTTATCCACGCACTGCGTCAGCTCCTGCCACACGTCGGCAAACGGCTCTTCCGGCGCATAGCGGCGATTAACCAGCAGCTCGAAGCGTTCCGGAACGGTGGAGCCTTTACTGCCGCCGTGCGCGGCGGCCAGCGTCAGTAAAGCGGTAAGCGGTTGGCCCTGATAGTGCGGCGGCGCGGGCATAGCCGAAACCCGCTGTTCCACCTCGCCTTTCAGCTGATACAGCGCATTCATCAGCGGAAGCGCAGCCTCAATGGCGTTAATACCCTGCAGCGGATCGCCGGAGTGCGCCGAGCGGCCGCTGACGATAATTTTGATATCGATACTGCCAAAGCAGCCGGCCCAGATGCGCGGCACCGCGCCGCCGTTAAAGCTGAGCAGGTGACCGTGGAATAACTGCTGCTCCGCCAGATAACGAATACCGGGATAAAGGCCGCCCTCTTCATCGGTACAGAGTAAAAACACCGGGTTATAGCGCAGGCTGAGCTGATAGCGCTGCGCGGCCCGCACCGCAGCCAGCGCGGCCACGATGGTGCCTTTCATATCCGCGGCGCCGCGTCCGAACAGCTTGTTTTCCGCCACGCTGAGCGCCAGCGGCGGAAAGCGCCAGCCATCACCGGCCGGAACCGTATCGGTGTGAAAGTAGAGATTGCAGTTTTCAGCCGCGCCGGCATCCAGCGCGGCCAGCAGATTCACCCGCTCGCCCTGCGCGCTGCCGTCCGGCGTCTGCCAAAGCGCGTCGGGCACCGAAACGCGCTGCAGGTTAAAATGCAGCGGCTGCAGCATCGTGCTCAGCAGGTCGGCGAATGCTGCGTAACCCAGTCCGGGCGGGAAGCAGGTATCCACCGCCAGCATGCGTTGCAGATCGTCAAGTATCTGCGCCTGATCGTCGGCGATATGGGTCAGAGCGCGCTGTAGTGATGAATTTTCCTGCATAAACTGTTCACTTATTGTATTTCTATATAGTTTATAGATAATGCAAATGAACAGCTGGGGTCAATCGGTAATCGGAAACATGCAAAAAAACTATGACGCGCACGACGTTCCTCAATTCAGTCGCCTGAACGAAGGCGAAGGCGCTCCGCTGTACGAAGTTGTGAAGCGCCATATCAGTGAATCCATCCTGCAGGGCGAACTGCCGGCGGGCACCATTTTGCCCAGCGAAAACAGTCTGGCGGCGAAGTTCGGTGTCTCGGTCGGTACGGTGCGCAAAGCGCTGGCGGCGCTCACGACGGAAGGGATGCTGATGCGCCGGCGCAAAACCGGCACGGTGGTGACCGGCTGGGCGCCGCTGCATAACCTCAGCCATTTCTTTCACTATTTTCGTCTGCATGACAAATCGGGCGGTTTGCTGCAGTCGGAAACGCGACTGCTGGAGTATCAGCACAGCCGCGCCAGCGCCGACGAGGCCGATAAGCTGCAGATCGCACCAGGTGACGCAGTGATTCGTCTGAAACGCCTGCGCCGGGTGAAGGGCATTGCGGCCATGCATGAAACGCTGGTGCTCCCCGCCGCGCGTCTGCCCGACTTTCCGCCGGCGGAACAGCTACCGCAGTTGCTGTATCGTTACCTGTTTGAGCAGTACGATGTGCGTGTTGCGGCGGTGCGCGAGCAGATCAGCGCTACGCTCGCCACAGAAGAAGATGCCAGCCTGCTGGAACTTGCTCTGCCGCACGCGGTGATGGTGATCGATGAGGTCTCATTTGATCAAAGCGCTACGCCGGTGATTCTTGCGCATCACCGTTTCAGCACTGAACATTTCATGTATGTCAATGAGATACGCTGATTACACAGACGTTTTACTGTAAGGTGTTCAGATGCGCATCGACGCGCACCTGATTAATTTGCACCAAAACGCAGCGAACGTTGTGAATAACAACCGCTAAGGTGATCTCACTGAACAGGACATTTCCCATGGCAGCACGGCAGCACCATTACCAGATTCACCTTCGCTGGAGCGGCAATCGCGGCGATGGCACAGCTTCTTATACCGCTTACGATCGTGACAGCGAATTACAGGCACCCGGTAAACCGCCCATTTTGCTGAGTGCCGATCCGGCATTTCGTGGGGATAAAACGCGCTGGAATCCTGAGGAATTGCTGCTGGCGTCTGCGGCGGCCTGCCATAAGCTGTGGTATTTACACCTGTGCGCCGATGCCGGCATTGTGGTGGAGGAGTATGAAGATGCTGCCGAAGGGAATATGGTCGAGGGGGCGCGTGGCCGCTTTACCGATATCACGCTGAAGCCGCGCATCAAACTGCGCGACCCAGCGGATGCCGATCGCGCGCGGGCATTGCATCATCAGGCACACGAAGCCTGCTTCATCGCTAACTCGCTGAATTTCCCGGTAAACTGCGATCCTGAGTTTTTCTGATTATGATGCGCGGGCCAGCGGCGTTTGCCACAGCCGCACGCCGTTGCGCCCGGCGCGCTTCACTTCATACAGCGCTTCATCCGCATGGCGCAGCCAGTCGCTTAACGATTCGGCGCTGACCGCAGGCGCAATACCGATACTGACCGAGCAGCGAAACTCTGCCGAGGCCGGTAAGCGCAGCTGGGCAATCTTCTCTTTTAGCCTTTCGGCCAGTTCAACCACCGATTCATCACTGGCCTGATGCACGATGACGCCCAGCTCATCGCCGCCAAAGCGCGCCGGAATGTCCTGCAGCCCGACATAGTTGCGCAGCAGCGCCGAGATCTCGGCCAGCAGAAAATCGCCCGCCTCATGGCCCCAGCTATCATTGACCACTTTGAAGTGATCGACATCCAGCAACAGCAGATAGCCGCTGCTATCGCCGCGCCGCGTGCTGAGAAACTCACTCTCCAGCCGCCGCTCAAACAGGCGCCGGTTAGGGATTTTCAGGCCGGGATCCATCAGCGCGATGCGCTCCAGTTCACGGTTGCGGGTGCGTAAATGCCAGGTGAGATTGTAGGAAGCCACGCTGAGTACCAGCATATAACAGGTGGCCAGCGGCAACGTCAGCCAGACGGTTTGCGTGCTGAACGCCAGATGTACGCTGGTGCCATCCAGCAGCCACACCATAATAAACCCGCACAAAAATGCCTGTATGGCGGCAATCAGCTGCGCGCCGCCGCCAGCGGCATAGCGATCCGATGCCAGCACCGCCATGATAACAAAAGAGGGCATGGGGCTTAGCGCCATCAGCGCCACCCAGATCCCGCCAAAGGCGGCATCCAGCGTCAGATTCTGGCGTTCGGTACCGGTTGAGTCTTCGGCACGAAGCGCACGCTGATACGCCAGCCAGGGCCAGAAAAAGGCGTTCACAAACAGCAGCGCGCTGAATGCCAGTCCGCGCTGCATTTCGAGTAACACTGAGAGAATCGGAAAGAAACAGAGGATCGTGCCGAGCTGACGCATGATGAACATACGACGGACGAAGCGTTTTGACCGGCGCTTCAAATGGTTTTCATCAGGCGAGTAGTAATTCATTCACGGGAAAATTCAGGTCGACAAAAATGGCAGTGTATCGGGAAAAAGCCGCCCTGCGGCGACTTTTTTTAAGAATTTTCGCCTTGCACATTGGCGGGCACGTAAATACACGTGCTTTGCCGCCAGATAGTAACAGCGGCCAGCGGGTAAAGTTCGCTGCCGCTGCGCGTGTTGTTAGCTTGCAGCTCCCTGCAAACGAAACTGGCTGACCAGCCGCTGCAGCATGAATGCCTGCTCTTCCAGCGCCTGTGCGGAATGGGATGACGCGCTGACCAGCGACGCATTTTGCTGGGTGGTACCGTCCAGCTCACCTACTGCGCGCGCGATTTGCTCAATACCGCGGCTCTGCTCATCAGAAGCAGCCGCGATCTCCGCCATGATTTCATTCACGCGTGCGATGCTACTGACAATCTGCTCCATCGTTTCACCCGCGCGCGCTACCTGCTGATGGCCGTTGCTGATACGCCCGACCGATTCGCCAATCAGTCGTTCAATATCTTTCGCCGCTCCGGCACTGCGCTGTGCCAGATTACGCACTTCGCTGGCGACCACGGCAAAGCCTCGCCCCTGCTCGCCGGCGCGGGCGGCTTCAACCGCCGCGTTGAGCGCCAGGATATTGGTCTGGAAGGCGATGCTGTTGATCACCGCAGTAATCTCGGCAATTTTCTTAGAACTATCAGAAATCTCGCCCATGGTGCTGACGACGTTGTGCACCGCGATACCGCCCTGACTGGCGTTATGCGTCGCTTCCGCCGCGATCTGGCTGGCGAGACGCGCATTGCTGGCATTATTTTTCACCGTGGCGGTCAGCTGCTCCATGCTGGCTGCGGTTTCCACCACCGCAGCCGATTGCTGGGCGGTACGCGACGACAACTCCAGATTGCCCTGGTGTATGGTGCTGGCTGCCTGCGACACATTGCTGACGCTGTGCAGCACCTCGCCAATTATGCCGCGCAGCCGCGCATTCATGCGTCCCATGGCAGAGGTGAGCTGGCCGAGCTCGTCCTGGCGATTAGTGACAAACTGCGAACTGAGGTCGCCGCTGGCAATACGTTCCGCCAGCGCGAGGTTGTGAAACACCGGGCGCGTAATCTGCCGGATGATGGTCCAGGCCACCAGCACGCCCAGCACTATCGCCAGGCTGCCAATCAGCAGCGAGAGCGCCGCTGAACCGTTAGCCAGTTCGTCGTTACGCGCCTTAACCAGGGCGATGATCTGTTTGATCGCCGCGCTGCTGTTATCGCCCGCCACTTTGACGGTGTTTTCCGCGCCGCGCAGCTGGCCGTAAATCGCTGCCGCCTGCAGGCTCAGATCTTTGAAACGTCCGGTATCCTGCCATAGCGCGTTAAATCCGCCCTGCTGCTCCGCCGGCAACTGGGTCAATAGCGTGTTCATGTCCTGCCCGGCGCGCTGAAAATCATGTTCCAGTTTATTGCGCAGTGCCTCGCTGACGTTGAAGCGCAGCGCCCAGGCCTCTTCGCGCACATTACTGATAGCAAACAGCAGCTGATAAATCTGGTTGGTGACTTCGGGTGAGCTGACGGGGGTCCGGATTAGCTCGGTATAGCGCGACGTCATGTCCTGCTGGCTCAGCGCATCCAGCTGGCTGCGCAGCTCGTTGAGCTGTTGGGTTGCCTGGGTCATGGCGGTGATGCTGTGCTGGAAACGGGCAAGATGGCTGGCGACATCGTTGAGCAACCCTCTGGCGTCCGCCGTCCACGGCAACTGCTGGGCCTGCTGCGTCAGTTGCTGAGCGTGCGTGACGTAATCCGTCATGGTGTCGCCCGCTTTGTCCTCGCCATACAGATATTTAAGACGATTGATTTTGGCCTGAAAGACTTCAATGTTGATGTCATAAATCAGATTGGTTTTCTGATAGATGTCGTGGATCTGGTTGAATCGTTGCACGCTGAGCGCTGTGGCCAGCGCCACCAGCAGCAGGACGATGCCGAAGCCCGCCGCCAGCTTGCGCGTAATGCGCACATTCCGTAATCGGGAGACCAGTCCCATGTCTCGCTCCTGTCATTGTTGTTTTTGTTGAGTTTGCAGAAGGAGTTATCGGACCGTAACGGGAATTGTTTACTGTTGCGGGGCGAAAATGTGCTGTGTCATAAAAGCGGTCGTGCCAGAGTAGCCTATTCATAGCAAAGCCGGCGATTTCAGCCTGAAATCGCCGGCCATGGCTGGGCAATTACCAGCGAGTCGCCAGCATATCAATGACGAAACGGTACTTCACCTCGCCCTTCAGCATACGCGCGAAGGCCGTTTCGATCTCTTCACCGGCGATCAGCTCAATATCTGCCGTGATGTTATGCTCGCCGCAGAAATCCAGCATCTCCTGGGTCTCTTTGATGCTACCGATGGATGAACCGCTGATGCTCAGGCGGCGAAACACCAGCGGCGTGACGTTCGGCGACTGATGCGGTTGGTCAGGAATGCCGACCAGCACCAGACGGCCATTGGTCTTCAGCGTCGCGAGGTAAGGATCGAGATCGTGCGGTGCCGCCACGCAGTCAATGATGAAATCAAGCGAGGTCTGGCATGCCGCCATCTGCGCGGCATCACGCGACACCACCACGCGCGTCGCACCAAGACGACGTGCGTCAGCACCTTTTTCCGGCGAGGTAGTAAACAGGGTAACCTCAGCGCCCAGCGCGCTGGCCAGTTTTACCGCCATGTGGCCCAAACCACCCAGCCCCACTACCCCGACGTTATCGCCGGCTTTGACGCCAAAATGGCGCAGCGGTGACCACACCGTCACGCCCGCACACAGCAGCGGTGCCACGCCCGCCAGCGCCAGATTTTGCGGGATCGACACGACAAAATGCTGATCGACCACCACATTCTGCGCGTAGCCGCCCCAGGTGCTGCCGCCGGTGTATTTATCGATGCCGTTGTAAGTGGCGGTGAAGCCCGCTTCGCAGTACTGCTCTTCCTGCTGCTGGCAGAAGTGGCAGGCACGGCAGGAATCCACCATCACGCCCACACCGACCACATCACCGGCTTTGAAGCGCGTAACCTGAGTTCCGGTCTCCAGCACGCGTCCAACGATCTCGTGGCCCGGCACCAGCGGATAACGACTGACCGCCCACTCATTGCGTGCCATGTGCAAATCGGAATGGCATACGCCGCAGTAAAGAATTTCAATTTTTACGTCCTGCTGCTGCAGCGGACGCAAAGTAATCTGGCCGGCAGCGAGCGGTTGCGCTGCATCCTGTGCCACCAGTGCGTTAATTTTCATGATGCCTTCCTCAAATTCTGATGTGGGCTGAATGAAGGCGGCAGACTATAATCAACGCGGTGCAGAATTGATAGTAGTCACCATTTGGTGACCATAAAGGAGAGTGCGATGCCAGCCTGGGTTGATGGCAAACTGGTTTTCTATGCGGATTCGCCACCGCGCCGTCTGATGGATCTGTTTTCGGTGAAATGGAGCACGATGGTGCTGCACGCGTTGTATCACTGGCCGGGACAGCGCGCCCGTACCGGTGAACTGCAGCGTAGCCTGCAGGGGATTTCGAAAAAAATGCTGTTTCAGACACTGAAAGAGCTGGAGCAGCGCGGCTTAATTGCACGTCAGGTCTACGAAGTGATTCCACCGAAAGTGGATTACCGGCTGACCGCGCTGGGGATGACCTTCGCCCGGCCAATTGAGCAGATGTATCAGTGGGGATTAGAAAACCAGGCGGCACTGGATGAGATAGAAGCTAACCTTCGCGCAGCAGGCGGCACGCCGGCGGAAAACGCCCGCCCTGCAGCGTCATCCGCCAGTGAATAACCACGCGCGGGTCGCATACTGTTCGTCGCGGCGCGATTTATCACACATTAAATAGCGCCGCGGTTCGTGGATCGATCCAGTGACCGTTAACCAAACGGCGTTTCGCGTGCCAGCAGACGGGCGATGACGTTGAGAGCGCCCTCGTCGTTATTACTTTCCGTCCGATAACGCGCGACGGCTGCCACCGGTGCAGCGGCGTTGGCCATGGCAAAGCTGTAACAGGCCTGGCGCAGCATTTCGATATCGTTGGCGCTGTCGCCAATCGCCAGCACTTCACAATCATCAATGCCCCACTTCTCCTGCAGCAGCGCGATGCCGTGCGCCTTATGACAGCCGGGAATGATTAAATCGACAAAGCCAAATCCGCTTGAGACCGGATGCATGATGTTTTCAATCGCGTTCAGTTCGCTGTGCAGACGTGCCAGCAGCGCCTCGACACCTTCGTGTGCCAGATTCAGCGAAAACTTGAAAATGGTATCGTCGATATCGTACAGGCTGTCGCGCTTCTCCAGCCGGCGATAGTGATTGGCCAGCATGGCGACCACCTCATCCGGCATTGACTTGTGCACATAGGCGCCGTTGCGACCGCACACCACGGTGCTGATCTCCGGTTCTTTGGCGAGAATATCCAGCACCTGATGAACACGTTCCGGCGCCAGTTCACCGCAGAAAATTTCTTCGTTGCTGTCGGATACCCAGGCACCGTTTTCAGCCACGAAGGCGATCTCATCTTTGATAGCGGGAAAATAGTGCTGCAACTGATAATACTGATTGCCGCTGGCGACCACGAAACGGATGCCTTTCTCCTTCAGCAGCGCGTACTGGCGCGCAAAACGCTGCGCGTTGTACTGCTTATTGTCATCGAGAAATGTCCCATCCATATCCACCGCAATCATTTTTACTGCCATCATGCTCTCCCGTCTCTGTGTGCCGTCAATCCATCCGGCTTTACCAAGGTTTTATCAAGCTTACTCGCGGTGTGGATTAATGAGAATGTGAATAATGAGTTTGTTAACCGCTTTCAGAGATTTCCAGCCCATTTTTTACTGCAATTCGGCCCCTTTTTCTCTGATCCAGGCACAAAACATGTCTGCCATATCGCGCGCATAAGCCTGAATTTCTGCTGCGCTGCGCGGCGATTCGGAAAAATGCTTGCCGACGTCACCCAGCGTACTGTTGATTAAATCCGCCGCCCGCGCCACCTCAGCCGCGTCCCGCTGCGGCAGCAGCTGTTGCAGAAATTCGCACATCACATTCTCGCCATTGGCGCGCGCGGCCTGCACTTCCGGCGCATCCCGGTAAAGCGGCGCGGCATCATTCAGTGCGGTGCGCATCGCCGCCTCTTCACACTCCGAGTGCAGGAACGCCCAGGTCAGCTGATGCAAGCGCTGACGCGGCGTGGATGTGCTGTCGCGCAGAATCGAACCCAGCAGATCGCCGGTTCGCTGCCACTCTTCGCTCTGCAGGCGGAAAAGGATAGCGGCCTTGTTGGGAAAATACTGGTACAGCGATCCAATACTAACGCCCGCCCGTTCGGCAACGCGGGCAGTGGTAAAGCGCGTGGCACCTTCCTGCTCCAGAACCTGAGTCGCCGCCTGCAAAATAGCCGCCACCAGCTCACTGGATCGCGCCTGCTGCGGCTTTTTTCTTTCAGAAATCTTAGCGTTACGTTGTGCGGCCATCGTCTGCTCCTGAACGCGAATAGTGAAATGCGAGTAATTCATCGTATTCTGTTCCTGACGCAAAATCCATCTTCTGATGCAGGAACCCCGATGATGAACACCCTGACTTCCGCGCCGCTGGCGCCGCTGCTTAACTATCTGTTTGAGCTGGCGGATAACATGGCGCATCCCACCAATGAAGCGTTTCGCGTGATGTCCGATGAAGAGCAAACGCGTCTGCTGCAGAGCAAAACCGATTACCGCGAACTCTACGGTCATTTAAAGGATGTGCCGCTGGCGGTCTCACGGGAAACCGGCAAACTGCTGTATATGCTGGCGCGCAGCAGCCGGGCGCAGCATATCGTTGAGTTTGGTACCTCGTTTGGTCTCTCCACCCTGCACCTGGCGGCGGCGGTGCGCGATAACGGCGGCGGCCGCATCATCACCAGCGAGTTTGAACCGGGCAAAGTGGCGCTGGCGCGCAATCATTTTGCCGATGCTGGCGTCAGTGACCTGATTGAAATTCGCGTGGGCGATGCGCTGGACACGCTCAGTCAGGACCTGCCAGCCAGCGTTGATATGCTGGTGCTGGATGGCGCGAAGGCGATCTATCCGGAGATTTTGCAGCTGGTGCAGCCCTGGTTGCGTCCGGGTGCCCTGATTGTGGCCGATGATGCCGATTTCAGCCCGGAATATCTGGAAATGGTCCACGGCAGCCGCCTCTATACCTCGCTGCCTTTTGCTGATGGCGTCGAAGTTTCAATGTGGCTGGGATCGCCACATAAAGGCGCTTAACAGCGTCACGTTTATGTTATATCGTTACAATCCCGTGCTCTGATTGAGGTTGCTGCGATGAAGGTTACCGTTCCACTGTTAGTGATTGCTTTTGCTTCGGCGAAAGCGGGGGCATTTCAGGCGAAAATCGATCCGTTAAAGCTGGCGCTGAAACCGGCTAACGCGCTCGCCAGCACCGATCAGGCGCAGCCGCTGGCGATTGCCGAAGCGCATGCGCGCCTGGCGGCGGCAGTGAGCGGCTGTCAGTGTCCGTTCTGCACCCAGATGCGGCTGGTGAATACCGGGTTATGATGATAGGTTCGTCGCCGCACAGCCCGCTGCGCGGCGACGCTTCAGTCAAACCATGGCTGAAACGGATCCGGCAACTGTGCCCAGCCGTCTGGCCCCAGCGCCGTCTCCTCATCGGTCAGTAACGCATGGTGCAGCTGCTGACGCAGCACGGTTTCATCCATATCGATACCGATGATCACCAGCTCCTGCCGCGCATCCCCCGTGCCCTCATGCCAGTTTTCGCGGATGTAATGCAGCGTGTCTGCGTCCTGCGGCCAGCGATCTTCAGGCACGCAGGCCCACCACATCCCGGCCAGCCCCTGCCGCGTGACGCCGCCGGCCTGCGACCAGGATCCGGCGTGACGCGGGCGGGTTGCCAGCCAGAAATATCCTTTCGACCGCACCACGCCCTGCATGTGCTGCGTAATCACCTGATAAAAACGCTGCGGATGGAAGGGACGCCGCGCGCGGAAAACAAAGCTGCGGATGCCGTACTCTTCAGTTTCAGGCGTGTGCTCGCCGCGCAACTCTTTCAGCCAGCCGGGGGCCTGTGCCGCAGCATCGAAGTCAAACAGGCCGGTATTCAGTACCTGATCAAGCGCCACCTGACCAAACTGCGCGCGAATAATCCGCGCACGGGGATTGAGCGAGTGCAGAATCGCGGTCAACCGTGCCTGCTCCGCCGCATCAATCAGGTCGGTTTTGTTGAGAATCAGCACATCGCAGAATTCAATCTGATCGATCAGCAAATCGACCACCGTGCGCTCATCCTCCTCGCCGAGCGATTCGCCGCGCGAGCGGACGCTTTCGCTGGAATCATAGTCACGCAGGAAATTGTAGCCATCCACCACGGTCACCATGGTATCCAGCGCCGCCACGGCGGACAGGCTTTGCCCCTCTTCATCGGCAAACGTAAAGGTTTCCGCCACCGGCAGCGGCTCAGAGATGCCGGTCGATTCAATCACCAGATGATCAAAACGCCCCTCTTTCGCCAGCCGGTTGACTTCCAGCAGCAGATCTTCGCGCAGCGTGCAGCAGATGCAGCCGTTGCTCATTTCCACCAGCTTCTCGTCGGTACGTGACAACGCCGCACCGCCCTCGCGCACCAGCGCGGCATCGATATTCACTTCCGACATATCGTTGACGATCACCGCCACGCGGCGGCCTTCGCGGTTGTTGAGAATATGGTTAAGCAAAGTGGTTTTTCCGGCGCCGAGAAAGCCAGAGAGTACGGTGACCGGCAGCCGCCTGAAACCGCCGTTTGTGGATAAAGCTGACATAATCACTCCTGAATAATGACATCACGCGCACCTGAAAGGGCGCCAATATTGATATGTTATAACATATCAATATGCAGTGTCATGATCGTCGTGCATTTTTTGTGGGGATTTTGCCTTTCAGGGAAAGCGAACAGCGGGCCGGGCGCCCGCTGCGGGCAATTACTGGTTGTCCGGATAGCTCAGTTCGATGGCATCGTCCGGCAGTTGAGTGAAGGTTTTCACGAGGGTATGGAAATCCGCCACCGGTTTGAGATCGGCAAACTGCTGTGGATAGAGATCCTTCGCGAGGATTTCCATGCCGATAATGTTGTACGGGTGATTGTAGAAGTGATGATACACCCCGTATACGCGCCCCTGCTTCACCGGCGCGATTTGCGCCAGGCCGGTACGCTGCAATAACGTCTGGAACGTGGCACGTACTTCCTGCGGCTGCACGCCGTAACCAAACGGCAGCACGTTGCTGTTTGGCCGCTTTGAACCGGTCATGATGTAAACGTCCGGTTTCATGGCGATGATTTTTTCCAGCGCGACAAAGCCGGCATTGCCTGGCAGCAGTGCCGAACCAATATTTTTGCCGCCGACCGCTTCTACCAGCCCACCCCAGCCATTATGGCTGTGGGTAAAGCAGCAGTTATCGCTGTTACCGGCAATGGGTTCGATAAATACCGTGGGTTTGTTTTTGACCTTCGCAACGGCTTGGGTGATGCGGTCGAAGCGCTGCTGGTAAAAATCGGTGTAGGCTTTGGCTTCGCTTTCGCGGTTCAGCACTTTGCCCAGCAGCGTGACGCTCGGGGCGGTGTTTTGTGCCGGATGCAGTTCATAATCGACGAACAGCACCGGGATGTGCAGGTTGTTCAGCGTGCTCAGCACGCCGGATTGTTCCAGCGCCGGCTTAGCGCGCAGCTGCGCAATCATCAGATCCGGTTTCTGCGCCAGCACGCTTTCCAGATTAACCTGGCCCTGATCGCTGAAGCCCATATCGACAATTTTTGTCGCTTCAGGCCAGCGGCGCTTCAGCATATCCCAGGTTTGCGTATCCTGCTTTTTCGGCAGATTGTTCCAGGCCACGACGCGTTTAAACGGATTGTCGCGATCGAGCAGCGCCAGCGTCAACACATCGCGGCCATCCTGCAGAATGATGTGCTGCGGTTCTTTGCTGATTGTTTGCGTGTGACCATCCATGTCGGTGACTGTGAGCGGATAGTCAGTCGCGCAGGCTGCGGTTGAGACCAGAATCCCCATTGCCAGTAACAGGCGCGTTTTCATGCCAAAACTCCGTGGTAAAAGAAATAGTTATTATTATCAATTACCTTAACACAACCTTAATCACGGCAAAATAAACCCGACGGCACGCGGTTGTAAGCGAATAATACGGCGCCGGGAGCCCGCCGCATTACGCTGTGGCGAAGCAACGGCTCAGGTGAAATCAGACAATTTCTGCCCAGACGCGATCAGTTCCTGCAGCAGCATCTGTCGGCGTTCCGCCGGAGTATCACGGCTGACCATAAAGCAGATTGCCGCAACCGCCTGGCCGCTGCGCGAGCGAATCGGTGCAGCCATACAGCAGGTAAAGCTTTCGGACAGACCTTCGGTCATGCAGTAACCCAGCTGGCCGGCACGGTGAATCTCTTCGAGGAAGGTCTGCTTGTCGAGAATCTGACCGCTGGCCAGCCGATAATCCTCCTCCGGAATCAGGTCGAGAATGGCGCTGTCCGACCAGTTACTCAGCAGTAAACGACCGGTCGCCGTCCAGGTGATCGGCACGCGCACACCGATATCAGAGGTGATTTTAAACGGATGGGCGTTGCTCTCCGACAGCACCACGGTGTATTTGCTACCTTCCAGCATACACAGCTGCACGGTTTCGCCATGACGCGCCACGATCTCAACCATAAGCTGATGTGCACGACGGATCAGATCATTGTGGGCCATGTAATCCGCACCGTAATAGTGCATTTCACGACCGAAAAACACGGCACCTTCCGCATCAAGCTCAACCAGACCCGCTTCACTCAGCAAACTGACCAGCTCATAAATACTGGAGCGCGGTGCACCGGTCGCTTCGATTAAATCCCGCATCGCCATAGGCTGACGCGCGATATGCAGCTGGCGAAAAATATCAATAACCCGGTCAACACCGCGTGCCCGGGACGTTTTTTCATCCGGCATACGCTCACTCCCCTGTCGTTATGGTGCTACTCATCTGCGTTTAAAAAGAGCTGCATGATACACCCGGCAAACGAAATTACCCATCCCCGCAATAATAAAAATCTTTCCGGCGACTTTATTTATCATGCGCTATTTTCGGGCCCCATTGTGGCGCATAAAAAAGATGGAGCTCGCTGTTAAATTCGATAGCGGTCACATTTCCATTCAAAAAACTCAGGCACTGGATTTTATTTTGCGATCGCACCAGCACGGCAAGAAATTAATTGCCGATTGCCATATTGCAAAAAAACAACAGCTGTGCAAATCTCGTCCTATCCGGTATTGCAGATAGCAGTCTGGTATATCAGACAGAAACGGTAGTATGTAAAGGAGCAGAAAGACATGACGATCAAACGTTATGGCATTGAGGGCGGTACCGGTACCGGCGGGCAAAAATTGCCGTTCGCCCGCGCCGTGGAGGCCGATGGCTGGCTGTATATCTCAGGCCAGACGCCGATGCGCGACGGCGAAGTGGTAGAGGGCGGCATCATCGAACAGACACAGTTAGCGTTCGACAACTGCCTCACCATCATGCGCGAAGCGGGTTATCGCGTGGAGGATGTGGTCCATGTGACGGCGGTGTTGACCGACGCGCGTTATTTCAGTTCTTTCAACAAAGTATTCAGTGAGATATTCAGTGGTCATCCACCGGCACGTATTTGTAGCGTGCAGGATTTAGTGGTCGACTGCAAAGTCGAAGTGGACATGAAATGTTTCCGCGCCGACCGTAAATAAGTAATACCGTTCAACCAGGCTGCGATGTTCATTTTCTTCGCCAACACCAGGCCAGCCTGATATTAATTAACGCATTTGCTTTTTCAAAAAAATAACCCGAAATACGCGGTGCGGCCGCTGCGCTGGCGATCGTCTATTAAACGGGTGATGCGGAATAACGCCGTCTCGTCAAACATTTAAAGAGAGCATAAAGATGAATGCAACATCGCTGAAATTAAGTGCCAAAACCGTGGCCGGTGCGCTGGTCATGCTGGCGATAGCAGGCTGTACGCCGACCGAAGAGAAAAAAGAGGCTGGCGCCGCGCCACAGTCGGCGCTGCAAACCGTGCTGCAGCGCGGCACATTGCGCGTCGGTGACTGCCTGAGCTTCGCACCGTTCGGTTTTTATGACAAAGACGGCAACCCGGATGGTTACGACGTTGACCTGGCGAAAGCGCTGGCCAAAGAGATGGGCGTGAAGCTGGAAATGGTCAACACCACCAGCGCCAACCGCATCCCTAATCTGCAAACCAACAAAGTCGATGTGGTGTTTTGTAACTTCACCCGCAATCTGGAACGCGCCAAAGAGATTGGCTTCACCCATCCGTACGTAGTAGCAAGTGAGGCAATGCTGGTGCGCAAAAACAGCGGCATTCAATCTGCGCATGACATGGCCGGCAAAACCATTGCCACAGTGAAAGGCTCGACCAATGGCGACGAAGTGCGCAACCTCGGCATCGACGTGAAAATTCAGGAGTACGACTCATCCCAGGCGGCGATTCTGGCCGTCAAACAGGGCCAGGCCGATGCGATGATCGAGGATAACAACTTCCTCGCTTACCAGGCGAAGCTCGATCCGTCACTGGCCGTAACTAACGAAGCGCTGGTACCACTGGAGTACAACGCCTTTGGGGTGAAACAGGGCGACCAGGTATGGACCAATTACCTCAACGAATTCCTGTTTGAAATCAACGCATCCGGTGAGAACGCCCAGCTGTATGAGAAATGGTTCGGCAGCAAACCGCGTTATCCGCTGAATCCGCAATACTGATTGTCCGCCCACGGCGCAGTCGCACAGGCTGCGCCGCCTGAAGGAGTCATACCATGAGTTATCAATGGCTAACCCTGTGGCGTTACGCCGACACCTTTCTGGAGGCCGCGTGGCTCACGCTGCAGGTTACCCTGCTGGCGTTCGCGCTGGCGGTGGCGCTCGGTCTGCTGGCCGCGCTGGCGAAATCTTCACCGCTGGCGCCGCTGCGCTGGATCAGCCACTGTTATGTTGAGTTCATCCGCAATACACCGGTGCTGCTGCAAATTTTTATCATCTTTTTTGGCCTGCCGTCGCTCGGTATCACCATGAGCGCCTTTACCGCCGGGGTGCTGGCACTGGGAATTAACGTTGGTGCCTATTTGTCGGAAACATTCCGCGCCGGTATTCAGTCCGTGGCGAAGGGCCAGCTGGAAGCGGCGTATATCCTCGGCATTCCGCGCCACCAGATTTTCCTCAGTGTGGTGCTGCCGCAGGCGGCTCGCGCCGTCTGGCCGGCGATCATTAATAACCTGATTCAGCTGCTGCTCGGTACGTCGCTGCTCTCGGCGATCGCACTGCCGGAGTTGACCGGCACCGCCACGGTGATCAACGCGCGCACTCTGCTTTATATCCAGACCTTCAGTGTCGTTGCCCTGGTGTATCTGGTGCTGAGCAACCTGTTTTCATGGCTTGGCACCGTGGCCGGACGCCGGCTGTTCCACCCGCCGCTGGTGACGCCGGTAAAAAAGTCCGGCTGGCGGTGGGCAAAAAAATGGCTGATTAATCCAGTGAAACGGGAGAATGCGTTATGAGCGAACTTATCATCAGCTCGCTGCCAATCCTGCTGAAAGGGCTGGTCATCACCTTACTGCTGTCCATCGCCGCTATCGCCGGCAGCACCCTGCTCGGTTTACTGGCCGCGGTGCTTCGTACCAGCCGTCTGCCGATCGCCAGAGAGATTGCCGTGCTGTATACCGAGCTGTTTCGCGGCACGCCGGTGCTGATCACACTGATGTTCATTTACTTCGGCGTGGCCTATTTTGGTTATGAAATCAACTTGTTCGCCGCCGGCATTCTGGGCCTGAGCATTTATCAGGGCGCTTACATTGCTGAAGTGTTCCGGGCCGGCATTGAAGCCGTGCCGAAAGGGCAGTGGGAAGTGTCGTGGATCCTCGGATTATCAAAACGCCAGACGTTTCTCAGCGTAGTGTTGCCACAAACGCGCGGCATCGTGCTGCCGCCGCTGGTGGGTCAGTATCTTTCACTGATCAAAGATACGTCAATTGTCAGCATGATCGGCATGTCGGAGCTGATGCACCAGGGGCAGGCGATTGTTGATCGCATTGGCCAGCCGGTGGTGGTTTACGGCATGGTCGCCCTGCTCTACTTCGCTGTCTGCTTTCCGCTTTCCCGTTGGGTTCAACATCATCAAACCAGGAGCCAGTTATCATGAGCAAATCCGCCATTACGCTGAGCCGTATTACCAAATCCTTTGGCGCAACTCAGGTACTGAAAGAGATCAGCCTGGACGTGTCGCCGGGCGAAGTGCTGGTGCTGATTGGCGCCTCCGGCTCGGGAAAAAGTACCGTGCTGCGCATTATGAGTGGTCTGGAAACCGCCGACGGCGGCGAAATCTGGGTCAATGAAGTACCGCTGCACGACCGTAAACGCAGCAGTGAAATTTGCGGCCACGTCGGCATGGTGTTTCAGCAGTTCAACCTGTTCCCGCATAAAACCGCACTCGGCAACGTGACGCTGGCGCTGATTAAAGCGCAGAAGCTGTCCGAAGCGGAAGCGAACAAACGCGGCATGGCGGCGCTGACGCGCGTTGGCCTGGCGGAGCGCGCGCATCACTATCCGGCTCAGCTTTCCGGCGGGCAGCAACAGCGTGTGGCGATTGCCCGCGCGCTGGCGGTCGAGCCGAAAATCATGTTCTTCGATGAAGCCACCTCCGCGCTCGATCCCGAACTGGTTGGTGAAGTGATGGAAGTGATGCGCAGTCTGGCCCGTGAAGGCATGACCATGGTGGTGGTGACGCATGAGATGGGCTTTGCGCGTAAAACCGCCGATCGCGTGGTGTTTATGGACCAGGGGGTGATCGCCGAACAGGGTTCGCCGGAGCAGATTTTTGTTAATCCGCAGAATCCGCGCACCCAGCAGTTTTTGTCGCGCGTGCTTGAGCACTAACAGGAGGCAGGATGTCGATTCACTTCCCTTTGCAGGCCGACGGCGCGCTGGATGCGCTGCAGCCTGCGCCGCGTTTTAAATCCGTGGCCGGAACGGGCAATCAGCCGCTGGCTAACGGCACGCCGGTGTTTAACAGCCCTGAAGTTTTTTCACCGTTGATGCTGATGAAACAATCGGCGCTGGAGAATAACCTGCGGCAACTGGCGGCGTTCTGCCAGGAAAACGGCGTGATGCTGGCCGCGCACGGCAAAACCTCGATGTCGCCGGCAATTCTGCGCCGTGCCGTCAGTGAAGGCGGCGCCTGGGGCCTGAGCGCAGCGACGCCGGCCCAGGTGCGCGCGCTGCGCCAGTTTGGCATCCGCAACGTATTTCTCGCCAATGAACTGGTGGATCCCGCCGGGATCCGCTGGATTGGCCAGTGGCAACAGCAGCATCCCGACCACGGCTTTCTCTGTTATGTGGATTCGCTGCAGGGCGTAAAACTGCTTGAGCAGCATCTTGGCGGCGCACAGATCGCCGTGCTGCTGGAGATGTCGGTCAGCGGCGGCCGCACCGGCTGTCGCTCGCCGCTGACCGCGCTGGAAATCGCCCAGGCAATCCATGACAGCCGCTCGCTGCAGCTGGTGGGGGTGGCCGGTTATGAAGGTGCGCTGGGTGCCGGACGCGATGCCGCAGGCGTGCAGCGGGTGAAAGATTACTGCGAGATGATGATCGCGACCGCCGCGCTGCTGGCTGAACACCAGCTGTTTGCCAGCGGAGAAATTATTCTCAGCGCCGGCGGTGGCGCGTGGTTCGATGTGGTCGCGGCCTGCTTCAGCGCGGCACAGTTGCCGCTGCCGGTCACGCCGCTGATTCGATCAGGTGCGTACATGGCACACGACAGCGGCTTATATGCACGCATTGCCCCCTTTGCGCAGCCGGGTGCAACGCACCATTTCAGCGCCGCACTGGAGATCTGGGGCCGCGTGTTATCGCGTCCGGAGCCGGGGCTGGCCTTTGTCGATTTCGGCCGGCGCGATGTGCCGTTCGATCAGGATCTGCCCAATCCGCTGTGGATTCGTCAGGCGGACGGCAGCGCACCGCGCGCGGCTACGCATTTGCGCATCACCGACGTCAACGATCAGCACGCTTATTTGCAGTTACCGGCGGACGATCCGCTGCAACCGGGCGACTGGATTGGCTGCGGCATTTCTCATCCCTGTACCGCATTTGACAAGTGGCGTTATCTACCGTTGGTGAATGATGACTATTGCGTCACCGATTCACTGGAAACAGCGTTCTGACGCTTTTTCAGCCACAAAAAAGGCTGCCAGTGCTGGCAGCCAGTTCTGGCACATCCCTGTGCGACCATGCGGGTCGGCGTTGTGCCTTCAATGAACACATAATAACACAGCTTATAATTAGCAGGCTAGTTATTTGTTGCCAGCGCCAGCTTCACCGCGTCCTGCGCATGGATTAATGTGGTATCGAACAGCGGCACCGCCGCATCCTCCGCTTTAACCAGCAGCGTGATTTCGGTACAGCCAAGGATAATGGCTTCAGCCCCTTGTGCCACCAGCTGAGCGATGATGTCACGGTACTGCGCGCGTGACTCATCACGAATCACGCCGAGGCACAGCTCCTGATAAATAATGTCGTGCACCGTTTTACGTCCGGGAGCGTCCGGTACCAGCACCTCGATGTCATATTGCTGCTCAAGGCGGCCTTTATAGAATTCCTGCTCCATGGTGAACGCGGTCGCCAGCAGACCGACGCGTTTCACGCCGGCCTGACGAATGCGTTGTGCCGTGGCGTCAGCGATATGCAGCAGCGGAATGCGGGTGGCCGTGGTGATCTGATCGGCGACTTTGTGCATGGTGTTGGTGCACAGCACAATGAAATCCGCCCCGCCCTTCTCCAGGCTACGGGCGGCTTCGGCCAGGATTTCACCGGCCTGCTGCCATTCACCGGCGACCTGCAATTTCTCAATCTGCTGAAAATCGACGCTGTACATCAGGCTGCGCGCCGAGTGCAGTCCGCCCAGCTGCTGCTTTACCTGTTCATTGATGATGCGGTAGTAGAGCGCGGTGGATTCCCAGCTCATGCCGCCAATCAGGCCAATCATTTTCATCAGTTACCGTTCCCCACGGAAATTAGTTCGTCTGGCACTGTACGGTATTCAATGAAGGCATGAAAGCGTCGCGGCGCTGAACCGCATCGCAGGCACAAAAAAGCCCGGGATAACCCGGGCTAAGCACGTTAACGGAGAAAGGGATTGTTATTATTTGTACAGCTCAGCAGTCATGTCCACGCCGTTGTCTGCGCGGGCGCTGGTGATTTTGTAGCTGTCTGCACCACTCGCTTTAGCCTGAGCGGCAACCTGGGCTTCAGCGCTATCCAGGGTGCTGCCGTGAACGGAGATGCTTTCAGCGGCGAAGCTACCGAAAGAGATCATAGAAAGAGCAGCAACAGCAGCGATGGTCAGAGTTTTTACGTTTTTCATGGTCATATTCCTTCAATGTTTGGGTCAGAGCTGAATGCTCTGCATGGGAGTTATAGTAACCATTGTTATTATTAACGACCTAACAAAAAGTGCGATCTTAATCACACTATGTGCGGTTTTGCTATGCCAGCGGCTGCGGCCAGCGCGCGCCAGGAAAGAGCGACAAACGGATATTGAACAGATGAAACAGCGGCGCAAACAGCGCATTTTCCTGCTGCGCCGCCGCCTCCAGCCGTAGCAGCAACACATCAAGCTCATGCAGCAGCGCCGGCGATGGCGTGCTGTCCAGCGTTTTCAGCCGCTGCTTAAGAAACTGACTCAGCTCGTGAAACATGGCCGCGCTTTCTATCTGGTTCGCCAGCAGCAGGTGCCGATGACGGGTGTAATAGTCATAGCAGTTAGCACCGAGCCAGGCTTCCGCAATCAGGTTACCGCCCGCCACCAGTTCCGGTGCCGGATCGACACGTTTACGCGGCAGAATCACGTTTACCCTGTCCAGCGTGCGTGCGACAAATTGCTGCCGCGCCGTCAGCGTGGCGGTGTTCATGCGCAGCGCGGTAATAAACTGCAGCAGATCGCGAATGCCTTTGCGCAGCGCACGCGTGGCCGTCCACGCCGGGCGTTTGTTGCGAATCAGCAGCGTCAGCACCAGCGCAACGGCAATGCCCACCAGCGTGGAGATCATGGCATTCACTATAAGCTGCAAATCGGGTTTGAAATGGTGGCTCATGCCGATCAAACCGGGGATCTGCGTGGCGACGATGAGACCGATCAGGTTGGTGGACGGATTGGCAATCACCAGCCCTAAAGCAAATAATCCCGGCGCGAGGCAAATCACCAGCGCTTCAAACGTCACCGCCTGTGGGATCAGCAGCGTGACGTAAATCAGGCTGATCGCCATGGAGATCAGTACGCCCTTCAGAAACAGCTTCATTGGTGCGATGGGGCTATCCAGCCCGGCGAAGAACGAACACAGCACCGCCGCCATCATCGGCGCGGTTGAACCATCACGCCAGCCGCTGCCAATCCAGAAAAGGCAGCTGGCAAAGGTGGCGATAAAGGCAGTAAAGCACGACAGGAACAGCAGACCTTTATCGACATGCTTGTGCGCGCGTGAGGCCTTGCCCGGTTTCACCGCTGGCGTCCAGTCACTGACGCGCTCGCTGACGCTGTGGTAAGCATCGGCAATACGGACAAAGTTGAGTAACCGTTCCAGCAGACCGATGAGCAAAATGCTCTCTTCACTGTTAAGCCGCCCTGCGCGCCAGGCCTGCTGCAGCTGTTCCTGAGCGTCGGTGAGGCGATCGCGCACCGGCTGCTGCACATCACCGTTCAGCCATTGTAAAAATTGCTGAAAGGCCGTCGCGACATAATCGGGAAAGCGGATCTGCTGCTGTGCCAGCAGATTCAGACGCGATTCAATGGCGGTGAGCGTCGGGATAAGGTACGACAAATGCTGATACTGCACGCTGACCAGCCGCACCAGCCGCCGCGCGGCATCCCCTTCATAAACGCAGTGGGTGATCAGCGTTTCGACGTTAAGCGGATAGTTGGCCATCTGCACCAGAATATCCTCGCGCTCCAGCGATTTTGCCGCAGGCATCGCCGTCATCAGCTCGCTACACAATTTACGCGCGTTCTGATACCACAGCCCGACGCTCTGTTCGAGCAGATGGCGCATCGAAACCGGGAAGATCAGCCGATGCACCAGGCTGCTGCAGACAATCGCCACGGTGATTTCCTCAATGCGGGAAATTACCGTATAGGTAATGGCGCCGGGCGAGGTCACATCGGGAAAGCCCATAATGGCGGCGCTGTAGCCGGCCAGCATAAAGACGTAACTTTTTGGCGTGCGGTCGTGCAGCGAGAGATACAGGCAGACGGCAACCCAGAGTGAAATACACAGGCTGAACAGCATCGGCGACTGGACCGTAGCCGGATAGATCAACAGAGTAAACAGTCCGCCCAGCACGGTGCCAAAAAAACGAAACACCGATTTGGACACCGTCGAAGCAGAATAAAGCTGCGAGGCAACATACACGGTGGTCAGTGACCAGGCGGGTTTGTCCAGGTTGAGTTCCAGCGCAAGATAAAAAGCCAGAAAGGCGGCCAGACAGGTTTTGGCAGAGAACAGTACGGCGCTTCGGGAAAACCACTTCATAGAACGGGAGCAACCTATAGCAGGCAACGTTATCGCTTATCCTGACAGAAGCCTGCGGCGATGACATTTTGATTTGTTATACAAATTATTACCGTGCTAATTATCCGGTTCTCTATGCAACTTGCCCATTACAGTGAATGCTGATGCAGGCTGGAATTAGAGTTATAAGCGATATTAAAAAGTTATTTATTGGTTATATAACAACTTTGCCAGGATGGAGGAAAAACCACGAGAGACGTCCCATGAAAGCACAACGTTTTGCCCTGAGCGCACTGGCACTCAGCTTCGGCCTGCTCGCAACGCACGCCTTCGCCGCCAACCCGGAAACCGTCACCATCGGCTATCAGAAAGCCAACATTTTTGCGCTGCTGAAATATCGCGGCACGCTGGATGAGACCTTCAAAAAAGAGGGTATTGCGGTGCGCTGGGTGGAATTCCCCGCCGGTCCGCAAATGCTGGAGGGGCTGAACGTGGGCAGTATCGATCTGGCCGCCACCGGCGATGCGCCACCCGCCTTCGCGCAGGCGGCAAAAGCCGATCTGATTTATCTCGGACATTCACCCGCTAACCCCAAAACCGAAGCTATCGTAGTACCGAAAGACTCACCCATCAAAAGCGTGGCCGATCTCAAAGGCAAACGCGTTGGCCTGAACAAGGGTTCAGACGTCAATTATCTGCTGGTGAAAGCGCTGGAAGATGCCGGGCTGAACTATAAAGATGTCACGCCGGTTTACCTGCCGCCGGCCGATGCGCGCGCCGCCTTCCAGAAGGGCGCAATCGATGCCTGGGTGATCTGGGATCCCTACCTGGCTGAGGTCGAAGCCAACGCCGGCGCGCGTGAAGTGCGCAACGCCGGAGGTCTGGTGCCGCACTACACCTTCTATCTTGCCAGCCGCCCGTTTGCTGAAAACCACCCGCAAACGGCTAAGCAGGTGGTTGACGAGTTGAGCAAGCTGAGCGACTGGGCCAATCAGCATCAGGATGAAGCCGCCGCGATTCTGGCGAAATCTACCGGTCTGGATAAATCCATCTGGCAGACCACGCTGCAACGCCTGCCTTATGGCGCGTCACGCATGTCACCGCAGGTGTTTGCGGAACAGCAGGCGCTGGCGGACACCTTCACCCGCGTCGGCCTGCTGCCGGTGAAAGTCGATGTGCGCAGCGCGACCTGGTCGCTGGATAAGAAATAAACCCTTTAAGCTCTGGCGATTAAGCGCCTGACCTGAAGCGGAGTAAACCTGTTTTCCACGGCCGGACGGTAAGTTACTGCATCCTGCGGGAAAACGTATCGCCCTCCGCTTAACCTTTCACAAGGAGGGCATGCCGGGTCATCTGATCACATCGACCGGTACCTGATGTTTATTCAGCTGATTTTCAGCTTAAACAGCCGATTCATTGCCACCCGGCCTGAATCGGTTACGTTGACTTCACGGTATCCCTGTATACGCTTTACCCATTCTTTTTGCAGGAAAAGCGTAAACAGGGCTGAGCCCGCGTCACCGCCGAGGTGGAAACGCCTTTCACTCCAGTCCAGACAGGGGCAACAGGGCTTGCGCCGTGTGCGGGAGTTAAGTAAAACGCCCATGTTCTCAAAATGGATTTTGCCGGCTGATGTCAGTCCCGAACCCTCTGCTTCCAGCCAGTTTTCCCTAAGCATAAAGTCATAAATTTCGATAGCAAGCTCGCCGGCCAGATGGTCATAGCAGGTGCGTGCATAACGCAGATGAAGCGGCGTACTGGAAACGGGGGCCTTAATGGTCCCCATGGAAACCCCCATCAGGTTTTCCAGCAATCCGGCGATAGGATGGCCAGCCAGACTGTAATAGCGATGACGACCCTGCATCATGCAAATGACCAGACCGTTGCTGAGGAGTCGGTTCAGATGCCCGCTGGTTGTCGAGGCTGCTATGCCAGCCACTACGCTAAGTTCGGTCGCTGTCCATGCGCGCCCGTCCATCAGCGCGCACAGAATAGCCACCCTTGACGGGTCTGCCAGCGCAGATGCCACCATTGCCATTGATGTTTCAAGGACATTATCCGGCTCACTTTCGCGCGTTTGGTTAACAAGGTTCATTCAGAAGCTACTGCCCATTTTCGGGTTACTTCGGCTGCCCGGACATCATCATCCGTAATGAGAATGAGCCGGTTATGGTGGTCGCTGTACTGTACCAGAATATTGATGCCGTTCCGGGCAAGCGTGTCAGCGATTTCGCCCAGCTCTCCGGGACGTTCCTGCGCTAATTTTCTGACCAGAGGACGACATAGGTTGCCGACTTCAAAACCGGCTTCAGTTAATACCGTGCGCGCTTTATAACCGTCTTCAACCAGAAAGTGCGCATGTCCGCCTTCCGGTGTTGTAAATACGCCACCTCCTTCAAGACCCACACCGTTTTTCCCCAATACACTCCCCAGTAAACCCAGCGAGCCCGGGCTATTTTTGAGAATAACGTGAATGTCATGCATGCGGATTGGTTCCCTTATCAGAAGAGTAATCACGGAATACACTGGCTACCCGTATTCTGTAGAATGAAAAAATCGACTGCCTGCCTTCTTGCTGCGCGGCCTGATGCATCACATTGCGTTTCCATCCGGCGACAGCATCCTCATCTTCCCACCAGGACAAAGAGAGGATCTTGCCGGGCGTGGTCAGGCTCTGGAAGCGTTCAATGGAAATAAATCCGGGCGTGTCGGATAAAAGAGGTTTCAGCTCAGAAGCAAGTTGAAGATACCGCTCCTGAGCTGCTGGCAGGGCTTCTGCCTCAAAAAGTACTGCAATCATGGTCCGCTCCTTCGTTAATTTTCAGACAGCTTAATGAAGACAAAGCCATGTTGCTTCGGCCGGTACCGAAGTGTCTGTGTCAGCGAAGCCATCGGCATGAAAAAGCGATAGACAGCAAACGCAGAAGTTAAAAGGCGGGAATATGGAACCACTGGCTATGACCGCTTCTGATACAAAGCGAATTCATATACACTTCGATGTCTGGTATAAGCGAAAAACAGACATTACAAGCAGTTTTGGATTGAAACCCTAATGGCTTCACAATAATGACATCAATACTAAAATTTATGCTTATCCTGGAATGGAGTTATACCTCTGAACATAAATATAAGAACAGCCAAGGCAGCTGATATCGATGGCATGTTTCATGTCAGAATCTCAGTTATCGAGAATCATTTAAGTCGTGAGGAAATGCAGCGAATCGGGATTACCGAAAACGTAGTAGCTGATCTGATTGAAAAGAGTTGCTGTGCATGGGTTGCGACTGATAACGAAAAAATTATTGGTTTTTCTATGATTTTACCTGATGAAGGCTGCCTTTTTGCTGCCTTTGTTCTCCCGGAGTACGAAGGCAGGGGTATAGGCCGCAGGCTTGTTGAAATCGCGGAAAAGGAATTATTCAGGCATCATGAGATTGCCTGGCTTGAAACTGACAAACAAAGTCGTGCAGCAAAATTTTACATACAGCTCGGCTGGGGCAATAAAATTGACATCAATGACACAGATATCAGATTAGAGAAACATCGCTGAGTGAAATCTACAGCAATTTTCATTGATGTCCGCTCCCGGCACAAAGCGCGCCGTCTGGTCAGGTTAGAAACTATTTTGCCCGGTCATGCTGACATATAGGCATCACCCCAAAGCCGACATTCCAGGCTGGACTTGTCTACTTCAAGGCAGAGATCGACATCCCCGGCGAATCCACGTTGCATCAGCTCTATTGCAGACGAACACTCCCGTAAAAGCACCAGGTTTTGCTTCTGGTAATGCTGCCAGACAGCCACCGCAGCCTCTGCTTCTGGTGAGCAATTTTGACGCCCCATTGCAGCAATAATTCCGCCAGCAGCCACATAATCCTCAATACTGGGTCGAAGGCTACCATCGGGCCAGCGTTCTCCACAGGGAATTACCAGAACACGGCTGAAGGAACGGCAGGCATTCGCGGTCGCAGATATGTTTCTGAAACAGCCGCTCAACACTGCTATTCCTGCATCCCTTGCTTTGAATGAAACAGCTGAACCGTTAGGCGATGGGAGGACCAGTTTTTCACCCTCGCTTATGTTTCTTAGCGAAGCCGGCGATAGGCTGTAACCTTCACCGCTGAATCGCCTGTCCGGACTCGCTGTGCTGGCTCCCATTTTCAAACCATATTCAATAGCAGAAGCATCTTTCCAGGGGTACGGATAGACACAGGCACCATTATTGACAGCCATACTGACGCAAGTTGAGAACGACATAACGTCAACAATGACAGCGCAGTCGACTTCCCCGGCAAGATGCTCTACCGCAGGCAGTCCCCACTCAAGACGAACCGCAAATTTTTCCTGACTGAACCATTGCACGAGGCTTTCTCCGTTATTCCCACGTCCTGTTTTGCATCACCACCCGGTACCCGTCGGGATCGACGAAGGTTTGCCCATTCACATCCCAGTAAGGATTAAAAGAATTCGTCCGTTTAAAACCCGCTTCAATCATGGTTGCACATGCCAGCTTCCATGCATTTTCATCCGGATAATAGAGGACGAGGAGATCGTCTTCGGTTGGCGCGGGTTGAACGGGATGTCCCGGGCAGCAGGTGAATTCGAGGTGCCAGTCGAGGTCTTTTCGCCCCAGCATCACGCCATTGAAACCGTCGTGATCGTGGAATTCGGCAATTTTTTGCAGACCCAGTCCCTGACTAAACATCAGCACCGATCGTTCAAGCTGGGAGACGGGTCTGGCAATGCGCATGTGCGTAAACATCTGGCTTGACTCCTGAAAACGTTTTTCTGGGTGTTGTTAACCAGGTAGAGTTTACACATGATCGGGCTGGTCATTTGTCGATGAGAGCCTGCGCAACCTGCCCTGCCCGCGTTGTGCACGTCATGCTACTGCACCGCGGCGGTATAACCCGAATGGCAGCAACGGTTATTCAGGTTTCCCGATCGGGGCGCTGCGCAGCGGGCGACAAATCACGGTCATGGCAACGGCGCTGCACAGGGGAAACAGCGCCAGCAGCAGCCAGGGATAAATAGCCTGCGTTGAAGGGACAAGCGCGTTGTCCAGCAGCGGTCCAGACATTAAATTTCCGGCCAGCACCGCGAAGCCGCCGGCGGTGGCCAGGGCGCCGTAATGCGCCCCCAGCGTCGCGGGGTCGGCAAACCGGGGAATCAAATCTTTGGCCGACGGCACCAGCAGCATCTGGCCGAATGTCAGAAACGTCACCAGACACACCGCAGGGATCAATCGCAGCCAGCCGTCAGGCGGCGTGGTTGACGCGAACAGGGCCACGCTGGCAAACGCGGCGGAGAGCAGCAAAAAACCCACCGGTAAAACTTTTACCGTTCCCACGCGTCGTGCAAAGCGCGCCAGCGGCAGCTGAAAAGCGATGATCAACACCGAGGCCAGCATAAAGAGCGGGCCGAGATCTTTCTCGCTGCCGCCTGCCCGCCGGATCTCCACTGGCAACGCCAGATACAGCTGGTTGTAGCTCAAAAGCCACGAGCTATAAGCCACGATGAAAGCGACAAAACGCGGCTGGCGGAAGGTCATCCACCAGGGGGAGATTTTGAGCGCCTGTTTGCTGTTACCTGTAGCAGGCAGAAAAAAGTACAGCACAATCAGCGCGATGATAAAGACCGCGGCCCCTGCCAGCGCCACCTGACGGAAACCGAATCCGGTCAGCAGTGCGCCAGCCACCGGGCCCAGTACGGCACCAAGTTCGCCGCACACCGCAAACAACGCAAACCACTCCGCGCGGCCGCGCTTGCCTTGCGCCTCGCTTTGCGTTCCCGCTTTGGCCAGCAGCGCTTCAATTGACGGGGAAAACAGCGCACCGCCGATGCCTGTCAGACAGGCACCCAGAATGATCGGCCACAGCGATTGCCCCAGCGCCAGCAAAAGATAACCCGCAATCCGGACCAGACAGCCACACAGGATAATGATCTTTGCGCCGTAACGGTCAGAGAGCGCACCGCCCAGCAGAAACATCCCCTGTTGGGAGAACGTGCGTAATCCCAGAATCAGCCCGATAACGCCGCCGGAGAGCAACATATCATCGCGTAAGAATATCGCCAGAAAGGGAACAACCGCGTAAAAGCCAATGTTGAAAACAAACTGGCTGCCCAGCAAAACGCCCGGGCGCAGGGTAGAGACAGGACGCAGCGAGAAAGAAAGCATGCTACCTGGCCCTAAAGAATGAAATGAATGTGCTTCTTGCCATGAAAGCGGGAGATCTCAATTTTGGTTTTCACCCGGAATACCTGCCAAAGCAGCGCCTCGGTCAGGATATCCTGCGGCGTGCCGGTTGCGATGATTTGACCGTTCTGCATCACGATCAGCGAATCACAGAACATCGATGCGTGGTTGAGATCGTGGATGGCGACAATGCTGGTAACTGGTAACTCGCTGATCAGCTGCATTAATTGCATCTGGTGATGGATATCCAGATGGTTGGTCGGTTCGTCCAGCAGAATTTCGCTCGGCGTTTGCGCCAGTGCGCGGGCAATATGCACACGCTGACGTTCGCCACCGGAGAGACTCAGCCATCCCTGCTCACTTTTCTCCAGCATGTCCACGCGCTGCAGAGCGGCCGTCACGGTTTCGTCATCGTGCGCGCTCCAGTTGGAAAACGGAGAATGATGCGGAATGCGCCCCAGTTTCACTACATCGCGCACACGCATATTGGCGTCAGTCATGCCGTGCTGCTCGACGAATGCTACCCGACGACCAATCTGTTTGCGGGCAATGCGGGCGATATTTTGCCCGTCCAGCGTCACACAGCCGGCATCCGGGCGCCGCAGGCCGGCGAGGATGCGCAGGAGGGAAGATTTGCCGCAGCCGTTTGGACCAATCAGCCCGACAGTTTCACCACGGGAAATGTGCAGCGATACGTTATCGACGATGACCTTTTTTCCGACCTTCCAGCTAATGTTGTCAGCGGAGATACTCATTATTTATTCCCCGAACGCCAGATAATCACCGCAAAGAACGGTACGCCAACCAGCGCGGTCACAACGCCCACCGGCAGGCTTTGCGGGGCAATCAGCAGGCGTGAAGCAATATCTGCCAGCACCATCAGAATGGCACCGGCCAGTGCGCTGGCAATCAGCAACGTGCGATGCAGCGGACCAAAGAAGAAACGCATGACATGCGGCACCACCAGGCCAATAAAACCAATCGAACCGGCCATGCTGACGATGGTGGCGGTGATAAGCGCGGTGGTGATAAAGAGCGCAAGGCGCACCTGAGGCACCGCAATACCCAGCGAGGCAGCCGCATCGTCACCAAAGGTGAACGCATCCAGCGCCCGGGAATAGTAGAGGCAAATGGCCAGTCCGAAGGTCACCACCACCAGCACCAGCTGGAGTTCCGGCCAGCGCACGCCACTGAAGCTGCCCAGCAACCAGAACATCACATCGCGCGCCTGCTGCGCACTGGCAGAGGTGCTGATGGTGTATGCGGTGATCGCATTAAACAGCTGGGAAGCCGCAACGCCGGCCAGGATGGTGCGTTCATTACCGCCGCGTGCCCCTTTCGTCAGAAAAGCGACAAAGGCAAAGGCAGTGAAGGCGCCGGCGAAGGCACCCGCCGACAGCGAGACGGCCCCGCTGCCGATGCCCAACACCACGACAGAAACCGCCCCGGTGGAGGCACCGGCAGAGACACCGAGCACATAAGGCTCAGCCAGCGCATTCTTCAGCAGGCTTTGCAAAACGGCACCGCAAATCGCCAATCCGGCGCCACAGCACGCTGCCACCAGCGCCCGGCTCAGGCGAAAGTCCCAAATCACACTTTCGTAGATGCGGCTCAGGGGAACGTGCGTGAGCCCCATTTTATTACTGATGGCATAAAAGACGCTTTTTAGCGGGATCGACAGTTCTCCGACGCTGACACCGGTCGCAATCACCAGCAATAATAACGCGACGGCAGCCACCAGCGAGGCGGTCAGGAATAGCCCCTGTCGCGCCTGAACAACAGCGATGGTCATCAGTTCAGTTCCAGTTTTCTCATTTGCTCACCCACCTGTTCGGCTCCGTAGATAGTGCGGATGGTCGGGTTCATGGCCTGGCCATCCATCACCACGATGTGGCCTTTTTTTACCGCATCCAGCTGGCTGACGGCAGGATCGCTTTTCAGGAATTTGATTTTCTCTTCGGCTTTATCCAGCGCCCAGCGATTGCGATCGAGACTGGAGACCACGATCACATCCGGATTGGCAGCGATGATGCTCTCCCAGCTGACCGTCGGCCATTCGGTCTCTGACGTGATGGCGTTGTGCCCGCCCAGCACGCTGGCGATGAATCCGGATGGACTGTTTTTACCGCCCACATAGGCATCCGCAGACGGTGACGAGCTTGAGAACCAGAACACAAACGAGAGATCTTTCTTGCTGCTACCAAACTCCTGACGCAGTGCCGCTTCACGTTTTTTGAAATCGGCAATCACCGCCTGGCCACGATCTTCCACGTTGAAAATTTTGGCGAAGTCCTGAATCTCCTGATACAGGTACGTCATATCCCACAGCTGCTGGCGACTGCCATACATATCCCCTGCGGCTTTTTTGGTGGCGCACATTCCTGGCGACACATAACTGTTTACGCCAAGGGTGATTAAATCTTCGCGTTTTGCCACCTTGCTCTCGGGTCCCAGCAGCAGCGGCGTCTGGGCAGGAACGAAGTCCGGGTTTTGCGCCAGCACGGATTCAAGGGTGGGGATTTCAACCGTCAGCGTTTTGATTTTTGCATTCTGTTCGGCCAGCTGTGGCAACACTTTCGTTGGCCAGAACGCACTGGCGATGACCTTATCCTGCAGGCCGAGCAGCAGCAAAATTTCTGCGGTATTTTGCCCCAGCGCCACCACGCGCTCAGGCGGCTTGCTGAAGGTCTCTTTATAGCCGCAGTTTTCAATCGTGAGAGGATAGGTGGTGGCCAGCGCAGAGCTAACCGATGCAAACACCAAACATAACGTGCAGATGACCTTTTTCATTAACCCCTATCCCCATTGATATTGTTTTGAGAAGCCCGCGCCGCTTTAATGCAAATGAAACTCATTAACGAAGCGGGCTTTTATACAATGGGCATTTTAAGGTGTCAACGGGAGATTGTTTCCCAGAGTTATCATCGTCATGGACCTGCCAGGATCGCATACCGGACGTTCTGTAAAAGCCTGTCCGCAGCCAGCCGGTCCCCTTCCCTGCTGGCGTCACGTATTTAATACGCAGAGCATGCCAGGCCAGCATTCGCTTCGCGGCACCCGGTAAGAGGCGTCCGCCGATTCAGGCCTGACGCTGACCGCACTCAGCGATGTTTACCGGTTGCCTGCGCTTTTCTGACAGCTGCAGACTGACCATCGCCAGCAGAATAAAGGCCACCGACATGCCGATCAGCCCGTAAAAGCCGGCCAGTGGATATATCCATGATGCGACCGCCGAGCCAAAGCCGATACCGCCAAACATGAAGGCACTGGTCAGCGCCAGCGCAATGCCGCGATGGCGGACTGATGCCAGCTCGACGATCCGGCGCTGCTGGCTGGGCCAGAGCAGATCGGTGGCAAACGCCCAGACCACCAGTGCCGCCAGCAGCACGCCCAGCGCTTTCGGCAGCACGGCGATAAGCGCCGTATCGACGATGAGCAGCGTCATGCCGCTCAGCAGCAGCTTCTCAGCGGTAAAGCATGTCGCCGCGCGGGTGACCCAGAGATTGCCCAGCACGCCGGCAACGCCCAGCACGGCCAGCGCTGCGGAGACCGCATGCGTGCCGCCAGTGTAGGTGTCGCGAATGAGCGGCGCGATAAAAGCGTAGAAGCTGTAAACGCCGGAAGTAATAAAAAACACCACCAGGAAAGCCGTCAGGTATTTGCCATCGGCCAGCACGCCGGCCATCTCACGCAGGCGGATGCGCGTTCCCGCGCTGTCATCCGGCACCGTCAGCAAAATATTCAGCCCGCTCAGCAGAGTTAGCAATCCGACCAGCACAAACAGGGCTTTCGCGCCCCACAGGCTGGCTACCCAGGCGGCGAGCGGAATACCGGCAAGGCTTGCCATCGATACCCCGAGCAGCACCATGCCGATGGCCCGGCCGCGTAGCTGTTCATGGACCAGTTCGGAGCCCAGCGCAACCAACACCGGACCGATGAACCCGGCGCCGGCCCCCATCAGGATGCGTGAGGCGAGCAGTGCGTTGTAGCCCGGCGACAGCACAAACGCGAAGGCGCCCAGGCTAAACAGTGCAATGCCGGTGAGCACCAGCCGACGACGGCGCAGGTGACCAAACAGCACCTGCACCAGCGGAGCCGCCAGCGCGAAGGTGAGTCCGAAAACACTCAGTAAGCGCGCGCTCTGCGCATCAGTCAGCTGCCAGGCTGCAGAGATGGCCGGCAGACTGCCAGCGACAGACAGCGCGCCGGTAGCCTGAACGAAGTAGGTAATGCTCAGCGCACGCAGCGCGCGGCGCTGGGAAGAGGTGATGACAGCGTTCATTATTTCTCTCCGGCATAAACTTCAGGGGCGCTGCCCCTGAAATGTTTACTGAACAGGAATCGGGTTATCCGCCACAGACTGGTTGAACTGATTCACCAGCGTATGCTCGTTCGCGCCCGGGTTATCGCGCACCGGCAGCACGCGGTCGACAATCGCTTCGATGGTGTCGGTACCCAGCTTTTCAAACGTCTCGCTGATGAAGGCGTCCAGCGGCATGGCGCGCGGGTCGCCGCTTTTATAAATCAGATCGGTATCCACCCACGGCGGTGAGATTTCGATGACCTGCACGCCGGTATCACGCAGCAGGAAGCGCTGCGACAGGGTATAGGAGTGAATCGCGGCCTTGGTGGCCGAGTAAAGTGCGTTGGTCGCCAGCGGCAGGAAGGCCAGCACCGAGCTGTTGTTAATCAGCACCGCGTCCGGCTGCTGCTTCAGGTGTTCGATAAAGGCCGCACTGACGCGTACCGGTCCCAGAATGTTGGTGTTCAGTAGCGTCACCGCCTGCGCGTCATCCAGTTCGCCCGCCGCATTATCAAACGGCATGATGCCAGCATTATTGATGACCACGTTCAGGGCCGGATAGCGTTCCAGCACGCTCTGTGCGGCGGCCTGAATGCTGTCGGCGCGCGTGACGTCCAGCACCACATAGTCCATGCCCGGACTGGCGGCGGTGACTTCCTGCAGCAGCGCCTCGCGGCGTCCGGAGATGATCACCTGGTTGCCCAGCTGATGAAATTTTTCTGCCATTGCGCGGCCGATGCCAGAAGTGCCGCCCGTGATGAAGATGGTGTTATCGGTCAGTTTCATGATCTGATTCCTTAATGGGACAGTTATTAGGATTGCGATTCTGAATAAGGGGCGTTCAGTGCACAGAGACGGGCCGATAGCGTTCAGCCGGCGCGTCGCTGCCGAGGTGCGGCATCATGGACTGACGCGCCTGCTCATAGCGGGTCCAGAGCGCTTCGTCCTGCAGGGACGGAATAGTAATGAGCTCGCCGCGGGCGAAGCCGGTGAGCGCCGCATCAACCATCTCCTGCGCGCTCATGACGATGTTCGGGTCAAGCTGGTCAACCGGCAGACCGCCGTTATCCCAGAACGGCGTTGCGGTGGCACCAGGCAGTACGGCCTGTACCTGAATCCCCTTACCGGCCAGTTCATGGTGCAGCGACTGACTGAACGCCAGCACGTAAGCCTTACTGCCGCCGTAAACACCGTTCAGCAGCTCAGGCGCAATGCTGACGATCGAGGCGATGTTGATGATGGCGCCGCGTCCGCGCGCCACCATGCCAGGCACCAGCGCATAGGTCAGGCGGGTCAGCGCGATGACGTTGAGGTTAATCATGGCGTTCATCTGCGCCACGTCGCTGTCCAGCAATGGGGTATGGGTGCCGATGCCGGCGTTATTCACCAGCAGTGTGATGCTCGCGTCCTGACGCAGCTTTTCTTCCAGCGCGTTCAGCTGTGCGGCATCGGCCAGGTCCGCGGTGATGACTTCCACGCTGCGACCGCTGTCGGTGGTGATGTGTTCAGCCAGCTGGTTCAGACGGTTGTGATTGCGGGCCACGATGATCAGGTCATAGCCCATACGTGCCAGGCGGCCGGCGTACAGTGCGCCCATACCGGTAGAGGCACCGGTGACAACGGCAGTGCCGCGGTTGGTGTGTGTCTGCTGCGTCATGATATTCACCTTGTCAGTTATCGGGTTGGTGAATTCATAGTACGCAGTCGCGCACCGGCGCGGCTGACGAGAAAGGTCGTGATTTCGGACAACATGATGACCGGGATGCCGGCCATCGTGATCAGAAGGCGTTCAGGCGTGACAGCGCGCGTCAGGCTTTACCGGTGCGCAGCGACTGCGGCGGGATGCCGTAACCGCGAATGAACACTTCCCGCATATGGCGGCGATCGCGGAAGCCGGATTCTCGGGCTATCACCTCCATCGGCAGCCTGCTCTGCTCGATCAGCAAGCGGGCGTTTTCCAGTCGTAATCCCTCAATAGCTTTGGCCGGCGACTTGCCCGTCTCAGAACGGAACAGGCGGCTGAGCTGCCGCGCGCTGAGGTGAACGGCATCCGCAAGGTCTTCGATGGTCAGCGCTTTGCTGAGATTGTTGCGCGCATATTCCAGCGCCGACTGCAGCCGGTCGCTGCGCGGAGAGAGCATCAGCATCTCAGAGTGCTGCGTCTGTCCGCCGGAGCGGCGGTGATGCATGACCAGCAGGTGCGCCACGCTGCGCGCCACTTCGGCACCGAGATCTTTCTCCACCATTCCCAGCGCCATATCCAGTCCGGCGGTGAGTCCCGCCGAGGTCCAGATGTGATCGTCAATAATAAAGATGCGGTCTTCTTCTATCCGCGTCGTCGGGTGCAGCAGTTGCAGACTCTGGGCATGTACCCAGTGCGTAGTGGCGCGGCGCTCCGATAACAGACCGGCCTGCCCCAGCACGAATGCGCCGGTACAGATCCCGGCCACCCGGCGGGCCCGGGGCGCCTGCACCTGCAGAAAATCAACGATGCCCGCTGTGGCCGGCAACTCCAGCGGTGTCATTACGCCTGCGACCAGCCAGGTATCCATTTCCATATCTCTATGGATCGGCTGGCTGTCGACGCCGAAGCCGGAAGAGGACTGCACCGCGCCACCGCGCTCTGAATAAACCGTGCAGTGGTAAAACGGTTCGCCGTTTACCTGATTGGCAAACTCAAAAATGCTCAGCGTGGATAATCCCAGAACCTGGAAATGATCGGAAATCAGTAAACCTACCCGGTGCATCATCGTCTCCTTCAGTCGTCCGGCACCGTCTGCCACACTGTGTCCGGCCTGATGTTAAGCAGGGTGAGCCATGACAATAACCCGATTTCGTTCAGCGGTATCACCTGCGGAAAAATAAAAAAGGCGATGACACCGACCTGCTGCGGATCTTCTGCGCCGTTTTATGTTAAGAGTACCCGATCGGGCAGTTCGCCAGGCATAGGGTTTTAAACAGGCGGCCATTGCCCAGGTCATCAATCAGAGAAAAACCATGAAAAAATCGATCGTTCCTGAAGAATTTCAGCACTATTACCATGACTGGCACTTCTCTCCCGTTATCGAAGCCGATGGCACCCTGTATCTTTCCGGGGTGACGGCAGCGCGGAAAGACAAACCGATAAGTACCCACCCTGAAGAACAATTCCATGATGCGTTTTATAAGCTGGGTGTGTATTTAAACGCTGCCGGACTGGACTATGAACATATACTGGAGATGACCACCTTTCATATCGATCTTAAAAAACACATCGGGGTATTTTCTAAGGTCAAAGATGTGTATATCAAAGCCCCCTACCCGGCATGGTCTGCCATCGGCGTGTCAGAGTTCATTCCGGAAAACGCCCTGGTGGAAATGCGGATTGTGGCGAAAAGGGTGCTTCAGGCGGATGGGCAAAAATAACCGCAACCGCCGCTTACGTCACAGGGCTGTGATTACAGCCCTGCTTCTTCGGCAATTATTCGACTTTTCCCTGCATCAGCTGCCGGTATTTCATGCTGTCGTGGTACATCTCATGGAATACACGGTATTTACGGTCGTAATACTCTTTGATTTTGTTGGTCTGCGGCGTGATGGTCTTACCGATGCGGCTCATGGCGGCCATCGCTTCGGGTAAAGAGTCGTACGCACCCGCCGCCACGGTGCCCATCATGGCGCTGCCGAGCAACATGGCTTCACTCTCTTCCGGTAACAGCATTGCGCAGCCCGTCGCGTTGGAATGTTCCTGCACAAAGATGGGATTTTTGGTGCCGCCCCCGCTGGCCATAATGGTATCAATGCAGTAACCACTCTGGTTCATGGTCTCAATAATGTGGCGAGTGCCAAGCGCCAGCGCCTGAATGGTGGCGAGATAATGCAGCGCCATGTCTTCCGGCGTGCGTGACAGTTTCAGGCCAGTCAGCGTGCCGGTCAGGGTCGGATTGGCACGCGGTGAGCGGTTGCCATGGAAATAAGGCAGCATATGAATGTCTTTGGTCAGGAAGGCAATATTCTCGGGTTCTCCCGCCATCTTGCGCAGTATGCCGTTGAGCACTTCATAGATGGTTTTGCCGCTGTCTTTGCCCTGCTTGAGCAGATCCTGATAACACGGATGCGACTGAATCACATGGTCAATCAGCGCGCCGGTGGTAGATTGCCCGCCTTCGTTCAGCCAGTAATCCGGCAAAATCGCCGAATAGTACGGCCCCCAGATGCCGCCGATATAGCGCGCGCTGCGCGACATCGCCATATGGGCCGTGGACGTGCCGCCAATCAGCGCAATGCGGTTGTCAAAATCCGCTGATTCGCCAGATGCGCCGCTGGCACCGAGAATACCGAGGCTGCCGGCGTGCGCATCAATAATCGAAACGCTGACCGCCGTGCCCGCCATTAACCCCATCTCTGCGGCAGCGCGCTGCGTCAGGCCATGCCCCAGCGGCTCACCCATGGTTTTCACTTCGCTGCCGATCTTTGCCGCGTTGTTTTCCAGTAAATCCTCCAGGCCAATCTGGCGGAAATAGCTCGGATCCCAGCGGTCTTCATGGCCGATATAGGTCCATTTGCAGACGGTTGAGCACAGCGATCGCGTAGTATCCTGGGTGGCGCGCCAGGTGAGAAAATCCGGCAGGTCGAACAGATGTCCGACGTTGCTCCAGGTGGTCGGCATGTGCTGTTTCAGCCACAGCAGTTTGGGGGTCTGCATTTCCGGCGAGATAATCCCGCCAACAAACTCCAGCACGCGATGGCCGGTGGCATTGATGCGTTCTGCCTGCGTGATCGCGCGGTGATCCATCCAGACAATAATGTTCTGCTCGCTGCGCCCGGTCGGGCTGACGGTCAGCGGTTTGCCTTCTTTATCCAGCACCACCAGCGAACAGGTGGCGTCAAAACCGATGCCTTTCACCTGAATCGGGTTGATATCCGCCTGACTGACCACGTCTTTAATCGCGTTACACACGGACTGCCAGATCTCATCAGAGGATTGCTCAACAAAATCAGCTTTCGGGCGGTAGAGCGTGATCTCCCGGCTGGCCTGGCCGAGCATACGGCCAGTCATGTCGAAGACGCCCGCGCGGGCGCTGCCGGTTCCTACGTCGACGCCAATAAAATAACTCGCCATGTTCTTTCCTTTCTTGAAAAGCTTTCGCTTATGATTTTCTGTTTTGCAGAGCGATAAACAGGATCAGGACACAACCCCACAGCGCCATGGTCAGGTAACTACTGACGCCCATCAGGTTCAGGCCGCTTTCCAGCATTTGCAGCACGATGAGCGCCAGCACCAGCCCAATCACCCGGCCAAAACCGCCGTCAGGGTTAATGCCGCCAAGCACCGAGGCCAGAATGGTCACCAGCAAATAGGAGTCGCCGTAGCCAGCCTGTGCCGAGTTAAATTTGGACATCATCAGCAGTGCCGCGCCCCACCCCAGCAGAGCTGAAAGCACGTACACCGCGATAGTAACTTTATGCGTGTTGACCCCACTGAACCGCGTCGCCTGCTCGCTGGAACCCATCAGATACAGGCTGCGGCCGAGCGTAGTGTGTTCCAGAAACACCCACAGCAGCAGCGCCACCAGCAGGAATAACACCAGGGCGACCGGGATACCCAGCAGGCTGCCGTTGCTGAGGTACTGAATTACCGGTGGGAAGCCGGAAATGACCGCGCCGTTGGTCAGCAGAATATTCAGCCCGGCGATCAGCGTCATGGTGCCGAGGGTCGCCAGAATTGGTGAAACCCCGATAAAGGCAATCAGCGCGCCATTGAGCACCCCAATCACCAGCGCCACCGCCAGACCCGCAAGCAGCGCCAGCGCGACATATTCCGGCTGGTTCGGATGCGCCACCAGAATCGCCGCCATCACCAGCGAACACGCGTTGGCACCGGCAATGATCGAAAGGTTGATCCCGCCGGTCAGCATGGTAATGCCCATCCCCAGCGCCAGCATGCCCAGAATCGGTAACTGCGAGGAGATCGACTGGAAATTGCCGACGCTGTAAAAGCTGCCACCCAGCGTAAAGGAGAACAGCACGGCAACGGCCACGATGATCAGCAACTGCAAACGGATGATGCGGTCGCCGGGGAAGAATCGGTTTAACGTCGTCATGTCACATCCCCTTCGCCAGTTTGCGTTTTTCGTTCCACGCGGTGCTGCTAATGCTGACCAGAATGATCGCGCCGCTGAACACCTGATGCCAGTAAGATGAAATGCTCAGCAGGGTCATGCCATTTTGCAGGAAGGCCAGCAGCATCACGCCCAGAATGGTGCCGGTTAGCGAGCCGCGCCCGCCGGTCATGCTAGTGCCGCCTAGTACCACCGCCGCCAGCACCGTCAGTTCATAACCGAGCAGGGAATTAGGTGCCACCGACTGGGTAATTTGCGCCTGCACCACGGCAGCAATACCCGCCAGCAATCCCATAAAACCGTAAACGTAAAAATGCAGCCGCAGGATGTTCAGACCGAGACGCGATGCGGCGTCACGGTTGCTGCCCATGGCGTAAATCTGGCGGCCCACGCGGGTGCGATTCATCAGGACGCCGGTAACGATGATCACCCCCAGCAGGCAAAGCAGCGGCAGTGTCAGCCCATAGTCGTAACCGTCGGCGGCGGTGAAGGAGAACCAGCTGATCCCGTTCATAAACCAGTCGGGGAAACCGTACAACCAGGTACCGTTAGTCAGATATACCAGCAAACCGTAAAACAGGTTCAGCGTCGCGATAGTGATAATGATGGCCGGCACGCGCAGCCAGTACACCAGAAAACCGTTGACCAGGCCGAGCAGCAACCCGATTCCCATCGACATGGCAAACGCCAGCGGAAAGCTGCCACCGTGATGAATGATATAGCTCGCCATCACGTACTGCCCGATGGAGGTGACAGCGGGAAAGGAGATGTCGATGCCGCCGGCAATCAGCACCACAAACAGTCCACAGGCCAGAATGCCCAGAATGGCATAGCTGGTGGCGACGTCAGTCAGGTTACCCAGCGTCATAAATTCACTGCTGCTGGCGCTCAGCCCCACCACCAGCAGCAGCACCAGTAATCCCAGCCAGAATTCGTGCTGGGTAAACAGTTTCGATAGCGATTTGTTACCCATTAATCACCTCCGCAATCTGCGCTTCGCTGCTCTGGTGCGGCGCGAACTCCGCTACCAGTTCGCCTTTGCGCATCACCAGCACGCGATGGCTGTTGTAATACGCTTCCGGGATTTCATCGCAAATCATCAGCACCGCCATGCCGGATTCCGCCAGATCGCGGGCAATACGGTAAATGCCTTCTTTATTGGCAATATCCACCCCTACCGTTGGTGAATCGAGGATCAGGATATGGGGCCGCGTCGCCACCCATTTGGCGATGGCGATACGTTGTGCATTGCCGCCGGAGAGCGTTTTAACCGGTAAACTGCTGTCCGGGACTTTAATGTTCAGGTCACGGATCAGGTCTTTAACCACCGCCGCGGCTTTGCGGTGATCCATTAATCCGGTGCCGGTATGCAGCTGGTCGAAAATCGATACCAGCGTGTTGTCATAAATGGATTGATCCATGATGAGCCCCTGCGTCAGCCGGTCTTCCGACACATAGGCGATGCCGTGACGAATGGCGTCGCGGTTAGAGTGGAATTTCACCACCTTGCCGTTAATGCGGATTTCTCCGCTGTCCGGCTGGCTCATGCCAAACAGGCTCAGACAGAGTTCCGTGCGGCCCGAACCGAGCAGGCCGATAATCGACGTGATTTCTCCCTGGCGCAGCGACAGCGATATATTGTGATACTGCCCTTTGCGGCTCAGCCGGCTGATTTCCAGAAGTGGCGTTACATCGGCCGGCGCCCGGTGCGGCAGGTGGCTATAGGTGAAACGCTGCCCGGTCATCAGGAACGCCAGCTCATGGCTGTCGAGTTCACTGGCCGGATAGGTGCCGACCAGTTTGCCATCGCGCATCACGCTGATACGATCGGCCACTTCCATCACTTCATCGAGACGGTGACTGACGAACACCACGCAGATACCGGCGGCTTTGAGTTCATTCACCACCCGCAGCAAACCATTCACCTCGCTGCGGGTCAGTGACGCCGTCGGTTCATCCATAATCACCAGACTGGCGTCAGCAGCGATGGCACGGCATATTGCCACTAACTGGCGGTCAGCGATCGACAGCTTTTCAACTTTACGATCCGGATCCAGAGCAACGCCGACCCGTTGCATCGCCGCCAGCGCTTTTTTGCGCATTGACTCGCGATGTACCCAGAAATCACCGCCCGGTAAATAGCGGTGAATAACGATATTTTCGGCGACTGATAGATTGGGAAATAACGACAAATCCTGATAAATAACCTGAATGCCGTAATAAGAAGAAAGCTGCGGCGTCAGGGTATGAAAGAGTTTTCCGTCCAGCGTGATGGCCGCGCCTTTTTCCGGTTGATAAACCCCGGAAATGACTTTAATTATGGTACTTTTGCCGCAGCCATTCTGCCCGGCCAGACAATGCACTTCACCTTTATTCAGCGTCAGGCTGACATTATCCAGTGCTAATACGCCGGGGAACTTTTTACTAATTTTTTCGAGGCTGATAAAGGCCTCAGCATTGGCAGGGGACGTGCTGAGCGTATTCATCATAGATCCTTAAGCCTGCCCATCCTATTTCCAGCCGGGTGTTGGCGATGTCGCTTATCCGAATCATTTATATCTCATCGAATTTCACTGACTTTCGCCGCGCCTGACGCGAATTATTCAGGGTATATGTTTTCAATTTCTGAGTAGAAGTTCAGATACAGCACAACATACAACGCCGTATCTGTTTCTATTTGCCTGGTGTGGCGCTGGAGAAAAACTATCTCCGTTAAATTAAGGTGTTAAACATTCTGATCAGAAGCCAAGTGATTTCGCATTCTCTGGCGTTACTTCGAGAATTTTATTAAAGCGAATCACTTTCTTTTCTATATCGACGTCGGCTTTGCCCAGACCTTCAATGCTCAGGTCTTTAGTGACTTCTTTACCCTGCAGCAGCTGATCGGCGACCGAAACCAGGGCGTAACCGGCATCTTTTGGATCCCACAGCAGGACTTTTTTGATGTCACCGCGCATCAGATATGGCGCAGCCTGAGCCGGCATAGCGATACCGACAACCGCGATCTTGTTTTTCGCGCGCTTCTGCTGAACCGCCTGACCGGCACCGATCGGACCGAGCGAGCCGAAACCGATAATCCCTTTCAGATCAGGATAGGTTTTCATCAAATCCAGCGTGGTGGAATATGACTTATCAATATTTTCAGCCACTGGCAGGCGTGACGTGACTTCATGCATGTCCGGGTATTTTTCTTTCTGATATTTGATTGCCGCATTGGCCCACGCATTATGTAATGGCACGGTCAAAGAGCCGACATAAATGGCATAACCGCCTTTGCCACCCATATCTTTTGCCAGCTCGTCCATATTGGCTTCCGCATATTTCTGGCTGTCGATGGTTTCGACATCCCACTGACCAATTTGCTGGTCCGGCGATTCATGGGTTAATACCACGATGCCCTGGTCGCGCGCTTTTTTCAGTACCGGCTCCAGTACTTTGGCATCGTTTGGCACCACAATGATGGCGTCAACTTTTTTGGCAATCAGATCTTCAATCACCTTGACCTGCTGCGCCGGATCGGGCGTGGAGGCGCCAACCTGATAGGCGTTAACATCCAGTTTCTGCGCGGCTTCTTTTACGCCGACTTCCATGCGGGTGAACCACGGAATACCGGTAACTTTGGCCACCACGGCGATATCGTAAGGTTTGGCAGCGAATGAGGGTGTTGTGAATAACATGCACGCTGAAACCACACATGCACTGACTAATGCGAGGTTAAATTTCATTTTGGTACCTTTCTGATGAGGTTCTGATATAGGGAACAGACGATTGCTATTTAATTCACGCTCAGAGATTAACTTACGCGTACATCGCTTTTCGCGCAGATGTGATGGAAATGTGATAAACGCCCATAAATGCTAAATTATATAATTTTAAATGTTAAATAAATGTTAATAGATAGAGGATTCTGGCACGATTTAGAGCTTTATGATAGCTTTCACTGCTATTTTGCAACATTAAAACATCTAATTATTAACAATAAAGTTACATATAAAACACCACGCTAAGGGTTTTACGACTGAAAAGTCACCGCGGTGTCTTTTAAATTGCACGGATTGTGAACAGCGTCACGGGAGCAGGCGCAGAGGTTTTGCACTGCCTGTGCAGATGCCCGGGCACGATGAAACCACATCCGCACCAGAGGCAGATCGGGCATGCACGCAGCTATAATTCCTTATGAGCGAGGAGCGGACAGCGCTCAAAGATCAATCTCATACTCAATAGCCTCTTTAATTTTCGCCAGGGCCTCGCTCAGCTGATTCATCGTGACTGAGCCAAGAGCCAGACGAATAGCATGCGGCACACAGTTTGAGGTGCTGAAGGGTTCTGCTGTGGAAACAGAGATATTTTGCTGCATCAATCGGTGAACAAGCCTGTCAGCCCTTACTTCCTGAGGCAGTGATAACCAGATAAAGTAAGCGTTGGCATGGCTTACCCATTCACTGTTCACGAGTATTTTGCGCGTCAGCGCCTGCCGCTGACGCGCGTCCCGTCTTTTCAGCGCCTCAAAGCGTTTAAGTGTGCCATCTTTAATCCAGTCGCAGACAATCGAAACCATGAGGGAGGGAGTATTCCAGGTCGTTGCCCTGATGGCTCGCTCCAGGGCGATTCGCATTTCAGCGGGACACACCACAGCACCGACGCGCAGGCCAGTGGCAACGCTTTTAGCAAAACCGGTAACATAAACGGTTCTTTCAGGCGCATAAGTGGCAAGCGGCGGCGGTGGACGACGGACAAGAAATGCATAGGCCGCGTCTTCGATGATAAGAAGATCGAACGTTCTGGCAATACGGGCCAGCTCCCTGCGCTGGGCATCATTCATAACCCAGCCAAGCGGGTTATGCAGTGTTGGCATGGTATATACCGCGCGCAGGCGCCGGCGTTGGCAGATTTGCCTGAATGCCGTCAGGTCCGGTCCACTGGCATCAGTGGGTATCGCCACCAGTTCCAGATGATAGAGGCTGGCCAGGGCTTTGAAGCCAGGATAGGTCAGAGCATCTACAGCCACCACATCCCCGGGTTTCAGCAGCCCCATAACAGCAACGCTAAGACCGTGCTGCGCGCCATTTACAATCAAAACCTCATCAGCAGACGCGGTCATGCCGGAGGCATTGAGCCATAACGCGATTGTCTCCCTGTCGCTTTGCCTGCCAGCGTGCGGCTGGTAACGCAACAGTGAAGCCAGATCGCCAGATGTGGCCAGCTGTCGCATTGCCTGGCGTAACCGTTCCGCCTGGTCCGGTAGCGTAGGATAGTTGAAGTTCAGATCGAGCACGTCAGACGCCACTGCGTACTGATCCAGACCCAGCCCGGCGGGCAGCGAAATTTCCCTGACAAATGTTCCTCTTCCGGTTTCTCCGCTCACCAGCCCCATGGCTTCCAGCTCAGCGTAAACGCGGGTAGCCGTTGCCAGTGACACGTGCTTTTCAGCCGACAGCGCTCTGTGGGTAGGCAGGCGGGCGCCCGGCAGGAGCGCGCCTGTTCGTATCGCGGAAGCGAATTCATCCACGATGACTTTGTATCGAGCTTTCATGAATTGTATCTATGACAATTATTTGATTGTCCTGAATGCTGGTACTTAGCATGGGGGCTGTCAACGTTATCTGTTAAATCATTTATCGAACTTAATGAGGTCTGTTGTGACAGTTACCAGGGTAAAAAATACACATTCTGGCCTGAAATCAGGTTGGCTGAACGGGCTGACCGGCGTGATCATCTTCAGTGGCTCTTTGCCCGCAACACGCATAGCAGTGCGGGAAATGGATCCCTTTTTTCTGACTTTTTCACGCGCTTCAATTGCCGGTGTACTGGCCATTATGCTGATTCTCTTTTTAAGTCAGGCTCGTCCTCAGCGGCATCAGCTGATTTCTCTGGTTGTCGTTGCTGCAGGTGTAGTGGTTGGTTTTCCTCTTCTGACAGCCATGGCGCTGCAGCACGTTACCTCGGCTCACTCTATTGTCTTCCTCGGTCTGCTACCCATGGCGACGGCTATTTTCGGCGTTGTCAGAGGAGGCGAAAGGCCCAGGCTGGCTTTCTGGATTTTTTCAGTCGCCGGCAGCCTGCTGGTGATGGGATTTGCCCTACTCCAGAAAGGTTCTGTATCAGTAACCGGCGATCTTCTGATGCTGGCTTCCGTGATTGTGTGTGGCCTCGGCTATGCCGAAGGTGCAAAGCTTTCGCGTGAATTGGGAGGATGGCAGGTTATCTGCTGGGCACTGATTATGTCCCTGCCGCTGATGCTTGTTGCCACCCTGGAGACCTTGCCGGAGAACATGGGCGAAATAAGCCTGCAGGCGTGGCTTTCACTGGGATATGTATCGCTGTTCAGTATGCTGATTGGTTTCATTTTCTGGTACAGGGGACTGGCTGCGGGCGGCATCGCCGCTGTGGGACAATTACAGTTGCTGCAGCCATTCTTTGGTCTCGGACTTTCAGCAACGTTACTGTCTGAAACGGTAAGGCCGATGATGATTCTCATAACACTGGGCGTGATCCTGTGTGTCGTTGGCTCGCGCAGGTTTGCAGATTAGTCCTTAGCCTCATGTCGTCTGGATTTACGTAAGTGTCCGCGTTGGGCAAAAAGTGAACCACAATATGCGACGATCAGCCTGATTCTTAATACCGGTACAGTTCATGCTATAAACGATGAAACTTTTCATTCACCGACGATTGAGGGAATTTTCATGTTTGCGGTTGAGGAAATAAAAAAGAAGTATCCTGGCGCAGATGCCTGGCAAATGGGTGACAGTGCGGAACTGGCCAGCAAGCTGGCAGAACTGGTAAAAAAAGGCATCAAAACAGCTTCCTGCGGATCGTTTACCGCTTACCAGCAGGAGGAGTCTGCTCCGAAGATTGGGAGCTATAACATTATTCTTGATGGTCAGAATACCCCGGTCTGTGTGATCAGATTGATTTCACTGCGGCTGGTGCGTTTTTGTGATGTTACAGAAGCGTTTGCCCGCAAAGAAGGTGAAGGCGATTTAAGTCTTGAATTCTGGCAGAAAGAACACCAGCGCTTTTTTAGCCGTGAAGGTCATTTTTCAGAAGATATGGAGTTGATTGCTGAAGAATTTGAAGTGGTAGAAGTGCTGTAAGATCAGGCAAAAGGTCAGCATTTTATCGGCGGCCATCAATAATAATGTCCGCTTTTAGCCTACAGAGGACTTAGCACAAGTCCATTTCTGCTATGAGCGCGAAGCGGTCATCAGCTATTTATCGACAAAAAATGCAGGCTTATAGCATAATGCTTATCAATTGAGAGTAAACAGCAGGCACATTTTTGTAGCGGTGCAATTTATTGCGCGAAGCATTGATGGGCACGGTGCTACTATTAGTAGGCGCGATTAATCGCGCCGCTACGAAATGTGCGGTAAGTGAATTTGGGACTTAACTGAACGGCATTAAGGCTTATAGCATGGTTGCTTATTTATCAACGGGAGCTGGTTTCTATCCATCTGATACTGTGTATCCATCATAAATGCATAGTTAAACCGATTTCAGTAATGCTTTTTCCTGTACAAATCCCATCGCATTTATTGTGTAGCAATAAAGCTTTCTTTTCATATAGTTGGATGGTCAATTTTCGAAACTCAGCAGGTAATCGAATGATCTTAAGTGTTAATCACGTTGGTTTTTCAGTTAAAAACATTGAAGACTCCGTGTTCTTCTGGACTCATATCCTTGGAGGTGAATTAATACGCGAAGGAAAAATGTCTGGACCCATAATCGATGAAGTCACAGGTGCAAGGGGAGCTGATGTACGGATGGCTTTGCTTGAACTGGCTGGTATCAAAATTGAATTACTACAATATAGTAATATAGAGCAGCCAGCAGAACCTTCAGCACCTTATATCCCAGGCTACGCTCACCTTGCTTTTACAGTTGAAGATCTTGATACACTGTTGAGCAAAGCATCGGACTATGGCTGGAAGACGCCGGGTAAACCTCAGACAGTGTTGTCAGGCCCCATGAAGGGAACCAGAGTAATATATTTACAAAGCCCTGATGGTCAGACGCTTGAATTAATGGAGCTTAGTCATTGAAGCCCATAGATTATCATCTGTTATCCTCTAATTAAAAAAGTGACGTTTTCGATGTCCGCTTCTGACACACAGCCGACAACAATCGCTTTACCCGGCAGGCCATAGAAGATCATGAACCGATCTGTTTTGCTAAAACACGGCGATTAGCACTACATCAGCGAGACATGCTTCTGCTGTAAAACCATGCGCAGCTCTTTATCAGGTTCGCCATCAACAATCAGCGTACTGGCCAGCTCCAGATCCCCAATCGCGAAGGCAGAAGCGGAATTGAGTTTCTCTTTTGACACCATGACAACGGTCTCGGCGGCTCTCCCCGCCAGCGCGCGCTTTATGCCAGCCTCTTCATAGTTGCCGGTCGTGAGGCCGGCGGTTTTATGCACGCCGGTAACACCCATGAAAAACAGATCGGCATTGATGCGCGCAGCCGCCTCATGGACAGCCGATCCCACCGCGACCACCGAGTGGCGATAGAGCAGCCCGCCCAGCGTTATCACTTCTACCCGTGGAAAATCCACCAGCGCAACCGCAATACCGGGGCTGTGGGTGATCGCCGTGAAAGCCAGGCCTGCTGGCAGCAACTGCACCAGTTCTGCTGTGGTGGTTCCGCCATCAATAATCACCACCTGACCGGGTTGAATCAGCTTCACCGCCTTTTGCGCCACACACTGTTTGGAACTCATTTGCACGTTTTTGCGTTTTTCAAAGGATGCCAGCGCGGCTGAAACCGGCAGCGCGCCGCCGTGCACACGCTGTAACAATCCTTCAGCGGCCAGTTCCCGCAAATCTCGTCGTATTGAGTCCTCGGATATGCCGAAACGCTGACTGAGCTCACCTGACATCACCTGATTTTCAGCCGCCAGAATCTTCAGAATCTGTTGTTTACGCTGACTCGATAGCATAATTACCCGCTCACGTTTTTTCTTGAATTTGCACGATTATGCATGATAGCGTCTGTTTTGTCATCTTCAGGAGGCAAGCTATGCAGCAGAAAATACGCAATATCCGTGAGCAGCTATTGTCCGATAACTGGTACACCCTGAAAAAATACACCTTCGAACTGCAGCGCCGTGACGGCTCGTGGCAGGAGCAGCAGCGTGAAGCCTATGACCGGGGAAATGGTGCCGTCGTGCTTCTGTACAACCGTCAAAAGCGCAGCGTGGTGCTGACCAGGCAGTTTCGTCTGCCGGTTTTTATTAATGGTCATCACGGTTTTTTGATCGAGGCGGCTGCCGGGCTACTCGATAACGCTTCGCCGGAAACCCGCATTATCGCCGAGGCAGAAGAAGAAACCGGTTACCGGGTGCAGCATATTGAAAAAGTCATGGAAGCGTTTATGAGTCCGGGTTCGGTGACCGAGAAACTCTATTTCTTCATCGCCGAATATGCTGATGACGATCGCCAGAGCAAAGGCGGTGGTCTTGCCCACGAGGGCGAAGATATTGAAGTACTGGAATGGCCTTTGACTCAGGCCCTGAGCGCAATTCGCAGCGGGGAAATTATGGATGCGAAAACCATCATGTTACTGCAATACGTTGCCATGAATGTCCATTTTGAGGAGCCAAAACCATGCTGATCCTGATCGCCGGCCCTGTACGCAGCGGCACCGGAGGAGATACGGTTTTAATTCACGCGAATATGCGGAAATTAGACGAAGCTGCGCTACAGGTTTACCACAAAGGGCATACGCCGGTGATTGGGGAATGGCTGGCATTACCTCTTGCCGCCGCCGCAGGTTCTCAGGCAATCGGTGATGAAATCAGTGAGGCTTATCTTTATCCGGTTGCACATCGGCTGATTCAGCATTGCGACGGGATCTTACGTATGCCGGGCGCGTCGCACGGCGCCGATAACGATATACGGATTGGGCGGGAACTCGGGTTAAAAATTTATACTCACATAGATGAGATTCCGATCGGGTGATTATGCTTTCACTGGATGGCGACGATGCCAGCGCGGCCATTCAGGCTTATGGACATTTGGCTTGTCGCCGTCATTCAAACAAGAGTATTTTTCGCGAATAAAACAAACTCATTGATGCCCGGGAAATATGCCAGTCTTGCTGATCGCTTTTTCTCTGCATCGTCTGATGCAGTGATGCATAACATCAGGCGGCCCTATCCGCAGCAGGCTGACAACGACGTGCCAGCCTGAGTCAGGCATCTGAATTAATGCTATCGTGTCTGGCTTAACGCCTCACAGGCATGACAACGATAATAGGTACCAGGATGGAAACAGGCATGCTCATTCCGTGCACATCCCCTTCCGGCTGCGATTGCGATAATGACAGCGTAGCCACTCGTACAGAGTTCTGGCGCGATCCGTCGCTGGTTTTTGTCGAAAGTCGTCGCGCGTGTCACAGCCGCGCATGTTACAGACCACACAGTCACCCGACCTTTTCAATTGGCGCAGTTGACGCAGGCGGCAGCCTGTTCACAGGCGCATCCGGTGGTCCCTGTTATTTACAACCTGGAATGATGGTTTTTATTCCCGCCGGCGCGGTTCACTCCTGTAATCCATTGCCTCACAAGCACTGGAGCTATCAGATGTTACATATGGATGCCGCGTGGTTAAATGCTTTACTTGCTGAAATGGACGATGTTTCAGGCGGCTTCATCAGTCAGGGTGAAGTTCGGGTGACGAATAATCAAGAGCGCTATCATCGCTTCTGTGAACTGAATAACCTCCTGTTTTCGACTGCCAGTACAGAAGACAAAAATACAGCGCTAATCGAGTTTATTGGCGACAGTAAATATGGCACCGGCCCGGTGAAAGCCTTTCCTGTCATGGCGTCTGACATCAGTCGGGCATTACACAACGTGATTGAAGTATTGCAGCAGGCTGAAAGGCAGCCGTGGGCGCTGTCAGAGCTGGCAAGCCTTTCAGGCATGAGTCGTTATCAGCTCATCAGAGCATTTCGCGCTGCGACTGGCATGACACCGCATGCTTATCAGCTTAATTTGCGCATAAACAAAGCACGTCACTGGCTTCAGTCAGGCTGTGACATTACCGATATCGCTTACCGGCTGGGTTTCGCTGACCAGAGTCATTTTCAGCGCGTATTTAAGGCCCACACTGGCGTAACGCCAGGCTGCTATCGAACCTGAGCAAGTGCAATTTTGTTCAATACAATCCTGCCCGGGAGCTGCACCCTGTTAAAAATTTTTAAGAGGGTAATACCGTGTTGCAGCAATTTCTTATCGTGGCAGCAGCGCATTTTCTGGCGTTGCTGTCGCCCGGCCCGGATTTTTTTCTCGTGGCACGCACCTCAATCAGAGCCGGCTGGCGGCGCGCCGCCAATGTCTGCCTGGGGATAGCCATAGCGAACGGCGTGTTTATACTGGCTGCCTTCAGCGGTATCACGCTTTTCCATCCTGAGAGCATCAGTTTTATCGTTATTCAGCTCGCGGGCTGTGCTTATTTACTCTATGTCGGTCTGCTTTTTATCCGCTTTGCTGGCATGAGCTCATTGTCTGCCTGCAGCGTCAAAACAGCGGAATCAGTAACTCAGCCTGCTGGTGCCTCGAACCATTACCGTGAACTGGGCATGGGTTTTCTCTCCGGAATACTCAATCCCAAGAATGCGCTGTTTTACGTGAGTCTGGCCACGCTTATTGGTGGTGGCGATGCGATGGTGAATGTGAAAGTCGTCTATGGCATATGGATGTTTAGTGTCGTGCTGCTATGGGATTTACTGGTCGCCGCTTTCATTGGCAATCGTCTGGTACTTCAGCACTTTTCCCGGTTATTACCCTGGCTGGAACGTATCTCAGGAATAATGTTGATTGGCCTGGCATTGAGTGTCATCGTGGTTAATTTAATTTCGATAGTCTGACAGACAGTAACGGGTTTCCATTTTTTATTGCACAAACCACTGCCTTTGCTGATGGCAAAGCCACTATCACCTTTTAGATGAAGGCATTATTTATGAGTGATTCTACATCTACATCCATCGGTCTGCTGCTGTTCCCTGCGCTTACGCAGCTTGACCTGACCGGTCCGTTTGAAGTCTTTGCGCGGGCACCAGACACGAAAGTGCATCTCATCTGGAAAAATCTGGAGCTTGTGGTGTCAGACCGGGGGATGGCGATTCAGCCAACCACCACGTTCGACACGTGTCCTGCGCTGGATATCATCTGTATTCCCGGCGGGCCGGGGCAGATAAACCTGATGGAGGATGAAGAAGTCCTTTCGTTTATCCGGGCTCAAAGTAAACAGGCGAAGCTGGTAACGTCGGTATGCACCGGATCGCTTGTGCTCGGCGCGGCCGGGCTTCTGAAGGGATATAAAGCGACGACGCACTGGGCTTCGCTGGATCAGCTGGCGCTATTGGGCGCAGAGCCGGTAAATGAGCGCGTTGTACGCGACCGCAATCGCATAACGGGCGCCGGTGTGACTTCAGGTATCGATTTTGCCCTCAGCGTCGTATCAGAGATGTTCGGACCGAATATCGCGCAAAACATTCAGCTGCATATGGAATATGACCCTGCCCCGCCCTTTGACTGTGGCTCGCCCCGCTCCGCATCTGAAGAACAGCTGAAAAAAGCTCAGCAACAGGTTGCGCCATTTATTGAAAAGCGGCGGCAGGCGACGCTGAAAGCCGCAGCCAGACTACAGAAATAACGGGCCGGCACGGAGCGGACTTTCCCACCGACGAATGCCTCGATGAGCGAAAAACGGACCTACAGGTAAGAGTGAATAGGTTTCGGTCGTCATTAATTTAGTTTGCATTAACGAACACGGCCTTCAGAAATTACACCGTTAAGTGGCTTGCGATGATAGGGTGACAACCTTGCCACATTAAGAGGAAAAACGAATGATTGTAAGAACCTGGCACGGTTGTGTTCCGCTCAAACACGCTGAAGATTTTGCGAAACACCTTGAGAAGACAGGTGTGGAACATTCACGAAGCATTGCCGGGAATATAGGCGCTTATGTGCGCAGAGAAACACAGGGTGACTGGGAGCATTTCTTTCTGGCAACTTACTGGAAGGATCTGCAGTCAGTAAAGACCTTCGCGGGAGAAAATTATCACGTGGCAGTGACGTATCCGGATGACGAACAATTTGAGTTACTTTCCGATCCGTACGTTTTTCAGCACACCGTGGAAACCGTTTTACCGCTTTAGCCCCCTTTCAGGGCGACTTAGCGGTGATCCTGATACGTTTCTAAATTAATATCAGGCGTCAATGTCCGCTTTGCGCGACGAGCGGACATTTCTTTCAGTAGTCACGAGCCGGCAGGCGCACCCCTGGGTTCAGAGGATGAGCAGTGGAATGCCCGCGTTCAGAGTGAGTCCCGGACATGTCCGGCTTATTACATTACTGATATTTCAGAAATGAGGTGATGGTTAAGATTGCCGCCTCGTTCTATATTTCAATAAGGCAATACATACTACTAAGGACATTTGTCATGCTCACGCAACGCACGCTCAAAACAACCTTTGCTCTGATGATTGGTTTCGCCGTTTTTGTTGCACCGGCTTATGCAAACCCTGGCAATGGCAATGGCAATGGCAATGGCAATGGCAATGGCAATGGCAATCACGGTAATAATGGCGCGCACGGAAATAAAGAGCAGGGTTACGCATCGTCGAAAAACGAACATGGACATCGCAAGAACGCCCGGCACCCCGATCATGTTCAATCTGATATCAGCTTCTCTCAGGCACGAGCGCTCGCCGTCAACTATGGCCTGGTAGGCTATCAGTCTCTGCCGCCGGGAATCGCTAAGAAAGTGGCGCGTGGGAAAGCATTGCCACCGGGTATTGCTAAGAAAAATTTGCCAGCATCCATGATAAATGCGCTGCCTCACTACCCCGGCTACGAGTGGCGCGCGGTTGGAGATGATTTAGTGCTTATTGCGTTGAGCACAGCAGTTGTGACCGCCGTGATTAACGGTGTGTTCAACTAACCAAAGACTGCAAGCCCGGCTAAAAGAGAACGCCGGCAAAGTCATCTATACGCAAACAACCTGTTTCCCGAATTGCTTGCAAATCAAACGGATGATGTCCGCTTTTCGCTCAAAGCGGACATCGGTCTGTTCGTCAATTCGTTCTATGGCAAAAGCCGATGTTTACGATTATCCGACTCAAATGCCCCCAGACGAAACTCACATACTGCTGTATTTAGCGGCTATTTACTGAGTGGGAAAAGGTGAATCAAATTAGCGGCCAGGGGATAAATACCTAATGATCGCGTTGAAGCCCTGAGGTCGTCAATGGAGGCGCCTTCTTTCGGCATGCTTCCTCCCCACACCGTAATTCCTTCCGAAAGATGCGACGGGCGCTGCTGGCTTTCGTCACTAATTTCAATAGTTTCACCATTACTTAATGTGATAATCAAAGATGCAACATCCTGTGTTTCGGATGTTCCATTTTCTTTTTTAAGTGTAATTTTCATTAGCATTTTCTCCGTGATGATAATTTATATAACTATAATACCAGGCGTTTGGCTTCCTCGCACGATTATTACTTAAATGTTGTGTTCCCTTCTCGCTCATCGCGGGCATTTTCTAATTATAAAAATGATAATTAAAAAATTGGTTATTACAAAGTTGAATAATCCGTCATCTTTTTCATGCCTGATAAATAACTTTAACTGAGGAGGAATGATGTCAGACGATGGCCAAAAATGCCTCGAAGCTTGATATCTCTCTGCTGCGTCAGGTGATTTTTGTGCGGCTTCGTGCCTTGAGAAAGAGATGCTGCGCATGTGCATCAAACTGGATAAGCAGTGGGCAAATATCTGTCGGAGTTACGCTGATGTGTCATAAGGGTGTTCATGCCAGATATCGTCAGCCACAGACAGGCAGTTTTCGTTCTCCCTCTTCCCACCGCCTGAATGTGTCTTAGCTCTTCTGAGTTACCTGACTTTCAGGGTTTCAGAATGACTTTTGTCCAGCCATTATCACGATCATCAAAATGCTTATAGCCTTCGGCAGCGTCTGCCAGAGCAAGTCGATGCGAGATGATCTGCGCCGGATTGGCTCTGCCCTGATGGATAAGCCTTGCGAGCTGGCGGTTGTACGCTTTGACATTACACTGACCGGTCTTGATTGACTGACCTTTAAACCAGAAATTCCCAAAATCGAAAGGCACTTTACCCTCTTTGGCCAGGTCGGTCGCGCCTCCGGGATCCTGCGGAACAAAAACGCCGACCGCACCGATGCCGCCCGTGGCCTTGGTTGACGCGACAAGGCTGTTAAGCGTGGCAGAGTTATCCTCGTGGCCATGTTTATTGCAGCATTGATATCCCACACACTCGCAACCGCAATCCGTGCCGCGCCCGTCGGTTAACTCGAGAATTTTATTTACGGCCTCATCGCCCACCCCATTGATCGCCACAGCGCCCAGTCGTTCGGCCAGCGCCAGCCTGTCCGGATGAGTATCAACCACAAACACCTGCGATGCGCCTTTAATCATGGCCGAGTGAGCCGCCATCAAGCCGACCGGGCCTGCGCCATAAATCGCCACACTCTCTCCGGGGCGCAATCCTGCCAGTTCAGTGGCATGCCAGCCGGTGGGGAAGATGTCGGAAAGTAAAACGTAGTCCTCCTCTTTTTCAACCGCATCCGGCGGCAGCACCAGACAGTTAAAGTCAGCATAGGGCACACGCAGTAACTCCGCCTGTCCGCCATCCCATTCGCCCATTTCAGCAAAGCCATAGGCGGCACCGGCCGTACCCGGATTTGCCGTCAGGCAATAGCCGGTTAACCCTTTCTCGCAATTTTCACAGAATCCGCAGCCGACATTAAAGGGCAGGCAGACATAATCGCCAACTTTGACCCGCTCAACCGCGCTGCCGATTTCAATGACCTGCCCCAGATTTTCATGACCAAAGATGCGACCCTGTTCGAAGCTGGTGCGTCCTTCGTACATATGCAGATCTGAACCGCAGATATTGGTGGTGGTAATACGGACAAGCACATCGGTAGGGCGAACGATTTTGGGATCCGGAACCTCTTTGACTGAAACGTCAAAAGGTCCGTTATAGATAACTGCTTTCATGGTGTTCTCCTCACGTGCATGATCAGTTATGAAGGCTGCGGCTGCGTGAAGCTTTGCGGTCGCCACCCTCTCAGTGATGCTGCTTTTTCAATCAAACGGCTTGATTGAATGTGTAAGTGTAGAACAGCGCATGAAGTGGTCTGGCGGTATTAATATTATGTAACTCTATGAATTGTAAGCACCGTTTCGCTAAACGCACTTTATCTCCGTCTTCTTCCAGGCCCCTGGCGCACCACACCGCTACGCTGACTTAGCCTTGTGCTGAATCCCGTAACCGCTATTGCCCTCAACCTCTGCCTGGTTTGAGTACCACATGAAAAAGCCCACTCCAGGGTGGGCTTAGGCGTACAAACGGTGATCAGCGTCATGCAATTAATCAAGTATACCGGAGGGACAGTAATCGCCTTCCCATCCAATTATCTTAGCGCCTGGATCAAGATCTCTCACCGATACGCTATCCCCGCCAAATTCTGAGCCAGTGACGACGATATCGTAATCATGATTTGGCTGAGGAATGAATCTGGTGGAGACAGATCGTTCTGTATTTTGGTAGTAGCCCGGCTGAGTCCAGTAATGAATTATACTTATCAGTTGCCCCGGCTTGATCGTAAATTCATTTATGAAAGCCCCTTTATTGTTACTTGATTCTGGCATTCCGATTTTTTTATTTCCTGACACAGGAATACCGAGAATAGCCAGACCAGCCGTAACCCGGCGCTCTAAAACTTTTTTATAACAGCCACTCGACTGTTTTTCGTAAAATTGCAGGGCGGTATTGCCCTCAGATGCAGCACGAACCCTGGCTGCATCTGAACCTTTATAGTCTTCCAGAGAAGGCCTAAACCCAGCCGAACATCCACTTAACAACGTTACTATTATTCCCATAATAACCAGTTTTCCATACATGCGCATCTCCTTACGTTTCTGTCGCTCCTGTTTTTATCGGCCTGAGAGTGTGAAATCTTTAACAGATATTAAGCCAGCCATCCGGGGAAAATCTGTCCCTGATGTACCTGCCTGACACCTGAACGATGTCCGCTCCTGGCCCCAAACGGCCCTCCCCCCTGCGAACTCCTCTATCAACAACACGCTGCCATCACAGCTAAAGCAAAGCATCAGGTGATTATTGAGACTTAACCTGTTAGTTTAAAACGATGAAAACTTGCTCAACTCTGTCTTCCGCAATCATTATTATCACCTTGCACGTTCAGGTGGGATAACGTTTGCCATTTTCCCGCCGGTAAGGCGGGCCTTACCGGTAATCAACCAGTGAGGTCAGCCATGAACACCACCGATGTCGCATCACCTGAAAAAGCCACGCTTCACCTGTTATGTGGAAAAATTGCGTCGGGTAAATCTACGTTATCCGCAAAATTAGGCGCTGCACCGCGCACTCTCATTATCAGTGAGGATCGCTGGCTTGCAGCGCTCTATGCCGATGAAATGCACACGGTCGCGGATTACGTGCAGTATTCCTCTAAGCTCAGAAATGCCATGAAACCGCATCTGGTGTCATTACTTAACGCGGGGATGTCGGTAGTACTGGATTTTCCGGCTAATACACCCGCCAGTCGTGAATGGATGATGAGTATCATTAAAGCATCAGGTGCTGCTAACCACCTGCATTTCCTTAACGTCCCTGATGAGGTGTGTAAGAGCCGATTACGTGCCCGTAATGCAGCAGGCACCCACGATTTTGCCGCTTCAGATGAACAGTTTGAAATCATAAGCCGTTATTTCTCAGCGCCAGCGGCTGATGAAGGTTTCAATATTATTGAATACCGCTCTTAAGCCGCCGGGTTGCGGCTTATGAGGTGCTAATTCCATGATGCAGCCGGGTTCTGCGCCATTAAACGGCGCCCGATAACGGCGCCGTTTGCTCACCAAGACTGGTTACCCCTCTCCCCTGCCGATTTGCCAGATGCCGGTTGGTGGCGTGCCGTTGACTTTCCAGTCACCGATGTCGCGCGCTTTGTAGATTACCGGGTTATGCGACGAGACGGTGCGCGCATTGCGCCAGTGACGATCCAGCGCTTTGCTGACGCGCGTATCCGATGCGCCAAGCGCATTAAACAATTCGGTGGCGGCACGCGGCACCAGCTCGCTGGCGATTACCTGCGCCTGTCCGGCCTCGGCTTCCGCCAGGTTGTTGATGGCGGCGATGGCCCCTTCATCGGCACTCAAGTGCGCTTCATACGCTGATTGCAGTGAATGGGTAGCGCGAATCACCGTGGCTTCGACGGCAAATGCCAGACTGGTGATCTCGCCCACCACCTGCAGCACCTGTGCATCCTGCCGCGAGGCAGCTCCGTTACCGTGACTGTAAACGCGGTTGCGTGCGGCAACGGCTGCCGCGCCGTCCCGCGCCACCGCGCGCGCAATGCCCGCCAGCGTCGCCAGCAACACGTGCTGGTAATACGCGGTCTGATAACGGAAGCGCGTGGCAAAATCATACACGTGCTGCGTCTCCACATGCGCGTGCTCGAAGCGCGTCGTGCCGCTGCCGGTCAGGCGCTGGCCAAATCCGTCCCAGTCATCTTCGCGCGTAACGCCCGGCTGATGCGTATTCACCAGCGCGATCACGTCACCCTGATTGTCATCGCGACGCGCGTAAACATCTATCCAGTCGGCGAACAGCGCACCGGTGCTGTAAAACTTCTCGCCATTCAGCGTCCAGCCATTGGCGGCAGGCGTGACGCGGGTGATCACGTCGCCCAGCCTGACGTTGCCAATCTCCGTCCAGCCGCTGCCCACCAGCTCGCCATCAACAAAGCGGCGAAACCACGCATCGCGCTCCGCATTGTCCGGCTGGTTGAGCCGGTCCTCGACAAAAGCAAAATGCGCGCGCAGCGCCTGCGGCAGGTTGGAATCTGCTTCCGCCAGCTCAATCAACAGCTGAAACAGCTGCGGCAGCGAGGCGCCCCAGCCACCTTTTTGCTGTGGAATACGCACCGTGCCAAAGCCGGCTTCCTTCAGCCACTGCAGTGGTTCATAAGGCAAGGTACGCGTACGCTCGCGTTCCGCCGCGCCCGCCGCGATGCGGGCAAACAGCGGTCGGAAGTGCGCCGCCAGCGTGTCATAGTCAGTACCGGTAGAGAGAATGCTCATGTTTTACTCCTGAGGGGAAAGGTCGTCGATGTCGTGGCGGGTCGGCTCGTGACGCACCGCCAGCAGGAAAAAGATCGGAATGATGGCGGCCAGCGATACCACCCAGAACATGTTGGTGCCGAGCGCCGCCTGCAGAATCGGCAGAATGAACAGCGCCAGCGCACTGCCGATGCCCGACAGCGCACGGCTAAAGCCGACGCCGGTCGCGCGAATCGAGGTGGGATACGAGAGCGCCGGATAGACCATCAGCTGTGCGCCCGGCCCGAATCCTTCAGCGAACAGCCACAGCCCGAGCATCAGCACCGCGAATACGATGCCCACCAGCGCCTGCGGGTGGCCAATCAACGCCAGCGCCACCAGAGCCAAAAACTGCAGCGCAAAGCCAGCGATCGCCACGTGGCGTGACGGATATTTCCACGCCAGGCGCATCCCCAGCAGCCCGCCGGTAAAGGCAAACAGCGCGTTCAGCCCCAGCGAAGCTGAGATGGTCTCGAACACGCCGGCACCAAGAAATTGCGCCAGTATCGACGGCAGGAAGAAGGCGATGGCGGTGTACTCAAACGAAATACAGATATTCATTACGCCGGCAACGATGGTGCGTTCACGCCACGGCTTCTGGAACAGTACGCGAAAACTCACCTTCGGCGCCGCCGCCGCGGGTGGCGTTTCTGGTTCTGCTTCGTGTGCATGAATACCGTACGAATCACGCAGGATACGCACCGCCGAGGTCAGATCGCCCTGATTCGCGGCCCACAACGGTGATTCATTCATGAACTTACTGCGCACCGCGATGATCAACAGCGCAGGTACCGCGCCAAACAGCAGCGAGGCGCGCCATAGCCAGTCGAGATGCTCTTTAGGCAGCAGAAAATAGAGGCCAAAAATCAGCAGGAAACACACAGTGGAAGCCGCATACCACATCGGGCACCAGGCCGCGAGCCGTGCGGCTTTGTTGCCTTTGCCGGCAAATTTAGAGAATTCCGCCAGATAAGACATCGCCACCGGCAGATCGATGCCCACGCCAATGCCCATCAGGAAACGCGCTCCAATCAGCACCCAGACGTTGGGTGCTAAGCCCGCCGCAATCGCCGATACGACAAAAAACAGCATGTCGGCCATGAACACCGAATAGCGGCCGTACTTATCCGTCAGCCAGCCACCAATCAGGTTGCCGACAATGGTGCCAACCATGATGGATGAGGTGACCAGCCCGGTGGTGAACGGCGATAGCTGGAACTCGCGCACCACGTCATCGATGCCGTACGACAGTGTGGTCAGGTCGTAGGCGTCGAGGAACACGCCACCCAACGCGAGAAACACAATCATGCGCGCATAGTTGTTTTTGCTACTGCGGGTGTTGATCAGCCTTGCCACATCACTGACCGAACGTACCGGTTGAGAAGCCGGCAAGGTGTTTTCTAAAGGAAGAGTACTCATAACGCCTCACGTCTGTTTTTGTTGTGCAGGTGAGGTGTTTATAAGCGCTTTATGCAGGGAACCAAAGCAACAATATTTGCTATTAATTACAATATAATCAATAAGATAATAAAGACACCAACACTAAAACCCGGACGCGCAATGCGGGTCCGGGTAGCGTATTCGGCAGCAAAGTTATTCAGCAGAAACCGGCACCAGCACGCCTTTGACCAGCGGGTCATCGGTGGTTTTTAGCCACTGCTGCACGCGCGGATCGGCAAATGCCTGTCTGAGTTTGACGATGTTCTCCTGCTCCAGGTAAGGCGTACCGATCACCAGCTGCGAGGCAAAGGTGCGCGGCGCGGGCGGGAACAGAATGCCTTTGTCACGCGGGACTTTACCGGCGTCAAACTGCGACACATAACCAATCGCCGCATCGACCGAATTAAGCGCCCGCGGCATGGTCAGCAGATCCAGCTCTTTGAACACGAAACCGTGCGGATTACCGACAATGTTTTTCAGTTTGGCGGTGCGCGGTTCTACCGTTGGATCGAGGGTGATCAATCCCTGACGCGCCAGCAGCCAGAGCGCCTGGCCCTGATTCGCCCCATCGTCGGGCACCACAATGGTTGCGCCCTGCGGTAAATCCGCCACCGAGCGGTAGCGATCGGAGTAAATACCAAAGGCCCACTGGAACAGAGGCAGGCTGGAAGTGAGCTGGAAGCCGTTAGCATCGACCACCTGCTTCAGCCACCACTGATGCTGATAGACCGTCGCAGCATACTGCCCTTCTGCTACCGCACGGTCCGCCTGCACCGGATCCTGCACACCGACCGCCTCCAGCTTCAGGCCGTAGTCCGGCGCGATATGCTCACCCACATAGTCGATCAGCTTCTGTTCCCCGGCCATTGCCGGCTCATAATGCACTTTCAGCGTGGTGCCAAACACCACCGCCTGCGGCTGCTGGCTGCGCCAGAACCAGCCAGCGGCGGCCAGCAAAATGACCACTATAATCAGCAGCAGCCACGGCCAGCGGCGTGTTTTACGTAACTCAAATTCTTGTGTTGTCATAACGATGTCCCCTGAGGATGGCGCAAGGCCGCAACCAGCCGGTCGCCGAAAAATTGAATGGTCTGAATCAGTGCAATTAACACCACGATGGTGGCGATCATGATGTGGTTATCGAACCGCTGATAGCCATACACCACCGCCAGGTAGCCAATGCCGCCAGCGCCAATGGTGCCGGCGATGGCCGAGTACTCAATCATGGAGATCAGGTTGAGCGTGATAGCTGCGACAATCGCCGGCAGCGCTTCACTCAGCTGGGCGGAGCGGATGATCTGCCAGCGCGAACCGCCGCACACCAGCCCCACGGCGGTAACTTCTCCGGGCAGCTCGCGTAATGCGTTGTCGACCAGGCGGCCAAAGAAAGGAATACCGGCGGCGATCATCGGTACCACCGCCGCCGGAATGCCGATGGTGGTGCCGGTGAGCCAGAAGGTAAACGGAATGATGGCCGCCATCAGCACCAGAAACGGTAACGAGCGCCCCATATTGACGATCCAGCTCAGCACCCGATGCACGCCGCGCTGCGGAAACAGGCCGCGCGGCGAGGTGTTAAACAGCACCACGCCGACCACGCCACCGAGGCTCACCACAAACAGCATCACGATGCCGACCATCAGCGCGGTTTCACCCAGCGCCGGCAGCATCAGTGCCGGAATTTCAGGCCAGGGCGTGTCCTGGCTTATCACGGATACGCTCATACCGCCTCCCGTAACGGCGGCACGCTGACAGCAACGCTGGCCGCCAGGCCATACTGCTCCAGCTGCGTCAGCAACCGTGCCAGCGGCACCTGCTCCTGCTGAAAATGAATGCCCACCTGCAACCGTCCGGCCTGGATGCCATTGACCCGCTCGACATGCGCACCCAGCAGCTCCACCTTTAAAGCGAACTGCTGGCTGATGCGCGAAATCCAGTCGCTGGCCACCGCGACATCGGTACGATAGCTAAGCTGCAGCACCAGTCCGGCATCACTGACTTGTGCCGTCAGCGGCAGCAGCCGCTGGCCGAGCACGCTGTCCGGCTGTGCCAGCAGCGCACTGACGGTGCCATACTGCACTATCTCTCCATTGCGAATCTCGGCAACCGCATCCGCCGCCTGACGTACGGCATCCATCTCATGGGTGATCAGCACGATTGCCAGCCGGTAGTCGTCACGCAGTTTTTTCAGCAGCTCAAGGATGGTGACCGTCGCTTCCGGATCGAGGCCGGAGGTGGCTTCGTCGGCCAGCAGTACAGAGGGACGTAGCGCCAGCGCGCGGGCAATACCAATGCGCTGCCGCTGCCCACCGGAGAGCTGGGCGGGAAAGGCGCTGGCTTTGTGGCTTAGCCCGACACTCTCCAGCAGCTCGCCGACGCGGGCGCGGATATCGCGCTCGACCACGCCGAGATAGCGCAGCGGCAGCGCGATATTTTCCCAGGCACTTTTACGCTGCAGCAGCGCGGAAGACTGAAATACCGTGCCGATAGCGCGACGCGCGCGGCGCAGCGCTTCGCCATCCAGCCGGGATAAATCGCTGCCGTTAACCCGGATGCTGCCGCCGCTCGGCTGCTCCAGCAGGCTGATGCATTTCGCCAGGGTAGATTTGCCGGCACCGCTCGGTCCGACCACCGCGGTGATGCTGGCTTCCGGCACCTGCAGCGTGATGTTTTTCAGCACGTCGGTGACGCGACCGTCCGGCGCACGGTAGTGTTTACTCAGGCGCTCGATTTCGATCATATGACCTCCTGCTGCTGCGCGCTGCGTACGCGATAGCCAGCACCCGGATGCGGCGCACTGAGCTGCGGCCCGGCGGCAAACAGCTTCTCGCGTAGCGTGCCCGCGGCGTAATCCTGTTTGTAAACGCCGCGTTTTTGCAGCTCCGGAATCAGCAGCTCGACCACATCCTCAAAGGTTTCATGGGTCAGCGCATACGCCAGGTTGAAACCATCCACGTCGGTCTCCTCTACCCAGCTTTGCAGCTCATCCGCCACCGTTGCCGCACTGCCCACCAGCAGCGGGCCAAAACCGCCGATACCCACCCAGTCAGCCAGCGCTTTCACCGTCCATTGACGATCGGGATCGGCAGTAGAGAAAGTTTCAACCGCTGACTGGATGGCGTTGGTGTGCAGGTATTTAAGCACCTGGTCCGGCTGATATTGTCCAAAGTCGATGCCGGTCCAGCCAGAAACCAGCGCCAGCGCGCCTTCGTAGCTGACCCAGTTTTTATACTCCTGCCACTTCGCCTGCGCCGCCCGATCGGTTTCACCGACAATCACCGTCTGCAGGTTGAAGATCAAAATACTGCGCGGATCGCGACCGGCTTCGGCTGCACGACGCCGGATGTCGGCCACGGTTTTCTTTAACAGCACTTTGGACGGCGCGGCGACAAACACACATTCTGCGTGCTCAGCGGCAAACTGTTTGCCGCGGCTCGATGCACCGGCCTGATACAGCACCGGCGTGCGCTGCGGCGAGGGTTCACACAGATGGATGCCCGGTACGTTAAAGAAGGTACCCTGATGGTTAATCGGATGGATTTTGCCGGGATCGCTGAAAATGCGACGCTGACGATCGCGCAGCACCGCATCCTGCTCCCAGCTGCCTTCCAGTAGTTTGTAGACCACCTGCAGGTACTCATCGGCATAGTCATACCGGCTGTCATGATCGGTTTGCGCTTTATGACCAATGTTGCGCGCGCCGCTCTCCAGATAGGAGGTAACGATGTTCCAGCCAATGCGGCCTTTGGTCAGATGGTCCAGCGTCGACAAACGGCGCGCGAACGGATAAGGATGCTCAAACGACAGCGAGGCGGTTAAGCCAAAACCGAGGTGCTCTGTGACCAGCGCCATCGGCGTAATCAACGCCAGTGGATCGTTCACCGGCACCTGAGTGGCCTGACGTATCGCCGCGTCACCGTTGCCGTTCAGCACATCGTAAATGCCGAGCACATCGGCAATGAACAGGCCGTCAAACTTGCCGCGCTCCAGCAGGCGCGCCAAATCAACCCAGTATTCCAGATCTTTATACTGCCAGGAGCGGTCACGGGGATGGGCCCAGAGTCCGGGCGACTGGTGACCGACACAGTTCATATCAAAGGCATTCAGGCGTATTTCGCGTTGCGATGGCATAGCAATCTCCATAGCGAGGCCGTGATCGTGCAGCGACCCGGCGTTCGTCAGTTAATTATCAGGATGTTGAGTGTTCAGGAGGCGGAAGGGGGACATCGCTCAGCGTGAGCGACAGGCAATACCTTAAGAATTTCATCCGCTACGGCGGCCGCGTGATCGGCCACCTGCGGCAACCCCATCAGCTCGCCAAAGCGGGCGCGCGCCGCCGGGCCCACGACAAACAGGCGTGCGTTGGGCTGGCCGTGCCGATTAAGGGTGCGCGAGTGGTGATCCACATCAATGCCGAAGCCGAGCGCATCGGCGCGGATCAGGCCCTGCTCACTGAGCGATTGCAGCAGCGGCTGGCTGGTCGTAAGCGCTTCATGTCCCGGTCCGGTCGTGACAATCAGTTTATCCAGCACATGGTTTTGCCGGGTGCCATCGCGCTGACGCAGGGTGATTTCCAGCTGCTGCGGGTGAGCGTGAATCGCCACGAGGCGAGCGGCCAATACCTGCAGGCTACCCTGCTGCTGTCGCCGGGCGATGACGGCGGCGACCTGTGGGGCAATGCGATAGCGATGCACATCCCACCATGAACGCAGATGACGCGCAAAGCGCTGCTGTTCATGTAGCGGAAGTGACTGCCAGATGGCTTGCCCCTGCACACGCACCTCATCAAGCACACGCTGCCACGGCAGCTGCTGCGCGGCAGCGCGAGCGACTTCATCACGAATATGCCGCAGCCAGCGACGCGCGCTGGGCTGAGATTGCGCGCCCAGTGTCCACTCCGGCCATTCGCCGCTGAGATTGGCGCGTGACAGTTGTCCGCGCCGTGAGAACGCCAGCAGCGGCCCCTGATGCTGACGCGTCGCCAGCGAAGCCACCACGTCAGCCATGCTCAGGCCGGTGCCGACAATCGCCACTGATGAGTCAGGCTCAACGCTATCCAGCACGCCTGGCTGCCACGGGTTGGCAATCAGCGCCGGATGGTCGGCAAACGGCTGTAGCATGCGTGGCAGCGACGGCGGTGGATGGCTGATCGCCAGTGCCAGGATGTCGCCAGTCAGGGTTTCACCGTTACTCAACAGCAGTTGTTGCCCTTCCCACGCCAGCGCACGTGCCTGGACGTGACGCAGAGTGACATGCGGATGCGCCTCAGCGGCGGCGGCAAACTGCTGCGCCAGGTAGCGACCAAACAGCGCACGCTGCGGATACACCGCGCCATCGGCGCAGTGTGCTGCTGAATCCAGTGAACATTCCGGTTGCTGACGATACCAGCGATCAAAGGCGCCCTGCTCTTCTCCGCTGAGCTGCATACGCGCAGCCGGCACATTGATGCGGTGTGCCGGTTCCGGCGTGGAATAGGCAACACCGGCGCCAAGGCTGGCGCGCGGTTCGACCACTGTAATCAGTAGCGGCGCGAGCGACGTGCGGGCAAGGTGAATCGCCAGCGCTGTGCCGCTGAAGCCCCCGCCGACAATAATGATGTGCGCTGTTGCCATCGCCTTCTCCTGCATCAGCTGGCGCTCGTCTGTTTCGCCGATGGGCGCTTATCGCCGCCGATGGTTTCACCAAACGGGCCAGTGTTAATGGTACGGGCGCGCTGCTGCTGACCGTGGGCCAGCGGTAACAGCGGCAGCAGTAATTCAGCCACGCGATGGGCCTCTTCCAGATGCGGATAACCCGAAAGAATGAAGTTAGTCACGCCGAGCGCCTGGTATTCCCGGATGCGTTCAGCGACCTGCTGCGGGCTGCCCACCAGCGCGGTGCCGGCACCGCCGCGCACCAGTCCGACGCCTGCCCACAGATTCGGCGCAATGTAGAGATTATCGCGCGAACCGTTGTGCAGCGCACTCATGCGCGCCTGACCGGCGGAATCCATGCGGGCAAAAATCTTCTGCGCCTGAGCGATGGTGTCGTCATCCAGATGGGCAATCAGTTTATCCGCCGCCGCTCGGGCTTCTTCTTCGGTTTCACGCACAATCACATGCAGGCGGATACCGTATTCGAGTTTCCGGCCGCGTGACTCAGCGCGCTCACGTACGACCGCCAGTTTTTCTGCTACCTGCGCCGGTGGCTCGCCCCAGGTGAGATAGGTGTCAATCTGCTGCGCCGCCACGTCGATCGCTGCCTCTGATGAGCCGCCAAAGTAGAGCGGTGGACCGTTTTCCTGCACCGGTGGAAACAGCACCTCAGCGCCTTCAACCTGAATATGCTCGCCCTGATAATCCACTTTTTCGCCGCGCATCAGCCGGCTATACACATCCAGAAACTCGCGAGTCACTTCATAACGTTCACTGTGGTTGAGGAAGATGCCGTCGCCTTTGTTCTCCACCGGATCGCCGCCGGTGACCACGTTAATCAGCAGACGGCCTTCCGACAGACGATCCAGTGTGGTAGCCATGCGCGCTGCCAGTGTGGGTGGCTGCAACCCTGGCCGTACGGCGACCAGATAGCGCAACCGGCGCGTCATGGGTGCCAGCGCGGAAGCCACCAGCCAGGAATCCTCACAGCTTTTCCCTGTCGGAATGAGGACGCCGTAAAAGCCCAGATTGTCGGCGGCCAGCGCGACCTGCTGTAAATAGGCTAAATCAACCGGGCGTCCGCCTTCTGTGGTACCCAGGTAACGGCCATCGCCGTGCGTCGGCAGGAACCAGAAGACATTTATGCTCTCGTGCGCAGAATCGGCCATTATGCTTATCCTATATAACTTTATGAGAAAACGTTCATTCTTAACTTTCTATTTGGTTATATAGGCTTAAGCGAAAAGCATGCCAGGTTTTAACGAAACAGAGATTGTGCATTTTCAGTCAGTTAGGTCATCAGAGCGCGTAATGTCTGTTGCAATTGCAACGCAACGCCAACAGCATTTGCTGCATATGCAACTGCTTATGCTTTTTTCCTGCTGTTCATTGCCACTTGCCGGGTTTAGCGTGATGGCAGACCTTTACAGGAGCCACCCTCATGCTGACACCTTACAATCAACCAGATTCACCTCGCCTGGTCGACCCGGCATCGCTGGCTTTCCAGTCGCTGCTGGATAAATTCGCACCCACCGACGCCACGGTACTGATTGTGGGCGAAACCGGCACCGGCAAAGAGGTGGTCGCGCGGTATCTGCATCACCACAGTCCACGCCGGCATGCCCCGTTTCTGGCCGTCAACTGCGGCGCCCTGACAGAAAGCCTGGCAGAAGCTGAATTGTTTGGACATGAGAAAGGTGCCTTTACCGGCGCGACTCAGGCGCACCCCGGCTGGTTTGAAGCGGCGCAGGGCGGCACGCTGCTGCTGGATGAGATAGGTGAACTGAGCCTGCCGCTGCAGGTTAAACTGCTGCGCGTCCTTCAGGAGCGTGAGATCACACGCGTCGGTTCACGCAAGGCCATTAAAATAGACGTGCGCGTTATTGCCGCAACCCATGTCGATCTGGCGCAGGCAATTCGCGAACGGCGTTTTCGTGAAGATCTGTTTTATCGCCTGAACATCGCCGTTGTTCCCCTGCCACCGCTGCGCCAGCGTCGCGAGGACATCCCGCTGCTGGCACAGCATTTCCTCTCCCTGTACGCACGCCGCCTTGGCCGTCCGGCGCGTCGCCTGTCGCCTGACGCGCTGGAAGCGCTGAGCGACTACAGCTGGCCCGGCAATATTCGTGAGCTGGAGAATACGCTGCACAATGCGGTACTGCTCAGTCGCGATGAGACATTGACGCCGACGCAGTTGCGGCTGGCAGGTTATAGTGAACGTGGATATAGCGAAACAGACGATTCGACGCTGGATAGTTTTCTGCGCCAGCAGATTACACGCGAACCGCAACAGCTGTTTGATCGGGTGATTCAGAGTCTGATCAGTAACGCACTGGAAATAGCGGACAACAATCAGACGCAGGCCGCCACGCTGCTGGGCATTAGCCGGCACACGCTGCGCACGCATCTGGCACAGATGGGCGTCATAAAAGGGCGGCGTAAGTCTGCCGTCATGGCCTTCGCGCACGCCAGCGGGGCCGCGCGCCCTGAACGCGAGTTGCGCATCGGCTTTCAGAAATTTGGCAATCTTGGCGTGTTGAAAGCGCGCCAGACGCTGGAACAGTGCTTCAACCAGCAAGGTATCAGCGTGGTGTGGAGCGAGTTTCCTGCCGGTCCGCAACTGTTGTATGCGCTGCAGAATAATGAGATTGATTTTGGTACCACCGGTGAAGTGCCGCCCATCTTCGCTCAGGCCAGCGGTAACGCCGTGACTTATATCGCCTGGGAGCCACCGGCACCGGGCAGCGTCGGGATTGTGGTGCCACGCGACAGTACTATCCACAGCCTGGCAGATTTGCGGGGTAAGCGTATCTCGGTCAATAAGGGATCGAATGTTCACTGGCTGCTGTTGCAGCTGCTTGAGGAAGCCGGCATCGGTCTGGATGAAATTAAAGTGGTGTACACGCCGCCGAAATATCCGCTCACAGCCAGCGATTACCTGGCCGTCGATGCCTGGATGATGTGGGATCCGCTGCTGAGTGCCGCAGAAAGCAACGCCGATTTGCGCGTGCTGGAGAAGGGCGAAGGCCGGGTGCGCAATCACCAGTTTTATCTGGCGCGCCATGATTATGTGCAGCAGCATGACGATATCGTGCAGCAGCTGGTAACGAGCCTGCAGCAAACCGGAACCTTTATCGATAATCATCGCCATGAAGCTGCCACTATGCTGGCGCAGGAACTGGGGCTGGAGTTCGCAGCCGTGGAACGTGCCTTATCCCGTCGCAGCCACCAGACGCGGGCCATGGTTTTCCACGTCATCAAAGAACAGCAAACTATCGCTGACCGCTTTTATGCGCTCGGTTTGATTCATAAACCGGTGCGCGTGCGTGATGCAGTGTGGCAGTCGCCCAGCCAGACGGCGCTTATGGCATAGCGGCTACAGTAAAAGTTATCCACGTTTTCTGTGGATAACACATTGAATATCGTCTGGCTAAATCCCCGTTATCCTCACGAGAGAATAAGGATTTACTGTGAAATTCGGGCGATTTCAGCCTGAAATCCTGCAGATAAAAACTCTTTTTTCAAACAGTTAGAGGTGAAATCGCCATGGCGAACGTCGCCTGATTCTGGCAGATTCCGTTAAGGATTCTCCCTGCTGGTTTCACTGTTGCTTTCGCATCCAGCAAAACTGGCCATTACCAAAGTCACACACGGCGAGGGCGCGGTTTCACCGTATTATATTTAGGGAGTGGCGATTTCAGCCTGAAATTCCGGCTAAGGTTGATTTGATTTCATGCACTTAGCTATGAAATCGGGCTGGCGAAGGGTGAAATTACGGGGGAGATATCAGGTGGGTGAGGTAACAATCTGTAGCGGCACGGTTCAGGTTGTACGGGATTGTGCTGCTACAGATTGCTTATCATCAGAGGTGAAGCGCTATTACTGATTGAGATACTTATTCAGCGTCTCGGTGATAACGCGATCCAGCTCTTCCTGTAATTCTTTGGACTGGCGGTTAAACTCATAGCTAAACATGCGTCCGCGCGTTTTCTTGCGGGCGTAACGGTCTTTATCCGCGAAGGTCCACAGCGGTGTCGCCACCACTTTATCTTTAGCCGGCGCCTGCACCAGCGTCTGGCTACCGTTACGGACCAGCCGCAGGATGCCATTCTTGACTTCGTCTTCCGCCAGGCCTTCACGCGCACAGACGCTGTCCACATCCATACCGATGGTTTCAATCAGAGCGTCTACCGTCTGACCGGTTTCCTGCAGTTTTTCGTAGGCCTGCAACAGCGTTTTGTAGTCAGGATAGGTCAACTCTGAATGGTTCGGGAACAGGGTGACCAGTTCCAGCGGCACACTGGCAGCCTGCAGCGCGCGGGTCACTTTTGCCTGAGACAGCCCTTCACTCTGCGCAATCTCTTTTTGCGACAGGCCGCTGTCTTTCAGGGACATCAAACGCATGCCAACTTCACGCAGATTATGCTCACGCGCGGTCTGGATATCCTGCGCCAGACGACGGGCTTCTTCGGCAGAGATGGCAACGTCGGTAACCAGCACATCCAGCCCGGTTTTACAGTGCAGCGCGGCCGCCCGACGACGCGAACCATCGAGGATTTCAATCCGATCGCCACGCTTCACGCCTATGGCCGGGAAGAACTGCTGCAGTTTAATGGTACGGATGATATCGCGCAGTGACTCTGGCGTGAGACCGGACTGGTCACGGCCGTTGGTTTCCATCACCACGTACGTACGTTCTTCTATCTCTTTAGCCGTGATGTGTTCCAGCGTGAACAGGGCGCGTTTACCGGTGGAAAGGATAAACGTCTGGGAGTGACCATCCTCGCTGGGTTCATTTTGTAACGGGCTCTGGCTGAAGGTGCGGCCAATAGTGATTCTTTTTGCGCTCATAATAACCTCAGTTCAGGCGGATAAATTCAATACGATCAAAGACGGCTTTGGCAAAGTCTTCTGCCGCCGAACGCGCGTTTTTCAGGGCTTCGCTGCTGCCGACATAGGTCGATGGGTTAGCGGAGATAACCGTATCGAACGATTCACCGCAGCGTTCAAAGCCATCCAGCCGAGGTAGCGCCGCATCCAGCATATCGCCGCCAAATATCTCTTTCGCCAGGCTGTGACACATCTTGTGGTCCGCTTTATTCGACAGCTTGGACATAAAGCCAATGTTGCCCTGCAACCGGCAGGTGGCGCCCGACTCTTCGATAATGTCGATGAGCTCGGGCAGGCGCGTCAGATACTTCAGCGTGGAGTGGAAATCAACCTGTGCCGGCGGCACCGGCGTCATCAGTAAATCGGAGGCGGCAATGGCGTTTTTCAGGAAGGCATCAAGATGGGGGCCGCTGTCAATAAAGATGAAGTCGTAATCTTTTTTCAGCTTAGCCACCACGTTTTCATACAGCACCGCATGCACGTTTTGCTGCGGAAGATGCTCCGCACACAGCTCTTCCCAGCGTGAAGCAATGAAAGCGTCATCGATTGAGGCGGGCAGTACGTCAACGCCAGGAATAATCGACGGCACAATAAATTCACTTTTCAGCTCTTCGCGGCTGACGTTTTGCAGCATCGCCTGAGCTGCTGTGGCCTCAACCAAACCGACCGAACGTTCATGATTCAGGAACATGGTGGCCGAAGACTGCGGATCGAGATCGATAACCAGGATACGTAAATCTTCAAACAGCAGGTGCGGATGCGCGCGCAGCGCGTGCGCCAGCGATACCGTTGAAACGGTTTTAGACACGCCGCCTTTCAGGTTACCGACAAACAGCGTAAACGCTTCAGGATGGCGATCGCGGTATTTCGGGACGCCGCGATGATGGTAGATGTCGATAATATTTTGGATCGACATCGCGTACTTGGTGGAACTGCCGGCCGCACGCTTATCAAACGGATAGCCGTTTTCTTCCATCTCGTTAACCGCGTAATCGACACTGGCGCGCGTCAGCTTGGGCAACTTGGCTAACGCCGCTTTGGCATAGACCTGGTAAAAAGTATTCTCGTGTAACTCTTCTTTTTGCGCCTGAATCTGCTCCGTCAGGCTCATCAGCATTCTTTCTGAGCGTTGAGCGACTTTCAGAACCTGCTTCTCATCGTTAGCCATACTTGCTCCACACATGTAGGATTTATGACTTTATACCGAAATCCTGCACATGAGGCAAATCTATCTCATCTGTTCATCATCGGCTCGCGTTGTAAAAAGACCTTTTGCAATAGGGGGTTAAACCAGACGTTCACTGCAGTCAGTAGTGCGCGTTGATTGTTTACCCATCAATTGATGAAAATGTGCTCGGCGTAAGGGCGGCACTCTGCCACTGTTCACTGTAATCAGTAACCGACATGTGTGGCAGAAGCGGGCGATGAAGGTGAAATACTGCGCGCCGTTACCTGACAGAGCAGTCCGCACGTTCACTGTAATCAGCGGGTGGCGAAAAGGAATGAACTACGTTCACTGTACTCGGCAGAACATTCACTGCAATCAGTAACCCTGCCGTAAGATTCACTGTAATCAGTAATTCTTAGCGCAGGGACAGCGCTACCGGCGCCAGGGTGAGTCAGTGCGCAAGAGTAAATGTTCACTGTAGTCAGTGATTCCGCGCATCATCTGCTCACCAAATGGTCAGGATTCACTATAGTCAGCACAAGCCCGCTACATTCTTCCCTCACTGACTGCCTGCAATGCACGGTGTGAGGGGGTGCTGCCAGCCAGTGAGAAGTGGAGAAGCTGCACACGATGAGAATTACGCGGTTTACGATTGCGGGCTGGCGAGCATTGCCTGCAGGAAGATTGGGCTGCGCCGCGGCGAGCGCCGTGCAGTGTCATGTTAAGGGCCGCCTTACTGGCGGCAATCTGCCAGCGCATCGATTGATGCAGGCACAAGATTCACTGTAATCAGTAAACTGCGACGTCGATGCCGGCGACATTCACTGTAGTCAGTAAACTATGAATACCTTTTCGTCAATGTTCACTGTAATCAGTAATGTGACCGCGAGCAGATATTCATAACCTGATCGCTGCGGCGCATTCACTATAGTAAGTAAAAGGAAAAGCGTGTTTAAGCCTGAATCGCTGACCTGCCTCACTGAGCATTCACTGTAATCAGTAAACCCGATCATCTTTATCGCGCCAGGTTGAGGGAGGGGCGTGCGGCACAGGGAAGGGCACTCAGCTACCAACATTCACTGTAATCAGTAGCTGACCTGACGCGCGCTGCGCTTTGAGGCAGCAAGACCTGACAAACACGTTCACTGTAATCAGTAAATGCCCGCTTAGCCTCAGCCCGATAACGTTCACTGTAGTCAGTAGCTGGCTTTCCCTTCCATGCAGGCCAGTGCCTGCGGTGAGGGCAGGGGAGTGTTGAGAACGTTCACTGCAATCAGTAACGCAGAGAGCCGTTTCGTCATGAAATGACGTTCACTATAGTCGGTAAACCCTCCCACGATTCACTGTAATCAGCGATAGTGACCAACCCTGTCACTTTTACTGGTTACTTTTACAGCATAATTACTGAATACAGTGAATGTATTACTGTATATCGTTTATTACGCTTAATTTTCAGTCAGATACGATAAAGCGTTCACTGTAATCAGTGAGGTCGTATGCTTACGTGTTCACTGTGGTCAGCAGAATCGCCCGGCAGACCAGACATTCACTGTAATCAGCCAGACGGTATCTGAGGGCACAGACAAGATGTCTGTCAACCCACCTGGTAAGTACCCACTATCAATAAAAGCGCTGTTATGTATAGAAAGGAAGGTATGACGATTTTTACGGAACAGGCAATACCGGCAGCGACCACTGATTACAGTGAATGCTACCGATTACAGTGAACAGATCAGGCTGTGCTAATTACAGTGAATGAGGGGAAAGCGGCAGTGTCACTTTTAGGCTCAGTGACACTGCGCGAAGAGGGCTGACTGATTACAGTGAATGGGTGAAGTCAGTCTTCGAAATCGAGGTCTTCCAGCGAATCGATACTTTCCAGATTGCTGATGCCATCGAGTTTCGGCGTGCGACTGTGGATGATGAAAAACACCGAACGGCCGCGTTTCACTTCGGAATAGTCGAGGTAGCCAATCTCTTTCAGCTGCTCCATGGCGCGCCGCACCACATGGTTTTGCGTGGTGGTTTTTGAGCCGAGATTAAGACGCATGCGTAAGCGCGCCAGGGAGATAGGCGCCGGATTAGTGGGCAGGCTTTCCAGGTAAGTATACAGCGCCTGCGCCGACTCCTTACGCTTGAGGCGCGAGATAGCTCGCAGTTGCAGCAGCACCTTGTGGTCGAAGTTATACAGCTCAAACAGCTTAGGATCGGCCTGAATGCGCACCAGATCTTTCTCACGATCGTAGTAAGCCGACTGCACCAGGTGCGTGTGATAGGCTTTACCATTCCCCTCAAACGACAGGGTATTGGTTGCGATGCGTCGCAGCGAGGCGTCAAGACGCTTACGCAGCGCCGCGGACGAGTTGGCTGAGGGAATACCACACATCTTGACGAAGTCGATAAACGGCAGCGTGACGGTGTCGCCCTTCGACGGATAACGCGAAAAAGACTGAATGATGCCGGCCCAGGTTTTGAAATCATTATCCATATCCAGCCGTGCGCCGGTGATGGTAATCTTTTCATAGCCTTCCGCTTTCACCAGCGACAGGTTTTTGAGCTCTTTGGTGGCATCGGTTGAAGCCATCGCGCCGGATTTCCCGCGCGCCGTTGACTTCAGGGTAGGAACAAACAGACCCAGGCGCATCAGTGCGACCGGTTGTACGGTGTTATTTTTATTGGGATGAAGCTGAATAACTTCACCACTGTTTTTCGTCACCGACAGAAAAGGTTCAAGTAACGCCTTGTTTTCACTCTCTTTATCTGCCATAGCCTGAGATCTTCATTCTGTGGATGAAAAGGATCGGTATCTGATTACAGTGAACATTAACACTGTTTATAGTGAACATTCTACTGTCTATAGTGAATAAAGTACTGACTATAGTGGATACTTTACTGATTATAGTGAACACGATCACCTTCTCAGCCCTTGTCGGGTGCGGCCTGCCGCGATCGGGGATCTCTTAGGATCTCTTTTAGATCTCTTTATGATCTTTCTTTAAGATCTAATCACTGTATAAGTGGATAACCCGTTGAGGCGACTGATGCTGATAAGCGTAACCTGCAGAATATCCGCTTACGTCTTTAAATCACCCTGTGAGGGTGGAAAGTGAAAATCTTCAGGCCTGCGCTTCCTCTCAATTCATTTCAGGTGAACAACTTGCTCTCATCTATTCATTTTTCATCACCTGATGGCTGGCGTAAGGTAGATCTCACTCTGATCAACCCGATTATCTGACGAAGGCATCCTATGACTGATCACGTTATTTCACGTAATCCCACCAGCGGCGAAATCATTGCCACTTATCCCCTGCAGAGTGCAGCCGAGCTGGAAACGGCTTTACAGCAAAGCGCCAGCGCCTTTGCGCAGTGGCGTAAGACAGAGATGGCACAGCGCGTGAAGGTACTGCGTCAGCTGGGTGAGCAGCTGCGCCAGCGTCAGGATCAACTGGCTACGCTCGCCACGCTGGAAATGGGTAAACCCATTGCGCAGGCGCGTGCCGAAGTCCTGAAATGCGCCAGCCTGTGTGACTGGTATGCTGAACACGGGCCGGCAATGCTGGCCGATCAGCCCACGCTGGTGGAAAACCAGCAGGCCTGGCAATCGTTTCGTCCACTCGGTGTGATCCTCGCGGTGATGCCGTGGAATTTTCCCTACTGGCAGGTTCTGCGTGGCGCGGTCAGCATGCTGCTGGCGGGCAATACTTACCTGCTGAAACACGCTCCGAGCGTCATGGGCTGCGCCTTGCTGATGCAGGAACTGTTTGCCGCAACCGATTTGCCGCGTGGCGCATTCAATGTGATCAACGTCGATAACGACGGTGTCTCTGCCGCCATTAAAGATCCGCGCGTCGCGGCCATCGCCGTGACCGGAAGCGTGCGTGCTGGTGGGGCTATCGCCGCTCAGGCCGGTGCGGTACTGAAAAAAACCGTGCTGGAGTTAGGCGGCGCCGATCCTTTTATCGTACTGGCGGATGCCGATCTGGATGCAGCAGTGGCCTCAGCGGTCACAGGACGCTACCAGAACAGCGGGCAGGTGTGTATGGCAGCCAAACGCTTCATCATTGAAGAGAGCATCGCAGAAGCGTTTGAGGCGCGTTTCAGCGCAGCCGTGCAGGCACTGAAAGTGGGCGATCCGCTGCAGGAAGAGACTTATATCGGTCCGATGGCACGCTACGATCTGCGTGATGAACTGGATCATCAGGTGCAGGAAACCCTGCAACAGGGTGCACGTCTGGTGCTGGGCGGCCACAAGATCGAGGGCGTCGGCAACTATTATGCGCCAACCATTCTTGCCGACGTCACGCCCGCGATGACCGCTTTTCGTCAGGAGATCTTCGGGCCGGTGGCGGCGATCACCGTCGCGCGCGATGCGCAACATGCACTGCAGCTGGCGAATGACAGCGAGTTTGGCCTGAGCGCCACCGTGTGGAGCGGCAATGAAGCGCTGGCGCAGGAACTGGCAGAGCAGCTGGAAACCGGCGCGGTGTTTATCAACGGCAACGGCGCCTCAGATCCGCGCGTCGCTATCGGTGGCGTGAAGAAGAGTGGTTATGGCCGCGAACTCTCCAGCTTCGGCGTGCACGAGTTCTGTAACATCCAGACGGTGTGGAAAAACCGTCGCTAACCCGGTCGGGGCGCGCCATACTGTGCGCCCCAACTTCCGGAAGCCATCCTTGTATGCAGACGCCAGGCATCCTCATTCTTGCTGCCGGTCTCGGCAGCCGCTTTCGTCAGGCCGGCGGTACCGGGCACAAACTGCTGGCACCGTATCCTGACGATAATGACGTACCTCAGCCGCTGCTGAAGCTGACGCTGCAGCAGGCGCAGCGCAGCGGTTTGCCGCTTCTCCTCATTATTCGGCCGGAAGATCGCGCCATTCAACAGCTGGCACAGCAGTGCGGCGTCGCGACCTGCACTATTGCCAGCGCCGGCAGCGGTGAAAGCATTGCCGCTGGCGTGCGGGCCACCGCCCACTGGCATGGCTGGCTGATCGTACCGGGTGATATGGCGTGGGTGAGGGCGGAGGATCATCAATGCGTGGCGCAGGCGCTGCGCAACGGCGCGCCGCAGGTACGGCTCAGCTGGCAAAACCAGCCGGGCCACCCGGTGGGATTTGCCGCGCACTATGGCGCGGCGCTCGCTCAACTGCAGGGCGACAGCGGTGCCCGCGCGCTGCTCGATCCGGCCATTCTCATCACTCTGCCGGCCCATCAGGGCACGATCCGCGACGCGGATCTGCCACGATCCGGGGCAAGCCGCTGACCGGCAGCGCGCCTGAATGGGTCAGTGGCTGCCGGGATTAGCGCGTACCTGCGCCACTTTTTCGCTCAGATTCTGCCACGCCGGTTGGTCAGATGCGTAGCGCTGGCGCAGCCAGGCGGCAATATCCGCAACCTGCTTATCCGACAAACTGGCGGCAAAGCCGGGCATATAACCGAGCGCATCGGTTGCCGGTTTGTCGATACCGTGCAATACCACCTGTAACAGATTATCCGGCGTCGCGCTGGTTATGCTGCTGCTGTTGGCCATCGATGGGCTGACGCCAAACAACTGCGGTCCGCCCTCGCTGGCGCTGTGGCAGGCCTGACAGGCACCTTTAAACAGCCGTTCCCCTGCGGCAGTGTTCCATGCCGGTTTTGCCGCCGGTGCAGCGACAGGGCGCGCTGCCTGACCATTGATATCCGCCAGATAGCTGGCCATGGCGCGCACATCGGCTTCCGGCAGGGTGGCGAGATGGCTTACCACCGGAGCCATTGGTCCAGCGGCAACGCCGTGCTGCGCATCGTAACCACTGCGCAGGTAGTTATACAGCGACTGCGCCGTCCACGGCTGCGGGGCTTTACTCAGCTGATTAAGCGCGGGCGCTTCCCAGCCGTCCACCCAGCCACCGACGAGGAAATTGTCCCCGCGTTTTTCCGCGCCCAGCAAATTACGCGGCGAGTGGCAGGCACCGCAGTGTCCGGCTCCGTTCACCAGATAGGCACCGCGATTCCATTCGGCGCTTTTGCGGGGGTCAGGCTGGAATTCGCCGCGCCCGAGGTAGAGCGCGTTCCAGCCTGCCATCAGGAAGCGCAGGTTATAGGGGAAGCGCATCTGGTTTTCTGCTGGTGCCTGCTGTACCGCCGGCTGCGACATCAGCCAGGCGTACAGCGCCTGCATATCGCCTTCGCTCAGCTGGCGAAAGCTGGTGTAGGGAAACGCCGGATAGAGATGATGGCCGTCGCGGCTGATGCCCTCGCGCATGGCGCGATCGAAGGCGTTAAATGACCAGCTGCCGATGCCGGTCTGTTTATCCGGCGTGATGTTGGTGGTGTACAGCGTGCCAAACGGCGTCTCCATCTTCAGGCCGCCGGCATTGGTCGCGCCGCCTTCCGTGGTATGGCATACCGCGCAGTCACCGGCGGCGGCCACCTGACGGCCACGTTCCAGCATCTCCGCCGACCAGCTTCCGGCGGCCGGGGGTGTCACGGGCGCAATCGGTGCGCGCCACGGCAGCGCGTTAATCGCCACGCCAGCGGCGAGACCGAGCAATCCTGTTACGCCACCCAGCGCCCATTTTCGGCTGCGGCGGCGGACGGTTTGGGCCGGTGCGGCCAGCTGTGGCTCCGGCTGCGGATCGGGGCCGTTCAGCGCCTGACGCAGTTTGTCAGCAGTAATGGGCAATTCGCGAAAACGGATACCGGTGGCATCAAACACCGCGTTAGCGATGGCCGCGGCGCTGGGCACCGACGCGGACTCCCCCGCGCCCAGCGGCGGTTCGTGCGGGCGCGGCACCATCATTACGTCGATATCCGGCACTTCCGGAAACGTCAGGATCGGGTAGCTGCCCCATTCCTGGCTGGCGATCAGGTTGCTTTCAATCGTCACCTGTTCTTTGAGCACCCGGCTGGTGGACTGAATGACATTGCCGTGAATCTGATGCTTTACCCCTTCCGGGTTGATCATCATGCCGGCATCATGGCCTACGGTGATGCGCGTAACGGCGATCTCGCCGCTCTGCTTATCAATCGCGACATCCGCGACCCAGGCAGCCCAGGCGGCGCCGAAGCCGGGAAATTTGCTGTGAATATAGCGTGCGTAGGCAAAACCGCGTCCGCGCAAAATGCCGGGTTCGCTGGCGGTCTGCTGAATGGCGGTGCGCGGCGTCCAGTCTGCGCGCGCAGCGGTGGAGCGCATTAGCTCGGCGGCGCGATCGTCCTGAATGTAGCGCAGCCGGTACTCCACCGGATCGACGCCTGCCGCGTGGGCCAGCTCATCCATATAGGATTCATGGGCAAAGGTGTTGGGCAGGGCCGAAACGCCGCGCATCCACGAGGCGCGCACAATCGGCGCCATGTCCTCAATGGTGACGCGCAGATGGGGAAAATCGTAAGGTGGAATGGAGGTGCGATCGCCCATTTCATACGCCAGCGCCACCGGATCGACGCGGCCGGTCAGCAGCAGCGCAAGGGTGGGTGCGCCGTTGGACGGATAAGACGTAGTGAAATCATACACCTGCGGATTGCCCTGCGCGTCCAGCCCGCCGTCCACCTCCATCAGCTGCGCAGTGCCTTTCGGTTCCCACACGTGTTCCTGGGCGCGCGTCAGCTGTACCCGCACCGGCTGGCCTACTGCGCGTGACAGCAGCGCCGCATCGGCGGCCACGTCATCGGCGCAGTTGCGACCATAGCAACCGGCGGCTTCCATGCGGTTCACTTCAATGGTCTCTTCCGGCCTCTCCAGCAGCCATGCCAGATCGGCGCGCAGCAGGTGCGGATTCTGCGTACCGCTCCACACCTGCAGCGAATCAGGCTGATAGTCGGCCACCGCACAGGAAGGGCCAATCGACGCATGCAACTGATAGGGCCAGACATAGCTGCGGGTAAAACGCTGCGCGACATTCGCCAGCGCGGCATCCACTTCACCGCTGTCATGCACCACGCGCGAGGTGCGGGGATTATCACGAATAGCCTGTTCGATATCGCGCAGGTCCGGCAGGCTGTGTTCCCACGGCTTCCAGCGCACCTGTAATGCGTCCATCGCGGCGATAGCCTGCTCCTCGCGCTCGGCCACCACGCCGACAAAATCCGCGATCTGCACCACTTTCACGATGCCTTCGAGATGCGCGATCGAGCTTTCGTCAATGCTGAGCAATGAGGTGCCGACAAAGCTACCAGTGTCATAGCCCGCATACGGTGGACGGATGACCCGGCCGTGCAGCATACCGGGCACGCGCAGGTCATGCACCCACGTCAGTTCGCCGGTGGCTTTGGCGGGAATATCCACCCGCGCTGAGCTGGTACCAACTAAGCGATATTCACTGGCGGGCTTGAGTGTTACCTGATGATCAATCGGCACGATGCTGCGCTGCTGCTGCACCAGTTCGGCAAATGACAGTTGCACCCCGTTGGGGTGCTGCAGGAAACCGCCGTCCAGCGTAATGCTCTCCACCGGTAGCTGCCAGCGCGCGGCGGCCTGTTGTAACAGCCACTGGCGCGCCGTTGCAGCCGCTTTACGTAGTGGTACGGCAGAAATTTGCAAGGTGGCGCTGGCGATGGTGGCGCCCTGGTTGGGTACGCGCAGCGTATCGCCCAACACCATTTGCACCTGATCCATGCGCAGACTGAGCTCTTCGGCGACGATTTGCGTCAGCGCGGTTTTCACCCCGGTGCCGAGATCGACATGGCCATTGAAGGCCCATACGCTGCCGGAACCGTCAATAGCCAAAAACAGTGCGCGCTCTTTGGCTTTCAGCGTCGGCGTCTGGCCTTTGGGTACCAGCCCTGGCGGCGGCTGAATCTCATCGACAATCAACAGGACGTCGCTGGCTGCCAGCAACTGCTGCTGCGTGGGGACGTTAGCCGCACTCATGATGCCGCCTCCGCCTGCTGCAGGCATAAGGTGATGGCGCGCTTCACCGCGCACAGAATCTCCTGATGGGTGCCACAGCGGCACAGATTACCGCTCAGCGCCGCACGTATTTGCCGGTCATCAGGGCAGGGCTGAGCGCGCAGCAGCGCGGCGGTGGTCATGATCATGCCGTTAAGGCAGTAACCGCATTGTGCGGCCTGCGCCTCAATAAACGCCTGCTGCACCGGATGCAGTGCTTCGCGGTTGCCCAGGCCTTCCAGCGTGGTGATAGCGCGCTGACGCACGCCATACGCCGGGATGACGCAGGCGCGCGCGGCAACGCCATCGATCAGCACGGTGCAGGCGCCGCATTCGCCCAGGCCGCAGCCATATTTGGGTCCGTTAAGCTGGAGTTGATTACGCAGCACCAGCAGCAGCGAGGTATCGCGGTAGCTGCTGATGGAGTGAGTCGCGCCGTTCACCTCAAGGGCGTAATGGCACGTGGATGCAGGTGAAACCGGTGTGGCAGTCTGAGGTGCCAGCATTTTCATTATTAACCGCCTTAGCGAGGCGGCTAAGCGCCCCGGGTTAGGGCTGGCTCGTATCGTCCAGCATTTTCTTCAGCAGATAAATCAGCGCGACCCGTTCGGCCGGATTCAGCTGCCCGTAAGTCATTTCGGTGATGCGCATCGCGTTATCAGTCGTGCTGTCAATCAGGCGATGGCCTGCATCGGTCAGCATGACAATCACTTTGCGTTTGTCGGTGGGATCGGGACCCAGACTGACCAGATCGCGCGCCTTAAGACGCTCAACCACACCGCGAATGGTGGCCTGATCGACGGCGGTATAGCGCACTAAATCGTTCTGTGCGCTCGGACCGCGATCGCGCAGCGCACAGAGGGTAATAAATTGCACGGCGGTGATCTGTGAATCACCGACGTGTTGCTGAAAAATCGCCGCATGGCGTTGATACACCTTGCGCAACAGATGGCCAACCTGCTCGGTATAGTCATAGCGCTGGTCTGCGCGCGGATCCTGCTGGTGCGACATGCCTTTATCCTTTTTCCCGGAAACTGTCAGGCAGTGTAATGCATTGTCACTGCGCTGACAGCCGTTCCCTGCGCACGATTAACGCGCGCGTGAGGCCTCCGGTGCCACCACTTCACCTTCCGCCACCACCAGCAAATCGTCCACTTTGATGTCGCAGCGGCGCAGAGCAATGTCCATATGGCACGGCGTTTTGCGCTTACCGCCCACTTCGGTGTTCGGTCCGGTCGAAAACAGGAAGTTGCCGTAAAAGGCGCGCGCGTCCATACACATGCCGTCGTTTTTGTCGTGTAATCCCATCGCCGTCCACTGTGCGCGCGGCTGCAGCCCCCAGCCGATGTGGGAAATACCGTACACTTCCGGATCGTTGAAGTAGCGCATGTAATCGCGCAGATACTCGGCTTCAAAGCCACCGTGAATGCGGGTGACAAAACCTTTCTCGATCTCCAGCGTGATGCGTTCACGCGCGTAAGATTTAAACGGCAGCAGGATGTCGCCGACGTCCAGCACCAGCACGCCTTCAGCCTGATCTTCATTCGGCCAGGTAAACAGGAAGCCACTCGGCCAGTGATCCCAGCGGCCCGGCTCATCCGCGTAGCCATATTCCGTCACCGTGGGGTACTGGCCGAGCGGGGCGCGAAAATCACTGCCGGCCGGCGACTTCACCGTCATCATGCGCGCTTTTTCCAGCACTGCCGCCGCGGCCAGCACGCGCGACTTGTCCTCTTCAGTGGGCAACATTCGTGCCAATACTTCCGGCGGCTCAACCGCCAGCAAAATTCGCGTCCCGGTTTTCAGGATTTGCTCCTGCTCCGGCGAATGCAGCAGCATCATGGTATCGACGATCAGGTCCGCCGCTTCCAGCGCGCGCTGTGCGGCAATGTTGCCGGTAAGCGCGGTATCACCGCAGTAGGCGGTCATGTCGTTACCCATTGCCGTCGGGTGATTGAAGGCCGGCAGCTCAACGCAATACACCTTCGCGCCCAATCGTAGTGCAGCATCAGTGGCGGCCTGCACGGTGCGTGCATCGGAATAGTGACTTTTCAGGATGGCGACACTCTGACTGGCGTCGACTTTCGACAGCCGTAAAACCTGCTCGAACATCTGGCCTAACTGGCTCTGATTTACTGCCATAGCGGTTTCCTCTCAGGGTTAGATGTCAGACAATTTGCTGCGCAAAACTTCAGCTATTTATAGCGAACACGCTTTATGTGTTTGTTATAGACGTGTTGCGAAGAACAGTGCAAGCATTTCTTTTTGACATAAGAAAAGCCTATTTAACCTTATCATCAGGCTGTGATTAACATCATGTTATCGAGTTTTCACTGTAAATACGGTTGCTTTTAACAGTGTCATAACCTCAATAATTAAAGCGTATGCACTATAAATTCAGCGTCGGGTTTGATCGTTTATCCGTGTGCATACCTTCAAATCAGCGTCAGTGTGAGAGGAAAATATGAGCAATATGAAACGCATCGCGGTGATCGGCGCCGGGCTGGGCGGGCTTGCCGCCGGCTCGCTGTTACAGAAAGCGGGATTTCATGTCACGGTTTATGAACAAAGCCCGGCTTTCTCCCGTCTGGGTGCCGGCATCCACATGGGGCCGAACGTGCTCAAGGTGTTTCGCCGCATGGGCATCGAACAGCAGCTGGAGGATCTGGCTTCGCATCCCGATTTCTGGTTCAGCCGCGACGGCGAGACAGGGGAGTATTTGTCACGCATTCCGCTGGGCGCTTATGCGCGCAAAGAGTACGGTGCGGCTTATGTCACGGTGCACCGGGGCGATTTGCAGGCCATGCAGATGACCAGTCTGCAGCCGGGCAGCGTCCAGTTCGGCAAGTGCCTGAGCAGCGTCGAAGACAGCGGCAGCGATGTGGTGTTGCGTTTTCAGGATGGCAGCGAAGCGCGCGCGGATATCGTGATTGGCGCGGATGGCATCAACTCAAAGCTGCGTGAACATCTGCTGGGGGTGGAAGCGCCCACTTACAGCGGCTGGGTGGCGCACCGTGCGCTGATCCGCGGCGAACAACTGCGCAAATACAACCTCAGCTTTGAAGATTGCGTCAAGTGGTGGTCTGAAGATCGTCATCTGATGGTCTATTACACCACCAAAGCGCGCGACGAATATTATTACGTCTCCGGTGTGCCGCACCCGGCGTGGGATATCAAAGGCAGCTTCGTTGAAAGTAGTCAGCAGGAGATGCTGGAAACGTTTGGTCACTACCATCCGGTGGTACAGGCGCTGATCGAGTGCAGCGAATCGGTCACCAAATGGCCGCTGCTCAACCGTCAGCCATTGCCGGTATGGAGCGAAGGGCGCATTGTGCTGCTGGGTGATGCCTGCCATCCGATGAAACCGCACATGGCGCAGGGCGCTGCGATGGCCATCGAAGATGCCGCCATGCTGTCGCGCTGCCTGACGGAAACCGGTCTTGATGATTATCGCACCGCATTCCGCCTGTATGAAGCCAACCGCAAAGAACGTGCGTCGCGCGTGCAGGCCGTCTCTAACGCCAATACTTTCCTGCGCACCCAGGAAGATCCGGCCTGGGTGTACGGCTACGACGTGTTTGCCGCGCCGCTGAAAAGCGAGGTGACCTCATGAGCCGTTTTATGCACGGCGGTCAGGTACAGGCCAACGGCATTCGCCAGCACTATCTGCGCTACGGCGGCAGCGGGCCCGCGCTGATCCTCGTACCGGGTATCACCAGCCCGGCGATCACCTGGGGTTTTGTGGCGGAAGTTTTTGCGCAGCATTTTGATACCTGGGTACTGGACGTGCGCGGTCGCGGGCTCTCCAGCAGCGGTGAAGGGCTGGATTACGGCATGGAGAGCTGCGCCGATGACATCAACGCCTTCGCGGATGCGCTGGGGCTGACGCGCTATCACCTGGTTGGCCATTCGATGGGCGCGCGCTTCATCATGCGTGCGGCGGTGAAACAGCCGGCCGGCGTGCTGTCGTTGTCGCTGATCGATCCGCCGGTTTCCGGACCGGGCCGGCGTCTCTATCCGGGTCAGTGGCCGTGGTATGAAGATTCCATTCGCGACGCGCAGCGCGGCATGGATGCTGAAGCCATGAAGCAATACTGCCCGGCCTGGAGCGATGACCAGCGTCAGCTGCGCGCCGAGTGGCTGCATACATGCTATACGCCGGCCATCCGTCGCGCCTATGACGATTTTCACCAGCTCGATATCCATCAATATTTCCCTCAGCTGCCGGCAAAAACCCTGCTGATGGTGGCAGGCAAGGGCGGCGTCATTCAGGCGGAAGATGAAGCCGAAATCCGCGAGCTGCTGCCGACCATTGAGATCAGCCGGGTAGCCGGCGCTGGTCACATGATTCCGTGGGATGATTTTCACGGTTTCTTCAACGCCTTTGGCACCTTCCTTGGCCCCTCACTGACTCCGGAGACGCAGCCATGACGCGTTCGTATCGTATCGGCCAGATTGTGCCGAGTTCCAACATCACCATGGAAACCGAAATTCCCGCCATGCTGCAGGCGCGCCAGCTGATTCGCCCGGAGCGGTTTACCTTCCACTCCAGCCGTATGCGCATGAAGCATGTCAATAAAGATGAGCTGGCGGCGATGGATAAAGAGTCCGACCGCTGTGCGCTGGAGCTGTCCGACGCGCGCGTTGACGTGCTCGGCTATGCCTGTCTGGTGGCGATCATGGCGATGGGCCCGGGCTATCATCGCCAGTCGCAGCAGCGCCTGACGCAGGTCACGCGCGACAACGAGGCGCTGGCACCGGTGATCACCAGTGCCGGCGCGCTGGTCGATGCGCTGCATATTATGGGCGCGAAGAAGATCGCGCTGGTAGCGCCCTACATGAAGCCGCTGACCGAGCTGGTGGTGGATTACATCCAGCGCGAAGGGATTGAGGTAAAGCAGTGGCGCGCGCTGGAAATTGCCGATAACCTCGCCGTCGCCCGCCACGACCCGGCCAATTTACCCGGCATCGTGGCGGACATGACGCTGACGGATGTTGACGTGGTGGTGCTGTCGGCCTGCGTGCAGATGCCATCGCTGCCGGCGGTGGCAAAAGTGGAGGCGCAGACCGGCAAGCCGGTAATCACGGCCGCCATTGCCACCACGTACGCTCTGCTGAAGGCGCTGGAGCTGGAGCCGGTGGTGCCGGGTGCGGGCGCACTGCTGTCCGGTGCGTGGTAAGGAGAAAGCATGAGCCAGAGTGTCAGTGATAACTACGCCGGTGCCTGGGGCAACCGCATCGGTTTTGGTCAGCGTCCGGCGCTGCTGATGATCGACTTTCTGCAGGGCTACACCACGCCGGGCGCCGCGCTATTTGCCCCGGGCGTGGTGGAGGCGGTGGCCGCTGCACAGGGCCTGCTGGCAGCGGCGCGCCAGTGCGCGATTCCGGTGATCCATACGCAGATTCGCTACCATCCGCAGCATCAGCAGGACGGCGGTATCTGGGTGCAGAAAGCCCCGGTGATGCGTGACATGGTGGAGGGCAATCCGCTGGCCGCGTTTTGTCCGGCGGTGCAGCCGCTTGCCGCAGAAGTGGTGATCACCAAACAGTATGCCAGCGCGTTTTTTGGCACGTCTCTGGCATCGATGCTGGTGGCGCAGGGCATTGATACGCTGCTGATCGCCGGCTGCTCCACCAGCGGCTGCATCCGCGCCAGCGCAGTGGATGCGTTGCAATACGGTTTTCGCGCCATGGTGGTGCGTGAATGCGTGGGCGATCGCCATGATGCGCCGCATCAGGCCAATTTGTTTGATATCGACAGTAAATATGGCGACGTGGTAAGTAAAGCCGCGGCGCTGGAGTATCTCGGGAAGTTCAGCGCCCGTTAAGGGCGCGTTTCACCTGCACGGAGTGCGCACAAACAGTCCGTTTCGGCTGCGGCTGAGACGCATAACAACATCTCCCCGACGACGGGGTTATTGCGCCCGGAGAACACCATGACTGACGTTTCAACCCGTCCTGCTGCGCTGGCAGCCGAAGACACCGCTTCGATTTATCGCAAAATCACCTGGAAGCTGATTCCGTTTCTCTGCCTGTGTTATCTCGCGGCCTACCTTGATCGCATCAATATCGGGCTGGCTAAGCTACAGATGGCGAGCGATCTGGCGCTGAGCGAGACCGCGTTTGGTCTGGGTGCCGGGCTGTTTTTTGTCGGCTATATTCTGTTTGAAGTACCGAGCAACCTGATTCTGCAGCGGGTCGGCGCAAAGATCTGGATCGCGCGCATCATGATTACCTGGGGCCTGCTCTCGACCGCCACGCTGCTGGTGCAAACGCCGACCCAGTTCTACATCATCCGCTTTTTCCTCGGCGCGGCCGAAGCCGGTTTTCTGCCTGGCGTGCTGTTCTATCTCACCAAATGGTTTCCCTCGTGGCGCCGCAGCCGCATCATTGCGCTGTTTATGATTGGCCTGCCGCTCTCCAGCCTGATTGGCGGGCCGCTTTCCGGCTGGATCATGGGGCATTTTCATGAGGTTTACGGCATGCGCGGCTGGCAGTGGCTGTTTCTGCTGGAAGGTCTGCCCAGCGTGTTACTGGGTGTGCTGACGTTCTGGCTGCTGCCGAACAGCGTCGAGAGCGCCAGCTGGCTCAGCAGCAGTGAGAAGCAGGCGGTGCTGCGCGAACTGGCGCGCGACGAAGGTGACGCCAAAGGGCTGAAACACAGCCTGCGCGATGGTCTGCTGAATATTCGCGTGGTGATGCTAGGCGGCATCGATTTCTCGATTCTGCTCAGCGCTTACGCCATGGGTTTCTGGATGCCGACCTTTATTAAGAATGCCGGTACCACCGATATCACCACCATTGGCTATCTGACGGCGATCCCCAGCCTGGCGGCGTTGATTGGTATGCTGGCGATTGGTGCCAGCTCAGACCGCCTGCGTGAACGCCGCTGGCACATCATCGTTCCGTTTATTATTGGTGCGGCGGCGATGGGCACCAGCACCTTCTTTGCTCATAACGTAGCGATGACCGTGCTGCTGTTCTCAATTGCGCAGGCGATGATTATCGGGGCGGTGCCGGTGTTTTTCAGTCTGCCCGCTACGTTCCTGAAAGGCACGGCAGCCGCGGCGGGTTTTGCGCTGGCCTGTTCGATCGCCAATATCGCCGGACTGGTGAGTAATTCCGTGATGGGCGTGGCGCTGGATCTCACCGGCAGCAGCAACGGCGCGCTGTGGTTCTTCGCCGTGTGTCTGCTGCTCAGTTCGCTGTTGGTGGTCGCGCTGCCAGCGAAGCTGGTGAATCGGTAGAAGATACCTGCGCGTTAAAGCACTTGTTATTCCCTGGTGCGCATCAATGCGCACCCTACAAAACAGTGCGAATTCGTTGTAATTATCGCCGTAGGGTCGCCATTCATGGCGACCTGGTTGCATAATCTGCATAACCAGGCGCACATCAATGCGCACCCTACAAAACAGTGCGAATTCGTTGTAATTATCGCCGTAGGGTCGCCATTCATGGCGACCTGGTTGCATAATCTGCATAACCAGGCGCGCATCAATGCGCACCCTACAAAACAGTGCGAATTTGTTGTAATTATCGCCGTAGGGTCGCCATTCATGGCGACCGCCTCACAACCGCAGAATGCAGCTCCACACCCCGCCAGACCGTCACGTCCATCCGCACCCAATCCTTCTCGCTAATCGGTTATCCATAAGGTAAAAATCTTGTGGGATAGCTCAAACTATCAGCTAAAGGTATTATAAAGGTATCTATTCTGGTGCTAGATTGGTTCTACCAACACCGGGGAGTCTATTTCGATGAAAACTACAATTCCAAAGCTGTCGTTCATGATGTTCTTAGAGTGGTTTATCTGGGGGGCATGGTTCGTGCCGCTGTGGGCGTTTCTCAGCAAAAACGGCTTTTCGCCGGTTGAGATCGCCTGGTGCTACGCCTGTACCTCCATCGCTGCCATCCTGTCACCGATTCTGGTCGGCTCGCTGGCTGACCGTTTCTTCCAGGCACAGAAAGTGTTATCGCTGCTGACTATCGCCGGCGCGATTCTGATGTTCTTTGCCGCACAGCAGACGCACTTCAGCAGCTTCTTTCCGCTGCTGCTGCTGTATGCGCTCACCTATATGCCGACCATTGCGCTGACCAACAGTATTGCGTTTTCTCACGTCGGTGACGTGGAGCGCGACTATCCGCGCATCCGCGTGATGGGCACTATCGGCTGGATCGCCTCCGGCATCGCCTGCGGTTTCCTGCCGCCGCTGCTCGGCTTTGGCGATATCTCCGCCAGCAATGTACCGTTGCTGATCACCGCGGCCAGTTCGCTGCTGCTTGGCCTGTTCGCCCTGACCCTGCCAGCCACCGAACCCAAAAGCACCGGCAAGTTCAGCCTGCGCGTAGCGCTCGGCTTGGATGCGCTGCATCTGCTGAAAGATCGCAGCTTCCTCGTATTTTTCGTCTGTTCATTCCTGTTCAGTATGCCGCTGGCGTTCTACTACATCTTCGCTGAGGGGTATCTGACCGAAGTCGGTCTGCCACACGCCACCGGCTGGATGACGCTCGGCCAGGTATCAGAAATTTTCTTCCTGCTGGCGCTGCCGTTCTTCATTAAACGCTTCGGCATCGGCAAAGTGCTGCTGCTCGGTCTGGTCACCGCCGCGCTGCGCTACGTGTTCTTTGTGTTCGGCGGCGATCAAAACCTGCTGACCTTCGGCCTGCTGTTTATGGGCATTCTGCTGCACAGCGTCAGCTACGACTTCTACTTCATCACCGCCTACATTTATGTGGATAAGAAAGCGCCGGTGGCGATGCGTAACGCTGCGCAGGGCCTGATCACCCTGGCCTGTCAGGGCATCGGCAGCCTGCTGGGTTACCGCCTCGGCGGCTATCTGATGCAGGAGATGTTCGCGTATGACCAGCCGCGCAACGGCCAGACCTTCAACTGGGCGGGGATGTGGATGTTTGGCAGCGTGATGATTGTCATCATCACCATCGCCTTTATCGTCCTGTTCCGCGACGGCAAAAAACGCAGTGATGAATTAACCGCTTTTGAAAACTCAGCAACCGCTGACAGCCATAAATAAGAGATGTAACCATGACGATGACACACCAGGAAAAACGGATTTTGGGCGCATTTTACGGCCAGGCATTGGGCGATGCGATGGGCATGCCATCGGAACTGTGGCCGCGCAGCCGAGTGAAACAGCACTTCGGCTGGATCGATCGCTTCCTGCCCGGCCCGGCAGAAAACAATGCCGCCTGCTACTTTGGCCGGGCGGCTTTCACTGACGACACTTCAATGGCGCTGGCGCTGGCCGATGCCATTATCAGTCACGACGGCGAAATTAATGCGGAAACCATCGGCGCCAATATTCTGCGCTGGGCGGAAGCGTTTGATGCCTTTAACAAAAATGTGCTCGGACCCACCTCCAAAATCGCGCTTAACGCGCTGAAAAACGGTACGCCGGTGGCGCAGCTGGAAAACAACGGCCTGACCAACGGCGCGGCGATGCGCGTCTCGCCGCTGGGCTGTCTGCTGCCAGCACGTGACCTGCCGGCTTTTATTGACGCTGTCGCGCTGGCCTCCAGCCCGACGCACAAATCCGACGTGGCGATTGCCGGTGCCACCGCGATCGCCTGGGCAATCTCCCGCGCGATTGACGGTAGCGACTGGGCAACGATTCGTGACGAACTGCCGGCGATTGCTCGTGCGGCACAGGAGCGGCGCGTCACCACTTTCAGTGCGGCAATGGCGGCCCGCATCGAACTGGCGTTGCAGGTGGTCGCGCAGGGCAGGGGCACCGAGTCGACCATGCAGCAGATCTACGATCTGGTCGGTACCGGCACCAGCACCATTGAATCGGTACCAGCAGCGATCGCCATGGTCGAACTGGCAGCCACCGATCCCAACCGCTGCGCCATTCTGTGCGCCAATCTGGGCGGCGATACGGATACCATCGGCGCGATGGCGGTTGCCATTTGCGGCGCGCTGCACGGTATCGACGCAATCGATGCGCAGCTAAAAGCGGAACTGGATGCTGCTAACGCGCTGGATTTCACTCACTACAGCCGCGCGTTTGTCCGTTTCCGCCAGCAGCGCGAGGCCGCCTATGCTGACGCCTGACGATCTGTCCCGACTGGCGGGCCGGTTGCCAGTGTGCGTGGTGGGGGCGGCGGTAGTGGATGTGATTGCCGATGCCTGGATGCTGCCGTATCGCGGCAGCGACATCGAACTGCATCAGCAGGGCGTGAACGTTGGCGGCTGTGCGCTTAACGTCGCCATTGCGCTGCATCGTCTTGGCATTCCTTCTATCAACGCGCTGCCGCTGGGGAACGGTATCTGGGCCAGTATCGTGCGACAGAAGCTGGCGGAATACGGTGTGCAGAGCGTACTGGAAAATGCGCACGGTGATAATGGCTGGTGTCTGGCGCTGGTCGAGCCGGATGGCGAACGCACCTTTCTTTCCGTCAGTGGCGTGGAAAACCAGTGGGACGCCGCGCTGTTGCGCACATTGCCGCAGCCGGCGCAGCGCTGGATCTATCTCTCCGGTTATCAGCTCACCAGCAAAAGCGGCGAGGTGCTGATCGACTGGCTGGAGCAGCAGGCACCGCCGTATCAGCTGCTGGTGGATTTTGGCCCGCGGCTGGCGGACATCGGCGAGGCGCAGTTTGCGCGCATCATGGCGCTGCAGCCACTGATTACAGTGAACAGGCAGGAAGCGGAGCTGCTGTGGCATGAGCGTCTGCGCGCATCCGAACCTTTCGACGCCCATCAGCTGATGGCGCGCTGGCAGCAGCAGTTTGGCGGCGCAATGGTGTTAAGGCTGGACAGCGAAGGTGCCGGATACATCGACGCTGAGGCGCAGGGCTGGGTGCCCGCACTGGCGACAACGGTGGTCGATACTATCGGCGCGGGCGACAGCCATGCTGGCGGATTACTGGCGGGATTAGCGTCCGGCTGGTCACTGGCGGAGAGCGTTGCGCTGGGCAACGCAGTGGCGTCGTATGTGGTTTCCCGGCGCGGCGGCGACTGTGCGCCCGATCGTGCCACACTGCGCGCTTACTGGCAGCAACGCCTTACTCAGCAATAAACACGTACATATCGCTGCGGCAGTAGCTGATGCTGTACTCCAGCGGATTGCCCTGTGCGTCGAGTGCCAGCTGCTTAATCACCAGCACCGGCACATTGGCGGGCAGGGCAATTTGCTGCTGCAGGGCTTCGTCCGGCATACGCGCACTGACCCGGCTCTGGGATTTCACCGGCAGGATCTGCTGGCGATGAAAATAGTCATACAGCGAAATACCAATCTCATCGGCATCGGCGATGTAACGCGCCGGCACCCACGACTCTTCAACCGAGACCGTCTGGCGGTCGACATAGCGAATACGTTTCAGCAGATAGACATCGCTGCCCGTGCTCAGCCCCAGCTTCTCGGCGATCTCTGCGCTGCAGGCAATTTTGCTTTTATTGATCCACACGGTGTCCGGCGTTTTACCGCGCAGCACCGCCTGCTGCGACAATCCTTTTGGTTCTTTGAGTGAATATTCAAACTGGCTGCAAATCTGCGTGCCGTAGCCGCGGGAACGGAACACGACGCCCTCTTTTTCCAGCTCGTCCATGGCTTTACGTACGGTGATGCGTGAGATGTTCAGCGACTGGCTGAACTCGCGCTCGCCCGGCAGGATCTCTTCGTGCACCAGCGTGCCATCGCGCACCGCATCTTTAATCGCACTGGCAAAGCGTTTGTACAGCGGCGTGCGGCTCTCTGCCGCCAGTGTGGTGGTCAACCGCGCCAACAGCGCATTGTGGTCAGTCATAGCGGGCAGGGCACTCACTCGGGTCAGCGGCAGGAACCGCTATAATACTGAATTTTAATGCGGCGCGCAGCCAGCGGCGTTTTGACCAGTCATCATGTCTCTTTATCCTGCTGATACTGAGGCACATCGTCGCGTTCTGTTAGCCACGGCACGGTGTGCGAGCACCAGATATAGGAAACCGGCGTCTGAGCGGGATCGTCGTCCAGCGTGGCCACACGCAGAATCACGTGGCTCTGATGAGGTCTTTCAGCCATCAGATGAGATCCGCAGACTGAACAGAAATAACGCAACTTATCCGGGGAAGAATTAAATGCCGTCAGAAATTTTTCTCCCTGGGTCCACCTGAAATCCTCACGCCGCACGCGCGCTGTGGAGGTATAAGCGGCGGCGTGCGCTTTCCTGCAGGTATGACAGCAGCAATGCGTAATGCTGCCCGCCAGGCGATCGCATTCGTAGCGCACACGTTTACAGAGACAACTTCCGTTCATTTTTTCTCCTGATTCCTGTGCCGGATTATTGCATCAGCTTCAGATGGAGGAGGGGAAACGGTTTCCCCTCACCATCAACGGAAGACCGTCCAGTCACCTGAAAGCCCAGATGCTGATAAAACCCGAGCGCAGCGGTATTTTGTTCGTTAACGTCCACTTTCTTCGCTGAAAGATGACGGATAGCGTAATGGACTAACCGTGCACCGATCCCTTTTTTGTGATGAGCGGGCGAGACGAAAAGCATCTCGATATTCTCATCCTGCACGCCGATGAATCCGACAATGTCATGGTTTTCATCGCTCACTTTTCTTAAAACAACAGCATCAAAATAATTTTCCAGAATAAGCTGTCTAAGCCGCAGGATATCCTGTTCATTCAGGAAATGATGCGTTGCCCGGACGGCAGCCTCCCAGACCTGAATCAGTAAGTGATACTCTTCCTTGCTTACTTCGCTAATTGTCACTATGCCTCCTTAACATGCCAACGCGATGGCTTAACGCAATGCCTGCGCTAATCGCTGGCCAGCCGCGCATAAAGATATTCATCGCCCCACATCCCTTTGAAAAAAATATTCTGCCGGTAGTGCGCTTCACGGCGAAAATTCAGCTTTTCCAGCAGGTTTATGGCGCGAATATTACGTGTGTCTACTACGGCTGTAAGACGGTGTTTTGCAAACTGCGTGAAAAGCAGAGTAACGATGGCACTCATTGCTTCAAGCGCAAAACCCTGTTTCTGATATCCGGCATCAAATGTCATGCCGAGTTCAGCTTGTCTTCCTTCATCAAAAAAATGAATTCCGATGTCCCCTATCAGCCGGTCGTCTTCCTGATGTGCTACGGCAAACTGAAACCAGGTGTTATCGCTGTTGAATGGCAGCGCATCCTGCTGCGCATATAATTTCTCAGCGTCCTGCCGGGTAAATTCTTCCCAGCTCTGATAACGAGCAACGTCTGGCAGATTGCGATAGCGCGACAGATGCGGCAAATCAGCCAATGCCAGCTTGCGTAACACCAGGCGTTGAGTATAAATCGGCAACGTCAGTGCCATATGTTCTCCGCTGCCTGCGTGCAGGCGAGTTAAAGTAAACCGGGAGCGGTGCGTATCGCTTCAAGCCCGACGCGCTGCCCGAAAGACAGCTCCAGCGTATTGCCATCAGGATCGGCAAAAAATACGTAATATCCCACCGGTTCGCCAGCCTCTTCGGGGGCTTTGCGTAACACGCCTTCGGCGACGGCCATCGCTGTTTTACGATCGATCTCTTCGCGTGACGCACAGGCAATGCCTAAGTGTCCAAATTTACCCAGTGGCGTATCTGACACGTCATCCGCCTGCACCAGAACCAGCGCGAAAGGGCGGGTATGATCGCTCAGCCATGCCACCTTGCGGGCAGCCGGGACGTCAGGTTCACGGGTGTGTATCACCTTCATTCCTGCATAGCGGCGGTAGAAATCCATGCTCTTCTCCAGATCCCTTACCATAAACGCAACGTGGGTAAATCCAACATCGATATCCTTCATCTGCATCCTGTCTCCATTTATTGCCTCCCCGACACGACAAAAACTCAAGCCTGGTTAAGGTTAATTGCCATAAAGGGCTTGGTCGCTGCTCATTTTTCCGTGTGGAGGCGTGGTGCGTGAAACGGTACTCTCTCTTAAAATTTCAATATAACTCAACAGTTTTAAGATAAAAACGACACGGCAACGCGTGCTATATGCCTATTAATAACGTTGACGGAGCGGAAATAAAAACGATTTAATTTCCGCCTGTTTTTTAGGAAAACTAAACAATGCGAAATAGCCTGCCTTCTCTTAACGCCCTGAAGGCGTTCGAATCCGTTGCCCGGCACCTCAGCATGACCCTTGCAGGCCAGGAGTTGCACGTCACGCCCGGCGCGATCAGCCTGCACATCAGGGAACTGGAACGGCAACTGGGCCTGCCCCTGTTTCAGCGAAATGGACGCAAGCTGGCGCTGACGGCATCCGGTCAGGGCTATTACTACTCGATTGCTTCAGCTTTCAGCCTGATACGTGAAGCCACTGAAACGCTGGTGCAGGAGATACAAAAAAATACCATCACGCTGGCCTGCACCACCGGATTTGCGACCCACTGGTTACTGCCGCGGCTGGCTGATTTTGAACGTGCCTGTCCGGATATCGACCTGCGTATCAGCGCCACTTCCCGCATCCAGTCTTTCGCCACGGATGGTATCGACCTGGCCGTACGGCATGGCAACGGTTTCTGTGAGGGTTGCGTGAGTGAGAAGTTGATCGACGACGACTACCTTGCAGTCTGCATTCCTGCTGTGGCGCAGCAACTGGGGGAACCGCCGGCACTGACCGCACTCGATCGCGTCACGTTACTCCATGATATGCACCGGGAAGACTGGCAGCGCTGGCTCGCTGAAGCCGGTGTCGGGCATATTGATTCCGGTAAAGGGCCCTTGTATAGCGATGGCAGCGGGGCGTGGCTGGCGATGCTAGCCGGCATGGGCGTAGCGCTGATGCGCAGGCGATTTGTTCAGGCCAACCTGGCATCCGGTGAAGTGGTGGCACCGTTTCCAAATACGCTGAATACCGGACACGCGTACTGGCTTATTACGCCTCACGAAGCGCTGCTGCGTTCTGCCGTGGTAAAAGTAAGAGCCTGGCTCATGCAGCAGTCCACAGAATAGAACAGCGTCCGGCATTTCTTCATATCAACAAGACATAGTAAATTTCTGAGCAAGCCGATATAACAGGTTCAGGATATTTCACCTGCAGAGGATATCATGGCGCTTTCACACGAATTAATGCTGATTTACACCACTTATTTTGTGGCAACGGCCAGCCCTGGTCCGAGTAATATGGCGATTATGGGAACGGCGATGAATAAAGGGCGCGGTGCCGCCTTAGCGCTTGCGGGCGGGGTAATTGGCGGCTCAATGCTGTGGGCGCTGCTGGCGGCCTGCGGGGTATTAACCGTTTTGGCGACGTTTGCCCAATTGCTGCTGGTGTTGAAAATCGGCGGCGGGTTATATCTGTTGTGGCTGTCGTACAAAGCCGGTAAATCTGCGTTAACCCGCACCGCTGCCGATAAAACCGTTATCAGCGATTACCGCGTTGCATATGGCGCGTTATTTCGGCAGGGAATTTTGATGCACGTCGGTAATCCTAAAGCCATTTTAACCTGGGTCGCAATCATGTCCGTCGCGCTCAAACCGGACGCCGCAGCCTCGCCCTTACCGCTGATTATTCTCGGCTGTGCGGCAATTTGCGTCGCGGTATTTTGCGGCTATGCGCTGATATTTTCCACCGCAGCAATGAACGCGTTTTACCGCCGTATCCGCCGGGGATTAGATGCGCTATTAGCCTGCTGTTTTGCCATTGCCGGACTGAAACTGGTGTTGAGTCGTCAATAAAGCAAATTTTTAACCTCAGGTTCGCCCTCCATAGCAACAGGCCGCTCAGTTAAGTAAACCACCATGAGCAGCCTGATTGTCGCGGCGCGATGCATCGCGCCCTGCTTCAGGCCGTCACTCCGGTGTGATATCCGCGCCTAGAGTCTTGATCTCAAATGTGTTTAGATACCTGAACGTCAAAGCCTGTGAATCGTTGCCATGAATCTAAAGGAAACTATCGTCCGCGAGTTCAGTGAATTATCGCCAGAACTACAGCGAGCTGCCGAATTCTCACTGCAGAATGCCAATCAACTGGTGGTGCAATCCATGCGCACCTTTGCGCAGCAGGCCGGGGTGAAACCGGCAACGCTGCTGCGCCTGGCGAAACGGCTGGGCTATAACGGCTGGAGTGAACTCAAAGACGCATTTATTGATGACATCGGCCTGCGCAATGATACCTATGTCTCGAAAGCGGAAAAGCTGGTGGCTGCCGGCACGCAGCCGCAGCTGTATGATGCGATGTTTCAGGCCCACCAGACCAACCTGGCCTTTACGCAGGAGGAAAACCGCCAGGCAATGGAACAGGCCGTGACCTTACTCGATGCGGCTGACAATGTTTACATCTGCGGTTTCCGCGCCAGCTTTCCGATCGCCTGGTCATTATTTTATGTGTATCGGCTGTTCAATCGTCAGGTATCACTGGTGGATGGTCTGGCGAGCAATATCGAAGTTTTCACACGTGAACTGACCGCCGCGGATTGCCTGTTGCTTACCAGCTTTGCCCCTTATTCACGCGAATCACTTGATGTACTGCGCGCAGCGCAGCAGGCGGGTGCAAAGATCATCGCCATCACCGACTCACCGGTCTCGCCGCTGGCGCAGGCCGCTGATTGCTCGCTCCGGTTTTCACTGGACAGCCCATCGTTCTTCCCGTCTGTCGTCTCTGGCATGGGCCTGGCAGAGTGTCTGCTGGCGATGCTGGTGGCCCGTCATGGACGTGATGCGGTCAGTAAAATTGAAAACGCCGAACGCTATTTAATCGATTCTGGCGCTTACGTGCATGCCGGCAAATCCTGACAGATGATTCATTTGTATCTGTCATAAGAATATTGAATGCGATTGAATCATTATTGCGTTGACGTGATTCAAATGGATCCTGCAAGATACGTTTCAACAACGAAGCGTATTCAGGAGCAGGACCAGCATGAGCCGTATCATTCACCGCAGTCTGCGCAGCGTGCCCGCCGTGGCCACGCGCGCACACGGGGCCTACATTTTTGATGCACAGGGAAAACAGTATCTTGATGCCTGCGGTGGCGCCGCCGTTTCCTGCCTGGGCCACGCCCATCCTGACGTCCTCGCAGCCATGCATCGTCAAATCGATCAACTGGCTTATGCGCATACCAGTTTCTTCACCAGCGATACCGTTGAACAGCTCGCCGAACAGTTAACGCGCACCGCACCGGGCGATCTTAACTATGCCTATTTTGTGTCGGGCGGTTCTGAGGCGGTGGAAACCGCGCTGAAAATGGCCCGGCAATACTTTGTTGAGATCGGACAGCCTGCGCGCACCCGTTTCATCGCCCGCAAACAGAGCTACCACGGCAATACGCTGGGCGCGCTGGCGGTGGGTGGCAACGAATGGCGCCGGCGTCAGTTCGCGCCCCTGTTAATCGACGTGATTCGCGTTTCCGCCTGCAATGAGTATCGCGATCGCCGTGCCGATGAAACCCAGCAGCAGTATACCCAGCGGCTATTGAGCGAGCTGGAGCAGGCGATTGTCGATGCGGGCCCGGAAACGATTATTGGTTTTTGCGCGGAGACGGTGGTCGGTGCGACCAGCGGTGCCACGCCGCCGACGCCGGGCTATCTGCAGGGTGTACGTCGCCTGTGCGACAAGTACGGCATTTTGTTTATCGCCGATGAGGTGATGTGCGGAATGGGGCGTACCGGCACGCTGCACGCGTTCGAACAGGATGGCGTGGTACCTGATTTGGTCACCATCGCCAAAGGACTGGGTGGCGGTTATCAACCCATCGGCGCGGTACTGGCCAGTGAGAAGATCGTGTCTGCGCTGCAGGCTGGCAGCGGTCTGTTCCAGCATGGACACACTTATATTTGTCATGCGACAGCCGCTGCGGCGGCGTTAGCAGTACAGCAGGTGATTGAGCGCGACCATCTGCTGGAGGCGGTTCAGCAGCAGGGCGCTTATCTGCACAAGGCGCTACGCGACGTGCTGGGGGAGTTACCGCACGTCGGTGATACGCGCGGCCGCGGCCTGTTTGCCGGTGTGGAGCTGGTGCGTGATAAAGCCACAAAAACCCCGTTCGATCCGGCGATGAAACTTCACGCAGCCATCAAGGCCAACTGTATGGCGCGCGGTTTGCTGGTCTATCCGATGGGCGGCACGCTGGACGGGCACTATGGCGACCATATTTTAATTGCCCCACCGTTTATCGTCACCCCGCAACAACTGGATTTTGTCGTGGATACGCTGAACACCGTGATACGTGAAGAGACCGGCAAATTATGATTAACCGATTACCGCCGCTGGCGGAGCAGGACTGGGATGAGCAGCAACGTCCGCTCGCGGAAGAGATTATCAACGGGCCGCGCGGCGCGCTGCTGCCTCCGTTTGAGCCGCTGCTGCGCAGCCCCGAGTTAATGGCACATGCACAGCGTATGGGGGAATATCTGCGCTATCGCAGTGCGCTGGGCCAGCGGTTATCGGAACTGGCGATTTTAATTACGGCAAGGCACTGGTCACAGCCGGTAGAGTGGGCAATCCATGCGCCGATAGCGCGCGAAAAGGGGATTTCTGCTGCAGCAGTGCAGGCCATCAATGAAAAACGTCAGCCCGCGGATTTGCAGCCTGATGAGTGGGTGATTTATCAGTTTTGCCAGCAGTTACATCAGCAACAGAAAATCAGTGATGCCATCTGGCAGCAAGCCATCGAATTATGGGGCGAGAAGGGCGTGGTGGATTTGATAGGCATTAACGGCTATTACAGTTTTCTCTCGATGATCATGAACGGCGCACAGACGCCGGTACCCTTTACGCAGGATCACTTACTTCCTGCATAAGTTGTCGCATTAATCCGGGCGTACCTGATGCGCCCATTATATTCACTACCTTCTTTGACCATGTCCGCCGGATTATTTCGCTGGATGACGATCATTGCACGCTATCTTACTGACGCTGAGGGTTATTATGTCTGCATTTTTAAATAAATTAAAGGTTACACTAGCATTGGTTGCCTGTTCCGCCAGTTTTATCGCTGCGGCACAGGATAAATTAACCGTCGGGGTTGATACGGCTTTTGTTCCTTTTGAATTTAAGCAAGGTGATAAATACGTCGGCTTTGACATTGATTTATGGGATGCCATCGCGAAGAAAATGCATGTCAGCTATGAATTACACCCAATGGACTTTGGTGGCCTGATTCCGGGGCTGCAATCACGGAATCTGGATGTCGCGATGGCAGGTATTACCATTACCGATGCGCGTAAGCAGGTGGTGGATTTCAGCAACGGTTATTATGACGCCGACTTATTAATGGCTGTCAAAAGCGATGATAACAGCATTAAGAAATTCAGCGATTTAACCGGCAAGAAAGTGGGCCTGAAACAGGGCACGGCCGCAGCCAGCTTTATGAAAAGTAAATACAAGGCAAATTATGTTGAGTTTCCTAATATCGACAACGCCTATCTGGATTTGCAGGCCGGCAACCTTGATGCGGTGGTCCATGACTCGCCCAATGTGCTGTACTACGTGAAAACGGCGGGCGATGGCAAAGTCAAAGCCAGCGGTGAAAACGACACGATTCTGCCGCAGCAGTATGGCTTTGCCATGCAGAAAAACAGCAGCCTGACGCCTAAGATCAACGCCGCGCTGCAGGCCCTGCGCGCGGATGGGACTTACAGCAAAATCTACGTGAAATGGTTTGCTAAGCAGCCGAAATAATCCTGCCAGGCCGGAGCTCTCCGGCTTTGTTTAGCGTTTACAGGTTAAATTATGAATTTTGACAGTAAATATATTTGGGAATCTCTGCCGCTACTGCTGCAGGGTCTGCAGCTGACCTTGATTATTTCGCTGTCAGGTCTGCTGGGCGGTTTTATTATTGGCTTACTGGCGGGAACCTGCCGTGCTCTGGGTGGCAAAATTGCTAAGACGCTGTCACTTATTTTTGTCGAGCTTATTCGCGGTACGCCCATCATGGTGCAGGTAATGTTTATCTATTTTGCACTGCCGATGGTGTTGCCGATAAGAATTGATCCCGTCACCGCCGCGATCGTGACCATTGTGATTAACTCCGGTGCCTACATTGCTGAAATTACCCGGGGCGCGATCCTCTCAATTAATAAAGGCTTTAAAGAAGCGAGTCTGGCGATGGGCTTATCGCAGCGCAGTACGCTGTGGTATGTCATTATGCCTTTAGCGTTACGCCGCATGATTCCGGCTTTAGGTAACCAGTGGATTATCAGTATTAAAGATACCTCACTGTTTATTGTGATTGGCGTGGCAGAACTGACGCGTCAGGGGCAGGAGATCATTGCGGGTAATTTCCGTGCGCTGGAAGTGTGGACGGCGGTGGCCATGATTTATCTGCTGGTGACGTTATGCCTGAGCTTTTTACTGAAGCAGCTGGAAAAAAGGATCCATATTTTATGAGCATGGTTGAATTTAACGCAGTGTCGAAAAATTTCGGTGCCACGCAGGTCCTGCACAATATCAATTTAAAAATTGAGTCCGGCGAGGTGGTGGTGATTATCGGCCCTTCAGGTTCAGGCAAATCAACGCTGCTACGCTGCATCAACAAACTGGAAGAGATCTCATCCGGGACGCTGCTGGTCGCCGGAATGCACATCACCGATCCGCATGCGAATGAATGTGATATCCGCCGCGAAGCCGGCATGGTGTTTCAGCAGTTCCACCTGTTCCCGCATCTGACTGCGCTGGAAAACGTGATGTTCGGCCCGATTCGCGTGCGTCATCAAACGAAAGCCGCGGCGCGCGAGCAGGCGCTGGCGCTGCTGGAGCGCGTTGGCTTGCGCGATCGCGCCAGCCACTATCCGTCTGAACTTTCCGGGGGCCAGCAGCAGCGCGTGGCGATTGCCCGGGCACTGGCCGTCAGGCCGAAAATGATGCTGTTCGATGAGCCGACCTCCGCGCTGGATCCGGAGTTACGTCATGAAGTGTTGAAAGTGATGCGCTCGCTGGCTGAAGAGGGCATGACCATGGTCATTGTGACGCATGAGATTGGCTTTGCCCGCGATGTGGCTTCGCGGCTGATCTTTATTGATGGCGGTACCATTGCCGAAGATGGGCCACCTGATATGCTGCTGACTGCCAGCCGTAATCCGCGTCTGAAAGAATTTTTGCAACATGTATCCTGAAATGAAGTGAAATAACGCTATGAAAAAACTCGACTTCCGTGGTTCGGCTTTTGTTATTGGTCAGCAACTCGGTGACTTTGGCCGTGATGCCTGGCATAACAAACTCAGGCATACCCGTCTCTGGCAAACGGTCACCGCCATGAAAGATACGCAGCAAATTCGCAGTATGCGCGCGCGGGTCCAGCACCAGTTTCCGCTGATCTGGCAGGAGCTGGAAGGGCTGGCTGAAGGATTACAGGCACCGATTGACGAGGTGTTTGCGTGGAACTGCCGGGGCGATCTGGTGCGTTCAACTTCGGATGGTTGCACCACGGTGGCGGGGAAAAGTGCCAGCGGGGAGTTGATCATTGCGCACAACGAAGATGGTTTTCCCCAGCTGCGCGATGACTGTGCGCTGGTCACCATGACCCCGGACGACGGCCTCGCGTTCACCAGCTTCGCCTATCCGGCATCACTTTGCGGTCACACTTTTGCCGTTAATGAGAAGGGCATCGTTAATACCGTCAATAACATTCGCGCACAGCATCGTCCGGATGGCATGCCGCGCCAGATCATCGCCCGCGCGTCGCTGAACGCGACCACGCTGGATGAAGCGATCGCCATACTTAGCGCCACGCCGCGCGCCGGCGCGTTTCACCATACGCTGGGGCAGCAGGGCGATAGCCGCCTGATCAGTATTGAAGCGACAGGCTCAGGCTGTTCAGTGATCCCACTGACTGCGCCTTTCGGTCACGCTAACCATCTTATTCACCCGCAGCTTGCCGCCGTCGAACAGGTGGTCACCGCCAGTTCCGGCTCGCGCCAGCAGCGTCTGGAGACATGGCTGACGACGCAACCGGCGGTAGATGGCGCGGCGGCCAGGGCGATTTTATCGGATCAGCAGGATGCAGCGTTGCCGATTTACCGCCTGTCGCCGCAGGATCCGGATGAGGAAAATACCCTCGCCACGGCTATTTTTACCCTGAGTGATGACGCGGTGACGTGGCAGATCTTCACCCGTAACCGCCAGCGCGCCGCTTTGCAATCTGCTGGTCGTCAATGAGCTGTTATTTTTAATCTCCACAGCCCATCACTGAAGCCGGACAGTGATTGCTGGCAGCGCGCTAACCCGCGCTGCCAGCAATACTGACTATGTTACTCGTGGATACGCGCTTCTTCGGACATCAGACATCCGTCGCTGAAACTCCAGTCATCGACGGTGTTAAACTGGATAATCACCATCACATCCTGCGGATCGATATCCAGCGATTGCGAGAGTTGCTGACACAATCTGCGACACAGCTTGTGCTTCTGTTCGCGGCTGCGCGGCTTGCCCGCAGTAATCATGAACTGAACAAAATTCTCTGAACGCCCGCGGCTTTTATAGTGGCGATCAAACACCCTTAGCCGTGCCGGCAGTTCTTCAAATACCTGAAAGCGGTCGCCGGGTGGAACGGCAAATTCGTCCTCCAGACTCTGTTGCAGGATGTCGGAAATCTGCGTTAATTGCGCGTCGCTGTAACCCTGACGCAGTATGATGCGGGTAAAAGGCATGAGGGTTACGCCTCTTCCAGACAGCTTAGCGCTGACACCGCCGCCGGCCAGCCGGCATAAAAGGCCAGATGGGTGAACACTTCGACGATCTCTTCTCGTGCCAGGCCATTTTGTTGCGCGAATTCGATATGCCACGGCAGCTGTTGCACTCGCCCCAGCGCCGTCAGTGCGGCCAGCGTAATCAGGCTGCGTTCGCGCGGCGTAAGCGCGTCTCGTTGCCAGATGTCATCGAAAAGAACCTGCTGACTGAGTTCCGCCAGCTTTGGCGCGATGCGCGCCAGCGTTTTACTATCGAGTGTTTTTGCCATGATGTTTCTCCGTATTGACTCAGCCGCGATTGTGGCGAAACATAACCATCCTGAAAATCAAATAAAACACCGTCATTCATCCCATAAATCAGGACGATTATGCAAAAGTTAGCTCAGACGCTGGATCTGGATGCGCTGCGCAGTTTTGTCACCGGCATGGAGTGTGGCAGTTTTGCGCAGGCCGCCGTGCGGCTCTGTCGATCCACTTCGGCGGTCAGCGCCCAGCTGAAAAAGCTGGAGCAGCAATGTGGCAGCAAGCTGGTGGTGAAAAGCGGGCGTCATCTGGCGTTAACCCGTGAGGGGGAAGTGATGATGGGTTATGCCCGCCGTCTGCTGGCATTGAACGACGAAGCACTGTGCACCTTCAGCGGTGCAGGGCTGCAGGGGGAAGTGCGCCTGGGCATGCAGGAAGATTTTGGTGACACCCTGATGCCCGGTATTCTGGGCGAATTTACACGTCACCATCCCGGGCTGCAGATCGTCGCCCGCGTGGCGCGTAATCAGGAGCTGCTTGCAGCGCTGGACAGCGATGCTCTTGATATGGCGCTGCTGTGGCAGGCACAACCGCTGCAGCGTAAAGGCGTGTTGATCGGCCAGTTCCCGCTGGAGTGGATCGCCCACCCCGACTGCGACGTCAGCGCGATGATAAGCCAGGGCGAACCGCTGCCGCTGGTGATGTTTGATAATCCCTGCCTGATGCGCTCGCGCGCCATCGACAGTCTGGACCGGGCGGGCATTGCATGGCGAATCGTGTTTGTCAGCCATAGCCTGAGCGGCATCTGGGCGGCGGTGCGGGCCGGTCTGGGGATCACCGTGCGCACGCGGGTCGGCATGCCCGCTAACCTGGTGAGCGCCGGCAATGTTTTGCCGCCGCTGGGCGCGCTGGGTGTTACGCTGGAACAAAAAAGTGGCAGCCAGACTGAACCGAATGCGCAAAACCTGCTGGCCAGACTGATGGAAAATGCGCTGCGCAGCATAGAGCCGTTACCGGGTCTGAGGCCCGCCTGAATTGCTGCGCTAATCGCTGCGACAGTTACTTCGCAATCAGCAGCGCATCGGCGATATCCAGCATGGCGCGCAGGCGATCCATGTGCCGCAGATCCTGATGATAGCCCACCCAGATATCGCGCGAAGGCGGCGGCTGCGGGGTGGCAATCCGCTGCAAACCGGCGGTGGCATCGCCCAGCGGCTGGGGTAACACCGACACGCCCATGCCGCGCCGGCACATCTGCGCCTGCACCGCCCGGCTGGTGCTGGTAAAAGCCCGCCGTGACTGTGGAAATTGATCGAGCAGCCAGACGACGTCCGGAAAATGCGCTTGTGCGGTATTCATCAGGATCAGCCCCACTGAGGCGGGGTCGTGTTGCAATGCGCGGGCATTTTCAGGCGTGCCGTATAACGCATAGGGCATGCTCATCAGGCGCCGCTGGACAATATCCGGCTCGGTAAAAGGCACGATGCGAAAAGCCACGTCGGCGTCGCGCCGCGACAGATTGAGCAAACGGTAGCTGGCGATAATTTCCGGCACGATAGCGGGATGGCGCTGTGTCAGCTCGCTCAGTACCGGCGCCAGCACGGCGGTGGCAAACCACTCGGCACAGGAGATGCGTAAAATGCCTTCCAGTCGCGGGTGATTGCCCGCAAGCCGTCTCTCCATCGCCAGCGCAGCATTTTCCATGCTTTCCGCCAGGCCCAGCACGGTGTCACCGGCATCGGTTAACACCAGGCCATCCGGCGTGCGGCGAAACAGCGCCTGATGGGCCTGCGCTTCCAGCACCTTAATGCGACGACCCACGGTCGGATGGCTGACGCCGAGCCGGCGCGCGGCCTCGCCATAGGATCCGCTGCGCATCACTGCCAGAAAGATCCGTACATCGCTCCATTCCATTGCGCTCGCCCCCGTTCAAAAATGAACGTCGAGTATACAAAAATGGCAGTTCTCAAACAACTTTGTAGCTATCACCATAACGGCATCATCCAGACTGAACTGATTGAGGATTGCAGAACATGAAGAAGCTTCAGGACAAAGTCGCCCTCATAACCGGCGCATCTAAAGGCATTGGTGCGGCGATTGCCCGCCAGCTGGCCGCCGACGGCGCAAAGATCGTCGTCAACTATGCCGCGGATATAAACGGGGCGGATAAGGTGGTCGCCGCTATTGAGGCCGCCGGTGGCACGGCGGTGGCGCTGGCAGCGGATGTCACCGATCAGCCGCAGGTTGAGGCACTCATTCAATCTACCCTCGCGCAGTTTGGCCGGCTGGACATCGTGGTGAACAATGCCGGCGTGTATCAGTTTGCGAAGATCGAAGAGAGCAGCGAAGCGCTGTATCGCAAGCAGTTTGACATCAATGTGCTCGGGCCGCTGCTGGTGACAGGCGCCGCGGTGCCACATCTGGGCAAGGGCAGCAGCATTATCAATATCAGCTCATTTGTGACGCGGGTATTTCTGGCGGAGAGCGCTATCTACAGCGGCAGCAAAGGCGCGATTGATGCCATTACCGGCGTGCTGGCGCGCGAACTCGGCCCGCGCGGCATCCGCGTCAACGCGGTCAATCCGGGGTTAATCGAAACCGAAGGCACGCACAGCACCGGCGCGATGGGATCGGAGTTTCAGCGCTGGAACGAAAGCCAGACGCCGCTTGGCCGTATTGGCCAGGTGCAGGATATTGCGCCGATTGTGGCTTATCTCGCTTCCGACGATGCCGGATGGGTGACGGGCGAGGTGATGATGGCGTCTGGCGGCATGCGTTAACGGGAGAAAAGGATGCATCAGATGATGGTGGTATGTGTCGGCGATGAAACCCATCGCTTTGACCGCGACTATTATACCCACACGCACCTGCCGCTGGCGCTGGCGTGCTGGCAGGATTATGGGCTCATTTCGGCGGAAGCGTTCTATCCCGCTTCAGACCGCAGCGGCTGGCTCTCCATCGGTGTTTATACGTTTGCCTGTCAGCAGGATGTCAACCGGGCGCTGGAGTCCGAACAAACCAAAAGGGTGATGGCAGATGTGGTGCATTTTACCGATGCCTCCACGGTGATCCGCAGCCATTTTATTCCCTTCTGAACGGCAGCGACGCCGCCGCGCGGTTATGCCCTCCATTCACCGGTTTAATAGCCTGCTTAATGAACACATTGTCCATTAAGCAGGCATCCCGGCAGCAAAAACGGGACGCGCTGGTGCCAAATCAGGACAAACCAATCCCTGAATCTGGTACGTGGCGCTGCCTTTTGCTATTTCATGTGTGAGCTATCACCGCAGCAGCACACAGGACGCAAACATGAATTTTTACAGCAGCAGAGAATTTACGGGTTCCAAAGCCTGGGAGTCTCAGCATATTGCCAGCTTCGATAACATCAGCGTTAAACTGCACTGGACCGATCAACCCTACAAATGGCATATCAATGACGGACAAGAGGTGTTTGCCGTTATGGATGGTTGCGTTGACATGTTCTACAAAGAAAACGGTGAAGTGAGAACCCAACGATTAACCGCCGGTGATATTTTTTATGCCAGCGAAGGCACTGAACACGTCGCACATCCACAGGGCGTAGCCCGGGTGCTGGTGATTGAACAAGCGGGATCGGTTTGAAGCGACTTCTCAACCCCGGTTATTTCACGATCGACGAAGCCTGATCAGCGCGATTACCGGCTATGACGCGCCGGCGATGGCAGTCGGCGGGATCGAGCCGTTCTCCCCGGGCAGAATACACGGCCAGTTCAGGTAACGGTTCGCCGTTGGCGTTATCCAGCAATACCGAGTGAGTCTCGCCTTTTTCAAACAGATAACGCTCTCCCCACTGGCGCATCGCCACGACGATTGGGAAGACGGCTCGTCCCCGTTCGGTCAGCAAATATTCCTTGTAGGCGCTGCCATCTGACGCCGGACAACTCTCAAGCACGCCGACTTCGACCAGCAGTTTCAGCCGTGACGCCAGGATATTTTTTGCCAGCCCAAGGTTTTTCTGGAAATCACTGAAGCGGCGCACATCATCAAACGCTTCACGGATGATCATCAGACACCAGCGTTCGCCAATCACCTCCACGGTCCGGGCGACCGGGCATTCGCTGGTTCTGAGCGCTTCCTGTTTGGCCATCTTCTCTCTCACTCTGCTGATTTACTGACGGCAGCTTAGCCTTCAGCAAAACAAGTTGCAAAAAAAAACCACCGCTGATACTTATAGAATAAATCGGTTTCAAATAAAAACCACATAAGGATGCAACATGACTTGCACCAGTGATACCCCTGCAACCTCTGAGGCGCCTCTTTCGCCAGCGACGACCTCAGTGCTGTCGCCTCACATCATTTTTCTGTTCTCACTGACCTGCGCGCTGGCTGTCGGCAATGTCTATTCTGCCCAGCCATTGCTGGAATCCATATCCGCAACGCTGCAGGTTTCGCCCGGCACCATAGGCCTGGTCATCACGGCAACGCAGGCGGGTTATGCCATAGGATTGTTCTTGCTGGTGCCGCTCGGCGATCGCGTTGATCGCAAAAAGCTGGTGGTCACGCACCTGCTGCTGTCGGTGCTGGCCCTGATCGCGGCGGCGTTAGCAGAGAGTTTTCTGCCGCTGCTGGTGGCGATGCTGCTGGTGGGTTTGATGGCGGTGGTGACGCAAACCGTGGTGGCGTGGGCCGCTATCCTGTCGGCACCGGCTCAGCGTGGCAAGGTGGTAGGCAGCGTCACCAGTGGCATCGTCATGGGAATACTGCTGGCGCGGCTGGTCTCTGGCATCATCGCCGATATCGCCGGCTGGCGGGCGGTGTATATGACCTCATCGGCGCTGATGCTGCTGATTACCGTGCTGCTGATGAAAGTGATACCTTCTGCCGGTCCGCAGAACACAGCCACTTCCGTGGCCGGGTTGCTGGGGTCTGTCCCGCGTCTTTTTGTCACCGAGCCTTTGTTGCGTCAGCGTGGCGCGCTGGCTCTGCTGATTTTTGCCGCGTTCAGCATGTTGTGGAGTTCCATGGTTTTGCCGCTCACGGCCATGTCGCTTTCCCATACGCAAACAGGGCTGTTTGGTCTGGCTGGAATAGCCGGAGCGCTGGCGGCTTCCAGAAGTGGCGCCTGGGCTGACCGGGGAACCGGGCAGCGCGCCAGCGGATGCGCACTGGCTTTATTAACGCTCTCGTGGCTCCCCATCGCCTTCGCGCAGGCCTCTTTATTCTTGCTGGTTATTGGCGTGATCATGCTGGATTTCGCCGTGCAGACGGTGCATGTCATCAACCAGAGCATGCTGATTGCCGGCAAACCCGCTATCACCAGCCGGCTTATCGGTGCCTATATGTGTTTTTATGCGACAGGCAGCGCGCTGGGCGCTATTGCTGCCACCCAACTCTATGCGCACTGGGGATGGTATGCCGTGTGCGGCGGCGGGGCACTGGTCAGTGCCTGCGCACTTATTCTCTGGTATGGAACACGTCAATCATGAAATTATTACACCTGCTGCTGGCCATAGGTATTACCGCCATCTGGGGCATTAATTTTTCGGTGATTAAATTAGGGTTGCACGCCATCGATCCATTTATTCTGGCAGGGCTGCGTTTTACGCTGTGTGCCATCCCGGCGCTCTTCTTTATTAAAAAACCTGACGTCCCGTGGCGCTACCTTATTGGCTACGGACTGGTGTTCGGCATTGGCTTGTGGGGCCTGGTCAATCTGGGGATAAAAACCGGGCTGTCGGCGGGGATCGCCTCGCTGGTGCTGCAGTTCAGTGCCTTTTTCACTCTGCTGCTCGGCAGTTATGTGTTTAAAGAACAGCTCAGCCGCTATCAGATCGCTGGCTTTGTGCTGGCGTGCAGCGGATTGATGAGCATTGTGTTTATTACCGACGGCTCGGTGACGTTTGCCGGGTTGCTGCTGGTGCTGGCAGGCGCCATAGCCTGGAGTATTGCCAATATCATCATGAAAAAAGCCGGCACGAAGCAGGTATTCGCGTTTCTGGTCTGGTCGAGCGCCTTTTCGCCGCTTCCGCTTTTCCTGCTGGACGGATTAATTAATGGCAGCACGGGCTATAGCGCATTAATCAGCCATATGGATACCCGTGCGATATTATCCATTCTGTTTCAGGTCTACCCCAATACGTTATTAGGCTACTGGATCTGGAATTCATTGCTTAAGCAGTATCCTGTCTCCACCGTCGCGCCATTATCGCTGCTGGTGCCGGTATTCGGCATTCTCGGTTCGATGATGATATTTGGTGAAGTTATTTCTCCGATGAAAATCCTGGCGCTGGTACTGATTATTACCGGGCTGGCGGTTGGGTTGTATGGACAACGCATCAAACGTTATTTCATCCGCAGTCGGATTCGCTGTGATCAGCAGCCCGCTGATGAGCCGTGATCCGACAAGAGCGGGCATCCCACCCGCTCTCTCTGTCAGTGAAAATCCGCTTACTGCACCACGAAACGCGCGACTGAGCCTTCCAGTGTCGACGCCTGATCGCGCAGTGCGCTGGCGGCGGCCGATGATTCCTGCACCAGCGCGGCGTTCTGCTGCGTCACGCTGTCCATCTGAACGATAGCGACGCCGACCTGCGAAATGCCGCGATTCTGCTCATCGGATGCCTGCGCGATTTCGGCGAGGATGCTGGTTACGTTGCCAACGGAATGTACAATTTCATCCATGGTTTTACCGGCCTGACCTACCAGCTGTGAACCACTGCTGATACGCGCCACCGATTCGCCAATCAGGGTTTCGATCTCTTTGGCCGCCTGAGCGCTGCGCTGCGCCAGACTGCGCACCTCACTGGCGACCACGGCAAAGCCGCGTCCCTGCTCACCGGCGCGCGCTGCTTCTACTGCTGCGTTTAACGCCAGGATATTGGTCTGGAAAGCAATGCTGTTAATGACGGTGGTGATTTCAGCGATTTTGCCGGAGCTGGCGCTGATCTGGTCCATGGTTTCAACCACGCCTTTGACCAGCGAGCCGCCCTGATTGGCCTTCTCCGAAGTGGCGCGCGCCAGTTCGCTGGAGTGATGAATGTTTTCAACGTTCTGCTTCACGGTAGCGGTTAACTGCTCCATGCTGGCTGCCGTCTGCTCCAGCGCGGCCGCCTGCTCCTCGGTGCGGGCGGAAAGATCGTTATTGCCTGCAGCAATTTCTGCGGAAGCGTGGCTGACCTGCATCACGCCGCTGCGAATGTTACCAATGATGCCGCGCAGATCGTTGCTCATCTCACCGACCGCCTGCATCAGCTCGCCCAGTTCGTCCTTACGCGAAGTGTGCAGTTGTACGCTCAAGTCTCCCTGCGCAATCTGCCGCGCGACGTTCAGTGTTACCGCTAAAGGACGGGTAATCTGCCGGGTGATAAATACCGCAATCAGAATGCTGATTACCACAGCCGCCGCCAGGATCAGCGACATCCACAGGATTGCCCGGGCGATATCCTGGTGCGTGGCGGCCAGCTGCTGGGTAAATAATTGATTACTGGTATTAGTCAGATGCAGGCCCGCGATGGCAAGCTGGCGGGTCGCTTCCACTTCTTCTTCCGCGGAGGCGTTGTAGTCCTGCACGCTGTCGCGTCTGGCCGCCAGCGTTACGGCAATTTTATCCAGCGCGTTGCTGTCATCAGCGCTCAGGCGTGGTCGTGCCTGGTCAATGAGTTGAATCGTTTCAGCTATAAAGCCTGACAAAGCCAGACGGTTTTCTTCACTGTTGTCCAGCGCCATCAGCTTTACACGAATACTGATACCATTCAGATATTTAGCGATTTCATTGAGCGCGGTTGCCGTATCCTGCTGTGTGCTGACGTAGTTTCTGGCCAGCGCGGCAACCGCCGTGGTTTCGTCACTGAAGCGCAGCGCCTGCAGAATGCTCTGGCGCTTATGCACTTCGTTCACCGTTTCTGCACGATGCTGACGATAAAGGTTCATCGCAGCCGGCAGAGAGGCAATCAGCGCGGTCTGCGCGCTATCCCATCGCCAGGTTTTCAGCTGGTTGATACTGCCCTCAATCGCCTGCAGTCGCGATTCGTTGTCGGCAATGAATTTTTCATCGTGGGTTTTTACGTATTGCAGGCGGGCATCTTTAGCCTGCGCGAACTGATCGTTAATGCCTTTCAACTGGCTGAGTTTTTCCGCACGTTCCGCGATGTCGTGCAGATTTTTGATGCCACAGGAAGCTACAGCAATGCTGAGGATAAGCAGCACACCAAACCCGAGCATGAGTTTTCTGCTGACTCTGATATCTTCCAAAAAAACACGTATTTTTTTCATTAAGGTGAATCTCCCTGGTTGTTGTTGTCCACGCTTTTGCCTGATGGCAATGGCGTTATCGGCAGGGAGATGATTAATTTCAATTAAAATAATTAAAAAACATATAATCACCTAAATTTATTAGATGAGCTATGCTTGGGGAAGGGCTGCAACGGTAGGGCAGGCGTGGAGCTCGAGTTTTCTGTTTTAGACTGGTACTGATTTTGGCGGATAGCGGTGCGGGGGAAAGTATTGACGCAACCTGCCGGTTTGTCAAAGCGCCGGGATTTCAGGCGAAGGGCCCGATAGCCCTCAGGCCAGGCGTTGCGCCTGAGGACATTCCGCTACGCCTGAAATCCTCAGGACTCCGCTGGCTGGTTCGTCAGCCACTGAGCGGCGCTGGTGGTGGCAATGTGCTCGCCGTAGTTAAACGTCTCCTGTTTAGGCCATGCCACACCGTCCGGACGGGCAAAGGCCAGCCGGTAGGCCGCGCCAGTATCATGGGGATGACGCTCTGCATCTTCCCTTAGCCTTTCCCGGCTAAGTAATACTCGCCTGACCGCGCTTTGCCAGTGAGATTGCATCAGGTCAGCCAGCTCTGCGTAAGTCAGCGTATCGCCAGCGATATAAACAATGTCGTTCTGAAAAGCGGGCTGATGAAAGAAGATATCGGCTGTCAGCTGCCCGATGTCGTCTGGCGTGGTGAGTGTCAGGGCATAGTTCCAGTCACCGAGGGCATAAACCGTTTTATTCCCGGCATCGATCACGCCAAAATCGGGTTCAAACAGATAGCTGGTAAAAATACCGGTCGAAACAATTACCCAGTCAGTGTTGCTTTGGGCGCGCAGCAGGTGGCGCACTTCAAGCTGCTCATCCCACACCGGTTGCCCACTCTCTTTGCCGATAACGTCATAATCCACGCCAAACTGCCAGGGAAAATAGCGGGCGACACCCGCCTTCAGCACGGCCTGAGTAATTCTGAGCTGCGTTCCCGGCCCGCCGACAAAACCACTGCAATTAATGATGGCATCATAAGTGCGAAATAATGCTGAGAGTTCGCTCAGGCTATTTTTCTGCAGGTCGCCTTCCGCCACGGTGATATTTAGCTTTTGCAGCGCATCCAGCCGGGTTTTAAGTGGGCCGGACGTGGCATGTGCAGCCTCGCTTCTGAGTAATACACTTATTTTAATCAGAGGATGTTGCTGCACTTTTTTAACCATGGCGTTTAACACCGCCATGCCTAATTCTCCTGCGCCGAGGATAAGAATATTTTCGACATGTTGATCAACGGGTAGCATGCTTGTCTCCTTAGGTTATATCCGTCATCCTGACAGCGGACAAACCCTGATTCAATCAGGTACACCCGTGATACCGGAGGAGAGATGGAACCCAATCGCGAAGCCCTGCTGCAGTTTTCCAGACAATTTTGTGAGGCGTTGAGTCACGATGATGAAACATTAAAGCGTGAAATTCTTTCACACGCCGGCAATCGCTGGTCGCTGGGTATATTGCATATTCTGGTCACCCATGGACCGTTGCGCCATGCAGAAATGGGTCGTTTACTACAGGGTGTCACACAACGAATGCTGACGCGCACACTGCGTACGCTTGAGCGTGACGGCCTTATATCCCGTTGTGATTATCAGGAAAAAGTACCGCGTGTCGTCTATACGGCCACGGACGCGGGCGAAGAAATGATGATGAAAATGATGCCGCTCTGGGCGTGGATTATTTCGTCGGCCGACTATTTTAAGCAAAGCAGGATTACGTTTGATACTCCTGGTCAGTAATGGCATTAAATTGCGCGATGACGACCTTGCTGAGGATGCGTGATTATTTCCCTGCTGCCAATAGTGCAAATTTTTTTGCACTATTAATCCTGTCCCGGTTTTGACAGGTTGTCTCGTGAGAATTCACGCATTGAGAGCAGCACGGGCATCAGATTATGGCCTGCATGCGTGAGTGCGTATTCAACACGCGGGGGCTGTTCACCAAAATCAGTGCGGGTTATCAGCCCATCACGTTCAAGCTTGCGCAGATGTTGAGTCAGAACTTCATGCGATATCTCCGGCATACTCTTCATGAATTGCGAGTGACGCATCGCAGGCTCCGCAAATAATCTGAATAAAATCTGCAGTGTCCATCTGCCGGAAATAATAGTTAAACATTGCGTGACATAAGCGACCGAACCTTCTGGTCCGAGACAACGTGTTTTCTCATCATCGCCTACAGGCACTTTCAGGTGCGTAATTGATTCATTCATCAGTTTATTTTCCAATAGATTTTTCACGTATTCTGGAGAACAGTAATGGATCTGAAACTCGACGGCAAAATTGCTCTGATAACGGGTAGCACCAAAGGTATTGGAGAAGCGGTAGCCAGAGAGCTTGCCGCTGAAGGCACCCGCGTTATTATACATGGCCGGGATCCGGCTAAAGCTGAAAATATCGCCAGCGATATCATAAAGCAAGGTGGACAAGCGTACGCAGTAACGGGAGATTTAACCCGTGAGGCAGATATTCAACTGCTTTATCAGCAAGTCTGTTCGCTTGTACAATCCGTTGATATTGTTATTAATAATGCGGGTGGCTCCGGCCCCACAGAGGACTGGACGTCTTCTTTGCCAGAAACCTGGGCGGCTGGGTATGATAAAAATGTCCTTTCAGCCTTACGTGTCATTAATCTTTTTCTTCCTGGGATGCGTGAACAAAAGTGGGGCAGAATCATTAATATTTCGAGCCTGGCAGCGTTGATGCCTCCCGCCAGGCGTCCGGATTATGCTGCTGCTAAAGCAGGGATTATTGCCATGACCTCATCGCTGGCAAAAGCGGTCGCACACGATGGTGTAACCGTAAATACTCTCTCACCGGGTACTATTCATAGTGCAAGCCTCGAAAAAGCATTTCGTCAAACGGCCAAAGATGCAGGGCTTTCAGCTGACGCGCCATGGGAAGATATTGAACAGGCCGTATTGCCCCTTTATGCCAATGTGCCCATGGCGCGCGTAGGGACGCTCAAAGAAATAGCGGACGCCATCACCTTTCTGGCCAGCCCGTTGTCGGGTTACATAACGGGTTCAAATTTAAGGCTTGATGGCGGTATGTGGCCCGGACTTTAAAGCCCGCCGCACAACATCCTGAATAAAATCTCTGTTTCAGCTACTACTTCATTCGATGGCATCATCAGAGCCGATTTAATTATCAGAACTTAGCAGGCTGCTGTTGCAGCCCTGCTTATACCCTAACGTCATCCTCTTGATGCGCGCAGTCCCGGTCGATATGCCCAATCCTGTTTATTGACAGTCCACACCTGGTCATGCATATTGTTATGTTATAACGTAACAATGAAAGTATCATGATGAAAAACTCGCTCTCCCTGATTATTGCGGCGCTGCTGTCGCTTCCTGTATTCAATGCTAATGCCAGTAACTATCCGCTCACCGTTGATAACTGCGGTGTCAAAGAGACCTTCGCTCATCCGCCTGCGCGCGTCGTCACCGTTGGCCAGCATGAAACGGAACTGCTGCTGGCGCTCGGTCTGGCAGATAAAATTGCCGCAACCTCGGTGTGGTTTGGCGCGCTGCCCGCCGATTTGCAAGGGCAGGGCAGCCAGCTTAAACGGCTGGCCGATAACGCCCCAGGCTTTGAAGCGGTGGTGGCGCAGCGCCCGGAGTTGGTGCTGGCGCAGTACAGCTGGCACGTCGGGCCGCAGGGTGAAGTCGCCACGCGTGAACAGTTTGAACAGCTCGGCATCCGAACCTGGATTTCGCCTGCCGACTGCATCGGCAAAGCCGTCACCACCACGTCCAATAGCGACGGTGCACGCACAACACCGTATGGGATCGAGGTGATATTTGCGGAAATCAGCGCGCTGGCGCGCATTTTTGATGTGCCGGCGCGTGGCGAAGCGCTCAAACAGCAGCTGGCCGCTCGTATAGCACAGGTTCAGCAGCAGCTGCACAAATCGCCATCAGCGCCATTGAAGGTGGTTTACTGGTTTTCCAGCCCGCGCCTGAAAGGCGATCCCTGGATAGCCGGCAATAAGGGGGCGCCGGGCTGGATTAGCCAGACGCTCGGTCTGACGAATATTATTGATTCAGATGAAGAGTGGCCGGCAGTGACCTGGGAGCACATCGTCTCCGCGCAGCCTGACATCATCGTGATTGCCAGCATGGCGCGGCGGCTCTATCCCGCTGATGACGTCGCGGTTAAAAAACACTTTCTGCAAAGCGATCCGGTGACGCGTGAAATGCCTGCGGTGAAGAACGGCCACATCGTGGTGGTGCCGGCGATGTCGCTCAATCCATCCTTGCGCAATGTAGAGGCCGTGGAGCTGATCGGTCAGCAGATCGCTGCTTTCGCACCTGCCCGATGAGCGCTCACGCTATCTGCTACTGGCGCACCGGCCTGCTGATTGCTGCGGGCGCGCTCAGCCTGCCGGTGATGATGACGCTGGCCGCGGCGACCGGCGATGTCGCGATCAGCTTTACCCTGACCGCGCAGGCCATCACCAATGGTCTTGGCATCACCCATTACGACCTGCCGGCGCTGGAAGCCGGCATCGTCTGGCAATACCGCATGAGCCGCGCGCTGATGGCGGCGAGCAGCGGCGGCGGGCTGGCACTGTGTGGGCTGGTGTTGCAGTCGTTGCTGCGCAATTCGCTGGCCGACCCTTATCTGCTGGGTATTTCCGCCGGTGCATCAACCGGCGCGGTGTGCGTGATGCTGCTTGGCATCGGCGGCGGTGCCATCACCACCGGTGCCGGCGCGTTTGGCGGTGCCTGCCTCGCATTTATGCTGATTGTTCTGCTCTCCGGCGGCATGCGGGAAAACACCGCGCGCATCATTCTGGCCGGTATTGCCGGGACACAATTATTTAATGCGCTGACCGCCTATATTGTCAGCACGGCGGCCAATGCTGAGCAGTCGCGCGGCGTGATGTTCTGGATGCTCGGCAGCCTGAGCGGCGTGCGCTGGGCAGATGCATTACTGTGTTTTGCCGTAACCTTCGCCGGTCTGCTGATGGTGCTCTATCATGCGCGCGCGCTGGATACCTTCTCCTTTGGCGCGGAAGTCTCCGCGACGCTGGGCACGCAGGTTTCAGCGGTGCGCATCGTATTACTGCTGACCACTGCGTTAGTGACGGCGGTGATCGTCAGCGCGATTGGTGCGGTCGGTTTTGTCGGGCTGGTGATCCCGCATATCACCCGCATGATTGCCGGGGCGCGTCACCTGGTGACGATTCCGCTCGCGTTTCTGGGCGGCTGCCATTTCATGGTGATTGCCGACCTGGTATCACGCACGTTAATCACCCATCAGGTGCTGCCGATAGGCGTGGTGACGGCGTTAGTCGGCGCCCCGGTGTTCGCCCTGATTCTGCATCGCAACCGGGAGAAATCATGAAATATGTCGCGGTGGATAAACTGAGCGTGACGCTACAGGCGCGCAGCGTGTTATCTGACATCAGTTTTGCGGCGCAGCGGGGACAAACGGTCGGGTTGCTCGGCCCTAATGGCTCGGGCAAATCGACGCTAATCCGTGCGCTGGCGGGCGTTCAGCCCTGTGCTTATAACGGGCTGGAGATGGGCGGCACGCGGCTGAACCAACTCAGCCGGCGGCAGCGTGCCCGTACGCTGGCCTTCGTGCCGCAGCATGCCGAAATGGAAGCTGAGATGTGCGTCAGCGACATCGTGCGTCTGGGGCGGGCGCCGCATCGCAACGCGTTCAGCCCGTGGCGGACGGCAGATGAAACGGCGGTGCAGCACGCGCTGTCGCTGATGAAACTGGATGCGCTGGCCGGGCGGTCGTGGCAGCGGCTGTCCGGTGGTGAACGCCAGCGCTGCCAGATCGCGCGTGCGCTTGCGCAGCAGCCGGATATCCTGTTGCTGGATGAGCCGATTAACCATCTGGATATTCAGTTTCAGCTCGAGCTGATGCGGCTGATTGCCGCACTGCCGGTCACGGTGATTGTGGCCCTGCACGACCTGAATCTGGCGGCAAAATTTTGCCAGCATCTGGTGGTGCTGCAGCACGGGCAAGTGGTGGCGAGCGGTGAGCCCGCCGCCGTGCTGACGCCTGCCCTGATTCAGCGGACGTGGCAGGTCGAGGCCATCGTCAACCGCAGCGAGCGCGGCACCATGAATATTCAGTACGCCTGAACCGGGCTGATCTTAACGTTCGTCGAACGGCACGCCGCCTTTGGATTTATGATGCTTCGGCGTTTCGATAATCGACACGGTGACCACATCAGCATCGATCTCAAACGAATCCACCACCGCCTGGGTGATGGCTTTGAGTAATTTTTTCTTCTGCTCAACGCTACGGCCTTCCGCAGCATAAACGACAATCTCTGGCATAACGGCGTTTCCTCACGGGTTAGAGTTCTTCTCAAGCATACCTCAGCCACGCTGCTGCGCGCAGCGTTAACCTGTCGCGACGGTTAAAAGGCAACAAGCGGCTGACGAACTCCCTGCAAACGCCATGTGTTAAAGTGTGAATTGTTATGTTATAACGTAATTGATTCGATGATAGTGTAACGGTTTATTCGGAAAATTTAATGAAATCAATGCAAAATTTGCTGATCGCTGCGGCGCTCGGCCTGGCTTCCTGCACCGTTGTGGCGGCGAGCACACCCGAGAAACCGGTGCGGATTGCCGCACCGTTTGAAATTAAAGGCAGCGATCCGGCGCTCTCCGGCGACATTCTGTTGCGCATGGATGTGGTTGAAACGCTGGTAGAAGTGAACGAACGCGGTGAGCCGGTGGCGGCGCTGGCGCAGCGCTGGCAGGTCTCTGACGATAGGCTGCGCTGGCAGTTCCAGCTGCGCGACGGCGTGCATTTTCACGATGGCTCGCTGCTGGATGCGGTTGCCGTGGTGAAATCACTCAACACCGCACGCGGTAAAGCGGGTTTACTCGACAAAACGCCAATCGCCGACATCAGCGGGGCAGGGCAGCTTGTCACCATCACGCTGCGTGAACCCTTCACGCCGCTGCTGTCGGTCCTGGCGGAAAGCCGCTCGCAAATCCTCGCACTGGCCAGCTGGGATACGCAGGGCAACATCACGCGCATTATTGGCAGCGGACCGTTTAAGCTTACCTCCTTCCAGCCGCCGCAGTCGCTGACGGTGGCGCGCTTCGCGGATTACTGGGGCGAGAAACCGGCGATTGCCACCGCCAGCTATCTGGCGACCGGCCGCGCGGAAACCCGTGCGCTGCTGGCAGAAAGCGGTGATGCAGATTACGTGTTTAACCTTGATGCCGCCAGCCGGCAGCGGCTGGCACGCAAAGCGTCGCTGCACATTCCGGCGATTCCGGTGCCGCGCACGTTGATGCTGAAGCTTAATCTGGCCGATCCGCTGCTGGCGGAACAGCCGGTGCGTGAGGCGATCAGCATGGCGATCGATCGCAACGCGCTGGCGCAGGCGGTGCTGCGTTATCCGGGCGCAGCCAGCCAGCTGTTTCCCCCTAACATGGCAGAATGGCACAACACGGCACTCACGCCGCTGCACTATCAGCCGCAGCAGGCTGCTCAGTTATTACAGTCGGCCGGCTGGCAACGCGGCGCGGATGGCGTACTGACGCGCAACGGCCAGCGCTTTAGCCTGACGCTGCTGACCTATCCCGATCGCCCTGAGCTGCCGCTGATGGCGATGGTGATTCAGCAGCAGCTGCGTCAGGTTGGCATAGACGTGCGAATTAACGCGACCAACGCCAGCGAGATCCCGGCACAGCACCACAACAACCGTCTGCAGCTGGCGCTGTTTGCGCGCAACTTTGCCCTGACGCCCGATCCGACCGGAACGCTGCTGCAGGATTATGGCACCCACGGCGGTGACTGGGGGGCGATGAACTGGCATGCGGCAGGCTTCGACGCGGCGCTCCATACGCTGACGCAATCCACCGATGGCGCAGCCCGCGCCGGGGCGCGCAGCGTCATTACCCGCGCGCTGCAACAGGATCTGCCGGTGATTCCGCTGGCCTGGTATCAGCAGTCGGCGGCGGTTAACAGCCAGCTGCAGGGCGTTAAGCTCGATGCGTTTGAACGCCACTTCGGCCTGCGCCAGATGCACTGGGGGAGCCATGATTAAACAACTCAGCTGGCGCATGGCGCAGGCGCTGTTCGTGGTGCTGGCGGTAGGATTACTGACCTGGCTGCTGGTGCAGGCGCTGCCGGGCGACATGGCGTGGCGCATCGCCTCGGGGCGCTATGGTTACGATCGCGTCGATGCCGACGCGGTGGCGCGGGTACAGCAGGAGCTGGATGGAGCGCTTAGCGGCGGCAGTGCGCTGCTGCACTGGCTCTTCAATCTGCTGCAGTTTAATTTCGGCCGCTCGCTGGTTTCCGGTGAGCCGGTGATGGATGAGCTGCGCTGGCAGCTGGGCCAGACGCTGGCGCTGGCGGGCGTTTCGCTGCTGCTGGCGTTACTGCTGACGCTGCCGCTCGGCATCTGGGCCGGTTGCCATGCCAACGGCCGGCTTGACCGTGCGCTGTTCTGGCTGACCGCCTTGCTGAAATCGGTGCCGCATTTTGCACTCGGCATGCTGCTGATCCTGCTGTTCGCGCTGCAACTCGACTGGCTGCCGAGCGCCGGTCACGGCGAGCTGCGCCATTTCCTGTTGCCGGCACTGACGCTGGCACTGTCGCTGACGGCTGTCGGCGTGCGCGTGGTGCGCGAAGCCACCTGGCAGGTGGTGTCGTCCGGCTACTATCGCTGGGGAGCGCAAAAGGGACTGGCACCCGCGCGCCTGCTGCTGCGTCACGGCCTGCGTAATCTGAGCGCGCCGGTGCTGACGTGGTTTGGCATGCAGTTTGTCTGGCTGGTGGAAGGCGTGGTGGTGGTGGAAACCCTGTTTGCATGGCCGGGAATCGGTCACGCTCTGGTGCACGCCATTTTTGCGCGTGACGTACCGGTGATTCAGGCCAGCGCTATGACGCTCGGCCTGCTGTTTGTCCTGCTGAACATGCTGGTGGATGCCGGTTGTCATCTGCTCGATCCCCGGGGGGCGCGCGCATGAAGATGACGCTTTCACGCTGGGTGGGTCTGGTACTGCTGGCGGCGCTGCTGGCTTACGCGTTTGTGCTGCCGCTGATTCAGCACGGCGATCCGCTACAGCAGGATTTGCTGCAGATGCTGCAGACGCCGAACCGCAGCCATTTGCTCGGTTTCGACCATCTCGGTCGCGATATGCTAACGCGCCTCAGCGCCGCGCTGCGCCTGTCACTCGGGCTGGCAGCCCTGTGCGTGATCAGTGCGCTGATTGCGGGCGTGTTCACCGGTGTGATCAGTGCGCTGTATGGTGGCTGGCCGGAGCGATTGCTGAGCATCGTCGGCGATATGTGCCTCGCGCTGCCGGGATTGCTGCTGGTACTGCTGCTGGCCGCCATTGCGCCAGACGCGCCGCAGATGCTGTGGCTGGGCATTTCGCTGGTGCTGTGGGTGGAATTTTTCCGCGTCACGCGTGCCACGCTGCGGCCAATTGTGCAGGCGCCCGGTATGCAGGCCAGCAAACTGCTCGGGTTCTCTGCCTGGTATCGTTTTCGTCATCATCTGTGGCCTGCGCTGGCACCGGTGCTGCTGACGCTAACCTTGTTCTCTTTCAGCAGCGCCATCATGGCGGTGTCGGCGCTCGGGTTTATCAGCGTTGGCGTGCGTCCGCCCACGCCGGAGCTGGGCCTGATGATGACCGAACTGCTGCCGTTTGCGTGGGAAGCGCCGTGGCTGCTGATGCAGCCGGTAGCCGCACTGTTTTTACTGTTGATCAGCCTCAATCTGCTGATGAAAAAGGAGCGATGATGAAGGGATTACAGATCACCGGGCTGAGCGTTGCCACAGCGACTGAAATACTGGTTGAGCCGGTGGATGTGCAGCTACAACCCGGTCAGCCGCTGACGCTGCTCGGCGAAACCGGATCGGGGAAAAGTCTGCTGGCGCAGGCGATCATGGGGATATTGCCGCCATCGCTGCAGGCCAGCGGTGAGGTGATGATCAACGGCAGACGCTTTCAGCTGCCGCAGGATACGGCGCAGCTGCGTCGGCTGTGGGGCAATACGCTGGCTTCGCTGCCGCAGGAGCCGTGGCTGTCGCTCGATCCGACCATGGCGATTCAGCAACAGGTGGCGGAAGGGCATCGCTTCGTGCGCGGTTTGCCGCCCGCCGCCAGCGCTGCAGCGGCGCAGCAGGATCTGCAGCAGCTTGGTCTGGCCGCGGCGGCACGGCGTTATCCGTGGCAGCTTTCCGGCGGCATGGCACAGCGCGCCGCGTTTGCGGCAGCCCGTGCCGGTGGCGCGCAGATTCTGATTGCCGATGAGCCGACCAAAGGGCTGGATGTGGCGCGCCGCGACGAAGTCAGCCAGCTGTTACAGCGCGAAGTGGCCGATGGCGGCATGCTGTTGACCATCACCCACGACATCGCCCTGGCACGCCAGCTGGGCGGCGACGTGCTGGTGATACATAAAGGCAGCGTGATTGAACAGGGCCCGGCGCAGCAGGTGTTGCAGTCACCGCAGCAGCCTTACACGCGCGCGCTGCTGGCTGCCGATCCGGCCGTCTGGCCCGCCCGACAACAAACGGTGATCGGTGCCAGGCCGGTGATCAGCGCCCAGGACATTGTGCTGGCGCGCGGGGGCAAAAAGCTGGGTGTGCCACGCGATTTCACGCTGCACGCCGGTGAAATCGTTGGCCTGCACGGTGCCAGCGGCAGCGGCAAAAGCAGCTTCGGCGACGTGCTGTTAGGGTTGCTCGCGCCGCAGCAGGGCCGCGTAACGCACCACGCTGATGCGGATGCGCTGAAATATCAGAAAATCTATCAGGATCCTTCCGCGCTGTTTCCGCCGCAGCGCACGCTGGGGCAAAGCATCAACGATGTGCTGCGGCGTCACGCTCTCCCGCCGGCACAGCGCGATGCGCTCATGACGCGGCTGGCTTTGCATCCCGCGCTGCTGACGCGGCGACCAGAGGCGCTCTCCGGCGGCGAACTGCAGCGCTTCGCGCTACTGCGGGTGATGCTGCTGCGGCCGGTATTTCTGTTTGCCGATGAGCCGACGTCACGCCTCGATCCGCTGGTGCAGCAGCAAACATGGCAGTTGATCGCGGAACTGGCGCGTGAGCAGCAGTGCGCGGTGCTGCTGGTGAGTCATGACCGCGATCTGCTGGAGAAAGGCACGCATCGGGTGATCGCCATGGAAGCGGCTTAGCGATCGGGCGGCTGGCTGTCACCGGGCCCGAGACTCCGCTGCATTACCACGGTGTCCAGCCAGCGGCCATGTTTGTAACCCACCGATTTCATCACGCCGGTGTGCTCAAAACCGAGCGCCCGGTGTACTCCCAGCGAGCCCTGGTTGGCGCTGTCGCCGATAATCGCGATGATCTGGCGAAAGCCAGCGGCTTCGGCCAGCGCCACCGCTTTTTGCAGCAACGCTTTACCGATACCGCGTCCGGTTTGCTGCGGGTCGAGATAGATAGAGTCTTCCAGCGTGAAGCGGTAGGCGTAACGCGGACGATACGGCGCGAGATAGCAGTAACCCAGCACCTGATCCTGCTCCTCAGCCACCAGCCAGTAACCGCCACGCTGATGCACGTCATTGATGCGCCGCAGCATTTCACTCTCCGCCGGCGGTTCCGTTTCGAAGGTTGCGGTGCCGTGCAGCACGTGCCAGGCGTAAATCTTCTGTATCGCCGCCGCGTGATGCGGCTGCGCGGGAATAATGTCCATATGTTCCTGCTGTTCTGCCAATGATGCTGACAGCATGCCACCGCGCCGCAGCGCAATCATCCGCATTAGTCATAGGAAATTGTGATAGTGGTTTCGCTAATGGGTTTTAAGACGATGCGCATCTCGCTCAAAATCCTAAAGCCGTACCCTGTACCAAAAATAGCTGGAAATCAGTACGGGGTACGACTAAAATGACGGGTAATTATCTGGAATTTATCGAAACGCGCGTGTTTTCAAAAGCTCGTCAGAGTCTGCTGGCAGACGATCAAGAATTTCAGGAACTGCAAATTTTTTTGCTTGAGCATCATGAGTCAGGTGACACCATTAGTCAGACCGGAGGATGCAAAAAGATTCGCTGGAGCCGGGCCGGAATGGGTAAACGTGGCGGAACAAGGATTATTTATTACACCCGCCTGAGCTCAGGCAGAATTTATCTGTTACTCATCTATCCCAAAAATGTGAAGGATGATTTAAATGAAGCAGAAAAAGCGTTGCTGAAAGTCTTTACCCAACAAATAAACCTCTAAGCCACAGACCTGCGAAGATTAAATTATGGAAAAACAGCTATTTAATGACCTGCTGGAAAGCGTACAGGAAATGGTCGCCATTGAGCAGGGTCATGAATCACCGGATATGAACCGCGTCCACCGTCATGAACTGCCGGATGTAAAGCTGATCAGAAAGAATGCTGGGCTAAAACAAGTTGAATTTGCCCATGCGATGGGCGTTAGCGTGGATCTTATTCGTAGCTGGGAGCAGCACAGACGCAACCCTACCGGTCCAGCATTGAAAATGCTTTATCTGATTCAGCAGCAGCCATTACTCATCAATGCTTTACAGGCGCTGTAATTCTTGTTGTGCCACCGATTATTATCCCGGCACGGCAGATTGTCTTTTGCGGAGCCTTCAGTAACCACTAAACGGATTGAGCTCACAAACTTTTGCTGTGAGCGAGTCCATATTTGCTGGCTTTACGCCTAATTCTGCTCTGACAACTGTACCGCCATGGTATCGGCTTCGAGCGCCTCGAAGATGTGCGGTTCATCGGCGGGATAACAAATATAATCACCGGGGAACAGTTCGACCGGCGCTTCCATCAGGCCAACCCGCGCGCGGCCGCGAGCCAGGATGATGTGTTCGACGGAACCCGGTGGATGCGGTTTTGAGGCGCGCGGTGCGCCGGGCTGGCTGGTAATCAGATACAGATCGCGGCGGCCGCCCGGCGGACAGCTGGCCAGTAGCGCGGCCTGAAAGTCTGCTAACTCTGCTGACACCACCATGCCTTCGCCACGCCGAATCACCTGCATCTTTTTCACTTCCGGCTCCATCAGCCGTGCAAACGGAATATTCAGCGCCACACACAGTGACCATAACGTCTCAATGCTGGGGTTACCGTTGCCTGCCTCCAGCTGCGACAGCGTTGACTTGGCGATGCCAGCGCGGCGCGCCACTTCTGTCAGCGAAAGTCCGGCGCGCTGGCGTTCGCGCACCAGTCCGGCGGCAATGATAGCAATGGGCGGGGTCACAATTACTCCTGTTCTTTATATCGAACGATTTGTTCATCTTGTAAAACACGTACGGCGCGTTCATTATAACGGCTTTCTTGTTCGTTATGAGATCAAATTGTGATGCGTCTGGGTGCCGTACCGCTTGATCGCGGCGTATTGAAAGCGATCTTCCTTGTTTGTCTGGCCGACGGCATCGTTGGCCTTTCCTATGGTTCTCTTGCCGCTGCCGACGGTTTTCCGCTCTGGGTGCCGATTGCGCTCTCGACGCTGGTGCTGGCGGGGGCGTCCGAGTTTTTGTTTATTGGCATAGTGGCAGGCGGCGGCAGTCCGTTAACCGCTGCCGCAGCCGGTTTACTGGTCAACGCGCGTCATCTGCCGTTTGGCATTGCGGTGAAAGACCTGGTCGGGCAGGGCGGACGCAGTCTGCTGGGCTGCCATATCATGAATGACGAGAGCGTGGTGTTCGGTATTTCACAGCCGAAGCTGGCGCAGCGTCGGGCGGCTTACTGGGTTTGCGGACTGGGTATTTTTGCCATCTGGCCGCTCACGGTGATTGCCGGTGCGGTGATTGGGCGCTTTATTCCTGATGTGTCGGCGATTGGCCTGGACGCGGTGTTTCCGGCCATCCTGATCGCGCTGATTTTCCCGGCGCTGCGCCAGCGTCGCACGCGCATTCCGGCCACCCTCGGGGCACTGCTGTCCGTGCTGGCGACGCCTTTTGTGCCAGCCGGTATGCCGGTGCTGTTTTCTTTACTCGGTTTGCTGAGCTGGCGGGAGCGCAAAGATGCAAAATAGTTTAGTGATTGCCGGCATCGCGCTGCTGGCTGCAGGGACGTATGCGATTCGCTTTGCCGGTTACCGGCTGGGCAGCCGGATGCACATGTCAGAACGTGTGCGCAACATGCTGTCCGACGCGGCAACGGTGCTGCTGCTGGCTGTCGCTGTCACCACCGCGCTGTTTGAGGGCACCGATTTCGCCGGCGTCGCACGGCTCACCGGCGTGTTGTTCGCGGTGTTTCTCGCCTGGCGTCGCGCGCCATTGATACTGGTAATCATCGGTGCGGCGGTGATGACGGCGCTGCTGCGCTATTTTGGCGTACCGTAAGCGGCGGCGTGATGACCGGCGCAAAGATGACGGCGCACTGGCACCTGCTTTGCAGCTATGATTAGGGATAGAGAGTACAACAAGGACAACGCGAAAATGGTGATTAACTGCGTGGTGTATCGCCACGGCAAACGCGAAGAGCATGTCGAAGTCGATCAAATCAGCGAAGTGCTGAAAGAGGAAAAATCGTTCGTCTGGCTTGGCCTGTATCAACCCGATCCGGCGTTCATGCAAACGCTGCAGGAAGAGTTTAGCCTGCATGAGCTGGCGATTGAGGATGCGCTGGTGGCGCATCAGCGGCCCAAGATTGAGCAGTACGGCGAATCGGTATTTATCGTGGTGAAAACCGCACACATGGAAGATCGCCAGCGCATCAGCTTTGGCGAAACCCACTTTTTCCTCGGCAAAAATTTTCTGATTACCGTGCGTCACGGTTCGGTTGAGGGCTATAAAGCGATCCGCGCTAAAGCCGAGAAAAATCATGCCATGCTGTGCCAGGGACCCGGCTATGCGCTCTACTGCATCCTCGATTTTATCGTCGACAACTACAGCAAAATCACCGAATCGCTGAGTGAACGTATTGCTGACCTGGAAGACGGCATGTTCACCACCCGCTTTGACAGCGTCACGCTGGAAAATGTTTACCATTTGCGGCGTCAGCTGCTGTCGTTGCGCAATGCGGCGATGCCGGTGACGGAAATCTGCCCGCAGCTGGTGCGCTTCCATGAAGATATCATTCCGAAGAATCTGCGCGCCTATCTGCGCGACGTGCAGGATCACGCGCACCACGTCATGATTGATGCCGAGGACATGCGCGAAACGCTGGCCAGCGCCATGCAGGTGAATCTGGCGCTGGTCTCGGTACAGCAGAGTGAGGTGAATAAAAAGCTGGCCGGCTGGGGGGCAATCCTGATTGTGCCGACCATCATCTTCAGTATGTACGGTATGAACTTCTCAGACATGCCCGAGCTGCACAGCCACTTTGGCTATCCGGCGGCGCTGGCGGTCACGCTGGTAATCTGTTTCGTTATGTGGTGGCGGCTGAAAAAAGCGGGCTGGCTGTAAGCATGATGGCCTGCGCGCGCTGTCACCAGACGCGCAGGCCAGGGCGATTTCAGCCTGAAATCGCCAGGCCCAATCTGCCTCAATGCGCGCTGGCAGTAGGGCGCACCGTGATCTCATTGACATCAACTTCGCCAGGCTGATTAATGGCCCAGCTCACCGCCTGCGCAATGGCTTCGGGTTTTAACGCAATCTGACGATAGCTCTGCATGGCCACGCGTGCGGTCTCGTCAGTGATGGTGTCCGCCAGTTCCGATTCCACCACGCCGGGATTAATGACCGTCACACGCAGCTGGCGCGATTCCTGACGCAGGCCATCCGAGATGGCGCGAACCGCGAATTTTGTGGCGCAGTACACCGCTGCCGTCGGCGATACCGCCAGCGCACCAATCGAGGCGATATTGATGATATGGCCGCTTTGCTGCGACTCCATGACCGGCAGCACGGCAGCGATGCCGTACAGTACGCCACGCACGTTGACATCGAGCATACGATCCCATTCATCCACCTTCAGCGAACTGAGCGGCGACAGCGGCATAACGCCGGCATTGTTGATCATTACATCAACCCGGCCATATTTATCGCGGGCAAAATCGGCCAGCTGCTGCGTATCGGCACGCTGCGTCACGTCAGTGGCCAGATAATCCAGTTGCGCGCCGCTGGCACGCAGTTCATCACACAGTATTGCCAGTCGATCGGTACGGCGCGCGCCCAGCACCAGTTTATGCCCCTGACTGGCCAGCAGACGCGCTATCGCTTCGCCGATGCCGCTGCTGGCGCCGGTCAGAATAATCACTTTCGCATTGGAATGAGCCATGATGGTTTCCTCGTGTTGGTTGACGAGGCTATTGTGGAAAACGCCGGCTAAAGCGAACAGACCGGATTGTGGCGCATCATTGCCTGATTCTCTCGTCACTATTGTGAGTAAGAAAGAAATCTGGCTATGCTTTGCCTGAACCTCTCACCGGAAACCCGTTATGTCGCAAACCGTACAACAGCAGACCTGCGCGCTGCTGCGCCAGCTGGCACCGCAGGAAGGTTACACTGCCTCACTGCTGGACAGCGTGCGCTTTATGCGTGCCGACCGGCAGTGGGCGCGCACGCCGGTTCTTTATGAGCCGAGCATCATCATTATCTGTCAGGGCTCGAAGCGGGCGTTTCTGGCCGACAAAATGTATCGCTACGACGCACAGCACTATCTGGTGTTGTCGGTGCCGCTGCCATTCTCCGCTGAGACTGAAGCGACCTCGGCTGAACCGTTGCTGGGGCTGGCTATCCGTCTGGATGCGGCCACGCTGGCGCGCCTGGTGACGCAGGTCGCAGCGGCAGACATTCCGCTGGCGGAGACACCAGCCAGCATTATTTCGACGCCGGTAAATGAGACGCTGGCGGACAGCACGCTGCGCCTGTTACAGGCGCTGAGCGATCCGCTGGAAGCGCAGGTTTTAGGCCCGGCCCGGGTAGAAGAGATTTGCTTTCGTGTGCTGCTGGGTGAGCAGGGCGGTGCGGTGCGCGCAGCGCTGACCTATCAGGGGCACTTTGGGCGCATCGCGCGGGCGCTGCAGCGCATTCATGCTGACTGGCAGCAGCCGCTGGATGTGCCGCATCTGGCCAGCGAAGCGGGCATGAGCGTTCCGCGCTTCCATCTGCATTTCAAAAGCGTCACGCAGACCTCGCCGATTCAGTATCTCAAGTCCTTACGGCTGCATCAGGCGCGTTTGATGATGATTCGCGATAATCTCACTGCCGCCGGTGCCGCCGCACGCGTCGGTTACGAAAGTGATTCACAGTTTAACCGGGAGTTTAAGCGGATGTTTGGTCGCACCCCGGCTGACGAGGCGCGGGTGATGAAACGCGCATTTGCGTTGCTGCCGCCGGAACAGTTATCCGCGCGGCTAGAGGCACATTAGTTCAGTACGCGATGACGATTGCCACCACCACGCCAATCCAGAACAGCAGGCTGGCAGCCAGTGCCAGCTGGCACAGTAACCGGCGGGAAAAACTCAGCAGCGCACTGAGGCGCGGCGATAACATTAATACCATGATCATCCCTTACAACAGCCAGCAACTCATCAGCGCAGCCCCATCACGGCAACCACCAGCAGAATCCAGAAAAATGCACAACCTGTTAGCAGGAAACGCCAGATCAGATGGCGTTCGGGAATCAGCAGCGTGTGCAGACGCATACGAAGAAGTAGTGGCATAGCGACCTCAAATCAGAAAGTTTTATAGGGAATATCCGGCAGCTGAGAACAGAAAATTCTGTCAGCGAATAAGAACATTCTGACGTGTTATAAGGCCGCGAAACGACAAGACCAGTCTTGAAAACAGGCTGAGAAATTCCTTAGCAGGCAGGCGGCAGCCACAGCGGACATCAGGTGCCGCTGTGACCATCAGGCACAGCAAAGCCGGTTACACGCTGCGCGTGACGCCGCCGTCCACGCGAAGATTCTGCCCGGTGATATAAGCCGCGCCGGGCGAAGCAAGAAACGCAATGGTAGCCGCCACTTCTGCTGCCGTGCCGTAGCGCTGCATGGGCACGCTGTCGCGCCGTTCATCCGTTTTCGGCAGGCTATCAATCCAGCCTGGCAGGACGTTGTTGATACGAATATTCTCAGCTGCGTAGGTGTCGGCAAAGATTTTACTGAAAGAAGCCAGGCCGGCACGGAACACGGCCGAGGTCGGGAACATGTCGGTGGGTTCAAACGTCCATGCCGATGAGATATTGATGATACTGCCGCCACCCTGTTGCTGCATGATCGGCGTGACCAGACGTACAGCGCGCACCACGTTGAGGAAGTAGGTTTCCATTCCCTGCTGCCACGCGTCATCGCTTAATTCGAGGATCGGCGCGCGCGGACCGTGACCGGCACTGTTAACCAGCACGTCAATACGTCCCCAGCGCGCCAGAGTGGCATCAATCAGGTGCTGCAAATCGTCCACTGACTGATTCGAACCGGTAATACCGAGCCCGCCCAGACGATTCGCCAGCAGCTCGCCTTTGCCGGAGGAGGAAAGAATCGCGACCCTGAAACCCTCGCTGGCCAGCTTCTCCGCTGCCGCTGCGCCCATACCGCTGCCACCTGCGACAATCACCGCAACTTTTTCTACTGTCATGTGAGTAACCCCATCAATTAAATATCCTGTGATGCCAGTATAATGGCCGGGAGATGCCGCAGAGAGTCAGCTCAGCTGGCAATTGACGATAGGAAAACTACAGGATGAATCAGGGCTTTCAGGCATTACCGTCGCTGAATGCGCTACGGGTATTTGAAGCCGTGACGCGGCACCTTAATTTTCGCCTCGCCGCTGAAGAGCTCGGTGTGACGCAGGGTGCGGTTGCGCAGCATATTCGCGGCCTGGAGGCCAGCCTGGGCTTGAAACTGTTCGATCGGCTGCCGCGTACGCTGGCGCTGACCGCTGCTGGTGCAGGCTATGCGGTGCACATTCGTCAGGCATTTGAGCTGATTGATGAGGCGACGCGCACGCTGCGCCCGGAGCCGGATCGCCTGACGCTGAGCGTAACACCGACCTTTGCCAGCCGCTGGATGCTGCCGCGTTTACCGGCATTTACCGCGGCCTGGCCGGACATCGACCTGCGCGTGCTGGCCTCTGAACGGCTGGTGCAGTTTCACCATGAAGGCGTCGACCTGGCGGTGCGCTATGGCCGGCCGCCGTTTGGTAGCGGGCTGGAGGCCATGCTGCTGTTTAGCCAGACGGTGCTGGCGGTGGTCAGCCCGGCGCTGCTGGCACAACACGGTGATGCAGCGCAGCCAGAAAATTGCCTGCGCTATCCGCTGCTGCACGATGGCCATCACCTGTGGCCAGCGTTCCTGGCGTTTATGTTCCCCGGCCAGTCGCTGCAGCATCAGCATCATCTGCGCTTCAACCAGACCGCGCTGGCGCTGGAAGCGGCGCTGAGTGGTCAGGGTATCGCTCTGACCAGCCCGCATTTTGTGCAGAACGATCTGGCCAGCGGTCGGCTGGTTCCCGCCTGGCATCGTGAGATGCCCGTTGATGCCGGCTGGTATCTGGTGGCTCCGCGTCGTCCGCGTGAGCAGGCAACGGTGAGTGCGGTTCGTGCGTGGCTACTCAGTCAGGCGGAGCAGAGCAAAGATTGATGGCTGAGCAACGCGATGCTTTTATGTTCAATAACAAAATCAGTAAAACTGATGATCGTCTGCGAATTATGAATGTTATAACTGACTGAGCATGCATTTTATAAGGTTTATCCTGCACAGGCAGGGTTTTAGAAAAATATCACGCAAATTCAGCAATTAAGGGAAGGAATTGTGCGTTGCAATCTGCTGAGGGCTGTGAATAAATAAAACGCTGAATTTCATAAAAATGCCATAACGGCCAGGCGACAGCCTGCATAACCGTATTACCACCATGACCGATCATAAAATTCTTTTAGCCAGGGATATCAGCGCCAGAAGTGAAAGCATGCAGGCGCACCTCATCGCCATCCGTCGCGATATTCACGCACATCCGGAACTCGGTTTCGACACCGTCCGCACCGCAGCCATCGTGGAAAAGGAATTGTTGCGCCTCGGGCTGACGCCGCAAACCGGCGTGGGCCGCACCGGCGTGATGGTGGACATTACCGGCGCGCAGCCGGGCAAAACCGTGCTGCTGCGCGCCGATATGGATGCGCTGCCGATTCATGAGCAAACCGGCCTGCCGTTTAGCAGCATCTGGCCGGGTAAAATGCACGCCTGCGGCCACGATATCCACACGGCTACGCTGCTCGGCGTCACGGCGATCCTCGCGGACCTGCGCAGCCAGCTGCACGGCACGGTGCGGCTGATTTTTCAGCCGGCCGAAGAGACGCCAGAGAGCGGCGCGCAAGCCATGATTGCTGCCGGCGCAGCGGACGGCATTGATGTGGCGATCACGCTGCACAATAAACCAGAGCTGGCCGCAGGAGAAATCGCCCTGACGCGCGGTGCCAGCACCGCCTCCAGCGATGAATTCGACGTAGTGATTCACGGCAAATCCACCCACGCGGCCCGGCCGCACATGGGTACCGATCCGATCATTGCCGCCGCCAGCCTGGTAACGCAGTTGCAGACCATTGTGTCGCGCGAGCTCGATCCGGCGAACTCTGCTGTGCTGACGATTGGCCATATCCACGGCGGCACCACCCATAACATCATCTCCGACAGCTGCCTGATTCAGGGCACGATCCGCGCTAAATCACCGCAGGCGCGCGCTCACATGGAAGACGCTTTCCGTCGCATCTGTGCCGGTGTCGCACTGTCGCTCAATACGCGGATTGAGGTCAATTATCAGCGAGGCGTACCGCCGCTGATGAATGATGATGCGCTGATTGATGCACTGGAGCCGATCCTCTCGCACCAGTTCGGCAAGCCGGTGGTGGCAAAACCCAGCAGCAGTTTTGGCGCGGAAGATTTCTCGCTGTTTACCGAGCGTGTGCCGGGCTGTCAGATCCATATCGGCTCTGGCGCGCCGGGGCGCGACGACCATCTGCACAACTCCGACTATCAGCCGGACGAACGCAGCATTCACGCTGGCACACAGGCTCTGGCCCGTATAGCGATCGACTTACTCTCCTGATAATAATGAGGTTTTATGATGATGCGTAAAGGGCTGTTCTCCGCCTCCGCGGGCATGTTGCTGCTGGCTGCTGCCGCTGTGGTTCAGGCCAAAGATTTTGGCACGTTAAAATTCGCCACCGAAGCGGCCTATCCGCCGTTTAACCAGTCCACGCCGAGCGGCAAAATAGTCGGCTACGAGCCCGATATGGTGGCCGAACTGGCGAAACGCGCGGGATTCAAATATGAAATCGTCGCACAGAAGTGGTCCGGACTGATCCCCGGCCTCGCTGATGGCAAATATGATGCAGTGGTCGATGCCGTCACCGTGACGCCAAAACGTGAAGAAGTGGTGGATTTTACCCATCAGTACACCGTGAGCGTTTCGGGCTTCGTCACGCTGAAGGGCAGCGCAGTGGATACCCTGCCGGGCAACGGTGAAGTGGTACAGGCGACCGATGAAGCCGGTATGAACAAAGCCATCGACGCGCTGAAGGCGAAGTTCAAAGGCAAAACCATTGCGGTGCAGGTCGCTACTATTCAGGCCGATTTCCTCAACAAATACCTCGGTGATGTCGCGACTATCCGTACCTATCAGGCCGGACCGGAAACCTTCGCCGATCTGCTCAACGGCCGGGTTGATGCGGTCATGGCATCGCGCACCAACCTCAATGCTTATGTGAAAAAACACGCGGATACGGTAAACAGCACCGGTTACGGCTTTGTGGGGGGTGTACTGGGCCAGGGCTCGGCGATTGCCATTCGTAAAAACAATCCGGAGCTGAAAGCCGCGCTGGATCAGGCGCTGGTGTCGATGATCAAAGACGGCACGCTGAAGCAACTGTCTGAGAAATGGTTCGGCGAGAACGTCGCGCCTGCGGAGTAATGCTGAGCGCTTATGACTATTGACTGGCAACTGTTAGGTTTTGGTGACGAAGGCTGGGGCGGCGTGCTGCTGGACGCCGCCACCGTCACGGTAACGGTCTCGCTGTGTGCGTGGCTGCTGGGCGCGATGCTCGGCAGCCTGCTGTGCTGGATGCAGATTGGTGGCGGCCGCTGGCAGCAGCGTCTTGCCAGCGGCTACATCACGCTGTTCCGCGGCGTGCCGGAGCTGCTGGTGATCTACCTGTTCTACTTTGGCGGCCGACAGGTGGTCGGGTTTATCGGTGAAGCTATCGGCCTGCAGGGGCCGTTTGACGTTAACGGCTTCGTTGCGGGCGCGATCGCCATCGGGCTGATTTCCGGCGCTTATCAGAGCAGCGTATTTCGCGGCGCGTTTTACGCGATTCCCGCCGGCACGCTGGAAGCCGCTACGGTCACCGGTATGGGGCGTTTTATGCTGTTCCGCCGCATGATTGTGCCGCAGGCGCTGCGCACCGCGCTGCCGGGCATGGGTAATCAGTGGCAATCGGTGATTAAGGAGTCGGCGCTGGTATCGGTGACTGGGCTGGTGGAAACCATGAACCAGATTTCCACCGCGTCGAATTCCACCCAGATGCCGTTTTTCTTCTACAGCGTAGGCGCGGTGATTTACCTGATTATCACCACCTGTTCAGTTTTCTTCTTCCGCTATGTGGAAAAAGTGGCCATGCGCGGGCAACAACGCGCGCGGTTGTAAGGAGCCACGATGGATTTCACCTTTTTACAGCACACGCTGGCGGCGCTGCTGCGCGGACTGCCGCTGACGCTCAACCTGGCGGTATTGTCCCTGCTGGGCGGCGGGATACTGGCGCTGCTGCTGAATCTGCTGCGTCAGCATCGCCTCGGCAGCTACGTTACGCGTTTTTATGTCTGGCTGTTCCGCGGTACGCCGCTGCTGATTCAAATCTTCATGATTTACTATGGCCTCGGCAGCCTGCCGGCGGTGCGCGAAAGCGTGCTGTGGCCGCTGCTGCGGGAGCCCTACTGGTGCGGGTTAATTGCGCTGATTCTCAACGACGCGGCTTACACCGCCGAGATCCTGCGCGGCGGACTGAATGCGGTTAGCGTGCAGTCACTGGAAGCGGCGAAAGTGTGCGGCATGTCGCGCTTCACTACGCTGCGACGCATCACGCTGCCGCTGGCAGTGCGGCAGGCGCTGCCGGCCTACAGCAATGAGATCATCTCGATGATCAAATCCACGTCGCTGGTGAGCACCATCAGCCTGATGGAGATGACCGGCATCGCCGATTCCATCGTGTCAGAAACCTTCCGCGCGCTGGAGGTGTTTATCAGCGCGGCGATTATCTATCTGCTGCTGACCGTGCTGGTGAGCAAAGCGGTGGCGCTGCTGGAGCGCCGTTTGTCCCCCTATCACGCTGGAGCACGTTAATGAATAAACCCACTATTGCCCTGAGCCATCTCAGAAAAAGTTATAGCGGGCATGAAGTGCTGCATGACATCAGCCTGACGGCGCAGGATGGCGACGTCATTTCGCTGATCGGCGCCAGCGGCTCCGGTAAAAGTACGCTGCTGCGCTGCATCCCGTTTCTTGAAGTGCCACAGGCCGGTGAGATTGCCGTGGGCGATGAAGTGGTCACCCTCGATAACGCGGACGAAAAGCTGAGCCGTGAACAGCGCCGCCGCATTAAGCTGATGCGCATGCAGCTCGGCTTTGTGTTTCAGGGCTTCAATCTGTGGCCGCACAAAACCGTGCTGCAGAACATCATTGAGGCACCGATCCATGTACAGAAGCGCAGCCATCAGGAGGCCGTTGCCGAGGCCGAAGCGCTGCTGCAAAAGGTCGGGTTATACGAAAAGCGCAACGCGTGGCCGTCGCAGCTCTCCGGTGGTCAGCAGCAGCGCGTGGCGATTGCCCGGGCGCTGGCGCAGCAGCCGAAAGCGATACTGTTTGATGAACCCACTTCCGCACTCGACCCGGAGCTGGTGGGCGAAGTGCTGCGCGTCATCCGCAGCCTGGCGGAAGAGGGGCGCACCATGATTATCGTCACCCATGAAATGGGGTTTGCGCGCGATGTATCAAACAAAGCGGTGTTTCTGCATCAGGGCAAAATCGAAGAGTCCGGATCGCCGCAGCAGGTGTTCAGCGAACCGATCTCGGCGCGCTGTCGCGCTTTTGTCAGCAGCCACCTGCAGCGCAACAGCTAACCAGATTTGTGCCAATGGTGTTCTAAGCCAAATTATGGAAAAATCGCCCTCCCTCAACGGAGGGCTTTTTTATCGGCGCAGGGAAGGTGCACGTCGTCGCGCACTTCACGTCCATCGATAACCAGCTACCGTCAGGTCTGGCTGCTGTTGCGTTACCGCGCGACAGAGAGGGCCGAAATTTTCCTCATTTTTCTACAGGCGGAGTACGTAATGGGCGCGAAGGTGTGGTTAGTGGATGATGATGTATCCGTGCGTGAGTCGCTGGGATTTCTGCTGCGAACCGTGGACTACGAGGTCGCCGACTTTGCCGACCTGGCATCGTTCGAAACCGCCGCCGGTCAGCAAGCCGTATGCGGCTGTCTGCTGCTTGATGTGCGACAGCCAGAGAGTAGCGGCCTGAGCTGGCTGGCCCGGCAGGGCGCACGCCATCCGCTGCTGCCGGTGATCATCATGACCGGACACGACACGCTGGAGGCCTGCCGGCGCTTGTTTGCTCAGGGCGCCTTTGCCTTCTTCACCCGGCCGCTGGAGATTGAACCGCTGCTGGAGACGGTCCGGCTGGCGATGCGTGAGAGCGAGCAGCGCGCCAGCCTCTAATGATGCCGCGCCGTGTTGCCGGAAAGCGCGCGCCGGGAAGCCAGCGCGCACAGCAGCGGCACCGGCAGGGTAAACAGCAGTAACAGCCACAACAGCACATACACCGCATCCACGCCGTCGTTTTGCAGGTTGTTATACAGCTGCGCCGGCATTCCGTGGGGAAACCAGGCGAAAATCATCACAATGCCGAATTCGCCCATCGCCCGCACCCACGCCAGTGCCGTAGCCGACGCCAGGCCCGGTGCGGCCAGGGGCAGCGCCAGCCGCCAGAAGCGCGGCCATGGCGCGGCACCCAGCGTTCGGCCCGCTTCAAGGATCTCCGGCGGCACCGCGATAAACGCCGAGCGTGCGCTGGTGACAAAGTAAGGCAGCGCGCCATACCACTGCGCCAGAATAAAGGCGGCGGGATTGTTCACCAGCGTCCAGCCCAGCTTGCTCAGCAGCTGGCCGGGTAAACTGTACGGACCGTACGCGCTGACCAGCAGGATTCCCATCGCCAGCGGCGGCGTCAGCAGCGGGATCATCACCAGCGTTTCCACCAGCCAGCGTATTTTCCCCCGCGCCTGCGACAGCCACCAGGCCAGCGGTAAGCCGGTCAGAAAAATCAGCACCAGCGCGATCGCTCCCAGACTGAGCGAAGTGGTAATCGCCGCGCCGTCACCCCACGCCAGCCGCAGATGTTGCCAGTGTGTGACGCCCGTCAGGGTGATAAACGGCACGGCCAGCAGCACCAGGGCGGGTAGCGATAGCCACAGCGCGCCAGCATGGCGGATTTTCATAGGGTATAAAGCCCATCGCCCTTCGGTGCGGCGTAGCCTTGCTGTTTAAACAGCGCCTGCCCTGACGGACTCAGCATGAAATCTACAAAGGCTTTGCCAGCGGCCGTACCGTGCGGCGCATTCCTGAGCACCGCCGCGTAATAGACCAGCGGCTGGGTGTGCAGCACTTTATCTTTACCCTGGCTGTCTTTGACGCTAAAGCTGACCGTGTTGTACCACTTAGTCGCCATCGCCGGATTGCTGAGGTTGATTTCATCGGGCAGCGCAATGTAAGGCAGATGGGCAGAGATCACTTCGCTTTCATAGCCTGCTGCCGCATCCACCTGACCGCTCTCGAGCCGCGTCAGCAAGCCACCTTCCAGATGGGTTTGTGCGGGATTCTGGTAACCGCCGAGAATGTGGTCAGCGATGCCGGGCTGCCGGTAATACTTCTGCGCCAGTAGCAGGGTGAAAATGATGTTCTGGCCTTTAGGATCGTTTACCGGATCGGTCCGACCAAATTTCAGTCCCGGCGCTGCCAGCAGCTGAAGCCAGCGGCCATCATTGCCTTTGGCTGCGGCAAACTGCGGCGCAAACGGCCCCTTCGGGTTATAGGCGATCACCATGCTGGTGCTGGCTACCGGTACTGCGTTGTCGATCAGCCCGGCGTCTTTCAGGATCTGCATCGGACCGGGAGTAATAGACACGAACACGTCAGCGGTGATTTTTTTGCTCGCCAGCAGGCGCGCCATGCCGTAAGCCCCCTGGCCCTGACCTTCATACTTACCGTCATGCTGTTGTGCAAATGCCGGGCCCAGTGCCTGATCCATCACTTTTCCCATCGAACCGGCATACGTCACGCGGATATCCATGGCGGCCTGCGCCGGTAAACTCAATCCGCCGGCGGCAGTCATTAACAGTAGGGTAAGCGTCTTCACGCGGAGATTCCTTTTCGCTATATAAATGAGTAGATAGCGATTATCGGAATTCTCCGTTTTAGCGCAAGGTAAAATCTGTTGCGAAATCCTGCGGTCGCGCGCCAGCGCCGGATTTTAGTACCATTGCAACGCGCGCTGAGAGAAAAAAATTCATTTACCGATCCGTGAGCTACCGCAAACACAGGCGGCCAGCCGTCTGCTGGTTAAATAAGCGGCTATAGTTATCCCAGTTGGATTATTTTGCATGCCGCTGGGCGTGCACCTTTTCCTCATTTGCCTGGAGCCCGTTACTACGTCACGAGGTTTAACGTGTTTGCCGATCTTTCCTGGAAAATTATTCATCAGGTCATCAACCAAACCATCGCTGAGATGGTGGATGAACAGCAAACGCTGGACGTGCTGAGCCTGCGCAGGCGCTTGAGGGAAATGGCGGAGAACGAAACTAACGAGGAGATGGTGCTGTGTTACTGGCAGGCCAGCAAAGTGCTGACGCGTTTGCCGCCCACCGTCACCGCCAGCCAGCTGATAGAAGAGGCGCGCCATGCGTTCCGCAGTCCGCCCAGTCACGATTCGCTTTAACGCGAAATGCTTTTCTTTCCCCGTTGCGCTTAACAGCCTCTAATTGGCTGAAATTTAATCATAATCAGGCAATACGCTCTGCTAGACTTCCTGGGTTAACAACGCTGAAAACAGAGGACAGTAATGAAAATCAAAAGTTATGCCGCACACAACGCTGGTGATGCGCTGGTACCGTACGAGTACGAAACCGGTCCGCTGGCGGCGGAAGAAGTGCTGGTTGAGGTCGATTACTGCGGTGTGTGCCATTCTGATTTGTCGATGATTGATAACGAGTGGGGCATTTCCTCTTATCCGGTCATTGCCGGTCACGAAGTGATTGGTCGCATCAGCGCACTCGGCGATGCGGCGCAGGACAAAGGATTGAAGGTCGGCCAGCGCGTGGGTATCGGCTGGACCGCGAAAAGCTGCCAGCACTGTGATGCCTGCATCAATGGCGAGCAGGTCAACTGTGAGAACGGTTCAGTGCCCACCATCATGAACAAAGGTGGTTTCGCCAGCCATCTGCGCGCCGACTGGCAGTGGGTGATTCCGCTGCCGGAATCCATGGACATCTCCTCTGCCGGTCCGCTGCTGTGCGGCGGGATTACCGTGTTTAAACCGCTGCTGATGCACCATGTAACGGCAACCAGCCGCGTCGGCGTCATCGGTATTGGCGGCCTCGGCCATATGGCGATCAAACTGCTGCGCGCCATGGGTGCTGAAGTTACGGCGTTCAGTTCGAATGCCAGCAAAACCGAATCGATCAAAGCCATGGGCGCCGATCGTGTGGTCAACAGCCGCGATCCTCAGGCGCTGAACGCGCTGGCCGGGCAATTTGATTTGATTATCAGCACCGTAGCCGTCGATCTGGACTGGCAGCCGTACTTCCAGGCGCTGGCTCCGCACGGTAAGTTCCACACCGTGGGCGCGGTGATGAAGCCATTTGAAGTGCCGGCGTTCAGTCTGATTCTGGGCGATCGCGCGGTAACGGGTTCTTCTACCGGTTCACCGGGCCAGCTGCGTAAGCTGATGCGTCTGGCGTCACGCGCCGATGTGGCACCGCAGGTGGAAGAGTTCCCGATGTCAAAAATCAATGAAGCGCTGGATCACGTACGCGCCGGTAAAGCTAATTACCGCGTGGTGCTGAAGGCCGATTTCTGAGGCGGATAACACGCTGACATTTGTCAGACAAAACGGCGGATGGGGGATCATCCGCCGTTTTTTACGCCTTATCCCTGCGAATCATCCTTTTCGCCGAGGAAGAAATACCACAGCGGAATCGACATCAGCGCGGTGAACACCGCGGTGTAAAGCGCGATCATAAAGCCCTGCGTCAGATACATGGTCAGCGTCCAGTGGCTGAACGGGATGCCGTATTGATCGATCACGCCGCCGATAATCGCATTGCTCATCACCGTACCGACAATCAGCGCCAGAATAAACAGCCCACGCAGGTAGTAACGCATCTCCTTGCGTTTCACCGTGAAGCGCGCCCGCACGATACCGAGCGGCGACTGCTGCGCGGCGAGAATTTCCGCTTCGCTCATCGGCGCCCGCTGTTGTCTGCGCCAGCGCAGTACGTCCACCAGCACGAAGGCCAGCAGGCTGACGCCCATCACCGGCAGGGCATAGCCGAGCGCCAGCGCCAGCATCAGGCAGACCCCTTTGGCATAGTGCGGCAGCGCCAGCCAGCTTGCGCTCAGGGTTTGCGCCGGGCTGGCCTGATCCAGCGCCGGGCGGCGCAGCCACCACATGCGATAACCCAGCACAATCATGCTGCACAAACCCAGGCCAAACAGCGCCAGCAGCAGCTGATTAGGCCAGCCAAACAGCACGCCCATGTGCGCATCGACACCCCAGCGCGTCAGTTTTGCCACCAGCGGGAAGCGATCAAACCAGACGTGATCGACAATCGCGAAGCTTTGCGGATTCACGGACACCGCATCCACCTGGGTGGGCCAGCTGCGGTCAATCTCACTGACCGTCCAGGCTTTACCCTCGCTTTTCGGCTGGCGCAGCTCCACTTTAGCCGCGCGGATGCCATCCTGACGCGCCGCCGCCAGCACGCGATCCCAGTCAGCGTCGGCGGCATTTGCCGGCAGTGACTTCGCCGGCTGCGCCGCCGGTTTCGCCATCGACGACATCGGCATGCTGGTCATGTCCATGTCCGGCATACTGCGGTGATCGGCGTGAGGATCCGCCGGCGCGGCGGGCGCATCACCGCTGAGCGCCGTATTCACCTGTGGCGTCAGCCAGTTAAGCTCGGTGCGCATCTTATCGATATTGCTACCTGCCCATTGTGACCAGGTGAGGCCGGTAACGGAGAAGAACAGCAGCCCGAGCAGCAGCGTCAGCCCCAGCGTGATGTGCCAGTGCCGGGTGAAGGCAAACCCCTTTCGCACGGTTTTCAGCCGGCGTTTTGGTCGCGTGCCCAGCCACAGCAGCACGCCGCCGAGCGCGGCCACCCACAGCCAGCTCGCCGCCAGTTCGCTGTAGTTGCGACCAAAGTCACCGAGTAACAGGCTGCTGTGCAGCAGATCGAGCGTGGTGCGCAGCGGCAACACGCCACTGGTGCCGTACACCGTCATGTCGCCGGTTACTTTGAGGCTGTAGGGATCGATAAACACCGCGCGCGACTGCGACGGACCAAGTGTGGCATCGCTGAACTGTACGCGCGTGGTATCGCGCGCGGCGGGCGCGGGTCGAACCGCATAAATGTGCTGATTTTCGCCCGCATAGGCGCGTGCCGCGGCGATCTGCGCCGAGAGCGGTTGCACATTGCCCTGCGGCTGCGCGGTGAGCGCATCGGCGTAGATCAGATTTTCCAGCTGCGGCGTCAGCACATACAGCGTGCCGCTGAGCGCCGCCACGAAGATGAACGGCGCGACAAACAGGCCAATGTAAAAATGTAAGCGGCGTAGCAGATTAAGCACCGCGCCGCGCGGTGCTGCAGAGTGAACAGCAGACAAAGCCGTCTTCCTTCCGATAAGAGAATGTCAGGGCACAGCGCAGGCGTTGTACCGATTAATGAGATTCAGCAGGAAAGAAAAACCGGTGGCGCGCGCGGACGATGGGTACCGCTGAAGCGGCGCGGCCGGGGTGCCACCAGCGGCGGCAGCGGTGGGGCACGCGAGATCACCAGCATCAGCCAGATGAACGGGATAAACACCCACATCATTAGCGGAACATGCACCAGCAAATCACAATAGCCGCAGGCAAATTCGCCGTCGTCCATGTTGTGATGCATCATGCCCGGCATCGCCATCTCCATCGGCATATCGTGATGGTGCATTGGCATGGCAGATGAAGGGCTGTGCGACGCCACGGGGTCAATGCGCGTTTGCCGCTCCAGCAGCGTTTTCGACACAATCGGCGCGACGAACAGCAGCAGCACCGCCACAATGGCGACGCAGGCGGTCAGGCGCTGGCGAAAGTGATAGGAAAACGTCATGGCAAATACTGAGTGCTTCAACAAATGAGGCCGAAGTGTAACGCGATTGCCGCACAAGGGTTAATAAAAGTGAGGCCGGGAGCGACAAAATTCGCACCTTTTGAAAAGGGTCACTTAACGTGGTGTGTTTGTTAACTTAATTGCAACCTGATGAGTACATTAGAGAAACACTATTTCTCATTGCTGAAGGATGAGTGGAGTCTGATGGCAAGAACTGTCATTGCTCAGAATTTGTGGTCGCCATTAATGGCGACCCTACAAGGTATTTGCACTATTTGCACAGGGTGCGCATTGATCCGCACCGATATAAACAGGTCACTTGCAACTTTATTGCAAGGCGTCACGTCATTTATTGCGGCCTGTAGGCAGTTGCACGATTTTCACATGACGGCGCATTGATAAGCACCGTTGTAATCAGGTCACTTTCAACTTAATTGCAAGGCATAACGGCATCGATCGCAATCAGCAAGAAATTACACGATTTCCGTAGGGTGCGCATTTATGCGCACCGATATAAACGGGCGGCTCGTTGTTTAACTCTTTTCATTTACAGGGAAGCCTCTCAGTATGAGCCGGGCCTTAAAATATCGATCGCCCCAGCCGCTCCGTGAGTTTCTCCAGCATGGCGGTGCCGGCCAGCGAGTTACCGGAATGATCCAGCGCCGGTGACCAGACGGCAATACTCATCTCACCGGGAATCACTGCGACAATCCCGCCGCCGACGCCGGATTTAGCCGGCATGCCCACGCGCCAGGCAAACTCACCGGCGCCGTCGTACATGCCGCTGGTCATCATCAGTGCGTTCACCTGCCGCGCCTGGCGTGCAGAGATCACCGCCCAATCATCATCCTGCATGCGGCCGTGATTGGCGAGATAGAGAAAAGTATGCGCCAGTTCGCTGCAGCTCATCGCCAGCGAGCAGTAGTGAAAGTAGGTTTCCATTACTTTACTGACGTCATTATGAAAGTTGCCAAACGACTTCATCAGCCAGGCAATGGCGGCGTTACGTGCCGAGTGCTCATATTCAGATCGCGCGACCACACGGTCATACTGAATATCCGGCTGCTGTGCCAGACGACGCACAAACTCCAGCATGCGCTGGCGTGGCGCGGTGAGTCGGCTTTCCAGCAAATCGCACATTACCAGCGCGCCGGCATTAATGAATGGATTGCGCGGCTTTCCCTGTTCCAGTTCAAGCTGCACCAGTGAATTGAATGCCTGGCCGGATGGCTCTTTGCCTACGCGCTGCCAGATCTCGGCGTCCTCGTACAGCGTCAGCGCGACGGTAAGCGACAGGACTTTGGAGATGGACTGGATCGAGAAGCGCGTGCCTGCATCGCCGGCCTGATAGCTGCGTCCATCGGCGGTGGCAATGGCGATGCCCAGTTGATCGGCATCCACGCCGGCCAGCGCCGGGATGTAATCTGCCACTTTGCCCTGACGGGTGAGGGGGCGTACGTCCGTGATAATCTCTTCAAGCAATGCATTACTGAGTTCCGACACCTTGTGGCTCCGGGGTGACTAATCCTGGCGCGATCATGGTGATTTGCCGTCGGCGCGTCAATCCACCGCGCAAAATTCTGTGAGCATGCTGCAGCAAGCCTGCACCGCATTGCGGATTTTCTGCGCGGTTTGTTGCGCCCGATCGCAACCCAGCCTTGCGCCGACGCCACATCGCGCGGCCTGAGGTAAAATTATGTTGCGAATGATTGAGTTACCGATCAGGCAATTTTGGTTATGCTAAGCCCAAACTCTTTCCGGCGCAGCCAATGCGCTCAACTGTTGTAATTGAGGATGACGATGTCTGCCTTACCTGATGCCACCGAGCCTGCCAACGCGATGCGCGCCGGGCGCTTTATGCTGCTGCAAAAACTGCTGCGACGCGATAAAACCCCGCTGGCATTGCTGCTGCTGGCCGCGCTGGTCGGTATCCTTACCGGGCTGGTGGGTGTGGCTTTCGATCGCGCGGTCAATTTTATTCTCCACCTGCGGATCGGCTGGCTGACAGAGCGTGCGGATAACCTGGCCATGGCGTTGCTGAGCGCGTTTTTTATTTCGGCGCTGCTGGGCGGCATCGGCTATTTTCTGGTGCGCCGCTTCGCGCCAGAGGCGGGAGGCTCGGGCATTCCGGAAATTGAGGGCGCGCTGGAAGAGCTGCGCCCGGTGCGCTGGTGGCGCGTACTACCGGTTAAATTTATCGGCGGCATGGGCGCGCTGGGTTCTGGCATGGTGCTGGGGCGCGAAGGACCCACGGTACAGATTGGCGGCAACATCGGTGGTATGTGCCTCGATCTGTTTCGTGTGCGCGATTCCGAATCGCGTCATACGCTGCTGGCGACCGGTGCCGCGGCGGGGCTTTCGGCGGCGTTCAACGCGCCGCTGGCCGGCATTTTGTTCATTATCGAAGAGATGCGCCCGCAGTTTCGCTATAGCCTGATATCGATAAAAGCGGTGTTTGTTGGCGTGATCATGTCGAGTATTGTCTTTCGCGTGCTCAACGGTAATGAAGCCATCATTAATATCGGTCAGCTGCGTGACGCGCCCACTGAGACACTGTGGCTCTATCTGGTGCTGGGTGTGCTGTTTGGCGGCTGCGGCGTGGCGTTCAACCGGCTGATATTTCTCGCACAGGACCAGTTTCAGCGCCTGCATCTCGGACGTACCGGGCGCTGGGTGCTGTTCGGTAGCCTGCTGGCCGGACTGTGCGGCGTGCTGGGTTTACTGCTGCCGCAGGCGGTGAGCGGCGGAACGACGCTGATTCCGGATTTCGCTACCGGACACTATGGCGCGCTGGCGCTGTTTGCTCTCTTCGCGCTGCGCACGCTGGTCACCATTTGCTGCTTCTCTTCAGGCGCGCCGGGCGGCATTTTTGCGCCCATGCTGACGCTGGGCACGCTGCTGGGCACCTGCTTTGGTCAGTTGAGCGCCGACTGGTTCCCGCATTATCAGCTGGAAGCCGCCACCTTTGCCGTCGCCGGGATGGGCGCGCTGTTCGCCGCCTCAGTGCGCGCGCCGCTTACCGGCATCGTGTTGGTGCTGGAAATGACCAATAACTATCAACTGATCCTGCCGATGATCATCACCTGCCTGGGCGCAACGCTGGCGGCGCAGTTCTTTGGTGGCAAACCGCTCTATTCCTCAATCCTGGCGCGCACCCTGGCCAAAGCACAACTCACTAACCGCGCCAGCGCCCGGACGGAATAGGCGTTTTTCAGGCGGCCATGACAGTTGAAGCCGGTTAACACTATCGGCTTCATTCTCCGTCCTTATCGTGCTGTTAAAACTCAACGGTGGCAGAATCGATCCCGCAGGCTTTAGCGTAACGCGCAATGGTTTCAAAGCTGGCAGAGGTAATATTCTTTTCCATGCGCGAAACCGTGGGCGGTTTTACCCCCATCCGCTCAGCCACTTGTGCACTGGTCAATCCGGCATGCTGCCGCCACGCTTTGAGCAAGGCTTGCATACGGTCTTTTCGTTCCTCTGCTTCCCAGGCTGCGCGGTATTCAGGATCCTGAAGCATTTCTTCATGTAGCTGATTATGGGTTTTATATTTCATTGAGCATCTCCTCCAGACGACGTAACGCTTTTTGAATCTCAGCTTCCGGGGTTTTATGACTTTTCTTAATGAAAAGCTGCCACATGTATCGTGTCGGGCCAGGTCTGCAGGAGTGTATTAACTCAGGGAGATTGAGACGCCCGATGCGATCAAAGCTTCAGGCGCTGGTCTATGAAAGTTTTGATTCGATCGGGCGTGTTGATATCACCTCACGCCCGGCTTTTAACCCATCGGATGCGCTGGCTGAGGCTCCAGAGCATCAGTGCGGCGAGGGCGATGCTGCCGAGCACGGCGAAAGCGACCTGATAAGACCAGGCGGCGGCGATGCTGCCGGTCAGTGCCGGGCTGCATGCCGCGCCCACGCCCTGCATCAGCATGACGAAACTCTGGCCGGCATTGGTGTGTCCACTGCCGTCAAGCACGCTGACGATATAGCCCGGTACTGCCACGCCCAGCAGCCCGGCGGCCAGACCATCAAGAATCTGTACCGGTACCATCGCATAGGTGCCATCGAACAGGGAGGCGATGCCGGCACGCACCGGCAGTACCACCAGCGCGAGGGTGATCAGCAGCGGGAAACCGAGGCGGCTGGCGTTTCGGGCGGCGAATAACGCCACGGGAATCATCACGCATTGCGAAATCACCACGGTTGCAGCGGTATAAACACCGGGGCTGAGCTGTCCGCTGTGCGTTGCCGCCGCGCGAATGCCCAGCATCGGCAACAGCGCGGCGTTGCCGAGGTGAAACAGCAGCAGCGTCAGGCCGGTAATCAGCAGCACCGGATTGCGCAGCAGGGCAGAGAAACCCGGAAGCTCTGCGGCCTGCTGTCCGGCACCGCCGCGCGCCGCGCGGTCATCGATCGCGTTACGCTGAATGGCGGCCACGGCAAAACATGCGCACAGTGCCATCGCGGTCATCAGAATAAAAACCGCATCGGTGCCCCACAGCCAGACGGCAAACCCGGCAAACAGCGCGGCAGTCATATTGCCGCCATGATTGAACGCCTCGTTTCTACCCATCTGCTGGCTGAACCCCTGAGAGCCGGTCAGGCCGAGGGTGACGCCGGTCAGTAACGGGGCAATAAGCGCGGCCGCGAGGCCGGTAACCACCTGCGAGGCAACCACCACTCCACCGTAAGGAAACCACCACAGCATCAGGGTAGCCAGCGTAATGAGCAGTGAGGCCAGAATCAGCAGCCCTTTTTTATGGTGCGTGGCATCGGTTGCCAGACCCGCCGGCAGCGTAGCCAGCAGACCGGCTAAACCGCCGGCAGTCATCGCCCAGCCAATATCATCCGCTCTCCAGCCATGTTCAGTAAGAAAGATCCCCAGGAAAGGGCCGAGTCCATCCCGCACGTCGGCCATGAAAAAATTGACCAGGCACAACGCCTGGAGAGACCGCAAAGCAGCGGGATGCGCTATCGGATTTGCATTCATGTTGTGATGAAGAAAGAGTGGAGGATGGTGACAAGCATAGAGCAGCAATGTGACATCGTAAATTAGCGCAGCGCGATTGGCGCACCGCTCGTACTGCGCTATACATCGTCCGCCGACTCACGGATAATTTGCTGTCTTACGCCCTTACAGAGATAAGCAATGCTGGAAAATCATCCGTCGCGTGACGCCATCAGGCTGGAGAATGTGCTGGCCGCGCTGGGCAATCCGATGCGCATGGCGGTCGTCGCGCTGCTGGCACAGGGGGAGGAGCGCAGCTGCGGCTCGCTGCTGCAAGGCGTATCCAAATCTACCTTAACCCATCACTGGCGGGTACTGCGTGACAGCGGCGTAATCTGGCAAAAACCCTCTGGCCGCGAGAATCTGCTGTCACTGCGTCGCGACGATCTGGACGCGCGCTTTCCCGGTCTGCTTGATGCGTTGCTCAGCGCCGCCGTTGACGATGCCGCCACCCGAAGCGCGCTGCAGGCTTTTCAGCACGCGGAGTAGCGCCCTTTTCGCCGGAGCGGCTGCAATTGCAACAGCCTGGCGACAGCGGCTGCTGCATCCGCAACAGACATTCCTCATCCTCTCATTCAGTTAGCCGGCAAATCAGGCGTTTAATCTCTGCCAGGAACTGGCACGCTCACTGCATAGCCTCTTATAGCCAAAAACATTAATGAAGATAATTTTCCGTTAATCCAGCTATAAGAAGTCTCAGGAGAAACCTATGTCACAGGTAAAACCGCTGCAGTTTGCTTACTGGGTGCCTAATGTTTCAGGGGGTTTAGTCATCAGTCAGATCGAGCAGCGCACGCGCTGGGACGCGGAGTACAACCGTGAACTGGCGAAAATCGCTGAACGCGCCGGCTTCGATTATGCCCTGACGCAGATTCGTTTCACCGCCGGCTATGGCGCGGATAATCAGCACGAATCAGTCACCTTCTCTCAGGATCTGCTGAGCCACACCACAAAACTTAAAGTGATTGCCGCGCTGCTGCCGGGGCCGTGGAACCCGACGCTGGCGGCGAAGCAGATCGCTACCATCAGCCATCTGTACGGTCCGCGCATCGCGGTGAACATTGTCAGCGGCTGGTTTCGCGGCGAGTTCAAAGCGATTGGTGAACCCTGGCTCGATCACGAAGAGCGCTATCTGCGTTCGGAAGAGTTTATTCGCTGCCTGCGCGGCATCTGGCGTGAAAGCAGCTTCAGCTTCGCCGGAGATTTTTATCGCTTCCGCGACTACGCGCTCAAGCCTAAACCACTCGATCCGCTACCGGAAATTTTTCAGGGCGGCAGCTCGCGCGCCGCGCGGGACATGGCGTCACGAGTGTCTGACTGGTACTTCACCAACGGCAACACGCCACAGGGCGTACGCCAGCAGGTGGACGATATCCGTGCCAAAGCCGCCGTCAATCAGCACGCCGTTAAAATCGGCCTGAATGGTTTTGTCATCGCCCGCGAGAGCGAACAGGAAGCCCAGGCGGTGCTGCAGGAGATCATCGCCAAAGCCAATCCGGATGCAGTGAAAGGCTTCCAGCATGAGGTGAAAAATGCTGGCAGCGCGTCGCCGGAAGGCGAGGGCAACTGGGCCAAATCCTCCTTCGAGGATCTGGTGCAATACAACGACGGTTTTAAAACCAATCTGATTGGCACGCCGCAGCAAATTGCTGAGCGCATCATGGAGCAGAAACGCGCTGGCGTGGATTTACTGCTGCTGGCGTTTCTGCATTTCCATGAAGAGGTGGAGTTCTTTGGGCGGGAAGTTATCCCACGCGTGCGCGAACTGGAACGGCAGGAGGCGCTTAACGCCGTCACGGTCTGAGGTCAGATAGCGCGGTCGCGTCCGGCCAGCAGCGCCATCGCCATTTGCAGCGCGCTTACCGCCAACAGCATCAGCAGCGGGAGCTGCCAGCTACCGCTGACATCATGCAGCATGCCGAAGCACAGCGGTCCCAGCGCCGCCAGCCCGTACCCCACGCACTGCGCCATGCCGGAGAGTTTCGAGGCCTGGCGATGGTCCCGGGTGCGTAAATTAAACAGTGACAGGCTGATCAGCAGCGAGGCGCCCGCACCGAGGCCTGCCAGAATCAGCCACAATAGCGACCATGCGGGTGCCAGCAGCAGGCCGGTCACCGCGATGAAGATCGACAGCGAAGCCAGCAGCCCGATCAGACGCTGATCGCGCAGCTGCTTCAGCGCCCGCATACAGGCCAGATTGGAGGCGATCGCCACAATTTGATAGACGAACAACATGCCGCCCGCCTGAAGCTGACTGATGCCATTATCCTGTGCGAACGGGGTAAACCAGCCAATCAGGGTATAAAACAGCAGCGACTGGCTGGCCATGAACAGCGAAACCTGCCAGCCGATCGCGGAACGCCACGGCGAACGCGTTACGGTGACCTCTGTCGCGCGCTGCGCATGCGTCACGGAATTTTTCAGCTGCGGCAGCCATGCCAGCAGCGCGATCAGCGCCGGAATCAACCAGACCGCCAGCGACAGACGCCAGCCGGCGCTGCTGAGTTCGGCCAGCGGCACGGCCACGCCGGAAGCGATGCTGGCGGTGATGCCCATGGTCATGGCATACAGCCCGATATAACGTGCGGTGTGCGCGGTGTAATCACGCTTAATCAGCGGCGGCAGCAGGACGTTGGCCGCCGCGATCCCGCTACTGAGAATCAGCGTACCCAGCCACAGTGCCGTTTCGCTGCCGCTGATTCGCAGCAGTGAACCCAGGACGATCAGGAGTAACGCCCCCCACAGACTGCGCTCGAGGCCAAAGCGATTGCCAAACCAGGCGGCTGGCGGTGCCAGCGTGGCGAACATCAGCAGCGGTAAAAAGTTAATCACGCCGGCAGCGCTGGCGCTCAGGCCAAATGTCAGGCGAATATTTTCCAGTACCGGCCCGGTGGCGGTGATGGGCGTGCGTAAGTTGGCGGCGGTGAGTAACAGCAGCAGCAGGAAAAACCCGGAACGACGCAGGGCAGAATCAGCAGATAAAGCGGTATGGGACATGTTTGCGCACCATGGAAATGAGGCAGAAAGTCTCTGCATATGGTGCGTTGATTGACGTTAACGCCTACGCAGCAGCCTGGACCGCTGAACCGCTGGCTATACTAACCAGCTGTTAAATCGATGTAAAGCAGAGCCACCCGGCCGCCTTCCAGGATAACCTTCTTGCCGCTTTGCTTGTCTGACGGTGATAGCACGCGTCTGTGACCTGGCTGGTATTTACGCTGCCGGTGCGTTTTTTTGCCGGGGACTTGCGCCTTTCGCTATCCACGTCCACCTTTATACTCTCACTCTTCGCAAATGGACCAATGATGCTCTGGTTATGGAATGCGCTTATCCTGCTGGCTACCGTGATACTGATGGAGATCGTCGCGGCGCTGTCGCATAAATACATTATGCATGGCTGGGGATGGGGCTGGCATTTGTCGCATCATGAACCGCATGAGAGCAAATTTGAGCTCAACGACCTGTATGCCGTGGTGTTTGCGCTGCTGTCGATTGGCCTGATTTGGCTGGGTGTCAACGGTGTCTGGCCGCTGCAATGGATTGGCGCTGGCATGACGACCTATGGCGCGCTCTATTTTATGGTGCATGACGGCCTGGTCCATCAGCGCTGGCCGTTCCGCTATATTCCACGCAAAGGCTATCTGAAACGATTGTATATGGCGCACCGCATGCATCATGCGGTGCGGGGACGGGAAGGTTGCGTTTCCTTTGGCTTTCTTTACGCCCCGCCGCTGCACAAGCTGCAGGCGACGCTGCGCCAGCGCCATGGGCGTCGTGTCAACGCGGACGCTGCCACAGACCGGCAGGACGCGCCTGGGGATGAGCAAGGCGCGAAGTAAGCGCGACGCCGGCACCTTTCACCAGCAGCGCCAGCTTTTCGCCTTTACTGGTGCGCTGGCGCGTATCCCATGCCCGGGCACCGGCATGCTGCACTTTTACGCCAATTTCCCGGTAAACGCCGCGCGCGGTGGCGATCGCCCACGCCGAACGGAGCGGCAATCCGGGCAGCCCGCTGCGCGCTGACTGATAGTACGGTTCAGCCTCGCGCACCAGACGCGCTGCCAGCGGGGCCAGCGCTGCGCGGTGTTGCGGATCGGCAAGCTGGGCGGCGCTCAGTCCGGCCTCATCCAGCCAGCTCTGTGGCAGATAGCAGCGGCCATTCTCCGCGTCCTCAACGATATCCCGCGCGATATTGGTCAGCTGAAACGCCAGACCCAAATCACAGGCGTGATCGAGTACGCGCTCATCACGTACGCCCATCACGCGCGCCATCATTAACCCCACCACGCCGGCCACGTGATAGCAGTAACGCAGCGTGTCCCCGAAACACGCGTAACGTTCTTCACGCGCATCCATCGCAAACCCTTCCAGATGATCAAACGCCAGCTGCTGGGGAAGCTGATGCGTCAGCGCCACTTCCTGAAAAGCACGAAACGCCGGTTCATCCATGTGGGCACCGCTGTAGGCGCGGCGGGTTTCGATTTGCAGGTGGCGCATCCGCGCCTGTGCATCCGCAACCGTGTGCTGCGTGCCGCCTTCGCCCAGCGTCTGACCATCTATCACATCGTCACAGTGACGACACCATGCGTACAGCATCAGCGTACTGCGGCGCGTTGGAGGATCAAACAGCCGGGTAGCGCTGGCGAAACTTTTGGAGCCCTGCGCCATGGTTTGGGTGACCTGCTCAATCAGCGGCGGTTGGTTCATCCGGTCAGATCCTCCACCATCAGCTGGGCGGTGGCTTTCGCGGAGCCGATCACGCCTGGCACACCGGCACCGGGATGCGTGCCAGCCCCCACCAGATAAAGGTTAGTGATGTCGGCATCGCGGTTATGCGGCCGGAACCAGGCGCTTTGCGTCAAAATGGGTTCGAGCGAAAACGCTGAGCCCTGATGCGCGTGCAGCGTGTCGCGAAAATCAAACGGCGTAAACATACGGTGTGTCACTAACTGCTGTCGCAGACCCGGCATATAGTGCTCCTCCAGATAAGCAAAAATGCGATCGCGCAAGCGCGGTCCTTCCTGTTGCCAGTCAATTGCGGCGGTGCCGAGATGCGGCACCGGTGCCAGCACGTAAAAACTGCCGCAGCCCGCCGGTGCCAGCGACGGATCGCTGGAGCAGGGCGCGTGCAGATACAGCGAGAAATCTTCCGCCAGCTGGCTGCTATTGAAGATCTCATCGATCAATTCACGATAGCGCGGACCAAAGCACACGGTGTGATGCGCCAGCTGCGGATGGGCATGATTAAGACCAAAATAGAGCACAAACAGCGAGTTACTCATCCGCTTGCGCTTCAGCGTCGCCGCGCGTTTACGCGCCGCAGGATGCTGGCTCAACAGGCGATCGTAGGTATGCACCACGTCAGCATTTGACGCAACGGCGGCGGCGGCAAAACGGCGCCCATCCTTCAGCTGGACACCGCTGATGCGGTTACCCTCGGTCTCCAGCTGGCTGACTTCGGCGTTGAGCAGCAGTTCACCGCCCAAATCGCGAAACAGCCGCGCCATGCCATCAACCAGCGCGCCGGTACCGCCGCGCGGAAACCACACGCCCCATTCGCGCTCCAGCGCGTGAATTAAGGTATAGATCGAAGACGTTGCAAAAGGATTACCGCCGACCAGCAACGAGTGAAAGGAAAAAGCCTGGCGCAGATGATCGTCCTGAATAAATTTCGCCACCATGCTATAGACACTGCGCCAGGCCTGCAGCCGACCCAGCTGTGGCCCGGCACGCAGCATGTCGCGGAAGTGCAGAAAAGGCACGGTGCCAAGTTTCAGATAGCCCTCACGAAACACATCCTGTGAATAGGCCAGAAACTGGCGGTAACCGGCGACATCCTGTGGGTTAAAGGTGGCAATCTGCTGCTCCAGCTGCGCCTGATTGTTGTCGTAGTCCAGCTGCCTGCCGTCTTCCCAGCACAGGCGATAAAACGGCGTTACCGGCATCAGGTCGACATAATCACTGAGTTGCTTGCCTGCCAGCGTAAACAGCGCCTCGATAGCACTGGGATCGGTAATCACCGTCGGACCGGCATCAAAGGTAAAACCCTGATCCTGATAAACATAGGCGCGCCCGCCAGGCTTATCGCGCTGTTCCAGCAGCGTGACCGGCACGCCGGCCGCTTGCAGACGAATCGCCAGCGCCAGGCCACCGAAGCCTGCGCCAATCACATAGGTGCGTTTCATTATTTCTTCCCTGGTAACGGAGAGGTCATCATCAATGCGCGCAGCGCTTCGCCGAGAGGGACCGGCGGTTTGCCGCACAGAATGCGTGCTTTATCGCTGAGGCGCAGTTGCCCGGCGTAAAAGCGGCTAATCAATCCGGCGTCAAGCCGGTAAAAACGCTGCATCACGCGCCAGCGCTGTTCAGGCCGTCCGGCAAGAAACAGCATGCGATTTAACAGACGGAAAAAGCGCTGCTCGCGCCAGTGCTGACGGGCAAAGGATTCGATGCAGTGGCTCAGCGTGTGAGCATCGGCGGGCAGCGTGCTGGCAATCTTCTCCGCCAGCGCCACCGCGGCGGGTAGCGAGTAACCGGTGGTGGCGTGAAACAGTCCGGCGCGCAGCCCGCTGCACGGTTGTCCGTGCTGCTGATGCCAGAACTGATCGATATCGCCGCTGAGCGTGATCGGCAGCGAGCCGTGCTCCTCGCGCAGCAGCTGGCGCAGATTCCAGCCGCGCTGGTGGGCATAATCCGTAATATGCCGGCGCGCCTGTGCGGCATCCAGCGTGGCATGGTTGATGTAGTGGGTATCTTCAATCAGTAAACGTCTGGCACTGAGCGGCAGGGTGTAAACAAAGCGATAACCCTGCTGCTGATCAACGCTGGCGTCCATCAATATTGGCTGCTGCAGGCCATGCGGCGCCGCCAGCTGCCACTCCTGACCGACAAATGCCTGATAGCCGAGCTGCAGATGCGGTGTCGGCTGCAGCCCGCGTCCGTCAATCACCGCCTGCGCCTGTAACATCCCGCCATCCGCCAGTCTGACCCGGGTGGGCGAGACGTCGCTGACCGGCGCTGCGGTGCGTAGCGCGGCACCGAGCACCTGCTGTAAGTGCCGGGCAAAATCCTCGGAGGCAATGGAGCAATATTCACCATCCAGCTGGCGACGCAGGGTGGGGAAGCGTACCTGATAACCGGGCCAGCGCGCCGAAAGCAGCGGCTCGAGCCAGCGGAACTGCGCTTCGCTGACGTCTTCGCGGTGAAATGACCAGGTATGATTGCCGGCCGGCTGCGCCTGGCTCTCCAGCAGCAAAATTTTAAGTGCGGGCTGCAGCTGGTGTAAACGCAGCGCAATCAGCCCGTTAGCCAGGCCGGCACCGACCAGAATGACATCATAAGGTGCGCGCATCAGGTGGCCTCCGCCAGCACGATTTGCTGCTGACACAGCGCCTGCTCGACAATATCCGCCGCGCGCGTACAGCCACCGGCCCGCTGCAGCTGCGCCTGAATGGCTGACATGCGCAGACGATAGCGATCGTCACTCAGCAACTGTTGCAGGTGTTGCTCCAGCTGCGCGACCCGGCTGAAACGTGAGGCGCGCCGGCCGACGCCGTGCCACTCAATACGTGCCGCCACACCGGGCTGATCGAAGGCGATCGGCAGCGCCAGCATCGGCGTGCCACACTCCAGCGCTTCCAGCGCACTGTTCAGACCGGCGTGAGTGATAAACAGTTGCGCATGCTGCAGTGCCGCCCGCTGATCCACAAAATCGGTCACCCACGCAGCACCGGCCAGTCTGAGCTGATGTGCCTGGCTGGCGGTCAACCCGCCACAGTGCGCCACCACCAGCGACAGCTGCTGATTGCGGCAGGCCTGAGCCAGATGCAGAAACAGGCGAAAGCGATGTCCCTGTAGCGTGCCCAGAGAGGCATACACCACCGGCTGGCGCAGCGCTGACCAGGGAGCGGCAAGTGCGCCGCTAGCGACCTGGGTCCGCAGCGGGCCCACGCTGTGATAGCAGGCTGGCAGTTGCTGACGTGGAAAATCAAAAGCGGGCACCAGCTGACTGATTTGCGCCAGCGGCGACAGACACTGATGTAAGCCATGGCGTTCGGGCAGGCCGAAGGCGCGCGCATGACGAGCGATGACAGCGCCATGACGACGCATGATGCGGTCGTAGATGTCACTGCTGGCCTGATAGCGCTGCAGCGCTTTCTCATCCTGAGCAAAGCGAAAGGGCATCACCGCCAGCGGAATGGCCGCTTCGCGATTGACCGGCAGCGCGCAGGCCACCGACACGAACGGCAGCTGTAACGCCTCTGCCACCAGACCACCCGCCGCTTCCATTTGATCGGCAATCACGCCATCGACCTGCAGCCGTTGCAGCACCGCGGGTAGTTCGCGGCATAGCATATCGGTGGTGCTTGCCAGATCGTGAATCACGCGAAACAGCGACAGCCCGCCCGGTGCGGCCAGCCGCCTGAGTTCGCTGGAGAGCGATCCGGCAGGATGCGTGCGCTCGCCGACGGCCACAAAGGCAATGCGCTCGTCGCTCAGCAAGGTGCGTGCATCACTTTGCTGGATAAAGGTGATGCGATGTCCGCGCGCCAGCAGCGTTTGCGCCAGCGCCTGCAATGCGTGAAAGTGGCTGTAGAGCGGTGGCGCAATAACGGCAAAATGCCCCATAGGTATGACCGGCTTCAGTTGAACATCGCCAGCTGTTGATTAAACAGGGCGTGCATATATTGACGGGTGGCGACACCGCGATGGCAGGCGCAGGCAAGATGTGCATCGGCACTGCTTAAATGGTCGCGCAGACGACGTTCAGCCCCTTCCGGGCCCAGCATCTGCACCAGCGTGGATTTGCCCTGATCCTGATGACAGTCCTTGCCGGTGTGTTTAGAGCCATCTGCCAGGTCGTCCAGTAACTGGAATGCCTGACCTAAATCCTGCGCAAAATAGCTTAAACGCTGACGCACCTGCACTGACGCATCGGCCGCAATCGCCGCCATCTGCAGCGTGGCGCGAAACAGGACGCTGGTTTTCAGTTCGTTGGTCAGGGTGATGGCTTCCGGACTGCGGCTGTGTGCGCCGTCATGCAGATCCTGGAACTGACCCTGAACCAGTCCCTGCAGGCCCACGGCAGAGGAGAGCTCGGCAATGGCTTCGGCTTTGTGCGTTGCCGGCAGACCCGGCGCGAGTGCAATCACCTCAAAGGCGCGGCTGAGTAGCGCGACCGCCGCCAGGATCGCCACGTTTTCCCCATATTCACAGTGGATTGCCGGGCGTCCACGTCGCATCCGGGCGTTATCCATTGACGGAATATCGTCAAGGATCAGTGAGGCGGCGTGCACCATTTCGACCGCACAGGCAAGATCAAGGATGCCCTGCTGCGCCACGTCACAGCCCATATCGCGTGCTGCCAGCAGCAGCAAGAGCGGACGAATACGTTTGCCCGGTGCCAGCGTGCCGGCACGCATCGCGGCCCGAACGCGATCGGCCTGCTGCCCGGCAGGCAATAAATGTTCAAGATGGGCCTGCAATGCGTGATGCAACTGAAGGAGATCGCTTTCCTGGCTTGCTGTGGTATCGACATGGGCGGTCATAGCGGCTTTCCATGGTTAGTTAAATTCTTGTGCTTTTTCAATTAACCGTAGACCCGGTAAGGGGAGTGCGCCAGCGAGCGAAGCGACTTTAACACACCGTCACGCTTTTTTTATTTATTGAATAATCTGAGAAGTAATTCCTATGACCCTCAGGCCAGTTTTCGCTGCGGTGACTGTTATGATGTTGGGCGAGCAGAGGAGACAGCTATGACGACGCAAAAAGTGGCGGTAATCGGTGCGGGTGTGATCGGCCTCGCCGTGGCGTGGGCGCTGGCGCGGCAGGGGGCGCAGGTGACCCTCTTTGACCGGCAACACATGGGCGCGGGCACCAGCAGCACCACATTTGCCTGGGTAAACTCCAACGGCAAACAGCCTGCCAGCTATCACCGCCTCAATGCGCTGGCGATGGAGGAGCATATCCGGCTGCAGCTGACGCAGACCAATGGCGTGCGCTGGCTGGAACCTTGTGGCACCTGGGAGTGGGCCGGCACGGGTGAAGCCGAACAGCAACTGCAGCAGCGTGCCACCGCCTTGCAGGCCGCTGGCTATGCGGCACGGCAAAGGACGCTGGCCGAGCTGCAGCAGGAAATTCCTGAACTGTGCGCGTCTGCGGTGCACGGCAGCATCTGGCATTTTCCAACGGAATCGGTGCTCTATCCGGCGCTGTATCTGGCACGGCTGTGGTCAGAGGCGCAGGCGCACGGCGCGGTATTGCATCAGCATCAGGCGATTCAGCACATTAGTGAAAATGCGGAAGGCGTGACGGTGCAGCTGGAGCAGGGTGAGCAGTGGCAGGGTGATCGTCTGGTGCTGGCGACCGGACGCTGGGCCAATCAGCTGCTGCATACGCTTGGTCTGGAACTGGCGCTGATTGACACCAGCAAGCCTGATGCGATGGCCTGCAGCTTTCTGGCGCGCACCGCACCGCAGCCGTTATCGCTTGGCACCAACCTGATTTCTCCGCAGCTGAACGTGCGGCCGGACGGCGGCGGGCGGTTACTGTTACAGGCGCTGGATCTCGATCATCTCGCCGATCCGGGCGCGCCGCCGTCGACTCATGGCGCCATCGCCGATCAGTTTCGGGAGCGCTACCGTGCGCTGTTTGCCACGGCTGGTGCGTTGCAGATCGAGCAGATTGTCGTCGGGCAGCGGGCGCGTCCGGCTGATGGTTTGCCGGCGCTGGGCTTTGTCACCCCGCATCAGCGCGTGTATGTCGCGGTGACGCACAGCGGCGTCACGCTGTCACCGCTGATTGGCAGGCTGGTGGCAGAAGAACTGATCGGCGACGGTCCCAGCGACCTGCTGAAAGAGTTCCGGCCACAACGGCTGATCGGCAAAACCGCCAGCGCGTTTGCACCGATTCAGCGAAACTTTCCGGCGGCACAGTGAGCGAAGCGATGGCGCAGACCACAGGGTAGCGGGTCGATTAATTTTTAACCTGAATTAAGGCGTAGGCTGATCGCGATCAAAAAAACATCTGCCGGGCTGCTCAACCATGGAAGGCGAAACATAAGCCAGATGGAGGTGAGTATGCGTACCACCCTGATGACGCTGCCGCAGATGGCGCAATACCTTGATATCCCCTGTAGCACGCTGGCGCGTGCTATGTGTAATCGTGGCACGCTGGAAAAATTGCCGCTGCCGGCGGCGGTTGATGACAGCCTGCCGCTCTCCTCTCGCTGCTGGTCACGTGAAGAGGTCAGGCAGTTTCGCCATCGGCTACAGCGCCGCCGCCATCAGCGCTAGGAGAATCCAGCCGGTCGTCCTGACCGGCTGAATATCAGGCAGCGACACCATTCGGCCGTGCAGCGACATGACCGGCCCACAGGCTGGCAACCCATTTCACGCCTTTCGCGGTAAACCGTGCCTGCGAAAAAGCATGCTGGTTTTCACCCATTCCGCTGCGCAGTGCAAAATAGCCAGCCTGCAGATGGTGCTGCTGTGGTGTCAGCGCACCTTTGTCACGGTACATAATGTTGCGCTCAAGCAGAAACTGCCGAAACTCCGGCTCTTTCACCTTGAGCATTTTGCACAGCTGGCGAAAACCCAGCGACTCATGCACATCCACAAAGCGATCAAAGAATTCTGCCTTTGGGGCCGTCAGCGCCAGTTGCTGTTCCGCCGCACGGCGTTGCTCAAACTGTTCTGCCCAGGCACGGGCCGCTTCCGCCGGATTGGTGAAGTCGGGCAGATGGGTGAATTTTTCCCGCTCCTGCCAGCGGTCCAGCAGTTCGGCGGTAAAGCCGGGGGAAAGACGAGCAACCGCCAGCAGCGAGTCACGTTTATTCAGCTGAAACTCCTGACGTGTCTCACCTTCATGCTCGTAATGATTCACCGTGACAGGCTGGGAAAGGCGCTGCGCGGTTTCCAGGCTTTTAATCAGGCGCTTCACTTCGCCATGCGTGATGCCGGTTATTCTGGCAATTTCACGGCTGCTCATCAGCAGAGTTGCGTTGAGAGCAGCAAGACTTTCCGTTGAGATCATCATCAGTATCACCTCTTACAAACGTGGAACAGTCCATCAGACTGCTGGATAAGTATACAATATACTGTTTGTATATCCAGTATTATTTTTAGCCGTTGCTGTAAGAAATGCCTGTCTGCGAGATATCGCACAAAGCGCAACTGCGCCGGACCCCGCTCTGCACCCGATACCGATACGCTTGCCTATTCGACTATTACTACCAGGCTTAAGCGATTCAGGTTAAATAAAGACAGCCTTTCGTTACGCTTATTTATGAGGAGCTGATTATGAAAGCGTTAACTTATCATGGCCCGCATCGGGTGCGTGTTGAAACTGTTCCTGACCCGATTTTAGAGCAGCCGGACGACATTATTTTACGCGTCACCGCGACGGCAATTTGCGGCTCCGACTTACATCTTTATCGCGGAAAAATTCCCGGTACCGATCACGGTGATATATTTGGTCACGAATTTATGGGTGAAGTGGTCGAAGCGGGAAGTGAGGTTACCAACGTAAAAATTGGCGATCGCGTTGTGGTGCCCTTTGTTATTGCCTGTGGCGACTGTTTCTTTTGTCATCTGCATCAGTATGCGGCCTGTGAAAATACCAATAGCGGGCGCGGTGCTATTTTAAACAAGAAAAATATTACCCCGCCTGCAGCGTTATTTGGCTACAGCAAACTGTACGGTGGCGTGCCGGGCGGCCAGGCGGAATATGTGCGGGTGCCAAAAGCCAATGTCGGGCCGTTTAAAGTGCCGTTGGCGCTACCGGATGAGAAAGTGCTGTTTCTCTCCGATATCCTGCCCACCGCCTGGCAGGCAGTGCAAAATGCCGGGCTGGATAAAGGCTCCAGCGTCGCCATTTTTGGCGCCGGCCCGGTCGGGTTACTGAGCGCCGCCTGCGCGCGCCTGGCAGGCGCGGAAGAGATCTTTATGATTGACCACAACGCTTATCGACTGGAATTTGCCCGCCAGCGTTATGGGGTTACGCCGATCAATTTTGACGAAATCGACGATCCTGCTGGCTGGATCATTGATCATACCCAGGGCCACCGGGGCGTTGATGCGGTAATCGATGCGGTAGGTTTTGAAGCCAAGGGCAGCCTGACGGAAACGGTGATGAGTAATCTGAAGCTGGAGGGCAGCAGCGGGAAGGCGCTGCGGCAGTGTATTGCGGCAGTGCGCCGTGGCGGTGTGGTCAGCGTGCCGGGCGTGTATGCCGGCTTTATCCACGGCTTCCTGTTTGGCGATGCATTCGATAAAGGACTGACGTTTAAAATGGGCCAGACGCATGTGCAGGCCTATTTACCGCGCCTGCTGTCGCTGATTGAGCAAGGGCTGCTGACGCCGGAAGAGATTGTGACGCACCATATGCCGCTGGAAGAGGCCGCGCGCGGCTATGAAATCTTTGAAAAACGCAAAGAGGATTGCCGCAAAGTGATTCTGGTGCCCGGTATGGCCAGTACCACACCGGCGGCCTGAGTGCTGACAGGCTGCCTGACGGCAGCCTGCTTCTGTGGCTTAACGCACGATATCTTCATCGCGGTCGTTGAGCTCGGGTAGTGCAATTTGCCGTGAGGGCGCGTTATCGAGCCGATCGCCATAATCAGCACTGACATCGGGCAGGCTGGTAAACTGGCCATCGACGAACAAAAAGCTCAGGTGTTTTTCCACCTCGGCCAGTAATTCGGCCACTTCCTGCTCCGTTTCTCCCCCGGCATCTTTACCGTCCAGCTGCCAGCGATAACGATCGCCCACTCTTTCCGCACCGCCAATATCAACGATGTGGCCGTCGATATTTTCCACCAGTAAACGCTGACGGGAAAAATAGAGTAAATAGGGCATCCGATCGCGATTATTTTCTGACATAACATAACTCCTTCATGACGTTACCACGGTTAGCGCAGAAAATAATAGCGAAACGCAAATACTGCCCAATATACCGCGTTCAGACCTAAATAAGCCCAGCACCCCCAATAAGCCACAGGCTCGCGACGGGTGCGCAGTTTAGGTAAGAAAGCCAGTAAATAACCGGCTGCAGCAATAAGCGAAACGAAATAAAGTAGTTTCATGCGCTCTCCTGAATTTATTATCGTCTGATAAGCATAGTCAGGATAAATAAGGTTGGGGATAGCGCAGGACATTCTTATCGGTGGCGATGGCAAAGATAACCGACGTCAGCCAATCAGCGCTTTAGCTTTAGCGCGAATCTCACTCAGTTCGTCGGCGGTCACATGGCTTTTTTTCACCACTTTTCTGGCGCGCCAGTCGATTGAGGTGACCTGATCGGCCAGCGCCACACTATCACGGCTACCGGTAAGGGAAACTTCAAAAGGATAGCCTTTGACTTGGGTGGTACACGGGACGCACAACAACATGCCAACCTTGTTGTTATAGGCAAAGGGACTCAGCACAACCGCAGGACGATGGCCGCCCTGTTCATGGCCGAGGGTGGGATCAAAATCCAGCCAGATGAGATCGCCTGCATCGGGAACAAAACGTGACACCATCAGATTCTTTCCTTGCCCACTGAAGGTCCAAAATCAATTTTATCATGGACGTTATCGTCGGTGATCTCGTCCAGCAGAGCGTCCAGTGAATACACCTTTTCCCTAAGCGGCACAAGGATCAGCTTGCCATCTTCAACGCTGAGTTCCAGTTTATCGTCCACGCTAAGCGACGCGGATTGCATCACGCTGGATGGAATGCGAATCGAGGGACTGTTGCCCCATTTCTTTAAGGTGACGGTCGTCATAACAGGCCTCCGAAGAATGTGTATACATTGTATAGCCGTGATGATGTTGATACAACGTATAAACACCTTCAGCCTGACATGTTAAGAAAGCGGCAGGATTCAGCGCGCCGTTAACTGTTGCAGCGCCGCTGCGCTGGCGGCATCATCCGGCACATACACCAGCAGGCGGTCGCCGTTGCGTGACGCCGACCACCAGTTGTTCTGGCGCAGCGTCATTTCGCCCACTTCGGCACGGTAAAAGCGTTTCACGCGGTTTTCGACCTTGCCCAGTTCGTAGCGCTGCCAGGTGTGCGCGAACTCATCGGAACTGTTCAGCAATCGCGCCAGGAAGCTCTCCCAGTGCGGATCGCCCAGATGCTCGCCCATCTGACCGCGAAACATCGCCACCATCTGTGGCATCACTTCGTCCCAGTCGGTCATCACATTGCGCCAGCCGGCATGGTTGAACGCCAGCCAGATACAGTTGCGATCTTCCGGCGCGATCTGGGCTAAATCGACGCCCATCAGCGCACACCACGCCTGGTTATAGCCAAGGATATCGAAGCGCGGCGTTTCGATGATCGCCGGTAGCTGAATGGCATCCAGCATTTGCTGATTATGTCCGGCGAGTTTGCAGCAGGCAGCGGCGACGCGCGTCGATGGCAGGGTGTGTCCGGCCAGCGAAAACAGATGCTGTGTCTCAACATCATTGCATTGCAGGGCGCTGGCAATGGCCGTCAGCGTTTTGGTGGAGGCTTTGATATCGCGCCCCTGTTCCAGCCAGGTGTACCAGGTGACGCCGACATCCGCCAGCTGCGCTACCTCTTCACGGCGTAAACCCGGCGTGCGGCGCTGACGCATACGCGGTAAACCGAGGCGGTTAGGATCCAGGCTCTCACGGCGCGTACGTAAAAAAGTACCGAGTAATTTACGGTTGTTCAGCTCAGCGGGGGTAAGGGTTTGCGCGGTGCTCATCAGCAGCTCTCCAGACGAGACGGGTAGAATTTATACCATGATAATCAAGAACTGGTACCCGTTTAATGGTTAGGTGATGCTATGCCGTAGTGAAACTAAAAACAAGGTTAACGCTATGCAGACATCGCAACTTCAACGTGCAGGACTGGTGGTCCTGCTGGCCGGGCAGCTATTGCCGATGATCGACTTTTCCATAGTCAACGTCGCGCTGGATGCGATGGCGCAATCGCTGCGTGCCTCGCCGATCGCGCTGGCGCTGATCGTGGCGGTGTACGGTATCGCTTTTGCTATTTGTCTGGCGATGGGCGGACGCCTGGGCGATAACTTTGGCCGCCGTCGCGTGTTTTTAGCCGGCGTCTGGATCTTCGGCATTGCGTCATTATTGTGCGGCATTGCTAACAGCGTCGGCATGCTGATGTTTGCGCGCGCGCTGCAGGGCGTCGGCGCCGCTTTTATGGTGCCGCAGATTCTTGCCACGCTGCACGTTACGCTGCAGGGCAGGGCGCATGCGCGGGCCATTGGTCTGTACGGCGGTATCGGCGGGCTGGCTTTTATTATTGGCCAGGTGCTGGGCGGTTTTTTGATCAAAGCTGATATTGGCGGCTACGGCTGGCGCAGCGTGTTTCTCATCAACCTGCCGATCTGCCTGTTTGTCCTGCTGACCGCGCGCCGCTTCGTGCCGGAAACGCATAACCTCAAGCGCGTGCCGGTGGATGTGAGCGGTACGCTGCTGCTGGCTGGCGCGATCGGCTGTCTGATGCTGGCACTCGCGCTGGGGCCGCTGCTGCACTGGTCGTGGCCGTGCCTGTTACTGCTGGCGCTGTTTCCGTTGTTTCTGCATCGGCTGCGTCACAGCGCGCTGCGACTGGAAGCCGCAGGCGGATCGCCGCTGCTGCCGCCCTCGCTGCTGCGTCTTTCCAGCGTGCGTTTTGGTCTGACGCTGGCGGTGCTGTTCTTCTCCTGCTGGAGCGGCTTTATGTTCGCGGTGGCGCTGACGCTGCAATCCGGCATCGGCATGACCGCTTTCCAGTCCGGCAACGCGTTTATTGCCCTGGGCGCGGCCTATTTTATCGGCTCAATGCGTACTACCCGCATGGTTGAGCGTTATGGTAAACGTGCCACGTTACTGTCTGGCTGTGCAATTCAGATGGTCGGGCTGGTGGCGCTGATCGCGACGCTGCAGCTGGCGTGGCCGCAGGTGGGCATTGTTACGTTGATTCCGGCTACCGCGCTGATTGGCTTTGGCCAGTCGTTTATTGTCAGCACCTTCTACCGCATTGGCATGAGCGGTGTGCCGCATCATCAGGCCGGCGCAGGCAGTGCGGTGCTGTCCACCGTGCAGCAATCGGCGCTGGGACTGGGACCGATGCTGCTCGGCGGCGTGTTCACCCAGATCAATCAGCATGGTAATCATCTGGCAGCCATCAGCGGTACGCTGGCGGTGGAGTTGCTGATGATGGCACTGCTGGTGGTGCTGACCAGCGTCAACCGTCGGACGTTCCAGCCGGTGACGGCTGAAGGCTGACGCCGGAGGGAAAAAGTCAGCCCGTCTGGTCACCGTAAACGCTGATCCTGCAAGGTAATAACAGGTTTTTGGGCCGGGTGCGCATTGATGCGCCCCGGCACCTGAAAACTGCGCAGCGCTTACTTTTCCGCCAGGCGTAAACCACTTTCGGCATCGAACAGATGGATTTTTTGCGGATTGAAACCGATGCGCAGCGTCGCACCACTGCCGGCCGCATGCCGTCCGGCCATCTGCATGTGCAGCGCATGACCTTGCCAGTCAAGGTGCAGCAGAGTTGATTCCCCGGTAATCTCCACCACGTTCACCCTCGCAGGCGCGCCGTCCTGCACTTCGCACAAATCGTGCGGGCGCACCCCCAGCGTCACGGCAGCGCCTTCACGTTCCCGCGCCACCGCCTGCCACTGCGCGGGCAGCGGCTGCCACCAGTCCTGACACTGCACGCCCGGCACGCCGTCATGCGTCAGCAATTGTGCCGGTAACAGGTTCATGGGCGGCGAACCAATAAAACGCGCCACAAAGGTATCTGCCGGACGATCGTAGATCGCCAGCGGTGCGCCCTGTTGCACGATGCGTCCCTCTTTCATCACCACAATCTGGTCGGCCAGCGTCATCGCTTCTACCTGATCGTGCGTGACATACACCATGGTGGTTTTGAAACGCTGATGCAGCGACTTGATCTCGGCGCGCAGCTCCATGCGCAGCTGGGCATCAAGGTTAGAGAGCGGTTCGTCAAACAGAAACACCTGCGGATTACGCACCATGGCGCGGCCCATCGCCACGCGCTGACGCTGCCCACCCGAGAGCGCGCGCGGGTAGCGCTGCAGCAACTTGTCAATGCCAAGAATCGCGGCGATGCGCGCGATTTTCTGCTGCTGCTCATCGCGGCGTACCTTTTTCACCTGCATATGAAACGCCAGGTTTTCGGCTACCGTCAGATGCGGATAGAGCGCATAACTCTGAAACACCATCGCAATGTCGCGATCGGCGGGATCGCGATCGTTAATCTGCACCTTATCCATCAGAATCGCGCCGTCGGAAAGGCTCTCCAGTCCGGCGAGCAGGCGCAGCAGCGTCGATTTGCCGCAGCCGGACGGGCCGACCAGCACGGTAAAGCTGCCGTCGGGAATGGTCAGGTCGAGCGGATGCAGCACCGACTGTTTACCGTAGCGCTTGGCCACTTTAACGAGTTCAACACCGGCCATAATTTAAAACTCCTGTGCGCATAGTTGCAGTTGTTGCCAGTCGGGATAACGACGTGGCTGCGTGCTGATTGCCAGTGAGGCCACCGCAATGCCCCATTGCAGCGCGGTGGCAAGATCCTGCTGATGCAGCAGCGCGGTGAGAAAGCCGGCGTTAAAGCTGTCGCCGGCACCGATGGTGTCGACCACCGCGACCGCGCGACCGGGCTGTTGCAGGCTGTGCTGACGCTGCCAGCAGCCCGCGCCCTGCGCACCGCATTTCACCACGCAGCCGCCGCGCCCGCTGAGCCGTTGCGCCAGCAGGTGCGCGCCGGTGTGCAGATCATCTGTGCCACTCAGCCCGAGCGTTTCGACTTCATTGAGCAGCAGCCAGTCGCACTGCGGCAGCCAGCGGGCGATCTGCGCGCGTACCTCATCGCTCCAGCCCTGCGGCGGCCAGCCGGTATCGACGGCGGTGATAAACCCGCGCTGCTGCAGTTCGGCCAGCAACTGCGGATAGTCGTCATACAGTTGCAGGCAGAGAAACGTGCCGCACAACAGCACGATATCGCCGCTGCTGGCTTGCGCCGGGAGCTGGCTCAGCACGTCCTGCGCGCTGAGCCGCACAATGTGACCGAGATTGCTGAGGAACGATCGCTCGTGATCGGAGTGCGTGACCCCAACGGTGAGCGAGGTTTCGCAGGCGTAGCGTGTCCAGTGCGCCGCGCTGTGCGGAAAATGGCTCGCCAGCCATGCGCTGAGGCCATCATCGCCCTGATTAGCGACGGCGCGATGGCGCACCTGCATCGCTTCCAGCGCCAGCGCGCAGTTGCCCGCTGAACCGCCGGGACGGAGCTCACTGTGCTGCAGCATTACTTCGGTGCCGCGCTGCGGCCAGCTGTCCAGCGTACCCATGATGACATCGACATTGATATTGCCCACCACGTAGAGCGTGGCGCGGGCTTCCTTATTGCTCATCATCCTTTGCTCCCGCCACTGGCAAGGCCGCTGACCAGCGTTTTTTGCAGCCAGATAGCGATAAAGAGAGGAGGAACCGACGCCAGAATACCGACCGCGGCAATCAGCCCATCGTCGGTGGCGCGGCCTGCGGTAAAGCCGGCAATCGTGACCGGCAGGGTTTGCGCGGCGATGTTACTGGTGAACAGCAGGGCGTAGAAAAATTCATCCCACGCCAGCAGCCAGCCAAACAGCGCCGCCGCGCCCAGCACCGGTTTCGCCAGCGGCAGCGTAATGCGCAGCAGCACCTGCCAGACGCGCAGGCCATCAAGACGCGCGGCCTGTTCAATATCCTGCGGCAGGGCATCAAACTGGTTTTTCAGCATCCAGGTAAGAAACGGCAAAATCAGCGAGCAGTACACGATGATCAAACCGGGTCGGGTGTTGAGCAGATCGAACTGCTGCAGCAGAAAGTAGAGCGGCAGCACAAACGCCACCGGCGGCACCATATAGATGGCCAGAGACGCGAACAGCCAGCCGTCACGGCCGCGATAGCGCGAGAAGCTGAACGCCGCCGGAATCGCCAGCAGCAGGCACACCAGGGTTGCGCCGGTTGCCACCAGCAGGCTATTACCCAGCGCATGCAGAAACAGTGCGCCGGGCTGGCCGGGTTCCAGCGAGATCAGCCTGTCGTAGCGGCTGAAATCCCACTGGCGCGGCAGCCACTCCAGCGGCACGCGTGTCAGATCGCTGGTGGCGCTGACGCTCATCAGAAACAGCCAGCCCATCGGTGCCACGACGGAGAGCGCCACCAGCAGCGCCGCCGCGTATTTAGCGCAGGTACGCAGTTTAACCTTCATAGGCACTTCCCCGACGGCGCTGCCGCCACAGTAATAGCATGTAAAGGGTGATCAGCACTGCGCACAGCAGTGTCATTAACATGGCATAAGCCGCACCGCTGCCGGCGCGCAGGTAGCTGAAGGATTCCTGATAGACGTAAAAGCTCAGCGTTTTGGTGCTGTCGACCGGACCGCCGCGCGTCATCACATAGATGATGTCGAAGATCTTAAAGGCGTCGATGGTGCGTAACACCAGCGCCACGCTGAGCGATCCGACAATCGCCGGAAAGGTGATGGCACGAAAACGCCGCCATGCCGATGCGCCATCCAGCCGTGCCGCTTCGTAGAGATCCTCCGGCACCGACTGCAGCGCCGCCAGCACCAGCAGCGTCACCAGCGGATAGTTTTTCCAGATGTCGGCAAACATTACTGCGTTGAGCGCGGAAGCCGGCGACCCCAGCCAGCTGCGGTAGCCATCGATTATACCCAGCTGCGTCAGCAGGGCGTTGATACTGCCGTAGTCCGGATTGAAATTGAGGCGCCACATCATGGCGTTCACAATGGTTGGCAGCGCCCACGGCAGAATCACCAGCACGCGCAGCACGTTACGTCCGGCGAATTTCTGGTTGAGCAGCAGCGCAACCAGCACGCCGATGACGCCTTCAATCGCTACCGACACCACGGTGAAGTAGAGCGTGCGCCACAGCGAGGTTTGAAAATCCGCATCGGTAATGGCGTAGAGATAGTTCTCCAGGCCAATCCATTGCGGCGCTTCACCGCCGCTGCCAATCAGCGCGGCGTCGGTAAAACTCAGCCAGATAGTGCGCAGCAGCGGCCAGGCGGTGAGCAACAGCATCACCAGTAGCATGGGTGCCAGCAGCACCCACGCCTGCCGTTGTTCGCGTTGACGCAAACTCAGCATACTGACCCCTTAACGCAGACGCGCCGCACTTTTGTCTACCGCCTGCATGGCCGCTTCCGGTGTCGCGCTGCCGACCAGAACCTGTTGCAGCTGCTGCTGCAGGGTGTTGGAGAGACGTGAGTAATCAGCGGTTTCCGGACGCGACAGCATGACATTCAGCGATTTGTCGGCAGCAGCGATCAGGCTCTCCTGATTCTTACTGACCGCGGGATCCTGATAGGAGCTTTTCCAGATCGGCAGACTGAGCGTGGCGTATTTATTCTGTTCCGGCTGCGAAGTCATGTAACTGATGTACTGCCACGCCTGCTCCGGATGGCTGCTGCCTTTGGCAATGCCCAGACCCATCGAACCGTTGACCGCGCCGAAACGATTGGGCGCATCGCCGGGTGCGGGCATGATGCCAACCTGGCCGGCGACTTTACTCTGCTTGGCATCGTTGGCCATGTTGTACATGTAGGTCCAGTTGAGAGCGAAAGCCGCATCGCCGTTGGAAAAGGCTTTGCGCACGTCCTCTTCCAGATATTCGCGCGAAGCCGGGTTGGTCAGACCCTCATCGAGCGAGCTTTTCATCAGCTTCACCGCCTGCAGCGAGGCTGGCGTAGAGAAATCGAGCTTACCGTTGTTATAGAATTTGCCGCCGAAGCCGGAGACCAGCGTGGTGTAGTCACACACCAGCGCTTCCGCCTGTGACCAGCTCCATACCAGCGGATATTTAACGATATTTTTCTGCTTAATGATGCGCGCATCATCCATCACCTGCTGCCAGGTTTGCGGCAGATCTTTGATGCCGGCTTTTTCCAGCATCGCTTTGTTGTAGTAGAGATATTTGGTGTCGAGGATCCACGGCATGCCCAGTGTTTTGCCTTTGAACACCACAGTGTTCATTGCGCCGGGGAAGATTTTCTCTTTTTCATCTGCGCTGATGCGACTGCTGACATCCTGCAACAGGTCGAACTTGCTGAATTCCGCCGGCCAGATGGCATCAAACAGCACCACATCGTAACCGTTGCCGCCCGCGCCGCGTGCCGCGACGATCTTATCGTGCAGCGCTTCGTAAGGAACAAACTCGAGATTGACCTGCACGTCCGGGTGCGCTGTCTGAAACGCCTGAGTCATGGCGCGGATATCATTTTCACTGTAGGCCGCCTGCGTCATAAACAGGGCGTTGAGCGTAGTGGTAGCCGCTGCCGCGCTGCCCGCGCAGGCGAACAGTACGGCGGCAAAACAACCTTTCATCTGATTTTTCATTGCGTTCTCGCCTTCATGCAGTAGAGGGTGTTTAATTAAATCAATTTGATTGATTTAATATCGCGCACAGATTGCCAGCGCGCAGTGGCTGACAGCAGTGAGCTAAAGCAAGGGACGTGCCAGGGCAGAAAACAACGCTGCCATCCGACACTACTTTGCACAGATTTTTGCCGCTGTCAGGTAAACAGGTTGTAAAATGTGTTGCCGATCATAGATATTGAGGCGGCGGTCCGCAGCGGTGGTTAAAAGAGGGAAGCGAGCAGGATGAAAACGTCGGGAACCAATCTGGAACATGCGCGCGCGCACAATCGCCGGGTGATTATCGAAGCGATACGCCTGCACGGTGAGCTGACCCGTGCCGAGCTGGCGCGACTGACCGCGTTAACGCCGCAAACCGTCTCGAATATTGTCGCTGAACTGGAGCAGGCGGAACTGCTCACCAGCCGTCAGCCGCGTAAGCAGGGCCGCGGTCAGCCGGCGATTCCGGTCACCCTGAATCCTGCCAGTGCGTTTTCCATCGGCATCCATCTCGACCATCAGACGCTACTGATTGTGCTGGTGGACCTGACCGGTGAAATCCATTTTCGCCGCCTTATTATGGTGCAAAAACCGCAGCCGGATGCCACATTAGCGCGCATTGCTGGGGTGCTGGCGGAGATCAAACAGCAGACCGGGCCGCGCTGGCAAAAAGTGCTGGGTATTGGCGTAGTGATGCCGGGGCCGTTTGGTGTGGAGGGTATCTCGTCAATGGGGCCGACCACGCTGCACGGCTGGGAGGATGTCGATATCGCGGCGCGTCTCGCTGAGATGAGCGGACTGCCGGTCACGCTGGAGAATGATGCCACCGTCGCGGCGATTGGCGAACGCTTTCACGGTGTGGCGCGTCATCTTAATTCCTTTATTTATCTGTATATTGGCACGGGCCTGGGCGCGGGCATCATCATGGATGGCCATGTGTACAGCGGCCATGCGCACAACGCCGGTGAAGTGGGGCACGTGGTGGTTGAACCCGGTGGACGTGAGTGTTACTGCGGCAATCACGGCTGCCTGGAGCGTTATGTTTCGCTGCAGGCCGCTTACGAATTCTGCGGGCTGGACCCAATGAGCGCGCTGCCGGAAGATTTACTGCAGGTTGATCCGGCGCTGTTTGATCGCTGGATCGATACTGTGCTCACGCCGCTGCGCCAGGGTATTAATATGCTGGAGTGTATCTTTGATGCCGAGAGCGTGATTATCGGCGGCATGATGCCTGCGGTGTTGCTGGATAAAATTATCCAGCGCCTGCCGCCGCTCTACCAATCGGTGCGCGGCCGCTATCTGACCGGCACGCGACTCAAGACCGGCATGACCGGCAGCGACACCGCCGCCCTGGGCGCAGCGGCTCTGCCAATTTTTGATGAGTTTAATCCGCAGTTCCAGGTGCTGATGAAGTGAAAAACGCGGCCAGCGTTTTACCGCATCACCCAGTGTCCGGCGCTCACTTCCTGATAATGCCGTGTTTCCGGCACAAATCCATTGGCACGCACCGGGCTCTTCAGCTCGCTGACGTCCATGTACCGTTTTAAATGGCGGCGCGCCGGATCGGGCACCGGCACCGACGCGAGCAGTTTTTGTGTGTAAGGGTGCTGCGGATTCTCAAAAATAGCCGCGCGCGGTCCAATCTCAACAATCTCTCCCAGCAGCATCACCGCCACACGATGGCTGATGCGCTCCACTACTGCCATATCATGCGAGATAAACAGATACGACAGATTCAGGCTGTGTTGCAGATCGAGCAGCAGATTGATGATCTGCGCTTTCACGGTGACATCAAGGGCGGACACCGACTCGTCGGCAATGATCATTTTCGGATCGAGCATCAGCGCACGGGCAATGCAGATGCGCTGACGCTGGCCGCCGGAAAATTCGTGCGGATAGCGTTTCAGCATAGTTGCGGGCAGGCCAACGCGCGTCATCAGTTCGGCCGCTTTGCTCTGTGCAGCGGCCTTACTGCCCAGCCGATGCTGTAAAAAAGGTTCGGTGAGGGCTTCAAGGACTGACATGCGCGGGTTAAGGCTGGCAAACGGATCCTGAAAAATCATCTGCATGGCGCAGCGCAGCTTGCGCAGTTCTTGCCGGGAGAGGGTGAGCACGTCGCTGCCGTCAAAAGCAATCTGCCCGGAGTTCGGCTGCACCAGCCGCGTTAGCGAGCGGCCGGTGGTGGATTTGCCACAGCCGGATTCGCCGACCAGCGACAAGGTTTCACCCGGCAGCAGATCAAACGAGATATTCTCCACGGCGTGCACCGCACCGGTTTTACGGCTGAACAGCCCTTCGTGAATGCTGAAGCGCGTGCTGAGGTTCTTCACCGACAGCAGCGGCGTTTGCCCTTGTGGCGTCTGCCGCGCCTGCGCCACCGGCGCTTCGCCGTTGAGCGCAAACTTACGCGGTCCATCGATGCCGCTCATGGCACCCAGCTGCGGCACGGTCGCAATCAGAGTGCGGGTATACTCTGCCGCCGGGGCTGAAAAAATCGCGGCGGTGCTGCCGGTTTCCACCATCGCGCCCTGATACATCACCAGCGTGCGGTCGGCGACTTCTGCCACCACGCCCATATCGTGGGTGATGAACAGTACGGCGGTGCCTTCCTCCTCCTGCAGGGTCTTGATCAGGTCAAGGATTTGACCCTGAATCGTGACGTCGAGCGCCGTGGTCGGCTCGTCAGCAATTAGCAGTTTTGGACGCAGCGCCAGCGCCATGGCGATCATCACGCGCTGACGCATACCGCCGGAAAAGTGGTGCGGGTAATCGCTGAAGCGTTTGGCCGCGTTGGGAATACGCACTTTTTCCAGCAGCCGGATAGTCTCCTCGCGGGCGGCGCGTGCACTGATTTTGCGGTGCGCGATCAGCGCCTCAGCAATCTGGTGACCGATAGTGAACGACGGATTAAGACTGGTCATCGGCTCCTGGAATATCATCGCGATGGCATTGCCTCGGATATCGCGCATTGCACGTTCGCTCAGCGTGAGCAAATCCACGCCGTTCAGCAGCACTTTGCCGCTGATACGTGCGTGACGACTATTCAGCAGACGCATGATCGCCATCGAGGTAACGCTTTTGCCTGAGCCCGACTCACCCACAATCGCCAGCGTTTCACCGGCCCCGAGGGTAAAAGAGACGTTTTTCACCACCTCACGCCAGCGGTCATCGCTGCGAAACGCGACGGTGAGATTTTCGATGCTCAGCACCGGCGGGTCAGCGCGATTCATTGTGCCGCCACAAAACGCGCCGAGCGGGTGCTGACCGGCACAAAGGTAAAATCGGTATCGAACGGATAAGCCGGCTGCAACTTGCGCTTGCGCACCAGCCGTTCAACATACTGATCGACCACACCTTCCGACAGCGCCATCAGGTTGGGATTGGCAATCGGCGCCAGCTCGGGTGACAGGTAACCGGATTTTACCACCACAATTTTTGCCTGGCGCGGATCGAGTCCGAGCAGGGCGAAATCCGCCAGGTTGTGATAAGGACGACGCCGATCGGCAACTACCACGGTAATGCCTGCAATCTTCAGCAGCGCCTGACGGGCAACCGAACGGGCATCATCACTCAGCAGCAGCACGTCAAACTCGCCGCTGACTTTGCCGCCGGCAGGATCCAGCGTGGCACCGATAGTCAGGGAGAGCCGTGCGCCGACGCCCGCGGCGAATGCCGCCTCCGTGGCCGGTTTATCAGTAATGCCGGCAACGATGACATCCTGCGCATTTTGCCGCAGCAGTTCGGCCAGTACATCGGCCCGATCGCCCACGCCGCCGCCAGTCGGGTTATCACCGGAGTCGGCGAGAATCACCGGTCCGCCAGGACTGGAAATCGCCATGCGTACGCACTCTTCAGTACTGCCGGTCACGCAGCCAAACACAAATTGCTCACGCGCCTGCCAGTAAGCCAGCGCCAGTTTGGCCGCCTGCTCAGACAGCACATCGGCATCGGTGCCGGTCATGATGGCTGCCGCCGTGGCGCGTGGCTCATCCGCCCAGACATAGCCAACCATCAGCGAAGCATCCCAGATATGTTCAAGTGCGTTAATCCCGGGCAGGCTGGCATACAGACTTTTGGCGGGTTCATCTTCGGTGCTGGTGCGTTCACCTGGCAGCACCACGGGGATCGGTGCCCACACCACACCCGGTCGGATGCCGCTTTGCAGGCTATTGACCAGCATTGACACGGAGCGGCGCATGGTCTCTTCCACATCGATATGGGGTGCCGTGCGGTAGGTTGAAAACATATCGATCGCGTCGATGATGCGCTGCGAGACATTGCCGTGCAGATCGTAGCTGACGCTAATCGGACAATCGGGCCCGACCAGCTCGCGCGTCGCGCTAATCCAGTCGCCTTCCGCGTCTTCCATCCCTTCGACATAAACCGCGCCGTGCATCGCCAGGTAAACGCCATCCACGGGCAAATACGCCTCGAGCCGATGGAGAAACTCCTGTTTGAAGGCATCATAGGTCACACGTGCTACTGGCCCACCGGCAATGGCACGGGCGTGAAAGGTCGGCAGAAACTCGGCCGCGTAATCCTGCAGAAAAGCGAAATAGGGATTGGTCGTCATCGTTTCACCCCGCACGATGCGGAAATCGTCGGCGTAATTGAGCACCGGATTCCAGGTACTGCATTCAGTATGAATTCCACCATAGGCAATGCGCATAACAGACTCCGCTAGTCGGGTAAGTGAACGATAAAACGGTAAGCCGCCACACTGGCTGCGGCGCGGGCCCAGCTGAACTGATCAATCGCCATGCTGGCGATGGGCGTCTTGCCCATGATTGAAGGCAACACGTGACTATCTACCGCCTGCATCACCACCGTTCTGAGCAGGCCGTCGAACGCATCCGGCTGATGGGCGATGACAATCATCTCCGGATCGTTCATCTGAATGATATTGGCAATGGCGAGGCCAAGTGCGTCACCTGCCTGGTGCAGAATGGCGATCGCGGCGCTATTGCCTTTTACCGCCAGCGCTTCCAGTTCGGCGACGCTGGTGCAGGGCAGCTGTTTGTCACGCATGCTTTCACGCATCGCAGTGAGCGACGCCAGCGTATCAAGGCAGCCGCGTTTGCCGCAGCGGCACGGACGCCCGCCCGGCTCTACGGTACAGTGAGCAATTTCACCGGCCCCACCGTGCGCGCCGCGGTGCAGCTGCCCCTGAAAGAAGTGCGCAGAGCCAATGCCGTCGCCGTGGGAAATCAGGGTGAAATTCCGTGCCTTTTTCGCCACGCCGAAAATCTTTTCGCTGACCGCCAGAGCTTTGGCATCGTTTTCCAGTGACACCTCCAGACCGGTTTGCGCGTTAAGCAGTGCCGCCAGCGGGACGTTTTTCCAGCCCAGCAGGGCAGACTGAACGCACACCGCCTGGTTTTCATCCACAAAGCCGGAAAGCGTGACGCCCAGCCCGATAAGCTGGTCGGCGGAGATGCCTTTTTGTGCAAGCAGACCGGGGATGGCGGCGGCCAGCGCACCAGCCAGCAGCGCAGGATCGGGATTCAGCGGCATGTGGGTACTGGCCAGGATGCGGCCGTGCATATCCGTCAGCACCAGATACACATCGTCACCGAGCAACGACGCACCGAGAAAATAGGCACTGTCGGCACGCATTTTTAATAACACCGAAGGCCGACCCTGACCGTTACTTTCCGGAATGCTCTCTTCAAGCAGTCCTGCGCTAAGCATCTCTTTGATTAAAGTGCTGATTGCGGCTTTACTCAGCTTCATTTTTTCCGCAATTGCCGTGCGGCTCATGCCATGCGAAGCAATTAATAAACGCAGAATTTGTTGCTGATGAGCATTAAGCATCAGAGTTCTCACGGCACAGGCTGTATTTGGCCGACATTAATCAGCCTTGAAAACAAATTCAAGCGTATTTAGTTTATTTTCTGAATGCAGATCGAATTATAAGTAAAATATATGAACTGACATCTTGGCTTTTGTTTGCAGAGTGTGCCTTATATAGCGTCGAGCCCGTTCATCTGCTGCCGTTAACACAACCAAAGCGTATGGCAGGCGATGGCGCGCATTGACGGTCAGCTGCCTGCCGGGCAATGACTCTTCACTCTTTGTCACTGATTCACTGAGGCCTTCATGCAAAGCACACTCAAGCATTTCAGGGTACTGACACTTGCCGCGGGTATTCTGGCGTCGTTTTCCAGCGCATCGGTTTTGGCTGCTCAGCTGGTCATTATGCAAAACGAACCGCCGCGCAGCATGGACCCGGGCAATCAGACCGCGACCTTTACCGGCACGGTGCTGGACCCGATGTATGAAGGCCTGACGCGGCTCGGTGACGATGGCAAAATCATGCCGGCCCTTGCGCTCTCCTGGCATGCCGACGACAGCGGACTGCACTGGGAATTTACGCTGCGTCCCAACGTTAAATTCCACGATGGCACGCCATTTAATGCCGATGCGGTCGTTGAAAACTTTCAGCGTCATCTGGATACGAAGCGCGGTCTTGCCGGAAGTGGGAAAATTCGCACCTTTATTCAGGACGTGCAGAAAAAAGATGACTTAACCGTCACCTTTACACTGAAGAAAATTAATCCGGCGTTTTTAACCGTGCTGGCCTCCGGTCCGGGATTAATGGTGAGTCCACAAGCTGACAAAGCCGGCACGATCAATAATAAAGCCGACGGTACCGGACCCTATAAACTGGCGCAGTATAAATCCGGTGAATTTGTCCTGGAGCAGAAGAATCCGGACTATTGGGGCAAGTCTGCCGGGCCGGACGAAATAAAATGGACCTGGAGCAGTGAGCCGTCAGTCATGAATATGGCGCTGCAATCCGGTCAGGTCGATATTATTAACCCGGTGCCGCCGCAATTTGCCGGCATGTTAAAAAATAATCCCGGCGTGCAGTTAAAACAGTCGCCGGGCGCGGCGGTATTCTGGATCGATCTCAATACGCAGAGTAAAGCCCTCAGCGATGTCAGAGTACGCCAGGCGCTGAACTTCGCGACCGACCAGCAGGCGCTGGTAAAAGCGGTGATGTTTGGTTATGCGCAGCCGGCCAATTCCCCACTGGCGCCGGTCGATGCCAACTACGACAAAGCGTTGCATGACTATCCATATGATGTGCAGAAAGCCAAAGATCTGCTTAAGGCAGCGGGCTATGCCGACGGCTTCGCCATGTCGATTGCCGTGCAGGCACCTGACGCACGTACCGCGCAGGTTCTGCAGGGTATGTGGAGCAAAATTGGCGTCAAACTCAGCGTGCGCCAGATGGAGAGCGGCGTATGGGCCAAAGCGGCGTTTGCCGATGCCAAAGAGAAAGCCGCGCAGGGTACGGACGCGGTGCTGGCGTCCTGGTCCTCGGGGCTGTACGGCTCGGATCTGCAGTTGCGTCCGCTGTATCACAGCAGCAGCTTTGCGCCCGGCGGGGCTAACCTCGGCTTCTTCAGCGACAAACGTACCGATGAGCTAATCGATAGCGCCGCCTCCACGCTCGACGATGCCCAGCGCAAAGCGCTCTATTTCCAGGCACAGCAGCGGATCAGCGGACTCGCCCCGCAGGTGCTGCTCTACTATCAGGACGATCTGTATGCGACGCGCAAAAATATCAGTGGCGTGACAATGCAACCGGGCGGCCAGATTGTGGTCCGTGATGCCGTGAAGAAATAGTGCTGATGGCTGATTGATATGAAAGCGTATGTCGCAAAAAAGGTGCTCTCGCTGCCGTTAATTATCTTCGGTGTGTCGATCATCGTGTTTATCGCCATCCGCGCGTTGCCGGGCGATCCGGCACGCCTGATGGCCGGCCCGGAAGCGCCGCAGGAAGCGGTGGACAGTATGCGCGTGCGCCTCGGGCTGGATCAGCCTTTGCCGCTGCAATACGTCAGGTTTGCCGGTGAAGCGCTGCATGGCAATCTCGGGCTGTCGCTGCAGTCGCAGCGTCCGGTGATGACCGAAATCAGCGAACGCCTGCCGTACACGCTGTCGCTGGCGGCGCTGGCGTACCTGCTGGCGATTGCCATCGGCGTGCCGGCGGGCATGACCGGGGCCATTTACCGGCAGCGCATTCCCGATCAGATCGTCATGGTACTGACCATTGCCGGTGCCTCGATTGCGAACTTCTGGCTGGCGTTGCTGGCGATGAACTACTTTGCGGTACAGCTCGGCTGGCTGCCGCTACTCGGTGCTGATTCGTGGCGCAACTATGTGATGCCGACCGTTACGCTGGCGATTCTCCCGATGGCGATGATTGCGCGGATGACGCGCTCCAGCATGCTGGATGTGCTCAGTCAGGATTACATCCGTACCGCCAGAGCCAAAGGGTTATCGTCGGCCAGCGTTAACTGGAAACACGCGCTGCGCAATGCGCTGATACCGATTGTCACCATCGTCGCGCTGAATTTTGGCAGCCTGATCGGAGGTGCAGTGGTGACAGAGTCGGTGTTTAACTGGCCGGGTATTGGCCGCCTGCTGGTGGATTCGGTGAAATACCGCGACTATCCGGTGATTCAGGGCGTAACGTTAGTGGCGGTAACCGGCGTGGTGTTGATGAATCTGGTCGGTGAGATAGTGATTGGCTTGCTCAACCCGAAAATAAGGTTCGACTGATGAACAGTTTCGACACGTCTCTCCAGCCGCCGCCCGCGCGCCGCCGCCAGATCGTGAGGTTTTTGCTTGGCAACCCTTCCATCACGACCGGAGGCGGGCTGGTGCTGCTGGTGGTGCTGGCTGCCCTTTTTGCACCGCTGATCACTCACTGGGATCCCATCGAGCAGGATCTGTTGAACACGTTGCAGGCACCTTCCGTTGCCCACTGGTTCGGCACCGATGATTACGGCCGCGATATTTTTGCCCGCGTCATTTATGGCGCGCGCATCACGCTATTTGAGGTGAGTCTCAGCGTGGCCATCTCAATGGCGATCGGCATTCCTCTGGGCATCATCTCGGGGCTGGCTGGACGCAAAATTGATGCGCTGATCATGTGGCTGATGGATATTATTTTCGCCTTCCCCGGCATCGTACTGGCGATTCTGATTGTCAGCGTGCTCGGCGAGGGGCTGACAAACATGCTGATCGCCATTTCGTTGTTCTCGATCCCGGTGTATGCACGTCTGAGTCGCAACCTGACGCTGGGACTGAAAAATATGGAGTATATCGAAGCGGCGCATATGCTTGGCGTGCGATACCCGCGCATTATCACGCACTATATTCTGCGCAACGCCATTGGCCCGCTGATTGTACAGTCGACGCTGACGGCTGGTGCGGTGGTGCTTTCTGCCGCCAGTCTGTCGTTTCTCGGGCTCGGCGTGCAGCCGCCGATGCCGGAGTGGGGCACCATGATGAGCGATGGCCGCAACTTTCTCGGGCTAAATATTTACGTCTCCCTATTTCCCGGACTGGCGATTTTGATTACCGTGCTCGGTTTTAATGTGCTGGGCGACGGCCTGCGCGATGTAATGGATAAACGTTTATGACTCACCCGCACTCAACCGTGATCTGCCTCGATTTGGGCGGCTCCTTTATTAAGCTTGGCGTGATGGATACACAGGATCGGCTAACCCTGCTCGATCAGCAAAAAATCCCGGCGACGGACTGGCAGGCTTTTTGCGCCAGAGTCAGCGAGATGATCGCCGGGCAGCATAACCATTTCAGCAGCCAGGCGGCTGTCGCCATCTCCACGGCGGGCATTGTGGCACCGCAAACCGGCGAAATGTTTGCCAGCAACATCCCGGCTTTTCACCGGCGTAATCTGGCGCGGGAACTGGGTGAGGTGCTGCAGCGGCCGGTGATCGCGCACAACGACGCCGACTGCTTTGCCCTGGCCGAGGCGCTGGCCGGCAGCGGCAAAGGGCACAAAGTGGTGTTTGGCGCGATTCTCGGTTCCGGCGTGGGCGGTGGTCTGGTGGCGGACGGCCGCATTATTACCGGACAAAACGGCCTGACCGGCGAATGGGGCCACGGGCCGATTACCCTCACGGAAGTGACGCTGGCGCATCGTCGCGTGCGCGTGCCGCGCCAGGCGTGCCCGTGCGGCCAGACAGGGTGTCTGGACACCTACGGCGGCGCGCGCGGACTGGAAACGCTGCATCAGGTATTGCACGCTGAAAGCGCCAGCAGCGTGGAAATCATTGCTCGCTGGCAGCAGGCAGAAGCGCGGGCGCAGCAGACGATAGAAGCCTGGCTGCAACTGGTAAGCGAGCCGCTCGCCTACACCATTAACATTACCGGCGCGTCGCGGGTGGCGGTAGGCGGCGGCCTGGCTTCGGTCACCCCGCTGATTGCTGCGCTTAATGATGCGGTGCAGCGCTGTGTGTTGCGCAGCACAGCGCATGCGCTGGTGGTGCCGGGCGAGTTTGCCCACCAGGGCGGCATGGTGGGCGCGGCGCTGCTGGCGCGGCAGGCGCTCAGCGCGTCCTGAGCTTTTGCCCTTTCGCCCGTTGCAGGCGCTTTTCGGTTACCGTGTTGCGCTCAAGACTTCGTTGAACCCGATTCAACCTTAAATGCGCTAAGCTTGACGCGCTAAAACCCGCAGCAAAGAGGCTGGTGAACAGACACTGTCGCCAGCCTCTTTGCTGTTTTTTTCACCTGCGGTACGGAAAAAAACATGTCATCAGTACAACCTCAATTTTCTCAGCTTCCGGACGAGGCCTCGCTGCCGCGTCACAGCGTGCCAAAAGCGCTGTTCGCGCTGGGCACCGGTGGATTTGCCATCGGCACCGGTGAATTTGTCATCATGGGCCTGCTGCCAGATGCGGCGAAAGGCCTGAACGTCACCATTCCTGAGGCCGGCCATCTCATCAGCATTTATGCCCTCGGCGTAGTGATTGGCGCGCCGCTGCTGGCTATTCTCGGCGCGCGGGCTTCACGGCGTAATTTCCTGATGACGCTGATGGGCCTGTTTGCGCTGGGTAATCTGCTGAGCGCTGTCGTGCCGGGCTACCCTGCGATGCTGGTGGCCCGCTTTCTGGCGGGCTTTCCGCACGGCACCTTCTTTGGCGTTGCGGCGCTGGTGGCGGCAGGACTGGTGGAGCGCGCGCGGCGCGCGCAGGCGGTGTCGATGGTGCTGCTGGGATTAACCATCGCCAATCTGATTGGCGTACCTGCCGTTACCGCCATCGGCCAGTGGTTTGGCTGGCGTGATGCGTTTGCCATCGTCGGCGGACTGGCGCTGCTGACGCTGTTACTGGTGTGGCTTTGGGTTCCCAATGTGGCCGGTGACAAGCAGGCCAGTCCACTGCGCGAGCTCTCGGCGCTGACGCGCAAGCAGGTTTTGCTGACGCTGGCGATTGGCGCGATTGGCAGCGGCGGCATGTTCTCGGTATTCAGTTACGTTAAACCCACCATGATGGAACTGGCCCACCTGCCGGAGAATCTGGTACCGGCGATACTGGCGCTGTTTGGTCTTGGCATGATTATCGGCAACCTTGTCGGGGGACGTCTGGCCGATCGCGGGCTGGAGAAAACCATCCGCATTATACTGGTGTGGTCGCTGCTGGTATTGAGCGCGTTTGTCTTTGCCGCGCATTATGCGCTGGCGGGCGCGCTTAACGTGATGCTGGTCGGTACCATGGTGGCGCTGGGAAGCGTGCTACAGATCCGCCTGATGGACGTGGCCGGTGATGCACAAACCCTGGCGGCCGCGCTTAATCACTCAGCGTTTAACATTGCCAACGCGCTGGGGGCGTGGCTCGGCGGCATCACCATTTCCGCCGGGCTGGGCTGGCAGTCCACCGGCTGGGTTGGGGCCATTCTGTCCGTGCTGGGGCTGCTGATTCATGCCATTGCGGTGCGCGATGCGCGCCGGCGCTCGCCATAAAATAATTTTTACCGCGCGGGAATAAACGCCGCGCTGGTTCGTCTTATGCCCACTTTTCCTTACTGAGTTGGCTAAGATGAACTTTAAACCTACGGTCAGACATCTGCCGTTGTTACTGCTGGTGGTCATTATTCCCGGATTACTGCTGGTGCTGTTTCTTGCTGCAGGCGGTTGGCTGACGCCGCAGCGCCTCAGTGCGCAAAGTCTGGTGCAGTCGCTGCAGCAAAACAGCGGTGTGCATCCGGGATACCGGCGCAATCATGCCAAGGGCGTGTGCGTTACCGGCGATTTTACCTCCAGCGGCAACGCGGCGTTTCTGTCACGCGCCAGCGTTTTCCAGCCGGGTACGGTGCCGGTGATTGGCCGCTTTGCCATTGCCGGCGGTAATCCGCACGCGCCGGATTATGGCGTGCCGGTGCGCAGCCTGGCGCTGGAATTTCAGCTGGCGCACGGCGAGCAGTGGCGTACCGGCATGAACGCGCTGCCGTTTTTCCCGGTCAGTACGCCGCAGGCTTTTTACGATCAGCAGCAGGCCAGTCGACCGCTGCCGCAGACCGGCAAACCTGATGCGCAAAAGCTGATGGCGTTTACCGTTGCCCATCCCGAAGTTAAACCTTTCTTTGCCTGGGTAAAAACCCACGTACTGGCCGCCAGCTGGGCACAGGAGCAGTACAACAGCCTGAATGCCTTCCGCTTTACCAATGTGCAGGGGGAAACGCGCTTTGTGCGCTGGAGTCTGGTGCCGCGTACGCCATGGCAGCCGATCAGTGCGGCACAGCAGCAGCAGCCGGATTATCTGCAGAGCGACCTGCACGACCGCCTGGCGACCGCACCGCTGAAGTGGGATCTGGTGATCAGCGTGGCGCAGCCCGGCGATGCGGTGAACGATGCCAGCAAGGTGTGGCCAGCCGATCGGCAGCAGGTTGTCGCCGGTACGCTGACGCTGCGCGACAGCAGCCCGCAACAGGGCGGCAGCTGCAATGACATCAATTACGATCCGCTGATTCTGCCGCAGGGCATCAGCGGTTCGGACGATCCGCTGCTCAACGCGCGCTCCGCCGCTTACGCGAAATCTTTCAATCTGCGCACGGCTGAACAGGCGCGGCAGCAGGAGAAAAAATCATGAGTCACCAGACAACCCTGTTTCATCCGCTGCTGCGCATCGTACACTGGTTGATGGCGCTGGCCGTGTTGACCATGCTATTTATCGGCGTGGCGATGGTGGCGGATATCTCGGCTGCCCATTCACTGCTGCTGGCGATACACAAACCACTCGGCGTGGTGATCGCGTTGCTGGTGGTCGTGCGTATCGGGCTGCGGCGTTACTATGGTGTGCCCGCCATGCCCGCGTCGGTGCCGGGCTGGCAGCAAACGGTGGCACATTTGACCCATCTGGCGCTCTATTTTCTGATGCTGGCGCAACCGCTGGTAGGCTGGGCAATGCTGTCGGCAGGCGGGTTTCCGGTGACAATTGGCGAGGGACTGGTGCTGCCGCCGCTGCTGCCGGTTAGCGTGGAAAGTTATGCCGTGCTGCGCCCGTTACACTCGCTGCTGGCGTTTAGTCTGTTCGCGCTGATCCTGGCCCATCTGGCTGCCGCGCTGCTGCATGGTCTGATTTTACGTGATGGCGTGCTGAGTAGCATGACCGGCCTGCGCCGGGTGCGAGAGCAAAAATAATGTCTGCATTGAGCGATGACGAAATCCGCGCATTACTGCCGCATTTGCAGCGTTTTGCGCTGGGGCTGACGCGTGAGCGCATGGCCGCTGAGGATCTGGTACAAAACACGCTGGTCAAAGCACTGGACGCGGCACGCGATGACACGCGCAGTCTGCGTGCCTGGCTGTTTTCCATTCTCTGGCATCAGTTTATTGATGGCGAACGCCGCCGCAAGCGCTGGCAGGCGATTATGACGCTGTTCAGCCGCGCCGAGCCCTTTGCCGAGTCGGCTGAGCATCACGCCATCGCCGATGAGATGCTGGCGCTGTTCGCCCGTCTGCCGGCTGACAGTCGCGCATTGCTGCTCCTGGTTAACGTTGAAGGCATGCGTTATCAGGAAGCGGCTGACACGCTGAACATTCCGCTGGGCACCGTGATGTCACGGTTGTCGCGGGCGAGAAAACAGTTGCAGCACATGACCGAAGGCCTGCCGGCCCCGGTGACGTTGAGGAGATTAAAATGAATATCCCGCCCGATGAGAACCAGCTGCACGCCTGGCTGGATGGTGAACTGGATAGCGCCAGCCATCAGGCCGTCAGCGACTGGCTGGCGCAGCATCCTGACGTTGCCGCCCAGGTTGAGGGCTGGCGTCAGGACAAGCTGCGCTTGCAACAAAGCCTGCAGCGCAACATGGCGCGAACCGCCTTTATGCCACTGCAGCCGGCACAGCTACGCCAGCGGCGTGCGCGGCAGCGTTATCAGCGCCTGGCGCTGGCCTGCTCGCTGGTGCTGGCGTTGGGGATCGGCAGCCTGTCCGGCTGGCAGATGACTGAACGCTTGCAGAATCATCCGTTACCGATGGAGGATGCGGTACAGGCTTACCGGTTATTCGGCGATGGCGCACAGCAGGCGACGATGGACATTAACACCCATCAGACAACACAGCTGGCCAGTTGGCTGGGACGCTATTTTATCAACGGTACGCTGCCACCCAATCTGGAACGCTTTGGCTATCAGCTCATCGGCGCGCGCCTGATGGCGAATGAGCATGGCGCCTCGGCGCTGGTGCTGTATCAGACCGCCAGCGGCACGCGCGTTGGCTGGTACATCCGCCCGCAAACCGTGCGGCTGGAAAAGGGGTCGCGCCAGGCGGACAACCTGGTGGCGCAATACTGGAGCGATCGCCACTATAACTATGCGCTGGTGAGCCCGATGAGCGGCGAAGCCGCACCGGCGCTGCGTGCTGCGATAGGCAGCGAAGTGGGCTGATTCATTTGCCTGCCAGCTTTGCCTGCAGGAACGTCATAAATACCCGATTGATCTCGCTGCGCTGGCGATGCTGCGGATACAGCGCATTCAGGTGCAGCGAGGCCGGATGCCATTCATCCAGTACCGTCACCAGCTCACCACGCGCCAGCGCCGGAGCCACGATAAACTCCGGCAGCAGGATCAGCCCCAACCCGGCGACGGCCGCATCACGCAGCATTTCTCCGTTATTGCTGACCATCGGTCCCTGGACCGCCAGTACTTTGCGCGTGTCGCCCTGAAACAGCTCCCAGCCGGTCTGGCTTTCACGTCCATAGCGCAGGCAGAGATGCTGCAGCAGATCCTCCGGCTCACGCGGTGCGCCGGCGCCCTGCAGGTAGGCCGGGCTGGCGCAGATCACGCGGCGGAATTCGCCCAGCCGTTTGGCGATCAGGCTGGAGTCCGGCAGCGTGCCGATGCGGATCGCCATATCAAAACCTTCACCCACCATATCCACATGCCGATCGGCCAGTTCCACCTGGAACTGGATACCGGGATGCTGGCTCAGGAATTCGGCGATATAAGGGGAAAGATGGCTGATGCCGAACGACATCGGCACGCTGAGACGAAAACTGCCGCGCAGCACCTGACGACGACCAGACATCGCCAGTTCGGCTTCCTGCACATCATCCAGAATGCGCTGCGCATGCTGGGCAAACAGCTGACCGTTGTCGGTAACGGACAGTTTGCGCGTATTGCGATTCAGCAAACGCGCCCCGAGTGACTCTTCCAGCGCGGCGATGCGTCGGCTGACGTACTGCTTGGAGAGCATCAGCTGTTCAGCCGCAGCGGTAAAGTTGCCCGCTTTGATTACGGCGACGTAAATCCGGAGATCTTCAATCTGCATATTGTCCACTTATCTGTGACAGTCATTGTCATACAGGCGCATTGTTGGGCAAATCAGTTTACGTATACTGGTCAGCAACGGGAAGGGCCTTCGCCCTCCAGCTAAAAATTTAAGGAGCAGACCATGATTGAACAACGACTGTCCGAACAACGTGGCTTAGGCGATCACGGCTGGCTGCATTCACGCCATACTTTTTCGTTTGCCAGCTACTGGGACCCTCAACAGACCGGTTTCTCCGATCTGCTGGTGATTAACGATGATCAGGTAGCACCGGGTCGCGGTTTCGGTGCGCATCCGCACAACAACATGGAGATTATTTCCTACGTGCTGGAAGGCGCGCTGGAGCATAAAGATTCCATGGGTACCGGTTCGGTTATCGTGCCCGGTGACGTGCAGCTGATGAGCGCCGGCAGCGGCGTGACGCACAGCGAGTTTAACCATTCGAAACAGGATAATGTGCACTTCCTGCAGATCTGGATTGTGCCGGCAGAACGCGGTACCGAGCCAGGTTACCAGCAGGTGTCAGTGGCAGAAGCCGACAAACGCGGTCAGCTGCGCCTGATTGTTTCGCCACAAGGCGACAACGGCTCGCTGCGCGTACGTCAGGATATGCGTATTTACGCGGGACTGTTTGACGGTGCCGAGCAGCAGACGCTGGAACTGGCTAACGATCGCTATGCGTATATTCATGTGGCGCGCGGCAGCATTGAAGTGAATGGCGTAAGCTTTAAAGCCGGCGACGGCGCGCGCGTACGCAATGAGACGGCGCTGCAGTTCGCTAACGGTAACAATGCTGAAGTGCTGGTGTTTGATTTACGACCAGTCGAAGTTAATCATCCGCAGCGTTAATTCATTGCGCGGTAAGTCAGCGAGGCATGGCGTGAACCTTCACGCCATGCCTTTTTATTTGGCTTAAGGTACGAATAATAACCAGCACCTGACAGGTCCGGCATAAAATAGGAATTTTTACCTTCCACAAAAATGCAAAGCCCCTTAAATTTGCCTCCAGGATAAGCACGCTACGCCAGGTATTTGGCGGCTAAACAACAAACAAAGTTAACACTATTACATTCCATTAGAATTAATGGTAATGAGGATTTTGATGGTTTTAAAACGCAGCTTTAATATCGCAGTGGTATTGGTTTTAGCCTTTTCTGTAACGGCTTGTGGCATGTCTCATCGTGGCCGTAACACCGCCATTGGCGCCGGTGTGGGTGCGGTCGGCGGCGCCGTTCTGACCGGCGGCAGCACCTTCGGTACCCTCGGCGGCGCGGCTATCGGCGGCCTGATTGGTCACGAAGTCAGCCGTTAATTTCACCGTTACTCAGGATTTCGCCAGCCGGAATGCTGGCGAAATCATTTCACTTCATAACCTGCCGTCAATAGCCCCGCGTTGAAATATTCATCGGCCAGAAATTTCTTTATTTAATCCGGCCATCAATTATTACCGCTACCGCTTAAAAAATATTAATCGATCTGTAGCTGATGAATCATCAGAGCGGCGCGTGCGGCTTCTTTGCCTTTTTTAATAAAATGTTCGGTATAAAACGCTTCAATCGCATCGACCGGCTGAAAATTGTGCGGAGTGAGTGATACCGAAAACACCGGAACATTGGTGGCCAGCTGCACATTCATCAGGCCATCGACGACGGCCTGCGCGACAAAGTCATGGCGATAGATGCCACCGTCGACCACCAGCGCGGCGCAGACAATCGCATCAAATTTGCCGGTTTCGGCCAGGCGTTTAGCCAGCAGCGGCATTTCAAACGCGCCGGGTACGTCATAGCTTTTTAATGTATTTTCGACGCCTTGTTCGGTCAGTTCCTGCTCAAATCCCACCAGCGCGTTGTTCACGATCGCCTGATGCCATCCTGCTTTAATAAAAGCCACACGAAACTTATTCATAATGCTTCCATGATTAGCTGAAAAATTTATAAGTGAATAATAAAAAAGTCTTTTTTATCATCTGCCCGCTATCCGTCTGGTATACCATATGTTGCAATTTTGATCCACAACGCGGGCAGCGCAGTTAACGTGCTGCTTGACGCCAGCCAGCGCCTGCAATACAAATAGACGCGTCGGGGGAGTCTCGCCTGAGAGACTGAGAGGCTAATAGCGCACTGCGCGGCTTAGCGACCCTTTGAACCTGACCCAGTTGATACTGGCGTAGGAAGACTGACGGCTCATGTGCAAAGCCGTCTGGCGCAAAGGCGAGCCCGATCGCTGGCGTCGATTCCCTTCACCTGTATCTGCGGGTCTCAGTTATCACTGAGAGGCCGATGTGAATTTCCCAGATTATTTACCGGAACGTGATTCATGAGCCGCTGGAGCGTGCTCGGTAGCGGCGTGTCCGGGCTTTGTGTTGCCACGCTACTGGCTGAGCGCGGCGAAACCGTCGAGGTCATTGACGATGAAGCACGTCAGCCTGCCTCGTGGTTTGCCGGTGGCATGCTGGCGCCGTGGTGTGAAGCAGAAAGCGCGCCAGCGGAGGTGATTACCCTCGGCCAGCATGCTGCGGCCTGGTGGCAAACGCGCGTCAGCAGCGTGGTGCATCAGGGTACGTTAGTGCTGGCACCGCCGCGTGATAACCCGGAGTTAAACCGCTTCGCGCGCATGACGACGGCGCATCAATGGGTTGATCCGGCGTCGCTTGAACCGGCGCTGGAAAACCGGTTTGCGCGCGGACTGTTTTTCCCGCGCGAAGCACATCTCGATCCGCGCCGTGCGCTGGCTGAACTGCGTGACAAACTGCTGCAGCGCGGCGTCCGCTTTGATGCGCGCCAGCCATCGGGCCGGATCATCGACTGTCGCGGTATCCATGCCAGAGCGCAGCTCTCCGGCCTGCGCGCGGTGCGCGGGGAAATGCTGATCCTGCAGAGTCATGAGGTGTCATTTTCCCGGCCGATTCGTCTGCTCCATCCGCGTTTTCCCTGTTATCTGGTGCCGCGTCGCGACGGCCACTTCATGCTCGGCGCCACCATGATCGAAAGCGACGATGCCAGCGCTATCAGCGCGCGCGCCATGATGGAACTGCTCAGCGCGGCCTACGCCCTGCATCCGGCGCTGGCGGAAGCGCGCGTCATCGAAAGCGGCAGCGGTCTGCGTCCGGCATGGCCGGCTAATCTGCCGGAAATCCACTATCACAACGGTATTTTTTATCTTAACGGCATGTATCGTCACGGTTTTCTGCTGGCACCAATGATGGCAGAACAGCTGATGCAGCGCCTGTCCGGGGAGGTTAGCCATGAATATTCAGCTTAACGGCCGCACCATCAGCACTGAGGCCACCAGCCTCAGCGAATTGCTGATCGAACAGCAAATCGATGCGGCCTGTGTTGCCACCGCCTGCAATGGCGATTTTGTGCCGAAAAGTCAGTATGCCAGCCTGCAGTTGCAGGAAGGCTGGCAGCTGGAAGTCCTGTCACCGATGCAGGGAGGCTGAGCGATGTTTTACGATTTTACACCGCAGTCACGCTTGCTGCTCGGCACCGCAGGCTACCCTTCACCGGCGATTTTGCAGCAGGCGATCGCCGCATCCGGCAGTGAAATTATCACTGTCAGCCTGCGCCGCGAAGGCACGGCGGGCGCGGCTTTTCGCGAGCTGCTGACAGGCCTGAATGTGCGCGTGCTGCCCAATACCGCTGGCTGCCACACGGTCAAAGAGGCCGTCACCACCGCGCACATGGCGCGCGAGTTGTTTAACACGCCGTGGATCAAGCTGGAAGTGATTGGTCATGCCGACACGCTGCAGCCCGATCCGTTCGCGCTGGTCGAAGCGGCACGCATTTTGTGCGCCGACGGCTTCCAGGTGTTTCCCTACACCACGGAAGATCTGATTGTCGGTGAAAAACTGCTGGCCGCCGGCTGTGAACTGCTGATGCCGTGGGGCGCGCCCATCGGCTCCGGCCAGGGACTGCGAAATATTGACGGGCTGCGGGCGATGCGTGCCTGGTTCAGCGATATTCCACTGATCATTGATGCTGGCATCGGCGCACCGTCACAGGCAGCGCAGGCGATGGAGATGGGCTTCGATGCCATCCTGCTCAATACCGCTGTGGCGAAAGCGAGCGATCCGGTGGCGATGGCGCGCGCGTTCAGCCAGGCGATCGCTGCCGGGCAGGGGGCGCGCGAAGCCGGGCTGATGGAGAAGCGTGATATGGCCGTGGCCTCAACGCCGATATTCGGCCTCGCCAACCTGAACTAGGGAGCGCGCAATGGAACGTTACCAACGCCAGATGATGCTGCCGGAAATTGGCGTGGTCGGACAGCAGAAACTGGCTCGCGCCCGCGTGCTGGTAGCCGGTGCCGGTGGATTGGCCGCCACGCTGCTGCCTCAGCTGACGGGGGCGGGCGTCGGTCAGCTGTGTCTGTACGATGATGATCAGGTCGCGCTGCATAACCTGCATCGCCAGACGCTGTTCACCCTGCAGGATGTGGGTCGCAGCAAAGCTGTGGCGGCGCAGCAGGCTTTGCAGCAGCGCAATCCTGAGGTGCAAATCGAAGCGGTGCCCGAGGCGCTGAGCGCCAGCAATATCGCGCAGGCGCTGACGGGGTGCGATCTGGTGATTGATGCCGCCGATAACTTCGCGGTGACTTACCAACTGTCTGATGCCTGTTTCCAGGCAGGCATACCGCTGATCAGCGCCTCGGTGCTGGGTCGTCAGGGCTATGCTGGCGGTTTTTGCGGCGGCGCGCCGAGCTATCGTGCGCTGTTTCCGCAGCTGCCTGCTTCCGCGGCTAACTGTAACACCGCTGGCGTGATGGGCCCGGCCGTGGCGGCGCTGGGGGCGATGCAGGCGCAGATGGCGCTCAGCGTACTGCTCGGGCTGCAACCCTCACCGCTCGGCTGCATGGTCAACTGTGACTTCGTCAGCTGGCACTTTCGTTCGTTCCGCTTTGATGCGGCACAGGAACCGGCCCAGCCCGGCGTGCCGTTTATTGATGCTCACCTGTTACAACCCGGAGACTGCATTGTGGAGCTGCGCAGCTGCGAAGAGGCGCCTGCCAGCGTGGCCGATCGGGTTGAGCGCGTATTGCCGCACGAACTGGACGCCTGGCAGCCACCGGCGGATCGCCGCATCGTACTGGTCTGCGCCAGCGGCATCCGGGCGGCGCAGGCGGCCAGCGCGCTGGCGCAGCGCGGCTTTAATCAGCTGGCGATTCTGGCGGCGCGCCGGCCATGACGCAGGACATCCGCTTTGACCAGGTGAGCTTTGCCTGGGGCGAAAAACAGCTATGCGATCGGCTCAATTTGCAACTGCGCGGCGGCAAAACCACGGTGCTGCTGGGCTGCAGCGGCATTGGTAAAAGCACGCTGCTGCGTCTGGTGGCCGGCTTAGTGCAGCCGCAGCAGGGCAGCCTGAGCGGTATTGCGCAGCACGTGGCATGGATGGGGCAGCAGGATCTGCTCTATCCGTGGCTGACGGTGCTGGAGAACGTGATGTTGACGGCGCGTCTAAGCGGTGCGAAGCCGGACCGCGTGCGGGCGCACCATTTGCTGGCGCAGGTGGGACTGGAAGACGAGGCGCAAGCCGCGCCCTCACAGCTCTCGGGTGGCATGCGGCAGCGGGTCGCGCTGGCGCGCACGCTGTATGCGCAGCGCGAGCTGGTGCTGATGGATGAGCCGTTCGCCACGCTGGATGTGATGACCAAACACCAGCTGCAAACGCTGACCGCGACGCTGCTGCGCGGCAAAACGGTGCTGCTGGTGACCCACGATCCGCTGGAAGCCTGCCGTATGGCCGATGACATTCTGCTGTTGCACGGCCAGCCGCTGCAGGTGACGCACTGGCCTGTGCCAGCAGGTACGGTGCCGCGCGCGCTCAATGATGCCGGACTGCTGCAGGCGCAGGCCGAGCTCTTTTCCCGACTGAATTCCTATGAAAAAACTGAGTAGTGCTGTCTACCTGATCGCGGTAGTGCTGGGCGTGTGGCTGCTGGCGCGGCACAACGGCGTTCCGGCATTTCTGCTGCCCGCGCCGCAATCGGTGCTGGAGGCTCTGTGGCAAAAGCGCCAACTGCTCGCGCATCACGCAATGTTCACGCTGGCAGAAATCGTGCTGGCGCTGCTGCTGGGCGTCGGCAGCGGTGTGGTACTGGCGGTGCTGATGGCCTCCAGCCCGCTACTGCGGCGGATGTTGTTTCCGCTGGTGACGGCCAGCCAGACCATCCCGGTCTTTGCGCTGGCGCCGCTACTGGTGCTGTGGCTGGGGTTTGGCATCGCGTCAAAAGTGGTGGTGGCGGCGCTGATTTTGTTTTTCCCGCTGTGCCTGTCGCTGTTCGATGGCTTGTGTCGTACGCCTGCCGGCTGGCTGGAGCTGGCGCAAACGCTGTATCCCTCGCGCTGGCGCATTTTCTGGTGCGTGCGCTGGCCGGCCGCGCTGCCGCAGTTTTTCGCCGGCCTGCAGATGGCGGTGGTGCTGGCACCGATTGGGGTGGTGATCGGCGAGTGGGTCGGTGCCAGCGAAGGGCTGGGCTACCTGATGATGCAATCCAACGCGCGGCTGGAAACGGCAACCAGTTTTGCCGCGCTGCTGCTGTTAATGAGCCTGGCGCTGCTGCTCTCAGCGGCGGTGGCGCTGGTGCGTAAAAAATTTCTCTGGCAATCATATTAAGGATCTTGAGTGAAAATGTTGCGTCGTACTATTACCGTGCTCTTGCTGCTGGTCACCGTTAACGCACAGGCGGCAGAAAAAGTGCGTTTGCTGCTCGACTGGTTCATAAATCCTAACCACGCGGCGATCTTTGCCGCTCAGTACAGCGGAGCGTTTAAACAGCAGGGGCTAGATGTCGACATGATCGCACCGGCGGATTCCGCGTCGGTACCGCTGTTGCTGGCGGCAGGCAAAGCGGATCTGGCGATTAGCTATCAGCCTCAGCTCTATACGCTGGTGGACAAGCAGGTGCCGGTGATCCGGGTTGGTACGCTGATTAACCAGCCGCTGAACACCCTGACAGCGGTATCGGGCGATATTCACAGTATTAAAGACTTCGCCGGTAAATCGATTGGCTATGCGATTCCCGGCGCGGAAGATGTGGCTATCCGCAACATGCTGAAATCGCAGGGCGTCGACGTTAACAGCGTGAAGCTGGTAAATCTGAATATGGACGCCGTCTCCGCGCTGCTGACGCATAAAATTGACGGCGCGCTGACCATCTTCCGTAACTACGAGCTGCTGGATTTGCAGGACAAAGGCGCAAAGCCGGTGTCGTTTAAACCGGAAGATTACGGCGTGCCGGCCTACGATGAGTTGATCATTCTGGCCAACAGCAACACAGCGGCAAACGATCCTCGCATCCCGGCATTTCTGCGTGGGCTGGATGCGGGCATCGCCTGGCTGCGCGCTCATCCGCAACAAGCGTGGCAGGCGTTCATTAAGCGTTATCCTGAACTGGATACGCCACTCAATCATCAGGCCTGGCAGGCGACGCTGCCTTATTTTGCAACGCACAGTGCGGAATTCAATCAGGCGCGTTATCAGGCATTTGGTGAATATATGAAAGCCAACGGGCTGATCACCACCGTGGCGCCGCTGGCGCGCTATTCACTGTAATTCGTCCGCTTGCGCCGTTTTCCCTGGCCGGGAGAACGGCGCGCGTTGACATTGCGTGCGGCCGGGGGACAAACGGAGACCCGCATCCCCGGTTTTCGGAAAATACTGGATTTCTGTGACTGTTATCACTGCGCGGGTAACGCTAAAATAAATACTTCTCATTTAGCAGAAGGTTTTTCGTCACGATGTTTTCGCGTTTCACACTGGCCACGTTAACGGCCACACTCCTGCTCACCGGTTGCGCGCGTCATGCTGCCAGCGACAGCAGCGCTGATGCTGCCGCCGCAGAAGCCCCGGCTACTGCTTCCGCTCCGGTCGAAAACAACGACAGCGCTTCGCCGTTTGCCAGCGGACCGACCGTCATCAATGTCTCCCATCTGGTGACGCGCACCGACGATGGCTCATCCGTGTACGTGACGGTGGATGGGCAGGAAGCCGGACTGCTGCAAAAGGGCGAGAGTAAAGAGCTCCGCGTTCCGGCCGGTAAACACCAGATTGGCGGCTACGTGCAAACACTGTTTGGTTTTGGCAAAGTGACCATTCCTGCGGTCGATGTCACCACAGACACCAATGGCCCGAAAAACGTGGTCTATTCCGTTACGCGGCAAAAACCGCAGTTCAGCGAAAGCGCTGCCACGCCAAACAACTCCTGATTGACTGTGGTGCGGGCCAGGTGTCGGCACCGTTGATCGAAGTCTGGGGCAGGGCGTAATACGCTCTGCCTGAACGGTCAGATAATTAAGTCAACATGCTGGCCACCCGGCATCTTTACACCCAGCGTCAGCTCTCCACCCAGCGCCTCAATGTAGCGCTTCAGCGTGGAAATTTTTAACTCTGCACCACGCGCTTCCATCGCCGCCACAGATGACTGGGCAATGTGCATGGCCTGCGCTTGCTGACGCTGAGTCCGCTGCATCTGCTCACGTAATTGATAAAGCTGGTATTCCAGACGCATCTGGCTGACGCGTTCATCGACCTGATGTTGCTGTTCGGGCGTCAGCGCCGCCAGCATCTCATCCAAGGTTTTCATTATGTGTTTCCCCGATTGCGTTCAGATGATGATGGTATTCGGTTTCGGCAATGCGAAGCATCCGCTGATAGAAACGCTTTTGATTTTTACCCTGTTTGTTGCCGGCACACAGCACAATCGCATGGCGGCGCGGATCGAAAACAAAAAAGCTGCGGATGGGACGACCTTTACTTTGCACGCGAAGCTCTTTCATATTGGGCACCCGCGATAACATCAGGGTATCAACGAAAGGGCGGCCAAGATGCGGACCGTCCTGCGCCAGAAGCTTCAGGGCGGCAAGCACGTCGAGACGCAACGCTTCATCCTGAGCCTGCAACCATTTACAAAACCGATCTGTTGCTTCAACCTGCCACACGATGCCATCCTTGATAGTCTGTAGTCTATTTTATCGTCTGCAGTCTATCAAGGCTCACCAATTAAAAAATCCGTGACGGGGAATTTATCTCATCTTTCGAGTCTGGCTCGCAAAAACAGCGGTAAAGCGCAGCGCAATAAGCCATCAGTGCATCAGCGCATACACGACATCAATCGCGTTGATGACCAGGAAGAACAGGATAATGTGGGTGAGGGCATTAACGGACATCGCTTTGGGTTGAGACATCATCAGTCCTGAATAATTAACGTGAATACAGTGAAGTAACGTTAAATATTACCTGTTAAGAATAAGATTACTATGCTGTGCCACGGTTATCAGAGGTGCCGGACGGCTGCGTTCTCATGCGCGGATTCAGAAGGCACAGCATTTCATTTGCTTGCGGCCGCGCGTCCTTAATTTTAAAGATAAATCGCAGGGGCATTCGCCTCATGGCTGGCCCGGATTGCATGGCTAATGGCGTCGAGGCGCAGCGGTGAGATTAAATCGCCGGTAAGATTTGCGCCGTCAGAGTGCGTAAATGTTCACGCAGTAATTGATGTAAAGCGCGAATCGCCGGCGAGAATTGCTTGCGATGCGGGCAGATTAAATGCAGCGGCGTGCTTTCGCCAGGCAGATGCGGCAGCACCCGTTCCAGCCGGCCGTGTCTGATATCGTCGCAGACATCAAGCCAGGATTTATAAGCAATCCCCATTCCGGCAATCGCCCAGCGGCGCGCCACTTCAGCGTCGTCGCACAGCAACCGGCTTTTCACCGTAATCTGTCGCCGCATCCCTTCCTGCGGAAAGGTCCATTTATCATACACGTGGCCGCCCATGACAAACGGCAGACAGTGATGCTGTGCCAGATCCTCCAGTGTTTCCGGACGGCCATGTCGATCGAGATAATCGGGTGCGGCGACCATTACGCGGCGGTTCTCTTCCGCCAGCGGTAGCGCGACATAGCTGCTGTCCTCCAGCTTACCGTAGCGAATGGCGATATCCACCGGATCGCGGAACACGTCACTCACCTGATCGGAAAACGAGAGACGCAGCCCGAGCGCCGGATGCGCCCGGCAAAATTCTGTCAGCAGTGGCAGAATAATATGGCGGCCGATGTCAGATGGCAGAGCGATTTTCAGCTCGCCGCTCAGGGCATCGTCGTGGCTTTGCAGGCTTTCCGCACCGGCGTGCATTAGCGCCAGCATCTCCTGCGCGAACGGCAGATACTTTTCGCCTTCCGCCGTTAAGCGCAGGCTGCGCGTCGATCGCGCAAACAGGCGGCGATCGAGATCGCGCTCCAGCCGCTGAATGGCGGCGCTGACCTGACCGGGCAGCAGGTTGGCTTCGCGCGCTGCGCGGGAAAAGCTGCCCAGCGCGGCAGAGCGCACAAACAGGGTGACATCTTCTAAACGAATCATCGACGTTCTCGCCATTATCGGGATTTTCACTCTACGAGTGAAAGTGTTGTCCTGCAACAGGCATTTTTCCCGGTGCGATGTCTGGCTATGCTGCTGTCAACACCCTGAAAATATTCACTCACCTGGAGCCTGTTGCATGAAAGCGATTGTTTATAGCCAAAACGGTTTACCGATTTCAGATGAAAATGCGTTATATGAACTGGACGTGGCGAAGCCGCAGCCAGGCGCACGCGATCTGCTGGTAAAAATCAGTGCGATTGCGGTTAACCCGGTTGATACTAAAGTGCGCGCTGGCGCCCCGACAGACACGCCGCGCATTCTCGGCTGGGATGCGGTGGGCGTGGTCGAGGCGGTGGGCAGCGATGTCACGCTGTTTCAGCCCGGCGATGAAGTTTACTACGCCGGCGACATCACACGCGCTGGCAGCTATGCCGAGTACGGACTGGTGGATGAACGCATCGCCGGACTCAAGCCGCGCACGCTGAGCGACGCCGATGCCGCCGCGCTGCCGCTGACGTCACTTACCGCGTGGGAACTGCTGTTCGATCGCCTGGAAATTGATGCTGCCGACGAAGGCACATTGCTGATCATCGGCGCGGGCGGCGGCGTGGGTTCGATGCTGACGCAGCTGGCGCGCAAACTGACCCGACTGACGGTCATTGGTACCGCCTCTCGCCCGGAAACCGCCGACTGGGTGCGCTCGCTGGGTGCCCATCATGTTATCGATCACCAGCGTCCGCTGGGCGAGCAGCTGGCAGCGATTGGCCATAAAGAGGTGCGCTACGTGGCCTCACTGACCCATACCGACAGCTACTATCCGCAGTTGATCGATGTGCTGGCTCCGCAGGGCAAACTGGCGCTGATTGACGATCCGGAGACACTGGATGCGGTGCCGCTGAAGCGCAAAGCCATCTCGCTGCACTGGGAACTGATGTTTACCCGCTCGCTGTTCCATACCGCCGATATGCAGCGCCAGCATCAGATTCTGCAGCAGGTGAGTCAGCTGATTGACGATCAAACCCTGCAGAACACCGCTGGCGAGCATCACGGCAGCATCAGCGCGGCCAACCTGCGTAAAGCGCATGCGCTGATTGAAAGCGGTCGCGCACGCGGCAAGATCGTCCTCAGCGGCTTTTAAGTCATTAAAACACGTAAGGTTAACCGTCCGTCAGCCCGGACGGTTATGTTAGCGACTTTGCTATTTATCTGCGCTCTGGCGCAATCTTCAATCAGGAGACTCTCATGACCCTTAATGATGCGGTTGCCCGCCGTCACACCGTAAAAGCTTTCTCTGCGGGCAAAACGCTGCCGCAGCAGGAGATCGACACGCTGCTTAACCTGCTGCGCAACAGCCCGTCATCGGTTAACTCGCAGCCGTGGCACTTTGTTGTCGCGTCGACTGCGGAAGGGCGGGAAAAAATGGCGCAATCCACCAGCGGCGCGTTCATTTACAACAACCCTAAAGTGCTGAACGCCTCACACGTGATTGCGCTGTGCATGCGCACCGATCTGGATGAAGCGCACCTGCAAAACGTGCTGGCGCAGGAAGAAAAAGACGGGCGTTTTGCCAAACCCGAAGCCAAAGCCGGGCAGGATAAGAGCCGCCGCAGCTACGTGGATATGCACCGTTATGAGCTGCGCGACGTGCCGCAGTGGATGGAGAAACAGGTCTATCTGGCGCTGGGCGGACTGTTACTGGGGGCCGCGATGCTCGGCATTGATGCCACCCCGATGGAAGGCTTTGATGCGCGCGCACTTGACCAGGCGCTGGGCCTGCGTGAACAGGGCTTTACCAGCGTGGTGCTGGTTTCGCTTGGCTATCGCAGTGAGGAAGATTTCAACGCCACGCTGCCGAAATCGCGACTGCCGCAGGACGAAATTTTCACATTTATCTAAGGGACTTAACCAGGTGCGCACCTGCGCGCTTAACGTGGGAACCGCAGGCAGAAACGGGTGATGCCGTGTTCGCTGCTCACCGTGCAACTGCCCTGATGCAGTTGCATGATCCCGCGCACGATCGACAGACCCAGTCCGCTGCCGCCCTGCTGGCGTGATGCATCGGCGCGCCAGAAGCGGTCAAACAGGCGTGCCTGCTGCGCCTGACTTAGCGTCGGTCCCTGATTCTCCACCACCAAAAGCACGGCGTCTGGCTGCGGAATGCTGGAGACGTGAATGGTGCCGTCGCGCGTGCCGTAATGCAGCGCGTTAGCGATCAGATTCGCCAGCGCGCGCTGTAACAACTGTGGATCGGCGTGCAACTCGCCGTGAAGCGAGATGACAAGCTGCATGCCATGCTCTTCTGCCATACCCTCAAAATAGTCACTCAACCGCTCACCCAGCGGTGTCAGATCGATGCGTTGCCTGTCCAGCGCCTGGCTGGCGTCTGCGGCTTTGGCGAGAAACAGCATGTTATCAATCATCTTCGCCAGCCGCTCCAGCTCCGCATAATTGGAACCCAGCAGCGTTTGATACTCGCTGACGCTGCGCGGCTGGTTCAGTGCCACTTCCGTCTGACCAAGCAGCGTGCCAATCGGCGTGCGCAGATCATGTGCCATGTCCGCTGAGACCTGGCTAAGTTGCTGATAACCCTGCTCCAGCCGGCTCAGCATCTGGTTGAGCGCCGCCAGCAGCGGTTGCAGCTCGCCTGGCGCGCTGGTCAGTTCAATGCGATGCGACAGCCGCCGCACGTCGATCACCCCGGCTTCCGCTGCCAGCCGGCGCAGCGGCGTCAGGCCGCGGCGCACCAGCAGCACACTGATCGCGGCGACCAGCAACGCCGCCAGCGCGGTGCACAGGATAATCTGGTGGCGATAGCCGGTGAGGGTTTGCGTGCGGTCGCTCATCAGGCGACCGGTGATGATTTCGATCTGGCCACTGCCATCGCGCGTTGGCGTTAACGCGGCGGCGGCAATAAACGGCGTGCCGTCCGCCGCCTGCTGATGGTGGACCGATTGCAGGGTTAACGGCTGATCGGCGGCGACCGGCGTAATGGCTGGCACCGGACGCTCGCCGGGATTGATCACGATCAGCGGCGGCTGGCCGGGAAAGCGCAGCACCAGCAACGATTCGGTATTGCCCAGCATGTTGGCGAACAGCCGCGGCTTCTGCTGAATCAGCGTCAGCGCATCTTCATCGCGCAGCAGCGTGCGCATTTGATCGATGCGCGTCAGCAGGGCTGCGTCATCGCGCACGCCGATCTGCTTCGCCAGTGCGTGATACAGCGCCATGCCGCTGAGTGTAAAAATGACCACCACCGTAGCACTGAGCAGTAGCGAAAGGCGGACGGCGAGCGAGCGGGGTTTCATGTTTCAGCTTCGCAGCGATAACCGACACCGTGCACGGTATGAATTAATGGTCGGGTAAAAGGGCCGTCAATTTTCTGCCGCAGCCGTTTTACCGCCACATCCACTACGTTGGTGTCGCTGTCAAAATTCATATCCCAGACGCGCGACGCAATCACCGTGCGTGTCAGTACCTCGCCGGGATGCAGCAGAAACAGATGCAGAAGATTGAACTCTTTGTTGGTCAGGTCGATGCGCTGTCCGGCGCGCTCGACCCGGCGACGGGCAATATCCAGCTGCAGATCGGCCAGCGTCAGGATGTCGGGCAGCTTCTGCTGGCTACCGCGCCGCAATTGGGTGCGCACGCGCGCCAGCAGTTCAGCGAAGGAGAAGGGCTTGACCAGATAGTCATCGGCACCCAGTTCCAGCCCTTTGATGCGATCTTCCACCGTGCCTTTGGCGGTGAGGAAAATCACCGGCGTTTGCAATTGCTTATCCAGCTGCGCCATCACCTCCCAGCCAGTGATGCCGGGCATCATCACATCCAGCAGAATCAGATCGTAATGGTGCTCCTGCGCATAAAACAGGCCATCCTGACCGTTTTCCGCCACGTCGACGATAAAACCGGCCTCGGTCAATCCTTTGCGCATGTAATCACGCGCCCCGGCTTCATCTTCTATCACCAATATTTTCATGCGATCTCCCGGCAGTGGCGGCCGCTTGCTGATGGCGGGCAGTATAACGCGGGTTAGCATAGAAAACCGAGGCTGACAGCGGCATGAGCCCCTGATGACAAAATCATTACAGAGCGTTAAGTAAAACTTAATGGCGCGACAAATTTCGCTAACTCATTAACATATATAAGAATTTGCTCTGCATTATTGCGCGCTTTTGATGGTGGTGTCAGCGGCATCGTGTTATTACAAGGTTAAAACCTGTGAGATAGCCTGCCGGAGAGCATCATGAAAAAGCGTTGGTCTTATGCCTTACTGTTGTCACTCAGCGCCCTCAGCCAACTGGCTGCGGCGCAGCAGACGCTGCGTTTTGGCGTCGATCCCACTTTTCCACCGTTCGAATCCAAAGCCAGCGATGGCTCGCTGCAGGGTTTTGATATTGATCTGGGCAATGCCATCTGTGCGCAGGCCAAAGTGAAATGTCAGTGGGTACAGATTGGCTTTGACGGCAGCATTCCGGCGCTGCAGGCGAAGAAATTTGACGCCATTCTGTCGGCAATGTCGATGACGGAGAAGCGCCGCGAGCAGGTGGCGTTCAGCGATATGCTGTATATCACGCCCAGCGCGCTGCTGACGCCTGCCAACAGCACGCTGACGGCGGATATCAGCACGCTGCGCGGGAAGAATATCGGCGTCGCGCAGGGCACCATTCAGGAAACCTACGCCAAAACGAAATGGGCTCCGCAGGGCGTCAACGTGGTCTCGTATCCGAATCAGATGGAGATCTATCCGGATCTGGTAGCGGGTCGACTCGATGCCAGCCTGGCGAATGCGGTTTCAGCCGAGCAGGGCTTTCTCAACACGCCGGAAGGCAAGGGCTATGTCAATAAAGCCATGCTGGTGGATAAAGCCTTATTGGGGAACGGCGTGGGTATCGGGCTGCGTAAAGGCGATACGGCCAATCTTACTTTAATCAACAATGCGCTGGCTGCGCTGCACAGCAACGGCACCTATGACCGGCTGGCGCAGAAGTACTTTAAGGTTAAGGTTTATCCCTAATCGCAGGGCGATTTGCCTTCATCACGCACAGGAAAATCATGTCTTTACTCCCTGATTATACCCAGCAGCGGGCGCGATTCCTGGCCGCCGTCACGCGCCAGCACGGCGCGCTGACTGCCTATCGCCATCCGCTGACCGCGCCCGACGGGGCCGCGCTGTACACCGACGTCGCGGTGATCGGCGATCCGGCAGCTCCCAAACGCATGCTGATTCTCTCCGGCACACACGGTGTGGAGGGCTATTACGGTTAGACAGCCAGATCGCCTGGCTTGATAGCCTTGATGTCGCCGCGTTACCGCCCGACTGCGCCCTTGTGCTGGTCCATCTGCTAAATCCGTGGGGCGCTGCGCATCTGCGGCGCGTCAATGAAGACAATATCGATCTCAACCGGAATTTCATCGATTTCAGCCAGCCAGCGCCCGCTAATCCGCACTATGCGCTATGGCACGATCTGTACCACGGCGACCGCGCACATGCCGATCGGCTGCTGGCGGAGACGCTGCAGCAGTCAGGCTGGCCGGCGCTAAAACGGGTGGTGGAAGCGGGCCAATATCAGGCAGCAGACGGCCTGTTTTATGGCGGGCAGCAGCCGGCCTGGTCGCACCGCACGCTGCACGCCATCGTCGAACAGCATCTGCGTCAGGCGCAGGTCGTCCTGAGTTTCGACCTGCACACCGGTGCCGGCGCGTGGGGCCATCCGATGCTGCTGGCGATTGCTGAACAGCGCTATCCGGCGCATGACTGGGGCAAAACGTTATACGATGAGTGGCTGACGCTGCTGTTTACCGGCGCCGGGCGCGACAGCGACACCGGCGTGACCGCCACGGCCACAGGCTATGTCTCGCAGTTTCTGCTGACGTCGCTGCCTGACACGCAGCTGCTGCCATTGGTGGTGGAGTGCGGCACTTATCCGGGCGAAGAGATGCATCGCCGGGTGCGCGACGATCACTGGCTGCATCTGCAGGGCGATCCGGCAAGCCACGCCGGACGCGCGCTGAAGCAGCAGCTGGTGGAGGGGTTCTGGCCCGCCGATGAAGACTGGCGCGCCTTAACTGCGTTTCGTACCCGGCAGATTTTCCTGCGCGGCTGGCGCGCTCTGGTGGCTTACAACCGGCCGTAAAAGGTCATGCGCGCGGTTTCGGACAGCGCGATACCGGGCTGGGTGTTGTAGGCCAGCACCGCCAGCATACGCGTGACATCGCCTTCGGTGGGCGTCACGCGGTGCAGCGAATTGCGCCCGCGAAACAGCACCAGGTCACCGGCATCAATCTCCAGCGCCTCGACCGGCTGGTGCTGATCGAGCACGGCGGCGACGCCGTCGTAGTTCATCTCGCCGGCATCCGCATCGCGCAAATCTTTCACATACTCGAATACACCGCCGCCGCGCGGTTTTTGCACCAGCAGCGTGATGGCGAAAGAGGAGTTGTCAAAATGCCAGCCGAGTTCCTGGCCGTCAGGTGCGTAATGCAGATTGATGGACGACAGCGGGTCGGCATACGGATACAGTGCGTCTTCGTCCAGCACATCACACAGAAAGCGTTTAAACAGTTCGTCATTGTACAGCTGACGCAGCGGCGATTCCGCTGCAATTACATCGTCGGTAATGCAGCCTTTGGTGCTGATCACGTCACGATTGCGCGGATGATCGGCACGGTACGTATCGTCCGGCTTCAGCAGATAGACGTTGTGCTTGCTGACGGTGTGGTAAGCCAGATGGCGCTGGGCCAGCCCGTCAGCCACGATCGCCTGCAGCGCAGCCGGTTGCAAAAACTGACGCAGCACCAGCGCGCCGTGTTGCTCCAGCTGCTGGCGACAGTGCCGACGCCAGTCGGCATCGGCCAGGGGGTGCAAATCAAATCGAATCAAAGCAGACATCGCGGTGGTTCTCTGAGTTGGCAGGTGTAGAGACTTTAACGGCCTGATATGTTGATGCCTAACGATAAATATTTAACGCCTTGCTAAGGAAACCTTAATGCCTGCACCCGCGTCGCGTTTGCCGAAAATCAGCGTGATTCAGTCGTTTAAAGTGGCAGCGGAACTTGGTAGCCTGGCGAAAGCCGCCGCGCAGCTGGCGCTGACGCCGGCTGCCGTCAGCCAGCAAATTCGTCAGCTGGAAGCGCAGCTGGGCAGCGCACTGTTTGTGCGTACCCAGAGCGGCGTGATGCTGACGGAAACCGGCAAAGAGTATCTGCGCTACGTCAGTGAAGCGTTCGACATTCTGCATCTGGGGCAGCAAAATTTGCGCCATGCGGCCAGCATGCCAAAGCTGACGCTCTATTCACTGCCGGCGCTGGCGTCGAAATGGCTGCTGCCGAATATTACCGCCTGGCGGGCTCACTGCCCGGACTGCGATCTCAGCCTGCACGGCACTCATGCGCCGGTGGATTTCAGCGCCACACCGGCAGATTTTGTCATCTGCTTTGGTGAGGATCGCTACCCGCAACTTGACAAACAACGGCTGTTCTGTGACGAGGTGCTGCCGGTCGCCAGTCCGGCGCTGATACAGCGTTACCCGGGCGAGTCGTTGCTCAGCCAGGCGCCGTTGATCCATCTGGACTGGGGCAATGAGGGACGCTTTCTGCCCGACTGGCGCAGCTGGTTTCAGGCCAAAGGCAGTATGGAGCCGGCGGCCCAGCCAGCATTCAGTTTTAATCTCACTTCACTTGCGATCGACGCGGCGGTAGCCGGGGCTGGTGTGCTGCTGGGGCAGCGTCGCCTGATTGCCGGCGAACTGACGCGCGGCGCGCTACAGGTGGTGGATCCGCTCAGCCTGCCGCTGAGCAAACCCTATTTCCTCGCCTGGCCACAGCGTTCCCGCAGTCAACCCGGCAGCGAGGCGCTGATTCAGTGGCTAACGCAGCTGGCGAGTTAACAAACTGTTAACTGCCGCAGCGTTCTGCGACAGGGATTGCCCTATGCTGATGCGCTTTGTGCGCAGTTGCTAAGAAAGGGAGTTCAGGCACGATGATTGATACCGCATTCTGGCTGACCACGCTGGTGGTCAGCATCACAATTTTGCTGTGGGCGCTGGCGCGGTTGCCGGAATACCTTACCGCGCTGCTGTTTTTTGCGGCGGCGATGCTGCTGTCGATAGCGCCAGCCAGTAGCGTGTTCAGCGGTTTTGCCTCCTCAGCGTTCTGGCTGGTGCTGAGCGGTTTTGTGCTGGGCGCGGCGATCCGCAAAGTGGGCCTTGCCCAACGCTGGGCCAACTGGCTGGTGGTGCCGTTCAGCCAGAGCTGGCCGCGGATGGTGGCGGGCACGGTGCTGCTGAGTTATCTGCTGGCGCTGGTGATGCCGTCGAACATGGGACGCATCGCGCTGCTGATGCCGGTGGTACTGGCGCTGGGCGAGCGGGCCGGTATCCGGCCGGGCAGTCGCGGCAGCATTGGGCTGGCGCTGGCGGTGGGCTTCGGCACCTTTCAACTCTCTGCCAGTATTCTGCCCGCCAACGTACCAAACCTGGTGCTGAGCGGCGCGGCGGAAAGCGCGTATCAGCTGCATTTGCAATGGCTGCCGTGGTGGCTGCTGCACATGCCGGTGGTGGGGCTGGGCAAAGGTATTCTGCTGGTTGCCTGCATTACGCTGCTGTTCCGCGCTCAGCCGCAGCCGGTGGCAACGCGGGAAGCATTGCCGGCGCTAAGCGGGCGCGAATGGCGGCTGATTGGCCTACTTGCCGTCACGTTACTGTTGTGGATGACCGACAGCCTGCACGGCTTATCTGCTGCGTGGGTCGGGCTGGCCGCGGCGTGTCTGTGTTTGTTACCGCGCGTGGGCTTTCTTTCGGGCGACGATTTTGCCAGCGGCGTCAATTTCCGCACCTGCATCTATATCGCCGGCATTCTCGGCGTCGCCACGGTGGTGGTGGACTCTGGCCTGGGGCGGCTCATCGCCAATGCACTGCTTCACCTGCTGCCGCTGCATGATTCGCCGTCATTCAGTAATTTTGCCGTGCTCAATGCGCTGGTGACGCTGCTGAATTTTGTGCTCACCGCCAACGGCGTGCCGGCGATGGTTACGCCGATGGCGCAGGAGCTGGCTGCCGCTTCGGGCTTTCCGCTACTGAGCGTGGTGATGTTGCAGGTTTTTGCCTACGCCACCCCGCTGCTGCCATATCAGGCGTCGCCCATCGTGGTGGCAATGGGGCTGGGGAATGTGCCTGCCAGAGCCGGTTTGCAGCTGTGCCTGCTGGTGTTTGTGCTGAGCGCGCTGCTGCTGTTACCGCTGGATTATCTGTGGTTCCGGCTGCTAGGCTATGCCTGATACGCCGTCAGAGGTCACGAATTCGCTATGTCAGCTACTAACGATTGGGTTGATTTCCGTCGCGATGAGGAGACGGGCATCGAAAGTGTTAACGCGCACTTCTGCGGCCACGCTTACGATCCGCATGACCACGACGAATTGCTGGTCGGTGTGACGCAGCAGGGGCTGCAGCGCTTTAACTGTCACCGCGCGCTACACACCAGCACGCCGGGCCGCGCTATTCTGATTGAGCCGGGCGCGGTACACGATGGTCACGCGCCCGATGCCGCCGGTTTTACCTATGTGATGCTTTATCTGCCGCAACCCTGGGTGGCGGAGATGATGCAGCGCCGCGGGCTGGGCGATGTGGCGAATATTCAGGGGGCATTTCGCTCCACGCTCACCGATGATGCGCAGCTGGCCAGTGCGATTCAGCAGGCATGGTTTGCGGTGCATCAGCGGGAAGGGCGGCTGGCGCGCGATCAGAGCCTGGATCATCTGCTCACGCTGCTGTCCCGGCATCTGGAAAATAAACCAGGCATGCAACTGAGTGACGCTCAGCGGCAGATGCATCTGCTGCGTGACTATCTGCACGATTTTATGGCGCAGGATATCGGGCTGGACGATCTGTCGCGCTTGTCCGGCATCGATCGTTTCCGCCTGACGCGCCAGTTTAAGCAGGCGTTTGGCCAGTCGCCGCACGCCTATCTGGTGCGGCTGCGGCTGCGTAGCGCGCGTGCGCTGCTGGCACAGGGCGTTGAGCCAGTGCAGGTCGCAGCGCAGGTGGGCTTTGCCGACCAAAGCCATCTTGGCCGCTGGTTCCAGCGCGCTTATCGTCTCACGCCCGCCGCCTATCAGCGCCAGTGCACAAACGTTCTATACCGCTCTATGCCGGCTATCCGATGATGGGATTTTTAATCCTCACCGGAGAGTTCTGACAGATGTTTGATACCAAAATTGCCCTAATCGTACGTGATGATTTAGCCACCTGGCAGCGCCTGAATGTGGTGGCTTTTCTGGCGACCGGCATTGCGGCGGCCGCGCCGGAGATGATGGGTGAACCCTACGTCGACGCGCTCGGTCGTCAGTACGGCAACATGGCCGGCCAGCCGATGCTGGTGTTTGCCGCCGATTTAGCCGGCCTGCAACGGGCGCATCGCCAGGGCGTAGAGCGCGAGTTAACGCTGATTCCCTACGTCGAAGCGATGTTTTCCACCGGCCACGATGCCGCCAACCGCGCGGTGTTTCTGGCCGAAGACGCCGATAATCTCAACCTGGTGGGCATCGCGCTGCGCGGCCCGAAAAAGGCGGTGGATAAAGCCATCAAAGGGCTGGCGCTGCACGGTTGAACGGCGGGTGCGCCTGTTCAATCTGTTCTGCCGCCATTAACAGCACATCTTCCCGCTCGCGCAGCGCCAGAAGCTCCAGGCCGATGGGTAACCCTTCCGTACTCAGGCCGACCGGAATGCTGATTGCCGGTGCGCCGGTGACGGCTGAGATCAGCGCGTTGCTGCCAGGCTGTAACTCGCCATGCTTCACTGGCGGATGGCGGACTACCGGATAAGCGAGCAGGTCGATCTGCTGCTGCTGAAAAAACTGCGCCAGCTGCTGATACAGCCTCTGCTGGCGCAGCTGCACCTCGCGATAGCCGTCACTCTGCATGCCGGGATGCTGCGCGCGGGTTTTGAAGGTGGCCTCCAGCTGGGGATGATAGCGTCCTGAAGCGGCAATCGCCGCCAGCGTGCGCAGCGGTGCCTGCGGTTTATCCGCCAGCCAGGCGGCCAGCGCGTCGGCAAATTCATAGGCAATAATATTGGCTTCCGTCGCCAGCGTCTCCAGCTGCGGCCAGCTCAGCATGCGCGGCTGAAACGGTGCCACAGCATCCTGCACCGCCTGGTTAATCTCCGTTTCCTCTGCGGCAAATCCTTCCTGCCAGATGCCGATGCGCAACGGCCGGTCGGGACGGGAAAAACGCTGGCCCGTGAGTATTTCACTGATCAGCCGCAAATCAGCCGCGTAGCGCACCAGCGGTCCGGGGATATCCTGGGTAGGCGACAGCGGCACGATGCCAGCGCTGCTCAGTGCACCGCGCGTCATACGTAAGCCGAACAGGCCATTAAACGCGGCCGGAATGCGCACCGAACCGGCGGTATCACTGCCTATCGCCAGCGGCACGAAGCCTGCGGCCACCGCCACGGCTGAACCGCTGCTTGAACCTCCCGGAGAACGGCCTTGCTGCCAGGCATTATGGGTGAAGCCACTCAGCGACGACGCGCCGGTGATGCCTGCTGCCAGTTCATGCATGGTGGTTTTGCCGATGAGGATTGCGCCAGCCTGACGCAGAGCCGTAACCAGCGGTGCATCCTCGCTGGCAATCACATCGCGCAGCAGCGCCGAACCGGCACTGGTCGGCCAGCCTTTGACTTCAATGTTGTCTTTAATCAGCAGCGGAATACCGGCCAGTGGGCCAACTGGCGCATTCTGCTGCCGTGCGGCATCGCTGGCAGCGGCCGCAGCCAGCGCGTCATCGGCAAACAGCCAGCTGATGGCGTTGTAGCGCGGCTGATCCACGTCAGCAATGCGCTGCAGCGCAAACATGGTGAGCTGGCGTGCGCTCACCCGGCGCTGGGCCAGCGCCTGTTGCATATCCCCCAGCGACGCGGTGAGGTAATCAGCGTATTGCATGGTTCAGGCCTCCACAGGAATCCATTGCCGCTCTGGCGAAACCCGGCCGCACGAACTGCCGGCAAAATGTGAGCTGCACCAGAGTGCCTGATGGCGGATGCACCAGTCTATCAGTAACTGACGTGACGTTACGGCGCGCGGTAAATCCTCACAAAAAACTGAGTTCCATTGCGGATGTGCAAACTGAACTGGATGATGCATCACATCACCGCTAAATACCGCATGGGCACCGGCGCTTTGCAGCACAATTGAAGCGTGATCGACGCTGTGGCCCGGCGTCGGCATATAGCGCAGCACACCGGCAAACAGCGGGGAGTGCTGCACATCAATGGTTTCCAGCTGGCCGCTCGCCAGCAGCGGCGCAAGGCTGTCGTGATACAGCGCCTGCATCGACGGCGTGCTACGGCACTGTGCCAGTTCACGCGCTGAACAGATGTAACGCGCATGACGAAACATCGGCTGCCAGCGGCCAGCGCGCCAGCAGGTATTCCAGCCGACGTGATCGGTGTGGATATGCGTCATCAGCACCAGCGTCACTTCATCAGGGTCGACGCCCGCTTCGGCCAGACGTTGCGGCCACGCGGTTTGCAGCTGGTGAAACAGCGGCTTGTTATCGCGGTTACGGCCATTGCCCGTTGCGGTATCAATCACGATGGTGTCGCGAGCGGTGCGCACCACCCAGCTATGGATGGATAGCTCTGCCGGCTGCTGTGCCAGCGTGTCGCCCATCGTCTCGCGGTGTGCCGGAAACAGCGCAGCGAAGGGGAGTGAGCTGGTCTGCTCGATCACTTTATCAATGCTGCATTCACCTATGTGCAGGGTCATATTGCCTCCTTAAGCGTGGTGCCTGTTATTACAGGTCACTATACTGAGGGCTGTTTCATTATTTAAATCGATTAAAATCATGAAAAGCATCAATGAAAATGATTTCAGCAAAATCGACCTTAACTTATTGATTGTGCTGCTGGTCATGTATGACGTGCGTAGCGTAACTCAGGCGGCAAGCCGGCTTTATCTGGGGCAGCCGGCGGTCAGCGCGGCATTAAAAAGATTACGGGCAATGTTTGACGATGCGCTGTTCGTGCGTTCCTCGCAAGGCATGATGCCCACGCCGCGCGCAGAGCAGCTGGTGCGCCAGATCGCACCGCTGCTGCAGAGCGTCCATCGCGTTATTTTCAATGCCGATCGCTTTGATGCCGCGCACGATAGCCGCAGTTTTACGCTCGGCATGAGCGACTGGCTCGAGCACTGGCTGATGCCCAATTTACTGCTGCAACTGGCCGACTCGGCTCCGAATATTGATATCCGGGTGGTGGCTGCCGATCCGTGGCAGGCCATTCCGCTGATGGAGCAGCAGCAGGCTGACGTGGTGGTGACCGTCGGAGAGGAAACCAGCCGCGATCTTACGCGGGAGCACATTGCGCGCGCCGGCTTCCGCACGGTATGGCATCGTGGACAAATTGACCTTGCGCCACCGCTGACGCTGGCGCAGTTCGTGCAGTATCAGCATGCGCTGGTCTCCTATCGCGGCGTGAGTGAAAGTGCGCTGGACGCTGCGTTAGCCCGCGAGGGACTGACGCGCCGCGTGCGTTATGTCACGCCGCACTTCTCGGTGTTGCCGCTAATGTTGCAGCGTCTGCCGCTGTTCGCCACCGTTCCGCAGGGACTGGTGCAGGCATGGCAACAGCGCTATGCGCTGAGTACGGCGGCGGTGCCGATCGGCATGCCGGATTATGCGCTTTCGCTGCTGTGGCATAACGCCCGGGCGGAAGACCCGGCGCACCGCTGGCTGCGCGCCACGCTGCGTCAGCTGATCGAACGCAAGCTGGCGTGAAACGTTTACCACGGCACTACGCGGCCGAGGTAATCGAGATAGTGCAGGCCGCCGCGTCCGGTCTGGCTTTCCACCGTGTTGAGCAGATTCGGGATGCTCTCCTCAATGCTCAGTCGCGCCCCGGCGCCGCCCATGTCGGTGCGCACCCAGCCTGGGGCCAGCAGCAGTAGCGTGCGCGCATCGTCGTGACGCGCGGCAAAGCTGCGCATAAACATATTCAGCGCCGCTTTACTGCCGCGATACACCTCGTAGTTGCCATGGGTGTTGTTGGTGAGACTGCCCTGGCCGGAGGACATCACCGCCAGCGTGCCATGCGCGCTGACGTTGTTTCTGAAGGTTTCCAGCACGCGCAGCGGGCTCAGCGCGTTGGTTACCATTACGCGAATAAACTCTTCCGTCGACACATCGGCAAGGGTTTCGCGGTCGTCATTTTTCACGCCCGCGTTGACCAGCAGCAGATCGAACTGCTGGCCGCTTAGCCGCAAATGCAGGGCGTTGACCTCTGCTGGCACGGTGATGTCCACGCTCTCCACCGTCAGCTGCTGCGGGTAGCGCTGCGCCAGCTGTTGCAGCGCGTGAAGGGAGTGCTGGCGGCCGGTCGCCACCACCTGATAGCCACGCTGCAGCATATTCTCCGCCAGCGCGAAGCCGATGCCGCGTGAAGCACCAATCAATAAAGCACGGGAAGCCTTGTTCATGACCCTCTCCTGGGTTTGGGGTGAGTGAAAAGTCTACCCTTGCATGACAACAGGCGGAACGCGCAGCATCTGCATAGATAACCTGCAGCAAACGCCTTGCCAGATGGCGCTCAATCGATAAGGATGATGCGATGAATACCGTCGATTTGAATTTACTTCCTGCGCTGGACGCGCTGCTCAGTGAAGGCAGCGTAGTGGGTGCTGCGCGTCGCCTTGGGCTGAGCGAGTCAGCGATGAGCCGCACGCTGGGGCGACTGCGTGCTGCCACCGGCGATGCGCTACTGGTGCGCGCCGGGCGCGTGATGGTGCTGACGCCACACGCCGAAGCGCTGCGCAGCCAGGTGCATGCCACTTTGCAGGACACGCAGGCGCTGCTGAGTCCACCCGCACAACGCTTTGCCTCCGCTGAGCTGCAGCGCCACTTCACGCTGCGTACCAACGAAGGTTTTGTCGAAGCGTTTGGCAGCGCGCTGATCGCCGCAGTCCGCGCACAGGCGCCCGGCGTGCAGCTGCGCTTCATGCCGAAAGCAGAGAAAAATGATCGACCGCTGCGCAGCGGCGACGTCGATCTGGAGATTGGTGTTCTGGGCAATATGGGACCGGAGATTCGGCTGCAGGCGCTGTTTCGCGATCGCTTCGTCGGCGTGGTGCGCGCCGGGCATCCGTTACTCGCCGACGTAACGTTGCCGCAGCTGGCCGCATATGGTCACATCGTAGCGTCAAGGCGCGGTGAGCTGGGCGGACCGGTGCATGAGGCGCTGCTCGCCGCCGGTTTTACCCGCCAGGTGGCCGCCGTGGTACCCGCTTTTTCCACTGCCGTCGCGCTCACGCTGCACAGCGACTGGCTGGCGCTGGTGCCGCATACGCTGTGCCTGCACCATCCGCTAATCAAAGATAATCCGGCGTTTGCGATGTTTGAATTACCGTTTGCCACACCAGAGGTGACGGTGTCACAGCTATGGCATCCGCGGCTGGAGCAGGATGCCGCACACCGCTGGTTGCGTGACACGGTGCGGCAGGTATGCCGCGCTTAGATCAGCCGCCGCGCACCGATCCGCGCCATATCACATCAGCCTGATACAGTAGGGTGTCGTGCTGCTGCTCACTCTGCGGCGTAAAACCACTCTCTGCCTGTTCTGTCTGCGTCAGCCACGCGATGGCGTCGCGGGCAAAGCGCTCCACCGGCTGGGCGAAGGTAGTGAGATTGTAAGAGGACCAGCCAGCCTGCGCGATGTTGTCGTAGCCGATCAGGCACAAATCCTCCGGCACGCGCAGCTGGAAACGGTGGCGCGCTTCATCCATGAAACCGCAGGCCATCAGATCGGTGACACAGAACACCGCGTCCGGGCGCTGATGACGCGTCAGCAGGCGATGCGCCAGAATCTGACCGCTCTCATACGAGGTGGTGCCGAACCGCTCCACGCTGACCGTCAGTCCGGCGCGCTCCGCCACAGCGATAAACGCCGCTTCGCGTTTGATCAGGCTCGGCGTACCGGCCAGCGAATTGGCGAACGCCAGCTGACGACAGCCGGCGCGCTGAAACGCCATCACCGCCGTTTCGGCCGCCGCCTGCGCGTCGAGGTTGATACTGAGCGAGCCCGGCAGCGCTTCGTCGCGGTTGATCAGGATGATGCGCTGACCGTGCTGATAGCACTGGCGGGTGATGGTGCGATCCGGCATGCCGGAGAGGATGATGGAGGCATCGGCGCGAAAATTGATCGCCTGCAGCAGCGCGGCGGAGACGCTGTTGTCGGAACGATCGGTATTAATCAGCATCGCCACTTTGCCCGCTTCCTGTAAAAACTGGGTCAGCCAGCGCACCAGCGTGGCGCGGTAAGGCGTGGCGATTTCAGAGACGATCAGGCAGACGATGCCGCTGCGGTTGCGCACCAGCCCGCGCGCCAGGTGGTTAACGTGATAGCCCAGCTCCTGCGCCGCTTTCATCACCCGGGCACGCGTGGCTGCAGAAACGCTGGCACCGGGCGTAAAGGCGCGCGACACCGCCGATCGCGACACGCCTGCGAGATCGGCCACATCCTGTGCGCTCACCCCGGCTTTGTCATTCTGCATCTTCAACTCCTCACAATTACGGCTGAAAAGCAGTCTGCCGTAAATTGCAAAGCTGTGCAATTTGTCTGCGATCACATTTGTTGCATTTTTGTGACACAGCCTGTCAATTGCAGATTGCGCTATTTGACAGGCTATTTTCTGTTCATTACTAATTTGCACACACGTGCAAATAAAACCTCTGTTAAGCACGGAACCCTGCCAACCAAGGAGAACATCATGCGCTACACCTCACTGGCCATCGCGCTGTCCCTCAGTTGCACCGCGCTGCCGTTTGCTGCGACGGCCGCTGGCAATCTCAATATGGTCTGCTCGGCGGACGTGGTGGTGTGCGAACATATGACGCGCATTTTCAGCCAGGCACATCCGGATATTAAAGTCAGCATGGTGCGCCTGTCAGCGGGTGAAGCCTATGCCCGCCTGCGCAGCGAAGCGCGTAACCCGCGCACCGACATCTGGTGGGCCGGCACCGGCGATCCGCATATGCAGGCGGCGGAAGAGGGGCTGACGCAGCCGTATAAATCGCCGCTGCTCGACCAGCAGCAGGACTGGGCGCAGAAGCAGGCGGAAAACTCAGGTTACCGTACGGTGGGAATTTATGCCGGTGCGCTCGGCTGGGGCTACAACACCAAATTGCTGGCGGATAAAAAGCTCAAAGCGCCGGCCTGCTGGGCTGATTTGCTCGATCCGGCCTTCAAAGGCGAAATTCAGATTGCCAATCCGAACTCGTCCGGCACCGCCTATAACACCCTGGCGACGCTGGTGCAGATCATGGGCGAGGACAAAGCGTTCGATTACCTGAAAAAGCTCAACGCCAATATTTCCCAGTACACCAAATCCGGCTCGGCACCGGTGAAAGCAGCGGCGCGCGGCGAAACCACCGTTGGCATCGTGTTTATGCACGACGCGGTGGCGATGGAAGTCGACGGCTTCCCGATCAAAACCGTCGCGCCCTGTGAAGGCACTGGCTACGAGATTGGCTCAATGTCGATCGTCAAAGGGGCACGCAATCTGGCCAATGCCAAAGTGTGGTACGACTGGGCGCTTAGCGCCGAAGCGCAGTCGCACATGAAAGAGGCCAAATCCTTCCAGCTGCCGTCAAACCGCAGTGCAGAGATCTCCGAATACGCGCCGCGCTTCGAGAACATCAAACTGATCGATTATGACTTCAAAACCTACGGCGATTCCGCCAAACGTAAAGCGCTGCTGAGCCGCTGGGATAAAGAGATCGGCGCCAGCGCGCAGTAATGCCGCATCGCCGGACGCTGCCGCTGGCGGCGGCTTGCCGGTTCCGACAGCGCTAAGGATGGCGCGATGATCCCGCATTGAGGTAACACATGAACGCAAATAATCGCCGTCTGACGGGCGCGCTGCTGCTGGGCGCCGTCGCGCTGTTGCTGCTGCCGTGGTACAGCCTGGAAGCAGGCTTTTTCGATAGCGGCTGGCTGCTTAACCTGTGGCGTGATGAAGCCAGCGCGCCGGCGCTGTGGCAGATCGGCAGCCATCCATGGCTGGTGCTCGCCGTGGCGCTGCTGGCGCTGTGCGCCGCCTGCGCCTTATTGCCCGGCAGCGCGCGCAGCCGGTTGCTGCTGCTGTTCAGCGCGCTGGGCGTGATCTTCCTGATTGTGGAAGGGCACGCGATTGGCTACAGCGGCTGGAGCTGGCTGTGGCTGGAAAATCGCTTCGGCGCGCTGCCGCAGGGACAGCCAGCGATGGGCGCTGGCGCGCTTCTGCTGCTGACCGTGTTTTTGCTGCTGTTCTCGTTTGCGCTGGCCGAACGCGGCGTGCTGAAAGGCGATGCCTTTGTGGTGGCGTCGCTGGTGCTGCTGACTGCGCTGGTCAGCATCTTCGTACTCTATCCGGTGCTCAGCATGTTTGTGGTGTCGGTGCAGGACGTTGACGGCAGTTTCAAACCGGACGGTTTGATCAGCAATCTGCAGGATCCGTCAATCTGGAGCCTTGCCTGTCTGAAAGGCGGCACCTGCGGCACCGCCTGGCGCACGCTGTGGCTGGCGCTGATGACTGCCAGCGGTTCGACGCTGCTGGGTCTGGCCTTTGCCCTGGCGGCAACGCGCACGCCGCTGCCCTGCAAAAAAGCGCTGCGTATGCTGACCATTCTGCCAATCATCACGCCACCGTTCGTGATTGGTCTGGCGCTGATTTTGCTGTTCGGTCGCTCGGGCGTGGTGACGGAGCATCTGGCGGCGCTGTTTGGCATTGAGCCCGGCCGCTGGCTGTATGGCCTGACCGGTATCTGGATTGCCCAGGTGCTGTCGTTCACGCCGATTGCCTTTCTGGTGCTGATTGGCGTGGTGGAAGGTGTCAGTCCGTCGCTGGAAGAGGCGTCGCAAACGCTGCGCGCTAACCGCTGGCGCACCTTCAGCCGCGTTTCGCTGCCGCTGATGGCGCCGGGTCTGGCCAATGCCTTTTTGATCAGCTTCATCGAAAGCATGGCCGATTTTGGTAATCCGATGGTGCTGGGCGGCAGTCACGGCGTGCTTTCTACCGAAATTTTCTTCTCGGTGGTAGGCGCGCAAAACGATCCGAGTCGCGCCGCGGTGCTGGCGATGATTTTGCTGTGCTTCACGCTGGCCGCCTTTGTGCTGCAGCGGCTGTGGCTGGGTGGCAAAAACTTCGCCACGGTGACCGGCAAGGGCGACGGCGGCAAACATGGTCAGCTGCCGCGTCTGCTGCGCTACGGCGTATACGGCATGGTGATTCCGTGGGGGCTGTTTACCCTGCTGATCTACGGCATGATTGTGGTCGGCGGCTTTGTGCAGTCGTGGGGCCTGAACGATGCGCTGACCATCGAACACTACGTACGCGCTTTCCGCGTCAGCGTCAGTGACGGTCATCTGCTGTGGAGCGGCGTGGCGTGGAACTCGTTCTGGACCACGCTGGAAATAGCCCTGATTGCCGCACCGCTCACCGCCGTGGTGGGCCTGCTGACCGCCTGGCTCATCGTGCGGCAGAAATTTGCCGGTCGTCAGACGTTTGAGTTCCTGCTGATGCTGAGCTTTGCCATTCCCGGCACGGTGATCGGCGTCAGTTATGTGATGGCCTATAACCTGCCGCCGCTGGAGATTACCGGCACCGCAATGATCCTGATTGCCTGCTTTGTGTTCCGCAATATGCCAGTCGGCGTGCGCGGCGGTATCGCGGCGATGAGCCAGCTGGATAAAAGCCTTGATGAAGCGTCACTGACGCTGGGTGCCAGCAGTTTCCGCACGCTGCGCAAAGTGGTGCTGCCACTGCTGAAACCGGCGATCAGCGCGGCGCTGGTGTATGCCTTTGTCCGCGCCATTACCTCGATCAGCGCGGTGATCTTCCTTGTCAGCGCCCAGTACAACATGGCGACGTCCTACATCGTCGGGCTGGTAGAGAATGGCGAATACGGCGTCGCCATTGCTTATTCGACAGTACTGATTGTGGTGATGCTGCTGATCATTGGCGTGTTCCAGTGGCTGGTGGGCGAACGTCGCCTGCGCCGCGTGGCGCGCCCGGTGGACGTCGCCGCGCCACCTGCTTCCCCTTCGTTAACTCAGGAGAGTGCCGTATGACCGCGATTACTGCTGGTTCCGTGGTGTTTGAACACGTTGAAAAACGCTTTGCCGGTTTTACCGCGCTGCCGGATTTATCGCTGACGGTGGAGCCGGGTACGCTGGTGACGCTACTGGGGCCTTCCGGCTGCGGCAAAACCACCACGCTGCGCCTGCTGGCCGGCCTGGAGCATCCGACTTCGGGGCGCATTTTAATTGGTGGCAAAGACGTAACGCATCTGCCAGCCAACGAGCGCGACGTGGCGATGGTGTTTCAATCCTACGCGCTGTTTCCGCATATGAGTGCGCTCGACAACATCATGTACGGCCTGCAATCGTCCGGCATGAGCAAAAAGGAAGCGCAGGATCGTGCGCGCGAAGGGCTGAAACTGGTCGGGCTGGAGAGTCAGGGGCAGCGGCTGCCGTCCGAACTTTCCGGCGGGCAGCAGCAGCGCATTGCGGTGGCGCGCGCGCTGGTGCTGGAGCCGCAGGTACTGCTGCTGGATGAGCCGCTCTCCAATCTCGACGAGCGCCTGCGCCGCCGGGTGCGCACGGATATTCGTGATTTGCAGCAGCGGCTGGGCTTCACGGCGGTGTATGTCACGCACGACCAGGAAGAGGCGCTGGCGGTGTCGGATAAAATTATTGTCATGAAAGAGGGCGATATTGCTCAGCAGGGTGCGCCGGAAAGCTTGTATCACGCGCCCAATTCGGTGTTCATCGCTGACTTTATGGGCGAAGCCAATATTCTGCCGTGCGAAGTCGAACAGGTAGAAGGCAGCGAAGCGCTGGTGCGACTCGGCAGGCAGCGCTATCGCGTGCGCGGTAACGGCGTCGCGACCGGCTCCGCGCAGCTGTCGGTCAGACCGCAGTTCATTACCCTGCACAGCGGTGCTGAAGGCGCACTGCGCGGTGAGGTGACGCACGCCACCTGGCTGGGCGATCACATCGAATACGAGGTCAACACGGAACTGGGCTCGCTGTTCATCGTCGATGCGCAGATGGAGCAGCAGCTGCCGCTGGACGCCCGGGTGGCGATTGATTTTAAACCTCAGGGTCTGGCCCTGATTGCCGGTTAATTTAAGGATAACGCATGAGTGATACGAAAAATGACGCGCTGCAATCGCGTCTGCTGCTGGCCGAACGCGTCGCGCGGGCGGGCGGGGAGAAGGCGCTGGCCTACTTCAATCAGCGTGACACGCTGGTGGTCGAAACCAAGCACGACCTGCAGGATGTGGTATCACGCGCTGACCGCGAGGTGGAACAGATGATCGACCAGCAGATTCGCGCCAGCTTCCCGGACGACGGTTTTCTTGGCGAGGAGTACGGCCTGCAGCCGGGCACGTCAGGCTACACCTGGGTGGTCGATCCGATTGACGGCACCAGCCCGTTCCTCAACGGTATGCCAAACTGGTGTGTTTCCGTTGCGGTGCTGCATGACGGCGTACCGGTGATTGGCGTGATCTTTGCGCCGACTTATCAGGAGTGCTACGTCGCCGCGCTCGGCCAGGGCGCAACGCTGAATGGCCGCCGTTTACAGGTGGATCCGTCACGTACGCTGCAAAATCACGTTACCGGCTTTGGCGCTAATAGCTATGTCAGCCCGGAAGAGGTGGGCCGCCTGCTGGCGTCACTGCTGGCAGCGGGTGGCAACTTTATCCGTATCGGATCTGGTGCGCTGATGCTGGCGTGGGTGGCAGCCGGACGCGTGGTGGGCTATTTCGAACCCTACATGCACGCGTGGGATTGCCTGGCCGGTTACTGTCTGGTGAAAGAGGCCGGCGGCTGGTATCACCCGTTTAACACCGAGGGCGATCGGCTGTTAAAAGGCGCGCAGGTGCTGGCGGTGGCGCCGGGTGCGCAGGCAGAGCTGAGGCGGATTGCCGGCGTTTAAGTGGTGCATTTCACGGCCGCGCGGCGTTTTCCGGGTCGCCATCCATGGCGACCTTACTACGCTTGCGCTGTCGTAACGGGATAATCAGTGATTTTTAACGATTCCGTGGTGACTTAAACCGCCACGAACTCGCGGTATCCCGACCAAATCACATACACCGCGAAATAACAGAAAATCAGCGCTGAGGCGAGATACGAATACTTCAGCAGGCGCTCGCCCAGCAGCTTTCCGCCCATGCTGCCGATCAGGCAGATCACACAGGTCCACACCACCCCGGCGAGGAAAAAACCGCTAAGAAACCACGAAGTTGCACCGGCATCACTGTGGCCGATGCGAGCTATCAGCACGCCGCCCACGCTGGCGAACCACAGAATCGCCGTCGGTGACGACATCGCCAGCACGATGCCGCGCCGAAATTCGCGCAGCAGTGAACGATAAGGCTGGGTTTCAGCTGCGGGGATGTCGATTTTTTTGGCCAGCGCGGCGTAAAGCATTTTAGCGGCAAACCACAGCAGCAAGATGCCGCCGCCAATCCATAGCAACCAGCGCACCGGCGTAAACTGCAGTATCACCGCCATGCCAGCCATCGCCAGCAAGGCGTAAATTAAATCGCCCACACAGGTGCCCATGCCCAGCCAGAAACCGTGCAGATAACCGCGCTGCATCGCCAGCGTCAGCATGGCGATGTTGGCGAGTCCGATATCCAGACACAGCGATAAACTCAATAAAAAACCATTAGAAAACGGCAGCATAACGTCGTGACCATCCCTGAGTTCGGTAAAGGAAAGATTAAAGCATGCGTGCCGGGGCTTTTTACACTGCTTCCTGCCAGCCATAACCAAACGCTATGACCCATTAGCAAAGGCACAATTAAATAAACCGATTTGTGAAGCCGATCGGCCTGCGCAGCTTTGCGGGCAGGGAATGCCACTATAGTCGTTAACGAGACGTTAACAACGTCCGTTTCAATACAAAAAAATCAACCTGGTTTGGGCGCAGGCCCGTGAAAATTCCGATTATGGTGGAAAGACAATGAGTGGATACCCAAAACCGGCAACTGGCGGTTTAGCAACAAACTTAACCGTGGCAATATCACTGGCTCTATTGACGCTGGCGGGGAGTGCTATGGCGCAGAACACGGAACATCATCAAACAGCATTAGTCGGCACCTGGACCAGTATTCCGGATGCCCCTGCGGTACAAAAGCCGGATCGACCCAGTGAAGGTTTGTATCGCATGCAGGTCAACAGCGACGGGACGCTCAAGCCGCTGGAGGTGATCAGGATGAAAAGCCCGTCGTGGATCGTTAAATCACGCGACGGGCGGTTTGCTTATACCACCAATGAGGAAAATGCCGGTGCCGTTACCGCGCTGGCTATCGATAAACAGGGCGCAGTGCGGGTGCTGAATCAGGTCGACAGCCACGGCGAGCAGCCAACGCACGCCACTCTCAGCCCGGACGGCAAATTCCTGTTTGTCGCCAACTATTCGGTGGCGAAAGGCGGAGCAGGGGTAACGGTGTTCCCGATTGCGTCGGACGGCAAGCTGGGCGAACAGGTGCAGCATTTCGCGTTCAGCGAGGGCAGCGGCGTGGTAAAAGATCGGCAGGATGGCGGCCATGCGCACTCCACTACCTTTACCCATGATGGCCGCTATCTGTATGCGGCCGATCTCGGTGACGACAAACTGCATGCCTATCGCTACCACGCGGATCGGCGAGAGCCGCTGCAGGCGGATACCAGCCGTGATGTGAGCTTTGCGCCAGGTGCGGGTCCGCGCCATATGGTGTTCTCCGCCGACGGTAAACACGCTTATGTGATTACTGAAATGGCGGGCGAAATCGTGGTGTTCCGCGTCACTGATGGCCGGCTGGAACGGCAGGCACAGGTAGCGCTGAATACGCAAAACAGCAGCGCCGCCTATAAAAGCGGTGGCGGCATCATTCTCAGCCCGCAGGGTAAATTCCTGATTGCCGCTAACCGCGGATCTGACAATCATCTGCTGGTGTTTAAGATTGCCGCCGATGGCAGCCTGACAGATCCACAGCGCTATGCCGCCGACGGTATTGAGCCGCGCGCGCTGGCGTTTGATAACAGCGGTAAACACCTCTATGTCACCAACGTGTTTACCAATACCATTACGCTGTTTGATTTTGATGCGCACAGCGGCAAGCTGAGCGCGCGCGGTGTGGCGGCGAAGCTGGCAACGCCAACCGACATCAAATTCTTTAACTAACTTCCCTTTCACTCATCCGGTGCGCGTGACGGCGCACCGTCTTCCGCCATAGTCGACAGCGCGCTTTCCAGCGAAGCCGGAAACATCTGGCCGTGACTGAGCCCGGGAAACAGCTGGAAGCGAGCCGCCAGGCCGTTCTCCTGCATGCCGTCGAGGGTGGTGCGAATCCGGCTCAGCACATCGCTGACGCCAGAACGGGATTCGCCGTTGCCTTCCATCAGCATCAGCTGCTTCTGCTTAAACGATGCGGGCGTCACCGCCGCCATCTGCTGCAACAGCGTTGCGTCGCCGCGCAGAGAAGGACTGGCGGCAAAATAGCGCTGGAAAAATCCGGAGGTTAAATAGCTGTCCAGCACAAACAGCCCGCCATAAGAGTGGCCCCACAGCGCACGCTGCTGCGCATTGATCGGCAGATGCTGTTCGGCACGCGGCGCGATAGTCTGTTCCAGCAGCTGGCGGAATGCGGTACTGCCGCCGGCTGGCCTGCCGCGACGATCCTGCACCTGTTGTGGCGGGGTGTAATCCAGCGTGCGCGCAGCGAGATCGAACGGCAGCGGGGTCTGATAGCCTATCGCCACCAGCACCGGCGGGTTGCCTGCCGCCAGCTTCTGCAACAGCGCTTCGCTGAGATGGTTCATCACCGCGTTGCCATCCAGCATATACAGCACCGCGTAACCGTTGGCCGGTGCGGGTTTACGTGGCACCGCCGTCCACACTTTGTAGTGGCGCTGGCCGTCAACGGAATCAAACGTGTTAACAGTGAAGCGATACCAGGCAGAGCCTTTGTCGGCAATGTTGGGTCCGAGCGGCGTCATATCAGGCCGGGCGAAACCGACAGCGGGGCTGAGCAGCAGGTTCAGCAGGGTGAACAGCGGAATGATAAAGCGATAAATCATGGCGCTTCCTTACTAGCTGGCGAGTCAATTACTTCCGTGTCACAGCGAAAGCGCCAGACAGATTAGTGATAATGATTATTAATTTCAACAACCATTTTGCACCGTCACGCGCCGTGCGGAAGTGTAAAGATTTCGTCAGGATCGCCGATAACGTAGCGGTATAATACCAGCGAGGATAGTCAGGATGATTAACGGTATCGGACCGGGTAGTTTCTCACAGCTCCATCTCAGCAGCGCCAGCGCACGCGTGACCAACAGCACGGCAAGCAATGCGACCCGGCAAAATAGTCTGACGGCAGACGCCTCAGCGAAAGTTACCTTTAGCGAAGCCACCGACGCCATCTCTGCGGTGTACCAGATGACGCCGGCGCGCGTCACCGCCAGCACGCCTCTTTCGCCTGATATGCAGACGCAGGCGATGGGGGCGCTGCGCAGCTCGGGCGTCAGCATGAACGGCATTGGCAGCGCGTTGCTGAGCGCACTGACGCAGCAGCGTGACGATGTCACCATCAGCGTACCGGCCAGCGGCGGCGCGCAAACTGACACGCAGAGCGCGGTGGCGCTGGAGATTACCACTCAGTCCGGCGTTAGCCTCACCCTGCAGATGACGCGGCAGCAGGATGGCGTAGCGGTGGCACTGAAAACCACTCACGGTAAGCTGAGCGATGACGAAGCTGCGGCAATTGCCAAACTTTCCGGCGCGCTGGAGAAAACCCTGAGCGGGCTGGATAACGGCAACGGTAAACTGGATGTCGGTGACCTGCTCAGTTTTGACAGTAACCAGCTGGCCAGCGTTGATCTGAAAACCGACCTGCGTCGCAGCGGCGAAGTGATGCAGTCGCTGAATCTGCATGCCGACCCGGGTTCACGCTGGCTGGGTTTCCATAATGCCGACGCCAGTTTCAAACTGACGACGGACATGCGCAGCCTGGTGCAGGCCAGCAACGCCGGTCAGCAGCAGAGCGCCCTGGCGCAGTGGAGCGCGAAATTTGATCAGGCCGCTTCGCGCGGTCACGGCGATCGCGCGGCGCTGGCACTGTTTAAGCAGGGTTTCGAGAGCTTAAACAGCACCAGCGCGGCGGCCGGCGTGGCGATGCGCACCCCGCAGGCGATCACCGTAGGCGCGCATGCGGCGCAGGCCGGTGCCATCAGCGGCCTGGCGGATTTCTCGGCCAGCTATCACCAGACGGCGCGCTCCAGCAATCCGCTGAAGCCGGAAGAAGAAGATACTTTCGCTCTGGATGTGGCGCAGCGCAGCAGCCAGCAGAAGAACGGCGATACGCAGCGCATGACGCAGGAAACCCTGTTTAAGCTGAACGCCAGTTTTCACACCGCGCTAAGCGCCAGTTCGCCGCTGGCGCTCAATGAAACCAAAGAGTCACAAAACTATCACTACCACCAGATTCACGATGAAACGCGCAGCACCACTGAGGTGACGCAGGATGCGCAGGGTAACCTCACCGCCCGTTTCGCCCGGCAGCTGACGCAGCAGGAAACGGTGAAGACCTATCAGCTGGCGAAGCTGATCGACAGTACCAGTACACCGCACAGTGAGAAGAGTGAATCGACGCGCCACTATTCCCCGGCGATGTATCTGGCGCAGGCGTAATACCAGGATAACGTAATGCCCACTTTATTGCGCCAGCCCATGGCGCAATAAAACAATAATGTCATTTATCACTATCGATAGCGGAATTAATACTTAAGATAATTCACCCGTATCACTCAGCGTAATAACCCTGCATCTCCGCGCCCGCTAACGCCTTCTTATCTCTGATAAATTCTTTATTCTCTTTCTGCATGCCGTTTGCCGGATATAGCATAACCGCGCTCTTTACCGCTGTTATTTCCGCTGATTATCATCGCGCTCAATCTGTTATTAAGTTACGGCTCTCTGCCCTGGCAGAATGAGCCTGTGAATCACAGCTAAATAAAAAGTGAATCCAGCGATGACGCAAATCAGGACTCAACAACTTCAGCGCGCGGCGGTGATCACGTCTGACGCGGCGGCAATCGACGCCGCCCGCCATCTGGCGGAACAGGCAAAGGCCGGCGCAGTAGAGCGCGATCAACAGCGCATCTACCCGCGTGAACTGCTCGATCAGTTCACCCAGCTGGGGCTGGGCAGTATCAGCGTGCCGCGCCAGTTTGGCGGCGGCGGTTTGTCGTTTGGTACCGTGGCGGAGGTGTTCCGCCTGATCTCCGCCAGCGATCCGTCGCTTGGCCAGATTCCGCAAAACCACTTCGGGCTGATCCAGTTCATCGTGGGGGAAGGCAGTGCGCAACAGCAGCAGCGCCTGCTCAGCGCGGTGGTACAGGGCCAGCGGCTCGGCAACGGCGGTCCGGAAAAGGACAGCAAACACACGCGTGATGTGCAGGCGCAGCTGGTGTCAGGTCCGGAGGGTTTACGGCTCAGCGGTGAAAAGTTCTATTCAACCGGTGCACTGTTTGCCGACATTCTGGTGACCACCGCGCAGCAGGAGGGCCAGCCGGTGATGGCGTTCATTCCGCTGCCAGCGGCAGGGGTGGAGATTATCGATGACTGGTCGGGTATCGGTCAGCGCACCACCGCCAGCGGCACGGTGAAGCTCCAGCAGGTGGCGGTCGATGCCGGTTTGACCATCGCGCTACCGTCCCCCGATAAACCAACACTGCGCGGTGCCGTATCGCAGCTGATCCAGGCCGCAATTGACGCCGGGATCGCCCAGGGCGCGCTGGATGAGGCGCTGGCGTTTATTCACAGCAGCTCGCGTCCGTGGGTGGACGCGGGCGTGAGCCGCAACGCAGACGACCCTTACATTCTCGCCGATGTCGGGCGTATCAGCACCGAACTGAGCGCCGCCAACGCGCTGCTGGTGCGTGCGGCGCGCGTACTGGACAGCATTGACCCGCACGCGCTTACCGCTGCGCACTGCGCGCGCGCCTCCATCGCGGTTGCAGAAGCCAAAGTGCTGACCACCGAAATTGCGCTGAAAGCCAGCGAAAAGCTGCTGGAGTGGAGCGGCAGCCGCGGCACATTGCTGAAGCATGGGCTGGATCGCCACTGGCGCAACGCGCGCACCCATACGTTGCACGATCCGGTGCGCTGGAAAACGCACGCCATCGGCAACTATTACCTCAATGATGTTCTGCCCGCGCGTCATGCGTGGATTTAAGGAGCGATGATGACGCAGGTTTTCGCTAAACAGCCGGCAGCACGTATCCGTAGTGCGCAGCAGGCCCTGCAGGTGGCAGAGGAGCTGGCTGAACGCTTTCGCAGCGGCGCAGCGCAGCGCGATCGGCAGCGTGAGCTGCCACATGCTGAACTTCAGCACTATTTCCAGTCCGGCTTAGGCACCATTACCGTGCCGCGTGCGTGGGGCGGCATTGAGATTTCCAGCGCAGAACTGGCGCAGATTTTTGTCATTCTCAGCGCTGCCGATGCATCAATCGGTCAGGTGCCACAAAACCACTTCTACGCGCTGGAAGTGCTGCGCGTTAACGGCAGCGACGCCCAGCAGCAGCGGCTGTACAACGAAGTGCTGGCGGGCGTTCACTATGGCAACGCGCTGGCGGAGTTCGGCTCTGCGGCGGCGCATCAGCGCACCACCGCCTTTAGCCAGACCGCCAGCGGGCTGCGCCTCAACGGCGACAAATTTTACTGCACCGGGGCGCTGTTTGCCGACCGCATCCCGACGCTGGCCATCGCCGATGACGGCAAAGAACAGCTGGTGTTTGTGCCGCGCCATCAGCCGGGCGTGACGGTGATTGATGACTGGAGCGGTTTCGGCCAGCGCACCACCGGCAGCGGCAGCGTGCAGTTTCGTGATGTGGCGATCGCGCCGGACGATGTGGTGCCGTTTCACAGCGCGTTTGAGCGGCCGACCACCGTCGGACCGTTTGCCCAGATTATGCATGCGGCCATCGACCAGGGCATTGCCCGCGCGGCCTTCAACGACATGCTGGCTTTTGTGCAGCAGCGCGCGCGGCCGTGGCCGGACAGCGGCGTCGAGCGAGCCTGTGACGATCCGCTGACGCTGGATCGCACCGGGCGGCTCGCCGCACGACTCAGCGCCGGTGATGCGTTGCTGGATGTTGCCGGAGAGGCGGTCGATGTCGCCCAACGCAACCCGAGTGCTGAGCACGTCGCGCTGGCATCGGTTGAAGTGGCGAAAGCGCGTGCCTGGACCACTGAGGTGGCGCTGGAAGCCGGCAATCTGTTGTTTGAGCTGGGCGGATCGCGCGCCAGCCTGCGCGAGCACAACCTCGATCGCCACTGGCGCAACGCGCGTACCCACACGCTGCATGACCCGGTACGCTGGAAATATCCGGTCATCGGCAACTATTTGCTTAACGGCGTGCTGCCGCCGCGACGGGGAACGCTATGAGCCGCAAACAGATTCTGCTCAATGCTTTTAACATGAACTGCGTGGGTCATATTCACCATGGCATGTGGACCCATCCGCAGGACCGCTCAGTGGAGTTCAATTCGCTGGCGTACTGGCTGGATTTAGCGCGTCTGCTGGAGCGCGGCCTGTTCGACGGACTGTTCATTGCCGATATTCTCGGCGTTTACGATGTATATCAGCAGGGTATCGGCCTGACGGCGCGCGAGTCCATTCAGCTGCCGGTGAACGATCCGCTGATGCTGATTTCCGGCATGGCCAGCGTGACGCAGCATCTGGGCTTTGGCGTGACCGCCAATCTGAGCTACGAAGCCCCTTATCCTTTTGCCCGCCGCCTGTCGACGCTCGACCATCTGACCAACGGCCGCATCGGCTGGAACATCGTAACCGGCTATCTCGACAGCGCGGCGCGCGCCATGGGGCAGCAGCAACTGCTGGCGCACGATCGGCGCTACGACCAGGCCGATGAGTTTCTTGATGTCACTTATCAGCTGTGGGAAGGCAGCTGGCAGAACGATGCGTTGCTGGCCGACAAACAGCGCCGGCTGTATGCCGACGCGCAGAAGATTCACGCGATTAATCATCAGGGCGAATTTTATCAGGTGCAGGGCTATCACCTGAGCAGCCCTTCGCCGCAGCGCACGCCGTTGCTGTTCCAGGCAGGATCATCCGCGCGCGGCGTGGCGTTTGCTGCGCGGCACGCCGAGTGCAGTTTCGTGAATGCCAGCTCGCCGGCGGCGCTGCGCGAGCAGGCGCAGCGTCTGCGCCACGCGGCGGTGGCGGCGGGTCGTCAGGCGGACGACTTACGCATCTTTATGGGCGTCAGCGTGATCGTCGCCGCCAGCGAACGCGAAGCGCAGGAGAAGCACCGCAGCTATCTGGAATACGCCAGTGCTGAAGCCGGCATTGCGCACTTCTCCAGCTCAATTGGCGTCGATCTCGCTGCGTTTGGCCTCGATGAACCGATTCACAGCGGCGACACGCGCGCCATTGAATCGGTGAGCAAAGCCTATAACGGTTGGACGCGTCGCCAACTGCTGGAGCAGCATGCGCTCGGTAGCCGCTATCCGGTGATTGTCGGCAACCCGTCTCAGGTCGCCGACCAGTTGATCCGCTGGATTGATGAAGGTGAAATTGACGGCTTCAATCTGACGCGCATCCTGAATCCGCAAAGCTACCGCGATTTTATTGAGCTGGTGGTGCCGGAACTTCAGCAGCGCGGCCGCTTCAAAACCGCCTATCAGCCGGGATCGCTCCGGCAAAAAATTTTTCAGCAGCAGGATCGTCTGCCCGCGCGCCACCCGGCCGCGCGCTGGCGGCCTGCGGCTGACGTTCGTTAATTTAACCTCAGGAAATCAGGATGAAATTTGCCTCATTAGTGGCGCTGAGCGCCGCAATATTTACCGCCAGCGCGTTTGCCGCCGGTGACTACAGCGGCGCCCTCAAAGTCGGTACCACGGCGGCTTTCGCGCCGCCGCTGGAAACCGCCGTGGCTGAAGCGAAAAAGCAGGGACTGCAGGTCGAGCTGGTGGAGTTCACCGACTGGACTGCGCCGAACGTGAGCGTGGAAAATGGCGACATTGACGTCAACCTGTTCCAGCACAAGCCGTTTCTTGACAATGCCAACCGCGAGGGCGGTTTCCATCTGGTGCCGTATGCGCCCGCCATCATCAATAACATCGGGCTCTATTCGAAGAAGCACACGGCAATCGATCAGATTCCGGACGGCGGCACGGTGGCGATTGCCAATGACCCAATTAACGGTGCGCGCGGATTGCTGCTGTTGCAAAAAGCGCAGCTGATTACGTTAAAACCGGGCAGCGGGCTGAAATCCACCGTGGATGATATCGCCAGCAATCCAAAACACCTGAAAATCATCGAAGTGGAGGCGGTGCAGCTGTCGCGCTCGCTGGATGAGGTCGACCTGGCGCAGGGGTATCCGCACTATTTGCGTTTGTCGAAGACCATCGACCCCAACAAGGCCCTGTTATTTGATGGCCTTGAGCATCCGGAATATGTGATTCAGTTCGTGATTCGTGACGGACATCAGGACGATCCGCGTCTCAAAAAGTTTGTAGATATCTATCAGCACTCGCCGGTGGTGCGCGCGAAGCTGGATGAGTTCTACGGCAAGCTGTATCAGCCGGGCTGGAGCCAGTAATCATGGTCAGCCTGACTCTTCCTGGCGAGCAGGCGGCGCTGCACACGACGACGCCGGTCGCGGGCCGTGCGCATGTGCAGATCCGCGGGCTGAGCAAACGCTATGACGGCCAGTCGCAGGATGCGCTGAAGCACATCGACCTGCAGGTTAAACGCGGCGAGATTTTTGGCATCATAGGCCGCAGCGGCGCGGGCAAATCGACGCTGATCCGCTGTCTGAACCGGCTGGAAAATCCGACGCAGGGTGCGGTGGTGATTGACGGTATCGATCTCAGTTCACTGAGCGCCAGCCAGCTGGTGCAGTGGCGGCGCCGCACCGGCATGATTTTTCAGCACTTCAATTTACTGTCCGCTAAAACGGTGCGGCAAAACATTGAACTGCCGATGAAGGTGGCCGGCATACCGGCGGCGCAACGGCGGCAAAAAGTGGATGAGCTGCTGGCGCTGGTTGGGCTGGAGGCGCGCCAGCATGCCTGGCCGGCGCAACTCTCTGGCGGGCAGAAGCAGCGCGTCGGCATTGCGCGCGCGCTGGTGCACGATCCGGAACTGCTGCTGTGCGACGAAGCAACCTCGGCGCTGGATCCGGAAACCACGCGCGCCATCCTCGCGCTGCTGAAAAAAATCAATCAGCAGCGTTATATCACTATTGTGCTGATCACCCATGAGATGGACGTGGTGCACGATCTGTGTCACCAGGTGGCGGTGATCGATCAGGGTGAAATCATTGAGCGCGGTCCGGTGTGGCAGGTGTACAGCGATCCGCAGCATGAGACGACGCGGCAGTTGCTTAATCCGCAATTCGGCGCGCTGCCGGAGGCCATCCAGCCGCTGCTGACGCCGCAACGTCAGGACGTGGACTCGCGTTTGCTGGTGCGGCTGCGCTACAGCGGGCAGGGTGCGCAGCCGGATCTGGCGGCGATCAGCGCACAGGTCAGCGGCGAGCTGACGCTACTGTATAGCGCGGTTGAATGGGTCGATCGCAAACCCACCGGCCAGCTGTTACTGCTGCTGAATGCCCGGCACGACGCGCCGGCAGCCCTTGCCGCGCTTCATCCGCTGGCGGACCAACTGGAGGTTGCAGGTTATGTCACTGGCTATTGATCGTTTATGGCAGGGATTGCTGGATACGCTGCTGATGGTCGGCGTGTCGTCGCTGCTGGCACTGCTGATCGGTTTACCGATGGCGGTGATTCTGGTGGTGACCGGGCGCGGCGATCTGTTCCCCAATCCGCTGCTCAACCGGCTGCTGGGCTGGCTGGTGAACCTGTTCCGCTCGATTCCGTTTTTGATTCTGATGGTGGCGCTGATCCCGTTTACCCGCTGGATTGTCGGCACTACCTACGGCGTCTGGGCGGCCGTGGTGCCGCTGACGCTGGCGGCGACGCCGTTTTTTGCCCGCATCGCGGAGGTGAGTCTGCGCGAAGTGGATAAAGGGCTGACGGAAGCGGCGCAGGCGATGGGCTTTCAGCGCTGGCATATTGTCTGGCACGTGCTGCTGCCAGAAGCGCGGCCTGGCATCGTCAGCGGTTTTACCATTACGCTGGTGACGATGATTAATGCCTCGGCGATGGCCGGTGCGATCGGCGCCGGCGGGCTGGGCGATCTGGCTTATCGTTACGGCTACCAGCGTTTCGATATGCAGGTCATGCTCACGGTGATCGTGGTGCTGGTGGCACTGGTCACGCTGCTGCAGCTGTGTGGCGACCGGCTGTCGCGCCGCCTGAACCATCGCTAAAGGCGTTTTACCTGATCTGCAGGCCGTCAAGCGCCGCCAGCAGCGCGTCGACCTTCGGCAGCAGCTGTTTGCGCCGCGGCCAAATCACCGACAGTGGCAGACCGTCCGGCTGCTGCTGCGGCACAATCACTTCCAGCACGCCGCTCGCCAGCGCGTCACGCACCAGCCATGACGGCATCTGCGCCACCCCGAGGCCAGCGCACAGCGCCTGCATTTGTGCATCCACGTCACCCAGCGCCATGCGAGACGGCACCTGACGCCAGTGCGGATGTCCATCCTCCGTGGTGAACAGCCACGGCTTGGTGCTGCCGTCAACGCGCTCGTACAGAATCGCCCGATGCTGCAGCAACTCACTCTCGCTGGTCGGTCTGCCTGCGCGCGCCAGATAGTCCGGCGCGGCGCAAAACACCATACGTTCGCGGCCCATCGGCCGGCAGCCGAGCGAGGCGGGCAGATCGGGCGAACCGCCGATGCGCACCGCGACATCAATGCCCTCATCAAACAGATCAATAAAGCGATCGGAAAAGGTCAGGCTGAGTTCCACATCCGGATGCTGCTGACAGAACGGAATCAGCAGCGGCATCACGCCGAGCCGGCCATAGGTATTCGGCACTGCCAGCCGCAATCGCCCGGAAGGAATGGTGCGCTGCGCCGCCAGTACCGCTTCGGCTTCCGCCAGCTCCTCCATAATGCGCAGGCAGGTCTGGTAATAGGCGCTGCCGGCGTCGGTGAGCGTCAGGCTGCGGGTGGTGCGCTCCAGCAGGCGTGAGCCGAGCCGCGCTTCCAGCCGCGTCACGCTTTTACTGATGGCGGAACCGGTCAGGTGCAGACGCTCAGCGGCAGCGGCAAAACTGCCGCTTTCAACACTGGCGACAAAAGGAACGATGTCTTTCAGACGCTGATCGTGCATGTATTAGTGAACCCAGTTCAGGAATGATGTGAATTAATGCCACGGCTAAGAATTTAATTCTCTATTACGCTAAGGATAACTGCAACAGAGGAGATTCGAAATGCAAAAACAGGCGTTAATCGTGGGGATCAGCGGGGTTATCGGTCGTGCGCTGGCGGAAAGGCTGCAAAGCGAGGGCTGGCAGGTAACCGGTTTGTCGCGCGGACGCGGTGCTATTCCGGAAGGCTGCCGCAGTCTGACGGCCGATCTGACCGATGCAGAAGCGGTGCGCAATGCGCTGGCGCAGGAAAAACCGGATGCGCTGTTCTTTAGCGTCTGGTCACGCCAGGCGAATGAAAAAGAGAACATTCGCGTTAACGGCGGCATGGTGCATAACGTCATTGCCGCGCTCGGCGAGCGGCTGAACGGTGCGCATGTGGCACTGGTGACCGGGCTGAAGCACTATCTTGGTCCGTTCGAAGCGTATGGCAAAGGTGCGGTGCCGGTGACGCCGTTCCGCGAAGAGCAGGGACGTCAGCCGGTCGATAACTTTTACTATGCGCAGGAAGATGAAGTGTTTGCAGGCGCAGAGCAATATGGCTACAGCTGGAGCGTGCACCGTCCGCACACCATCATCGGTTATGCATTGGGTAACGCTATGAACATGGGGCAGACGCTGGCCGTTTACGCCACGCTGTGCCGTGAAAAAGGCTGGCCGTTCATCTTTCCCGGCTCGCCGGAGCAGTGGAACGGTCTGGCCGATGTCACCGAAGCCGGTTTACTGGCGGAACAGCTGCTGTGGGCGACCCGTGCTGAAGGGGCTGCCAATCAGGATTTCAACGCGGTGAACGGCGATGTGTTTCGCTGGAACTGGCTGTGGCCGCGTCTGGCAGACTATTTCGGTATTGAAGCTGCAGACTATCCGGCGCAGATGATGCCGCTGGAAGGACGCATGCAGGAAGCCGCAGCGGCCTGGCGTGAAATCGCTGCGCGCTATCAGCTGCGTGAAGCGGACATCGATAAACTGGCGTCGTGGTGGCACACCGATGCGGATTTGGGACGGCCGATGGAGGCGTTTACCGATATGAGCAAGAGCCGTAAAGCCGGCTTTACCGGCTATCGCGCCACGCTGGATTCCTTCACCCAGCTGTTCGACCGGCTGCGGGCGGAGCGCATCATTCCCTGATAGCGTCACTGGCCGGCGTCGTCAGGCGATCTGCACCCAGCGCCGGCCAAGCAATACGGTCAGCACGATGATGCTCACGATGGCCGCCAGGTGCTGCAGCAAATCCAGCGCATGCAGGTGCACCGGATGACAGAACGCCAGCAGGCTTACCGCCATGCAGGCGACGCCCAGGCCCGCCATGGCCAGACTGCGGGACGGATAGAGCGTCCGCGTCCGGCGCAGACTGATGATGGTCAGCAGCAGCATCGGCAGACTCACCACCAGCAGGAAAACAAAGCACGGCAGCGTGTCGTGCTGCTGCAGCGGCGCGGCCGTCTGCAGCAGACTGCTGGCGCTCAATCCCAGCCACAGCAGGCCCGGCGGCAACAGCAGCTTTGCGCTGATGCCGCGCCGGCCGGCAATGCTGAGTTCAAAGGCGCTGCGCATCGCCAGCAGCCCGAGGATAAAAGCCAGCATCAGTTGCAGCGCGGCCTGCATCGCGCCGGCCTGCGACCAGTCGGTCAGGGTGCGCGGCACCAGCAAACTGGCCGCGATGCCGGCCGGTAGCGCCAGCGCCAGCCAGCCCAGCACGCGTTTTCCGGTCGCCGGCGGGCGTTTCACCGGGCGCAGATCGCGCCCCAGTTTTTCAATCAGCAAATGATGGTCAGTCATGGTTTGCTCCAAAGCGGCGCAGATTGATGAGCGCGCGGTGCAACAGCGATTTCACCGCCGATACGCTCAGATTATGGTGTGCCGCCGCCTCGTTCAGGCTCATTTCATGCAAATGAACATGCTCAACGATTTCACGCTGACGCAGCGGCAGCTGGCTGAGATAGCCCGCCAGCTCCTGCCGGGTGTCCAGCTGCTGCTGTTCTGCCGTGCTGGCGGGATCGGCGGCCTGAGCGTCGTCAAGCGTACAGTGCTGCTGGCGGCCGCGGCGGCGCAGGGCATCAATCGCGCGCGCCGAGACTATCGCCGTCAGCCAGGGCAGAAAAGGGTAAGCGGGATCGTAGGTATGGCGCACGCGATGCAGCGTGAGCAGCACATCCTGAATCACATCTTCCGTTAAGGCTTCATCGCTCAGCCTGCGCCGCACCTGTGCGCGTATCACCGGCACCAGCGCCCGCAGCAGCCGGGTATAGGCACACTGATCCCCGGCCTGCGCGCATTCCATCAGTCCGGGCCAGTTTTCACGTGCGCTATCGCCTGTGTGCATACGCTGCCTTGTTGCCGTTACGTCTTCTTCGCTGCCGCCTGGTTTAACGCATCCACTACGATGCCGGGTGTCAGCACCTGCGGCAGTACTTTCGGTGGTCCGCCATCAGCCGGATACACCAGGTACATTGGTAAACCGCCCTGACCAAACTCACTCATCACGTCATCAACGTCCGGGTTAAATTTAGTCGAGTCTGCCACCATGTACAGCGTACCGGTTTTCGCCAGTGCGGTTTTCACCGCCTGGGTCGACAGCGAGGTCTTCTCGTTCACCTGACAGGTGATGCACCATGATGCGGTAAAATCGACAAAAATTGCTTTGCCATGCCCGCGCTGAGCGGCCACCGCCTGCGGCGTCCACGTCTGTTTGCTGACTTGCGCCTGTATATCGCCTTGCAGCGCCGCGCCTGGCTTGATCAGCCCCGGCAGCGGCGCGATCACCGCAATCAGCAATATCGCCGTGACGCTGAACAGCGCTTTGTGCCCTTTTCCGGCAAAGCGGCGCTGCTGCGCCATGCCATACAGCCAGCCGGCAAACGCCAGCACCACCGAGGCGGCCAGCACAACAGCCAGCGCGCTGCTGCCCGCCTGCTGGGCCAGAATCCACACCAGCCAGGCCCAGGCACCGAGCATGGGAAAGGCCAGCCCGCGCTTAAGGATATCCATCCAGACGCCAGGGCGCGGTAAAAATCGCGCCAGCGGTGGGAAAAGCGACAGCAGGGTAAACGGCGCGGCAAAGCCGAGCGCCAGCGCAAAGAAAATAACCAGCGCAACCGCAGGGGGCTGCACCAGCGCGTAGCCGATGGCGCTGGCCATAAAGGGCGCGGCGCAGGGTGTGGCTACGATGATCGCCAGTGCACCGGTCAGCGCGGAACGCAAAAAAGCGCCGCGCTGAATGTCGATGGCCCCGACGCGCTGCACCGTTAGTCCCACCTCAAAGACGCCAAGCAGGTTAAGCGCGGCAGCCAGCATCACCAGCGACAGCAGGGCGATCACCAGCGGTGACTGCAGCTGAAAGCCCCAGCCGACCGCGGCACCACCCGCGCGCGCGGCCAGCAGAATACCGGCCAGCGCCATCATGGTCACCAGCACGCCGAGCAGGAAACCAAGGCCTTCACGGCGCGCGCTGGCAGCCTGGCTTTGATGGCGCAACAGGCCAAGCGCTTTCAGCGAAATTACCGGAAAGACGCACGGCATGAGGTTGAGGATGATGCCGCCCAAAAAGGCGGCCAGCATCGCGGTTAACATGGCTGGCCTCTCACTTACTGCGCTTGCGGATGCGCAGCGTCATACTCTTTCACCGCCGCCAGCGCTTTTTCGATATGGGTATCCGGGTTTCTGTCGGTATAACTCAGCAGAATATTGCCGTTGGGGGCAATCACATAAGAGGTGCGGTCAGACAGCGTTTTGCCTTTTATCTGCATCAGCGTTTTATATTCGGCGGCCACTTTGGCACCCGGATCGGCAGCCACGGCGAATTTGTCACGACACTCCAGCTTAGAAAAATCGCTGATCTGCTCGGTGTTACCGGCAGTGACGCCAATCACCGTGGCGCCCATTTTTTTGAAATCATCCGTGGCTTCGGCGAAGTCGTGCGCCTCAATGGTACAACCCGCGCTGAAGGCCGCCGGGAAGAAGTAGAGCACCACCGGCCCTTTTTGCAGCGCCTGCTGCAGCGAGAAGGTGAGCGGCTTGCCGGCCAGCGCGCCCTGAAGTTCAAAGTCAGGTGCTTTGGCCCCGACGGGCAGCGCCGCGCTGGCAGCGAAGGCGGCGAGGCTCAGCGTGGTGCCAAGGGTGAGGGTAGCGATGAGATGCCTGATAGTTGTCATGATCTGCTCCTGCGGTGAAAGAGGTCCGGTTGGGGGTGTTCAGCCAGACAGTTCGCCGCAGTCGGTAAAAAGTTGCGCGGAGGGCAAAAAAAAGCAGGGCAGATCCCTTTTTCCCGTCTCGTTTATTTATTCTTTGCGTGAAATCCTTACAATAATCGCCTGATGTTTTTTTAGGTTTTAGATATGTCTTCAACGTCTTGCGATAAACAGAACAGTGAAACCCAGCAGCTGCTGGCCTCCCTTGAACAGCACATTGCCGAGCCGCCTCCCCGGGTGCAGCCGGTGCCGGAAGATTTCTGGCAGCAGCTGGAGACGCTGACCCACGGCGACGACGCCTGACTCAGTTGTGCGGCTGAATACCGTGGCACACCATGCTCAGGGTGTGCTGCAGAATCATTTCGGTATCAAAGCCCGGCTCGTGGGCAAAGCGGGTAAAGGGCACCAGTACCATGCTGAGAATTGAGGTCATCAGCACATCGACATTCAGCTGGTTGTTCAGTAATCCCTGCTGCTGCCACTGAATCAGCAACGCGCGAATCCGTTCGCGTCCGGCATGACCGTGACGCTGTTTCAGCGTGCCGCCCAGCCCCTGACCACTGGCGACTTCCTGCAGCCACAGCGGTGCGAACCAGTCATGACTCAGCACGATATCCGCGAACTCTTTAATAAATCCGCTGATCGCAGCGACAGGTTCACTATTCTCTTCGACAAAATGCGCTTCCAGCCGTTGCCGTAATGGCACAAAGCGTTCCGCGACCACGGTATCCAGCAGTGACTCGCGCGACTGAAAATAGTAATTCAGCATGGCCGGGCTGACGCCGGCTTTACGGGCTATGGCGTTGAGCGAGGTTTCCGCGATGCCGTTTTGCGCATACAGCGCGAGCGTGATGTCCAGCAGATGCTCGCGCTGCTGGGCATTGATTGCGCCGCCGCGTGGACGGCCCGGCCGGCGGGGTTTATCAGAAGGCGCTGTCTCGCTCTCCATCACTTTTTGTGCGGTCATCTTTACGTACTCACGGGTTTTGTGTCAGACTTCGCTTAATATTAATTGTGCATTTAATTAATTTCAAACGGTGTCGTTATGGAACCTCAATCTATCACATCGCAGCGCGACAGCGGGGCAACCAGCCCGCCTTCCATTCGCCTGCTGATGGGCGCGCTGATGCTGGTGATGCTGCTGTCCGCGCTTGATCAGACTATCGTCTCGACCGCGCTGCCGACTATCGTCGGCGAACTGGGCGGGCTGGATCGCCTGTCGTGGATCGTCACTGCTTACATGCTGGCCTCAACCCTGGTCGTGCCGCTGTATGGCAAATTTGGCGATCTGTTTGGCCGCCGAACGGTGCTGCAAATCTCGGTGGTGCTGTTTTTGCTGGGCTCGGCGCTGTGCGGGCTGGCGCAAAACATGCCGCAGCTGATTTTTACCCGTGCGCTGCAGGGACTGGGCGGCGGCGGATTAATGGTGGTGAGCATGGCGGCTGTCGCGGATGTCATTCCGCCCGCCGATCGCGGCCGGTACCAGGGCCTGTTTGGCGGCGTGTTTGGTCTGGCGACGGTGATTGGGCCGCTGCTGGGCGGTTTTATCGTGCAGCACATGTCCTGGCGCTGGATTTTCTACATTAATCTGCCGCTCGGCCTGCTGGCGCTGCTGATCATTAATGCGGTGTTTAAAGCGGATAGCCGACGCAAACCCCATGAAATCGATTATCCGGGTGCGGTGTTTCTCAGCCTGGCGCTGGTGGGCGTGACGCTGTTTACCAGTGAAGGCGGCACGCTGCGCGAATGGTCAGATCCCCAGCTATGGTGCATTCTGGCCATGGGGCTGGTTGGCGTGTTGGGGTTTATTTACGAGGAGCGACGCGCCTGGGAACCGATCATTCCGCTCGATCTGTTCCGCAATCGCAGTTTTTCCCTCGCCAGTCTGATGGCGTTTATTATCGGCATGGCGCTGTTTGGCAGCGTGACGTTTTTGCCGCTTTATCTGCAGGTGGTAAAAAACGCCACGCCCACCGAGGCCGGACTACAGCTGTTACCGCTGATGGGCGGGCTGCTGGTCACCTCAATCATTAGTGGTCGCATGATTAGCCGCAGCGGGAAATACCGTTTGTTCCCCATCGCCGGGACGCTACTGGCCACAACCGGGATGGCGCTGATGACCACGCTGACGCTGGATGCGCCGCTCTGGCACATTTATCTGTTCTCCAGCGTGCTCGGCATGGGAATGGGCATGACTATGCAGGTGCTGGTGCTGGCGGTGCAAAATGCGGTGACGCCCGATCGCATCGGCGTAGCGACCTCATCGGTTACGCTGTTTCGCTCGGTGGGCGGTTCGATCGGCGTTGCGCTGTTTGGCGCTGTGTTCAGTCACGTGCTGAAATCCGGAGCGACCCGACTGATAGAGCAGGGTAACGTGCTGCCGCCTTCGCTGGATCCAGTCGCCGTGAACCATTTGCCTGCAGCGCTGCGTCAGGCTTATTTGCTGGTGTTCAGTGATGCGGTGCATGCCGCATTTCAGATGGCCGCCGGCGTTATGCTATTGGCTTTTATACTTTCGCTGCTGCTGCCGGAGTCGCCGCTGCGCGATAACGTGCGCAAATAAGCTTTCCGGTTATTTCGCAGCAGGTCCGTCGGTCAGGCTGCGGAATAAAATTTAAACGCAATTTGCCGGATAAATATGCGTTGTCGGCGCAAAGCAGCAAAACATATAGATTTTTATCCTAAATACATAGCGTTACCTTTCTGTAAACTTAGGTAAAAATAGTGAAGACAGCGAGAATTCGGGCGGAGACGCTTTATTTCTGCAACTTCTTTACGGTATAAATCTGCTATCCCTGTTATCCACTGTGAAACGTCACCCTATGATTGCTACTGCGGCCCGCAACCTGATTGCCTGCCTGATGTTATTAACCCTGGCTGGCTGCTCGTCTCACTCCTCGCCAGCACCGGAGCAGGAAAGTGTTGATACCTCGCAGGACGGTGGTAAACAGCCCGATTTAATTCCGGTAATAGCCGCTTTGCACGATCAAATGCATTCGTGGGAAGGCACCAAATATCAGTGGGGCGGAACGCAATTATCCGGCGTTGACTGTTCCGGATTTGTCTGGCGCACCTTAAAAGATCGTTTCAATATTCCCATGGATCGCGTCACAACGCGTGAACTGATTGTCATGGGTAAGCCGGTTGATCAGGCGCATTTACAGCCTGGCGACTTAGTGTTCTTCCGCATTAAGCATGAGCTGCACGTCGGCTTTTACGACACCGATCGCCAGTTCCTGCACGCCTCAGTTAGCCAGGGCGTGATGCGCTCGTCACTGAATAATCCGTACTGGAAATCGGTATATTTAGAAGCCAGACGACTTCCGCGCGAGCAGAATTCGCAGATCAGTTTCAATTATAAAAATAAAGTCTGAGGTCAGACATCTCTCCACAAAGCCGCGGCGCGACGTTTTCGCGCCCGTGCTCAGACCCATCCTGCCGTCAACCATCCGTCTCCTGTTTCAGTGGCAATTCGCCTTCAACATGATGGCTGCTTTAACGCTCTGTGCCGCTTTATGGGCATTGAGATCTAATCAACCTATTGATTATAAATAAATAATTTAAATATCATGCATTAACAATTAGTGCGATCATAGTATTCGCACTAATTATCAATTTTGTAATAGTAAACATGGTTATTATTATTCCCATCGAAGGCACAGCGCCTTCTCATCAAACGCTAAGGAATATGACCATGAAAGCTATCAAAACACTGACCATTGCAGCCGCCGCCGCGCTTTCCCTGATGTCTGCTGCCAGCTTCGCGCAAACCGTTTCAGCCACCTCCACCACACTGGATGGTGCCGAAGCGAAAATTGCCGCTCAGGCTCAGCAGCAGGGTGCGCAATATAAAATTCTGGAAGCCAGCACCAACAACCTGGTGCACATGACCGCTGAACTCTACAAATAACGGATGGTTGCACAGGGATGTGCCAGAACGGGTCGCCTGACGGGCGGCCTTTTTTGTCGTGCAGTCAGGCTCGCAGCGTATCAATCATTCTGGCGATATTGCTGAATTTGCAGCGCAGACTGTCTGGCAGGAGAACGCAATATGCTGAACAACGTGGATATCAACCGGCAGGCGCTGGCTTTTGCAGATGCATTACGCACGCAACGCCATGCTCACGTTCCGGTGATTCGTTTTGCCCACTGGCCGCAATTTATCGCGACGGTGCGCGCTGAGCTGGCGCAACCAGGCAATCAGAAATAATTAGCACGATCACGATAACCGCACTAATTATCAATTGCAGTATAGTAACCTGAGTTATTATTAGTTCCATCGAAGGCACACAGCCTTCAGCCACAACCATTAAGGAATAAGACCATGAAAACCATTAAAGCTATGTCAATCGCCGCTGTTGCCGCTCTTTCACTGATGTCAGCTGCCAGCTTTGCCCAGAGCGTAACCGTGACTTCCTCTACGCTGGACGGTGCAGAAGCTAAAATCGCCGCGCAGGCGCAACAGCAGGGCGCTCAGTATAAAATTACTGAAGCCAACACCAACAACCGCGTGCACATGACGGCTGAACTGTATAACTAAGTTCAGACTGGTTCACTGCGTTAAGGCCGCCTTCGGGCGGCTTTGCTGTTTCCGGCCCGGCTGAAAGCTATCAAAAGCAGCAGGCTGGCGTTCGAAATTTGACCAACCCTGCTCAGCGGGCGCAACAGGCGGAGCCCAGGCGTTTATCCACAGGATAAGCCAGCCTCTTTGCACGTCAGTTGTGGATAACTGCTTTAATATCAAACCGTCAGGCGATAAACGCTGAGTGGATTTCCCGACTTACACGTCGGTTATTTTGTCAGAAATGAATCCGGTTGCGGCTAAATAAACGCGAAGCGGGTGAGTTTATTACACCATTTCAAAACACATTACGTTTGCGTAATCTGCACCGTTATTTTTTCTGGTCGTCGTCAAAATGGCGAGAGGGAATCAGATTTTTCTCTTTATTAACCGGCGTTCTTTTCGACCGGCCTTTGTCCAGCAGGCAGTCGCGGCAACAGGCTATTTGCGGATGGTGGATACGCGCTACCGTCAGCGCCTGATGCACGGTATACAAAGAGCCGATAAAGCGCTTTTCTTCTTCAAATTCCAGTACGTAACAGCCTTTTTTATGCAATACCCAGCCGGCGTCCGGATCGTGACATAAATAAAAATAGTGCGGTTCTAACATAACTTACTCTCGGGCGAGTGATAGCCATCGAATAGATAATCGGTGATGTGTCTAAATTAGAGACGCGTTCAGTCTACGCCGATGATGACCTGCGGGGCTAATTGATTTAATGACTTTCGGATTAGACCTGAAATGACCGGACCAGCATGAATAACGTGCCGGTCCGGTTGCTGATTTTATTCGCTGGCGAGCGCGGCGACCGGATCCATTCGTGCGGCTTTGCGCGCGGGCAGATAACCAAATATCATGCCGATAATGGTTGAGCAGGCAAACGCTGCGCCAGCCGATTGCCACGAGTAAATGGCGGTCAGCACGCCGCCAGCCAGTAGTGAAATGACCGGACCTATCACCAGAGACAGCGCCACGCCGAGCGATCCGCCCACCAGGCACACCAGCACCGCCTCAATCATAAATTGCTGCATAATGTCGCCGCGTCGCGCACCCACCGCCATGCGCACACCAATCTCGTGGGTGCGTTCGGTCACCGACACCAGCATGATGTTCATTACGCCAATACTGCCGATCATGAGCGCAATCGAAGCCACCAGTAAAATCAGCAGCGTCAGCGTGGCCGCCGCACCTTCTATCGCTTTACGATACTTGTCCCGGTTGAACATCAGGAAATCTTTGGTGCCGTGGCGCGCCGTCAGCAGCTGGGTGAGCGATTCCACCGCCGCACCGCTCACCACATCATCTTTAAGTTTGATGCTTATGCTGGTGAGCGCGGTCTGACCGCTGATGCGATACATCACCGTGCTCCACGGCAGCCAGACGCTGAGACGGTTGGGCGAAAGCCCATCTTCATTGTTGGCCACGCCAATAACCCGCACCGGCACCGATCCCAGCACAATCATTTTGCCAATCGGGCTCGGGCCCTGTTCGCCAAATAATTTATTGCGTGTGTTGATATCAATAATGACTTCCTGGCGCGCGTGCCGCTCATCGCTGAAGTTGCTGCCTTCCACCAGCTTAATGCCCTGAATGCGAAAATAGTCGACGCCTACGCCGGAAACTGAAGTTTTGGAGGCGTTGGCCAGGTAGCGAATGGGTTGTGTGGCGATGATCTCCGGACTGACGGCGGCGACAAACTGCTGGCGCGCAATCACATCGGCATCGGCCATCACCAGGGTTTGTACCGGATGCGCATCATCCTCGACATAATCGCCCCCGGCATAGATAGAAACCACATTGGTACCCAGTCCGGAAATGCTCTCCAGCGTTTTTTCCCGCGCGCCCTGGCCCAGCGCCACCACGGTGACGACGGCGGCAATGCCAAAGATGATGCCGGTCATAGTCAGTGCGGTGCGCAGGCGGTGGGCGTTCATGGCATTCAGCGCCATGCGTAATGATTCGCGCAGCCGGTCAAGCAGACCGCGGAATCTGCTTTGCCGCTTGCGTGGCGCTGGCGTAAAGTGCGTTTTTGCGGCCGTGGCAGCGCTGCCGCTGTCGGCAAAAATCTCGCCGTCCTGAATTTCAATGATGCGTTCCGCGTGCTGCGCCACTTTCATATCGTGGGTAACGATAATCACTGTGTGACCTTCGCGGTTCAGTTCGCTGAGGATGCGCAGCACTTCTTCACCGGAGTGCGAATCGAGCGCGCCGGTGGGCTCATCGGCGAGGATAATTTCGGCACCGTTGATCAGTGCACGCGCAATACTGACACGCTGCTGCTGGCCGCCTGACAGCTCGCCCGGCTTATGCTGTTCGCGCCCCTGTAATCCGAGCCGTGCCAGCAGCTGTGCGGCGCGCTGACGGCGTGCGGTGCCGGATAAATTGGCGTAAATCGCCGGTATTTCAACGTTGCTCAGCGCGCTGAGATCCGGCATCAGGTGATAGCGCTGAAAGATAAAGCCGATGTGCTCGCGCCGCACTTGCGCCAGCGCATCGGGCGAGAGCGTGGCGGTATTTTTACCGCCAATCAGGTAATTACCGCTGTCCGGCGCATCAAGGCAGCCAAGAATGTTCAGCAGCGTGGATTTGCCTGAGCCCGAGGGCCCGATGATCGCCACCATTTCGCCGCTGGCAATCTGCAGATTAATGTTTTTCAGCACCTGCAGGGATTGCGAACCATTGACGTAGCTGCGCTGAATGTTGTGCAGTTCGATGATATTCACATCACCACCTTGTCCGCGCCCGGCTGCTGCGTGGCAAGGATCACTTTTTCCCCTAAGCGCAGCCCGCTTAGCACCTGAATGTCAACGCTGTCGCTGATGCCGGTGGTGATGTAGCGCTTCTCTGGCTGATTATTTTGATCCGTAATTTCGACGTAAGTACGACCATCGCTGGCCTTTTTCGTGGCCTGTACCGGCACCAGCAGCGCGTTTTTCGCCTGGTCACGCAGCAGATTAACCTGCGCCGTCATGGAGATGCGCAGCGCATTATCCGGGTTCGGCACATCAAGCAGGGCGTTGTAATAGACCGCCGCGTTCGTGCTGCTCACGGTATTGCTTTCGCTGTTGCCCATCAGCGCATCATCTTTCATCACCGACTCAGGGGCCAGTTCGATGCTGCGCAGCGTGGCGTTGTAGCGTTTATCCGGATTGGCGAAGGTGGTAAACCACGCCTGCTGGCCGGGCTGAATATTGGTAATATCCGCCTCGGAGATTTGTACTTTGATGGTCATGGTGCCGAGCTGCGCCAGTTTGGCGATGGTCGGGGCGCTCTGCACGGCGTTTACGGTCTGGCCCTGCTTCGTGACGATAGCCACCACCGTGCCGTCAATGGGTGCCATGATGCGCGTGTAGCCGAGATCGAGTTGCTTTTTATCCACTTCGATCTGCGCCTGAATCACCCGCGCCTGCTGCGCCGTCAGCTCTGCCTGGGCGATGCGCCACGCTTCGGCGGCGGTATCAAAATCCTGGCGGGAAACGGCATTGGTTTTAACCATCTGCTGCAGGCGCTGAAACTGTGCCTGCTGGCGTACCAGCGTAGCCTGACGGGTCTGTAAATCCGCCTGCGCCACGCTCAGCGCCGCCTGTGCATTACGCAGATCGCTGCGCTGCGGCTGATCATCGATCTCCGCGATCAGCTGGCCCTTGCGCACGTTGTCGCCAGCTTTGATATACAGCTTTTTCACCTGACCGGAGACCTGTGCACCGACGTTAACGCGCTCAATCGCGTCCATTTTGCCGGTGGCGGCAATCACGTTTTCGATGTCGCCCTGGCGCACCGCGGCGGTCATCAGCGGATTGGGTTTACTGCGTGACGCCGAATACGCCCAGAGAACCAGAATAATCACCAGCGCGGTCAGCGCGGCAAACAACCATTTTTTCGTCATTGTGTGCATCATCGTCCCTTAAATTTAGCGAGAATAATAATCACTAAGCGGGACAAACTGGAGAAAAATTCTGCGGAATTTTGTCAGCCGCAGGGGAGTGCGCCATCCCTGGCGCAGGTTGTGGGTTTGCGATACCCCGTTAGTCAATCCGTTCAGAGCAGATTCAGCTGTTGCTTCAGCTGCGCAATCTCCCTGCGCCACTGCTGCTGCTGCGCCGGCTTCTGATGCTTTGCCTTACGCGCTTCGTCCTGCTGCAGCTTTTCTTCCAGCATCAGCAGCGCCTGCAACAGTGCATCTTCATCGCCCGGGCGGCCATCGACGGCGGCAGCGGCAAGCGGGTGATCGACTGGCACATGGGCGGTGGCCAGCCTGGCGGTTACCTGCGACCAGTCGTGCCACTCGCTCAGCTGCTGCTGTTCAATCAGCCAGAAGCGATTGCAGCTGCTGGCGATCAGGCTGCGGTCGTGAGACACCAGCAGCACCGCGCCGGCGAACTGCTGCAGCGCCTGCGCCAGCTCCTCTTTGCCTGTCATATCCAGATGGTTGGTCGGTTCATCCAGCAGCAGCAGCGAGTAGCGCGCCAGCGTTAGGCCGACAAACAGCAGGCGCGAGCGCTCACCACCGCTGAGGGAGGCAACCTTCTGCTGGTGGCGCAGCCAGGGAAAGCCTGCGCTAATCAGCGCCATTTTGCACTGCTCATCGCTCAGCGCAGCGAAACCGTGCAATGCCGCGCTTAATGTCTGGTCGTCACGCAACTGTTGCAGGCTCTGGTCGTAATAGCCGACGCGGGCGCGCGGATGAAACAGCGGGCTGTCGCCTTGCTGCCAGCTGTGCCACAGCTGGCGCAGCAGTGAGGATTTGCCGCAGCCGTTGTGGCCGACAATCGCGATGCGATCGCCACTTTTCACCTGCAGCGCGGGCAGGGAAAAAAGGGTCGGCGCCCCGGCAGCAGGCTGAATCGACATCGGCGGCAGCGCCAGCACGCGATCCGCCTGCAGCGCTTCGCCCTGTAACTGCAGCTGCCACGGACTGCCGGCGCTGAGCGTGGTCTGCGCGGCTTTCAGCCAGTCGATGCGCTTCTCCATCTGTTTTGCTTTACGCGCCAGACCTTCGTTGTCATAGGTCCGACCCCAGATCGCCAGCCGTTTTGCACTGCTCTCAACCCGGGCGATCTCCTGCTGCTGTGCCTGGTGGCGCTGCGCATCCGCCTCATCCTGCTGCGCCAGCGCCTCGCGGGCGGCCGTGCAGGGCAGACGGAAAACATGCAGCGTGCGATCGCGCAGGATTGCGCTGCAGTTGGTGACGCGGTCCAGCAGCGCGCTGTCGTGGGACACCAGCACAAAGCTGCCCTGCCAGCCGATCAGAAAATTCTCCAGCCACAGTAGGGTCGGCAGGTCGAGATGGTTACCCGGTTCGTCCAGCAACAGTAAATCGGGCTGCAGAATCAGCGCGCGCGCCAGCAACAGCCGCATATGCTGTCCGCCGCTCAGCGTCGCGGCGGTTTGTGACTGCTGCGCTGTGCTGAAACCCAGCGTATGCAGCAGCGCCTCAGCACGCCAGCGCTCGCTGTTGCGCTGTGCTGCGGGCAGCCGGGCGATCACGCCATCCAGCAATGAGGCCTCAAGTAACGTTTCCGGCAGATGTTGTTCAATGCGCGCCAGCAGACAGTGGCTGGCGGGCGTGACGCTGCCGTGACTGGCGGCCAGTTCACCGCTGAGAATTTTCAGCAGGGTACTTTTACCGCTGCCGTTGTCGCCAATCAGGCCGATGCGGTCGCCTTTTTTCAGGCTGAAATCCAGGGAATGGAAAAGCGGGCCAAAGGCATTGTCGAAGCCGACGGCGTGTGCGGAAAGGAGTGTGCTCATCTACTTACTCTCAAGTTGCAGGCGCAAAAAGGCCTGACGTCAGAATTTCGCTGACGACAACCCGGTAAGCCGGAGAGAAGGGATTAGATTGTCAGAACTTCGCTCAGGCGGATTATCGCAGCACGAGTGCGGTAAAACCTGAGCGGGTCCAGTCACCATAGAAGTGTGAGTAAACAAACAGTTCACACGACGGCATAGGGATCCTCCTTAGTTATCAGCAGGTGAATAAGTCAGCCGATAATAGTGGCGGTGTGCGGCTTTTTCCAGCGATTTGTATCGGCGCTGGTATAGTATGGCGTCAAAGCCTGATTGATATCACAGGAGAGTGAATATGCTGATTTATGACGTTTTTGGCCGGCACATTGGCGTTCTGCGTAAGGAGGATGGCTGGCAGGTATTTCGCGTCGACGTGACAGAAAGAAAATTTTCGCGCATGTTTGATATCGCTATTCCAGATGATATGCCAGAAGACGAAATTGCAGGCTGGCTGGGTGATATCTTTCATGAAGCTGCAACTGAGCATCATCCCGATGTGAAACGCATCGAATGAAAACCTGATTGTGTTTTCAAAGTCCGGCTCGGGCATAAAGCGGACTTAGCACAAGTCCATGTCCGCTTTGAGCGAAAAGCGGACGTTGGTAATGCCAACCACCGTCAAGGTGGGCATGACTGGTATTGATGTATTTTATTGAACGGGAAGCAGGTCACTAATATTGGCACCCAACTTTTTAGAGAGGATCACTCGCAATGTACCGTACGATCGATGTTCATGTTGATAAATCCAGTTGGCCAGGGATCGGCAAGATTCCCAGTTTCCCGGCTGCTTTCACCGCAGGCAGCAGTTCCTTCAATTTGAACATCAACTCGATGTTATTAATCATCGGTTACCTGACAACACCGACTTCTGTTACAGGTGTTTCGCTTGCAGAATTCTGGGCGTGGGTGAGATATTTGGCAGCGATCACGCCCCGAGACCAGGATCTCCGCTTGACAAGAAGCTATGCAGATCTTGATGCGCATCAGAAAACTATTCTAAGTGATGACTTCGGAATGGGAGTGCCAATGGTCTGGCTCATGAAGAATTTACCATTGGTTGATATTGTCGATGGCCGCTATTTTTTGCAGCGCTACGGCGCAAGCCATGGCGCATACCAGCATCGCACCGCAAAGCGAGGGCCAAATAAGACGCCTGACTTCGTGGTACGTGGGCACGATGGAAAATGGCATATTATAGAATGTAAGGGAACTCAATCAGGTGAGGCTTTCAGGGATAGCCAAATCGATTCGGGTATATCCCAGAAACTTTCAATAAAGTTCCCACCAGGGCATACAGGGCAGAGGTTGGTATCAGGTCTTAGTATCGGCATTGAGGACGGTAATCCAAGTCACCTGAAGATCATTGATCCAGAACCTGAAGATCCTGTAATTATTACCGAAAGTGAAATGGAGTTTGTAAAGGACGCCGCAACCCGTGGCGTAATGGCCAAACTGCTTCGGTCGACAGGCTTTGAAACAGCGGCAGAGGCGGTAGCCGCGCCTTTCGGGAAACCGCAAGCCATGCCTCCATCGACAAAAAAAACAGATAAAAAGCGTATAGAGTTTCTTGCAGACCGCGACCGACGCGCACGCGAAGAGTTGCTGGAAAGCACCTCAAGAGCTCATCTTTTCGGCGGTCGCTATCGAGGCCGAGAGGTTACTTTCCAATTGCCGAGACCGATCTATATTTATGACGATATGATTTCAAAAGTTACCGTAAGGCAAGGAATGAATGTGGATGCCATCGATTTGCTCAGAGAGCAGCCAACCATTGAGACGCTAATCGACCCATCTCGTAACCATTGGATCGATATGATGGGGGCTAACATTATTCAGGATGACGAGCAAACCGCGACGTTGCAATTCGGAAGTATTTTCAGGTCCGAGTTGATTCTTAATTAATGTTCTCGGGCCGGGTTTTATGCGTGGCTTCATAATCCGGTCTCTGCGCGGGATAAAGATAACCAGCGTCTGCTGACACTCATCCGCGATGCCTTTTCACTGAGCGGTGGCGTATATGGCTATCGTCCGGTTCATGGCGATCTGAATGAAATCGGTGAAACCTGCGGCAAAAACCGGATGGGTCGTATTATGCAACTGAACCGGATTAAAGCCTTACGTGGCTATAAAGTTCCGCGTCGTATCGCTGGCCGCCCCTCAGTGGTTGCCCCTAATCGCGTGCAGCGCCAGTTTACTGTTGTTCGGGCCAATCAGGTCTGAGTTACCGATATTACTTATATCCGCACCTGGCAGCTGGCTGTATCTGGCGGCGGTTATCGATCTCTTCGCCCGTAACGTGGTCGGCTGGTCGATGAAACCTATGTTGTTGCGAGAGCTGGCGCTCGTAAACCTGACGGCGAGGTCATCGCACACTCAGACCGGGGCTGCCATCCCGGCGGCATCAGTCCGGAAGCCTTTAAACAGGCATCGTAGTGAGGACAGAATTTGTCTACGGGTATGGGGGCAGTCCACATCAGCCATTAAAATAAATGTTGTAAAATAATTAATCTGATTTCTGCTTATAGATACGCATGTAGCAAAAAGGACATGCGTATCCAAAACCAATCCTTATCCAAAACGGAGCCTAAATCATGGCAATCGACTAACGTTTCTGAGTAGATAAGGCCCTGAAGTAAGCGTTGCTAATCGATTGATAAATCTCAATATCTTCAGAACCTGCAAGTTCGACATACTCACTCTCACATGTAGATGGTTGAGCAGTGTGTTGGACACTTCTCGTGTTTGAGTGGATTGTTCCTATAAAAACTTCTGTTAATATAGGTAGTTCCAACTGGTTTCTGTCGTTTTTTTTCATATAAATCACTCAAGCCTCAACAAGTTAAGTTTATTACTATCAACTTCAGCAATAACTACCTGTTCTAATTTAGGAATCGCTTTAAGACTAACGCTATCCACAGGCATAGCCGCACCCTCTGTCGCTAACTCTAGCACCCCAGCTTTAGATTTTCGAGGTCCAGATTCAAAAAGTTCAAGAAACCTAGTTGGAGCTACTCCATCAAATTGTATCAACTTCACTTTTTCATCCGTCTCGATTACTGATTCGGTCATCGCATCTGAATGAAGCTTAAGAGCTAAGCTTTTTCTATACGGTTCAATGAAATATACTTCAGAGATACCAGAAGCGATAATATGCCTTGCGCAGGAATGGCATGGATAGGTTGTTACAAATATTTTTCCGCCTAAAATTTTTTCGCCTGCCACACGAGATGCACCAAGAATCGCATGCATTTCTGCATGAACCGCTCTTGAAAACTCTATTAAATCTTTTAATCGTGAGTTTTTTATAATGGTTTTAATCGCAGCTTCTCTTTTTTTTACAGGGATTATTTTTTCCTGTACAAGGCTATCAATGACAACTTCAGCCAATATTCTCTTTTCTGCATCATTCGAGCAATTTCTATTTTGTAAAGCATAACAACGATGATCAGGATCAATAACTTTTAAGCGGATAGATTGTTTACCATAGAGGCCACCACCATTACGAGGCACATCATTCCAACCGGTAGAAAGAAGTTCTCCAGATGAAGATGTTACTGCAGCACCAACTTGTCTTGATAGACATGCAGAATTACGAGCCGCTGAGGTGGCTGCATACATTGCATTTTCCTCTTCAGTCGGTGATATAACTGAACTCCTAAAAATTAGCTTAAAGAAACGTTCCAGTTTAGATAGAATTTGGCCTTTAGCCTCGGCATTTCCTGGCTCTGCCAACCCACTATCAACCCGCAAAAAGTAATCACATTTCGGGAAAGTGTCTCTAACTGATTGCCCATGGTCGAACTCTTCACCAGAATCGGTATTGATTAGTTCAGCAATATCTTCAACGCTTAGGCTATTAATTTTTGAGAGATTTTCACGCCTTGCCTCTAAAGGGGAGAACACACCTATAGAGAAAATCATTTTTCCATAGATTGATTTCAACAACTCAAGCTCAGAGGAATTTTTAACTGAATCAATAATATGACAAATTTTTTGATTTTTAATCTTACTCGCTTCCCCTTTGCTGGATTCATTGACAATATCATCAAACTCACCAAAGTTTTTTTTACGCTCGGCGCTAATTTTAGCAATAGCTAATTTTGCAAGAATATCACTACCGTACATTTCACGAAGTTTATCACCCACAGTTATCAGCGACTTGAATTTCTTTAGCTTAGTGCTTTCATCAATATTAATCTTTGTATATTTTGAATTAATCCGGATTAGATCACTCAAACGTATATCATATGTTTTATAGCCATATTTTTTCAGCGAGAATGATATCTGCTCAGCGGTTTCATGTAGCGGTGAACCAATTGGCCCACAAAGTGCGATTATAATTTCTGGAGTAACACTGTCTTTTATTTCTTGAGTTGCATTAATTGTTGACTGCTCGGCAATATCATCATTCCCAACAATTTGAAATTCTTGACTTTTATCTAAGGCTGTGCTTTGCATGCCCTTATCCTAATTAATAGTATTCTTCCCTCTTTATAGCTAATTAAGATAAATGTTGCAAAGTAATATTGCTAGGAAACTTGAGTTAGTAATCCTTTTGACGAGATGGTTTGACCTGTGTTCCCCGTTGATTAATACACACCGATGTTAGCAACGTCTTCATAAGCCACATGAGGACAACCCCATGAAGAAGCGTTTTTCAGACGAACAGTTCATCAGTATCCTCCGCGAGGCTGAAGCCAGGGTTTCTGCCCGTGAGTTTTGCCGTAAGCACGCCATTTCCGACGCCACCTTTTACACCTGTCGCAGGAGTTTTAGCGGCATGAAAATGCCTGTGGTGAAGCGGCTTAAGTTGCCTGAAGAGGTGAACGGTCAACTCAGGAAGCTACTTGCTGAAGCCATGCTTAGTAAGAAGGGGATTCAGGTGGCTCTCGGTCGAAAGTAATGACGACATACCAGAAGCGGGAAGCCGTTGAGTTTATGTGTGATGCTGGTTCAATGACCTCATTGAACCAGCATTTCCTTCATGGCCTCAGTCTGAAGCCGCAGCTAGTTTAAATAGTTTAGACCTGAATTCATCACTTAAGTCTTCAAGATCATCTATGAAAGGTTTATCCAGTAAGCGACTGATAAAACGACCATATTCATCTCTCTCCGGGTCGATAACCAATGGATCAGGCTCGCTATGCGTTAAGTCTCGTACGCAATGCGTTAAGTTTGGTATTGAGCTTAACGCATTAGCGAAGACCTCTTGCGGATAGGGCCTGGCAGGCAACAGGATTTTTCACGCTCTTGACCGCTTGAGACAAGAAATCCCCTGTCCACTAACTTTGGAAAAGCAAGAGAGTCATCCCGGGAATCCTTGCTGGTAAGCGGGACGGGTTCTCTCATGATTTTTCCATCCCTCTTCTGCTGCCGTGATAGCAATCATTCGTTCTCAGCGTCATACGCGAACAAAACATCGGGCATGAGACCGGTTTTCTCAACCGTCGCCAGAACGGACCGCGTTGAAGACTCGGAGATGACCTTCATCGTCTCATCACGAATTTCGACATACGCAGGGTCTTCTCGGGGCACGAAAGGCTCCAGGAGGTGGGCAATGGCCTTACTGTTAACAGAAAGGCTGAACGTGCCAGTGGCACGGTCCACATTCCAGATGTAGATGAGTGGCCATAAACCCATTTCGTCACATTCGGCCTCACTGCGGATCCCCCGGCAGGTACAAGGTCATAGACAGCTTTTCATCACTCAGCGTCAGCGCGATAAATTGTTTTGCCGTCAGTCGGAGACCTTGCCCTTGCTCAGCGTCAGGTTTTTTCTTTTTAAAGAATCCGAACATGGTTCTTACCTTGTTTATGACGAATCGGAGGGATAATCACTGTCTTACTGAGAGTGTTTATCAGAGCTTCATTGACCTCAGCGCAGACTCGCGGTAACTCTCATTCAGCAAAAGTTATTTTTACACGGTTCATGCCACCAGAAACGAGAATTACTTATCACTTTTCTTGGCAAGTTAACAACATGATGACCAACACACAACAGGCATGGATGATGGCACAATAATGAAGAAACGAGGGGGGATCTTTTGTTTACACTCGCAGCATTGTTCAGCTGCCGCTGTACCAGGCTTGTAGATAGTCAATTGTCATAACGTCTCCTAACGCTCTCTTCCGCCAGATCTAACTTGATAAAGTTGTTTTCAAATTAGCGATATTCAATGGCGGGCCATGAGTGGTTCACGCTGCATTTCAAAGGCGACAGCCCTATGAGCGAAAATCCCTTCAGAGACCAGCCGTTCATGCAGACCAGATGCCCAAACGTATTCTTCTTGCTGCAAACCAATCCTGTCACGAATCCATTTGATAAGGCCGCTTTGAGCGAGGAACGGACATTAAATTCGTCGATTCATGGTGCTCCTCTTGTGCGTCCTTTCTGGCAAGAGAACTGGCTCGATGTAAAACATAAATACACAATTCTCCGTAAGTGTATGAAGAAGATTTTTTTAACGATGAGTCGAGGTCCGTATATTGGAATGACATGATAAGAATGGAAAATATAACTATGTTTAGAACCTTCGCGTCAGCATTCCTACTTCTGTGCCCAACAATCAGCTTCGCGGCCTCACATGAAGAGATATTGCGTTTAAATGCTGAACAAAAGGCAGGTAGTAAGGTTGTTTGTCATGCCCCACTTAATATTCTGGTGGGCCAGAAGCCTGTCACTCTGGATTTTAAAATAGTATGACCGTGATTTCGAATCATGGTAACAAAAGAACCTATAAGGTCATTACAACGCTCATACCCTCTGGTACAACAACACCTGTTATCACTAAACGCTACCATCTGAACGTCACTACAGACGAAATCGGTCAAACACATAAAATCGATCCAGACAGCATCAGCGTAACAAGTCCTTATTCCGCAGAGATGGCAAAACTAAATGAATCTCAGCTTCGCAGCACCACTGAAAGCTATCAATCTGACAGTATGATGACAGTGACAAATTTCCCTAACTTCACCATTCAGGGATATGAAAACGGTCCTGTCACTCGATGTTCAATATCGACTCAAAACGGTAACGGGTGACGCCGTCCTGATGAATGCAGGATAGAAATTATTAGATAATTAACGGCTAGTTATTGCTCAATAATTGTCCACTTCTTGGCTCGAAGGGGATAAGCTAACTGGGTTAAATGTCCGCCCTGAGTATGGTACAAGCCTTGCAGTGAGTAATTATCTCCTTACTTGATGCCATAATTAACAGGTAGAGACCTGACGTAATCTGCAATTTCTCCATTATAAAGAGTCGATATACTCACAAAGGTACCCGCTATATCTTCGCTGTCAACGTCATCAAGGGATTGAAGAGTGCCCGCAATACTCTCCTGCATCTCAATGGCTACATCAGGATTAATTAGAGTCTCGTCGGTAAATTCGAGTGCGATAGCGATATCGGCAATGATTTTTACTAATTGTGTAGAGTGTGATGACATTTTGAACCTCTTCTTAGTTTTTGACCTGCTTTTCGCGCATCAACTTAACATGAAGTTAGCAACTTCCACTTCCGGCACAAAGCGGACGTTCATAGCAATTCCAACTGTTCAGAGGCATTTGACACTGACAGGCAGTATGCAACCAGTACATTGTGTGCCATGTATTGGAATGCGTAGGTTGAGCATACTTACCGGCGGCGGCGCAATAGAGAATAGGTTTGCTACTGGCCTTTGGCGGCGCCAGCCTGCTACTTACGCCTGGAGAGTGACTGAAACCGTATATAACAGGTAAGTAACTAACACGCTGGCCCGAACCTGCACTTACCCCGGCAACACGCTAGCGAATTAAGCGCCGGTTATCGTCGGCTGACGTGCCTTCATCGAATCATGCTTGCCTGGATTGCACTCCTGGGTGGTACCAGGAAGATAAAATTTTCCGTCCGCATCAGGATCGGTGCCGCCGGGACATCCCGGCCTGCCGGCAGAGCCATCAGTATTACCCCCATCTGAGCCGTTTCCACCGTCAGCGCCGGATTCTCCCGCATAGCCGCCGTTTCCTCCCTCACCTTCGGCTCCTCCCTGTCCAGCGCTGACAGAGCATGCGAACAATGCCAAAAAGCAGGCCAGAAAATACTTATTCATTGGTTAGCCTCTCGATTCGTAACGGGCAGCTCAGGCTGCCGCTGCGGGTAATACTCACGAAGAGATACACTACCATCCGTTTTATCTCTGCTGACTTAACAGATCATCAAAAACCGTTTTTCAGTAAAAAGTAAGGCCGTCAATTTACGCAGTGCCTGCTACTGACCATACTCTGATTACTGCCAGGGTAATCACTGACGCCCGCGCGGGCGTCACTGGCGCTGCACCCTCTTATCGTGACTGGTTCACCCAAATCAGTTGATCGGTTGCGAAGCCCAGTCGCTGGGCATAGGCGAGATAACGCTGTTTGACTTCAGCCGGAATGGTGGGCTGACGCGACAGAATCCACAGATACCCCCGGTTCGGCCCGGCGACAAGTGCATACTGATAATCTTCATCCAGCGCGATCACGTTATAACCACCGTAAAAAGGTCCGAAGAACGAGACCTTCAGCGCGGCGACGTCAGGTTTGCCGGTGAAGTAAGCTTTGCCTTCGCTCTCGCTCCACGCTTTTTTCTCCGGATCGTAACCGCGATTCAGCACGCTGATACCGCCGTCGCTGCGTTTGCCGTAGGTGGCGGTCACATGATCTTTACCGCGTTCGAAACGGTGATCGAGGCGGGCAATTTCATACCAGGTACCGAGATAGCGATCGGCATTGAAGTGGGTGATGGGCTGCACCCCTTTAGGTGGCGTCGGGGATTTACAGGCGACCAGGGTAACAGACAGCGCCGTAATGGCGACTAACGGCCAGATTTTCATCGCAACTCCTTTATATCTCTCAAAATCCTGTCTGAAGTATAGATAAGGATAGCGAAACCGGCGCGGCGCAAAACCTTACGCCGCGCCGGTCTGTCGATTAACGGCGTTTCTCAACTTCATCTTCTGGCGGAATCACCGGCTCATCGATAGCGATCGATTTTCCCGATTTCAGTAGCTGAATATCCAGAATCACGTAGGTCATAGTGGTTATAAACAGCGAGATCACACTGCCAATCACGCCGCTGGTGGTGAAGGTGAAGTAGTTGTACATCACCACCCAGGTGAGGCAGATAAACATCGCCAGCGCCACGGTAATCGCCGACTGCGAGTAATGCGTGGTACGCGCCCCCATTTCATTAATCTGCAGGCTCAGGTTGCAGCCGCTGTATTTTTCCAGCAGCACGATAGTGTGATCCCAGTTGTGCAGGCGGCGTGCGCTGCCGCGCGCGGCGAACAGAAACAGCAGCGACAGGAACAGACCAGAAAAGGCGATCAGGACCGGTACCGCTTCCAGCGCATAGGCAATGCTTTTATGGCTCGACGCTTGCGCGACCGCGCTCAAATCCAGCGTCAGCGAGCAGCCCAGTGCGCCATACAGGAACACAAACAGCAGCAGATAGAGCGCGTTGCGTTTCCAGTCGAGCTCTGCTTCATGATTTCTTTGTAACCGCGCATCCTGCAACGCCTGTTGCAGGCGCAGTTGTTCGTCAGACGGGGAATCGATACTGGCGATCTCTTCGCCCAGTAAGCGGTGAATAAAAGGCTGATCGGCCTGATCGAGGGTGATGCGCATAAATTTTCCGCTAGCAAAATATTCGTGGCGTCAGTGTAACGTAAAACGAAACTCACCGGGCGTCCGGTGCAGCGGCTGCGCATTTTGCCGCCATCAACACGCACCGGGTAAAGGGGGAGAGCAGCAGTCCTTCGCATCCACCGATTGGCGATATCTGATTATTCGGGTAACGTGGAATTTCATACTAATACGTCAAAATTATTCCCGTACCCTACGTAGCAGGAGAGGTCAGTTATGTCCGTCCATTCGCCGCTCATCGGCATCGTCAGCGATGATGTCAGTCATCCGCACAATATGCACATGCTCAAAGAAGTCACGCGTCAGCTCAGTGCGCGTGATCGGCTGCCGGTGCTGCTGTGCGCCGCCACGCGCGAGGATTTTCAGGCCGCGCTGCGGAACGCGGCGTCGCTGCCGCTGGGCGGACTGCTGTTCCTGAGCTCGCCGTGTCAGGATGCGCAGGAGATCGCCGCGCACCTGCTGCCGTCGCTGCGCGCGGTGCATCTGTGCCCGAACGACAGCGCGGGCGCTGATGTGGTGGTTGCCGATGCGTATCACGCCGGGCAGCAGCTTGGCGCACTACTGCTGTCGCAGGGACACCAGCGTTTGGGCGCTATGCAGGTGCAGGCAAGTGACACACCGCCGCGCCAGGTTCAGGGGTTTATTGCCAGCCTGCAGGCGGAAGATAAGACGCTGCACGCAGCACTGCACGCCGGTGCCCTTCACCGTGAGCAGGCTTATCAGACAATGATGGCTTACCTGAAGAAAACCCGTGCGGCAGAACGCATCAATGCATTGATGTGCGAATACGACGAGCTGGCCTTTGGCGCACTGCAGGCCGTGCGCGACTTCGGTCAGGGCGCGCATATCGCCGTGGTGGGCTTTGATGATGCTGACGAGGCGCGCGGCTCCACATGGCACCTGAGCAGCTGGGCACCGCGCCGTGATTTACTGGTGACGGAAGCCCTCAACCGGCTGCTGGATCAGCGTCCGGACCACAGCCGCGCCTGGCAGCAGGGTGAGCTGCAGGTGCGCCATTCGCATCACGGCAAATATGTGCCTGGCGAAATGTCGCAGTGCGGCTGCGCCATCCGTCACTGATCGCTGCAAGCCTTTCCCCCTGGGCGCCGGGCTGATTTCCACACACTGGCGCTGATCTTTGCCGGATTTTTATATCCGCGCAGGTTTTCTTTACGCCTTTTTTATATTGCCGGCGGTTAAATCAGCGCAGCAGGCGGCACTGTGGCGCGCCTTAACCTTAAAGGGAAATATCATGCCCGGCACTATTCTGGTCACACATAATCAGCATCAGTCTTCCACGCTGGCAGCCATTTACGATCGCCTGATGGCCCGACGCGGTGGCCTCTGGGTCTGCTGGGATGGACAACGTATCGTCGCTGCGCAGGAAGCGGCGCGCACGCTTAGCTTTCAGCAGGGTAACGAATACGACAGGCTGCAATTTGCGCTGACGCGCGCAGAATACGAAGAGGGCTATCACGGCTACGTACATCAGGGGTTGTGGCCGGTGTTTCACCAGCGTCCGGACCTGGCACGTTTCACCAGCGCCAGCTTCCAGGCCTATCGACAGCTGAATGCGGTTTATGCCCATGCCATCGCCGAATATGCCATGCCGGACGATGTTATCTGGCTGCAGGATTATCACTTCATCCCAACGGTGAAAATGCTGCGTGATACCGGCTTAACTAACCGCATCGGTTTGTTTTTACATCAGCCGTTTCCGTCCGGTCAGCTGTTTGAAGCGATCCCTGACTGGCGCAGCCTGGCAGAATCGCTGCTGTGCTGCGACCTGATTGGCTTCCAGACCGGGCAGGATATGAATAACTTTCTGCTGTGGCTGGAGAGCGAGTTTCGCGCTGAACGCTTAGGCAGGAACCGTCTGCGCGTGCACGGTCACATCATCACCACCGGCGTGTTTCCGGTCGGGATCGATCTGGCTGAGGTTCAGGCGTTACTTGAGAGTAACAGCTGCCAGTATATGGAACAGCAGAGCCGCGAACATTTGCCGGCCAACACGGTGCTGAGCGGCGGTCATCTCGACGACAGCGCAGGTCTGCCGTATCGCATCAGCGCGCTGGAAGTGCTGCTGCGCCATCATCCCGACTATGCGGGCAACATGATGTTATTGCAGCTGGCTTCTGCTGCCAGCGGACACCCGCACCGGCAGCAGGCGATCAGCCACAATCTGGAAAATCTGTGCGGTGAGGTCAATGGCGTGCACGGTATGCTCAACTGGTATCCGGTCAGCTATCTCAACCACGATTATCGACGTGAAGAGCTGGCCGGACTGTATCGTGCGGCGCGGGTGGCACTGGTGACGCCACTGATGGCGGGCATGAGCCTGATGGCGAAAATGTATGCTGCGCTGCAGGATCCGGCGAATCCCGGCGTGCTGATTCTGTCGCAGTTCGCGGGTGCGGCCGAACAGATGGATGGCGCGCTGATCGTTAATCCTTACGATCCTGATGCAATGGCGGATGCCATCCATACGGCATTACGGCTGCCGCTCAGCGACCGTCAGAACCGTCATGCGCGCTTGATGAATAACCTGCACCGCTACGATTGTCACTGGTGGGCCGACAGCTTCCTCGCCCTGTTAATGGATGAGCCGCAGCCGGAGAGTGTGCAGCTGTGTAGCCGTCACCTGTCGGGCGCAGGCATAAGCGGGCGGTTACGTTATTGATAAGCAGACAGGGGCAGAGCGGGGCTAATGTCGGGTGTTTTTGCCCGTATTATCACGGTTGCGAAAAATATGGGTCACGTTATCGCTACCTTTTAACGCCACCGCTTCGCCCAGTGGCGCACTTTTGCTGTTCTGCACTTCAGCAATCGCATAGCGAAACGCGCGCTGGCGGGCCGGATCGGTTTCTGAGGCCGCCATCGCGCGCAGTTTTTCCAGCAGCGCGAGAGTGGTTACCGGTCCGGCTTGTTTTAACAATTGCAGCACGGCATCGCCCATGACAATGTCGGCCAGTTTTTCATCTTCACTTCTATACATAAAAGCTCTCAGTATCCGCGTTGCGTTTAGCATTGCCTGGTGCAGGTAAACCAAAGCCTAATCAACGACTGATAGTGTCGCTCTTCCTCTGTCGGAAATGTGTGACCTGCTGAGCGAAATTTTTCCCCGACAGCACCCTTAAACTTATACAACAAAAGCGCTTCTGTACAGGCGGGAGTGCGAGTGGCAAGGGTTTTTAGCCACATAATCCCTGACAAACAGTGGCTTGAATCAGATATTAATGCGCACTCTACAGTGAGGGTGCAATTTCCCGGTAGGGTCGCCATTGATGGCGACCGAATCATGGCTGACTGTCGATTCGTTAAAACATAACAAGCGCTGCCGCCGTCATCCTGCACCGTTACCCGCCCCGGCGCTAATCGCTGCTGCCCAGAATATCCATAAACTCCTGCACTGGCCGGTCGTAGACGTTCATACTGCCGGGACGGTCGCTGAGCCAGGCCACAGCCAGTTCCCAGCACACATCAACGTCGCTAATGCGGCAATAATGCAGCGTCGTGCTGCGCGCTTTCACTACCTGTTCGGGCAGCAGGGCAATCCCCATATTGCGCTCAACCAGACTCAGCAGGGTTTCCAGATCGCTGACTTCAAACGTCACTTTGCGGCTCAGCCCCTGCAGGGCAAAACTGTTGTCATTCACCTTGCGGGTGCCCTGGCCGGCTTCGAAATCGATAAACGACTGCTGCGCCAGTTGTGCCATGGTGACGTCCGGCTGCATCGCGGTGAATCCGGCATAATCGGCGGCGAACGCTACTACGATTTCATCGCAGGCGATGATGCGCGACGACAGCCGGTCGGAGACTTCCTCCACCGGCATAATCGCCAGATCGATCTGCTGATTGTGCACTTTTGCGTTGAGCTTCGCCGATGATCCCTGACACAGCTTGACGTCAAAATCCGGAAAGCGACGAATAAAGGTTTCCAGTAATTGCGGCAGATCGATAAACGGCGGCACGCTTTGCACCGTGCCAATCGACAGGGTTCCGGTCTTAAGCGCCACGATCGCTGCCACTTCCTGCGACGCTTTTTCGACAAAGGCGCCGATGGTTCTGGCGTAATCAAGAAACACTTTCCCGGCCATGGTCAGGCGCACCTGGCGAGTGGAGCGGATAAAAAGCGGCGTGCCCAGTTCCTCCTCCAGCTGTTTGATCGAGGTGGACAAGGCCGATTGCACAATATGCATACTCTGTGCGGCGCGGGTGAAATTTTCATGTTCCGCCACGGCGATGAAGTGCCGCATCTGGCGCAATTCCATCAGTTATCTCCATAAAAGATGAATTTAATCACAATAATGAATTTTACAGATTAACGATACGCGGTAAAAATTTGTCCGGCAATCGCCTGTTCGCCGCGCGGTTTTGCAGGAAAGCAGAACAATGTCTTCTGTGCACCTGTACGGCGGCATTTAATGAGAGGAATCTGTTATGAGTTATGTTGCATCGCCAGCGCGTTATCAGACCAACATGCAGTACCGTAAAACCGGCAAAAGTGGCCTGGTGCTGCCGCTGATCTCGCTGGGGCTATGGCAGAATTTTGGCGGCGTTGACGTGTTTGAGACCGGCAGAGCGATCCTGCGCCACGCGTTTGATAACGGCATTACCCATTTCGACCTGGCTAATAACTACGGTCCGCCAGCGGGATCGGCTGAAGAAAACTTTGGCCGCTGGCTGGCGCAGGATTTTGCCCCATATCGTGATGAACTGATCATCTCCAGCAAAGCCGGCTGGGATATGTGGCCGGGTCCCTACGGTGGCCCGACCGGCACCCGTAAGCATCTGATTGCCAGCTGTGATAACAGCCTGCGCCGCATGGGGCTGGATTATGTCGATATCTTCTACAGTCATCGCGTCGATCCGAATACGCCGCTGGAAGAGACCATGGGCGCGCTGGTACAGCTGCATCGTCAGGGTAAGGCGCTGTATGTCGGCATCTCTTCCCATTCGCCAGAGCTGACGCGTCAGGCCGCTGCGATTCTGGCCGATGAGAAAGTGCCGTTGTTTATTCATCAGCCCAATTACTCGATGCTAAACCGCACGATTGAGCACGGGCTGCTCGATACGCTGGCGGAGCTCGGCAGCGGTTGCATTGCCTTTTCCCCGCTGGCACAGGGCATGCTGACCAACAAATACCTCAACGGCGTACCGCAGGGCGCGCGCGCCGGCGGCAGCGATCCGCGTCTTTCTGCCATGCTCAGCGAAGAGAACCTGGCAAAAATTCGCGCGCTCAACGCGATTGCTGAAGCGCGCGGTCAGACGCTGGCGCAGATGGCGATCGCCTGGGCGCTGCGTGATGAGCGGGTCACTTCTGCGCTGATTGGTGCCCGCACGGTTGATCAGTTAAGCGATTCCCTGCGCGCGCTGGACAACCTGACCTTTACGGCACAGGAACTGGCGGACATTGATCGCTACGCCACCGAAGGCGGGGTGGATATGTGGCGCGTCTCTTCGCAACTTAAATAATGCCCGGCGCCGCGCAACGCGGCGCGCTTTATCGCTGCGCCTGCTGTAACCGCACGGCGCGGCGAAATGCATTGGGTGACTGACCCGTTTCACGCTTAAAAGCATGACTGAAGGCGCTCTCTGAGGCGTAACCCAGCGTCTGCGCTACCACGGCCACCGCCTCATTTTCCTCCTGCAACGCACGCTCTGCCAGCCGCATGCGCCACGCCGTCAGATAGGCTATCGGCGTAATGCCAACCACCTGGCGAAAATACTGGGCAAAACGGGTGCGCGACATGGCACAGGCACGCGCCAGTTCGTCCAGATGCCAGTTGCGTGCCGGTTCGCCATGCAGCCGCTGTAACGCCGGTGCCAACCGCGCATCGCTCAGCGCCCGCAGCCAGCTGGCGGGCAGTGCGCTGCTGGTTTGCAAATGCGCCCGCAGAATCTGGATGAACAGCAGTTGTGCCAGCTGGGCCGTTGCCAGCTGCGATCCCGGCTGGACATGCTGGCCTTCCTGCACCAGTTGATCCAGCACCCAGCGGAATGACGCCGCCTGCGGTGACGCCGCCGGTACCTGAATCCAGGGAGGTAATACGTGGGTCAGTAAACGACCACTGGCAGGATCAAGCAGTACATGGCCGCCGATATGGACAAAATCATCACCGCTGCCAATCGGCGCATGACCTTTTCCTGCGCCATAAAACACACTCATGGCGTCAACCGGCGGCTCGTCCGGATGGCTGGCCAGCACGAAGGCGCGTTTAGCGCTCAGCAAGCCGACGTCGCCGGTGGCAAAGTGGAACGGTTCAGATTCGCCCTCCAGTATGACCCAGCAACTGCCTTTGATGATGGCGAAGAATTTAATTTTATCGGGCGCAGGGAAGCGCAGCGCCCAGCGTCCGCCCGCGGTAAAACCGCCGGTCAGCAGTGATTCAGCGCGAACGAATCGCAGAATGTCGGAAAAGGGGTCAAGGCTCATTTCTGTACTATCACGCAAGTAAACTGCATTGGCAAGCATTCAAAATCCGCCCTCCGCCGCTTAACGTAGAGCGCGTCGAATGAACGATGCTTGTGATGAGGAAGTAAAATGAGTAATGAAAAGGTTCTGGTTACCGGCGGCAGCGGGTTTATCGCTCAGTACTGCATTATTGCGCTGCTGCAGCAGGGCTATCAGGTGCGAACCACCTTACGTGATGCCGAACGTGAAGCTGAAGTCAGGGCGCATCTGTTGCAGGCCGGGGTGGCCGCAGGCGAGGCGCTGCAATTCGTTGTTGCCGATTTAACGGCAGACGCGGGCTGGGAAGACGCGGTGGCAGGCTGTCGCTTCGTGCTGCATGGCGCTTCACCCACCCCGACCGGTAGCCAGGTAAGCGAAGCTGACTGGGTGAATCCGGCGATTCAAGGAAATCTGCGCGTATTGCGCGCCGCGCGCGATGCAGGTGTTAAACGTGTGGTACTGACCTCGGCGTTTGGCGCGGTCGGTATCGGACATCCAGCGGACTATCCGCGCCCCTTTACCGAGCGCGACTGGAGCGATGTCAGCGGCGATGTGTGGCCGTATCAGAAATCGAAAACCCTGGCGGAACGCGCCGCCTGGCAGTTTATCGCTGAGCAGGGTAACGGTCTGGAACTGGCCACGGTGAACCCGGTGTCGGTGCTGGGACCGGTGCTGGGTGCCGACTATTCACATTCGATTCGCATTGTGAAGGAGCTACTGGAGGGGCAGCCAGGCTGTCCTGACATCAACTCATGTTTTGTTGACGTGCGTGACGTGGCCAGTCTGCACGTGCTGGCGATGACCCACGCCGCCGCGCAGGGGCAGCGCTTCCTCGCCAGTTCGGGGCACAGCCTGCCGCTTATTGAGGTGGCGCGCACGCTCAAGACCCATCTGGCAGCAGAAGCAGAGAAGGTTTCGCTGCAGCCAATGAGTGACGCCATGGTGCGAGCGGCGGCAGCGCAAAATCCGCTGATGACGGGAATGGTAAAACTGCTGGGCGTTGATATGAACGTCAGCGCCGCTAAAGCTGGCTGGCTGCTGAACTGGCACCCGCGCAGTCCGCAGGAGGCCATTCTTGCCACCGCGCGCAGCCTGATTGCGCTGGGGCTGGTGGCAAACCACTAGTCTGACTGCGGCATTTATCATCACCCTGGTGACGCGCAGATGCTATATAAATGATAACAATTATCATATATAGCAATTGATGAGGATATCATGCCGTCTCCACAGGTGATAAACGCCGACTGCTGTATCGTCGGCGGCGGTCCGGCCGGCTTAATGCTGGCCTATTTACTGACGCGCGCCGGCCTGCGCGCGGTCGTGATTGAGAAACACGCCGATTTTCTGCGCGATTTTCGCGGCGACACCATTCATCCCTCAACCCTGGAGATCATGCACCAGCTGGGTCTGCTCGACGCGCTGCTGGCGCTGCCGCATCAGCGCGCGGAAAAGTTACAGGCGGAAGTGGGCGGGCAGGAGATCACCATGGCCGATTTCTCCCGTCTGCCGTTGCGCTGCCGTTTTATCGCCTTCATGCCGCAGTGGGACTTCCTCACTTTCCTCGCCGCCCAGGCGGCGCACTATCCCGGTTTCACGCTGCTGCAATCCACCGGTTTTGACGATTTTCTTTATCAGGATGGCGTAATCGCAGGCGTGAAAACGTTACAAGGTCACGAAATTCACGCGCCGCTGGTGATAGGCGCTGATGGCCGTCGCTCGGCGGTGCGGCAGAAAGCCGGGCTGGTGGGTAAAAGCTTTGGTGCTCCACGCGATGTGGTGTGGTTCCGGCTGGATAAACAGCCGGACGACCCCGAGCTGGGGATGGGCCACAAGGGGCCGAAGCAAAACTTCATCGTTATTGACCGCGGCGAATACTGGCAGTGTGGATTCACCATTCAGAAAGGCGAATTCGAGGCGCTGAAGCAGGCCGGGCTCGACGCGCTGAAAAACCGCATGGCAGAGGTTGCGCCGTTCAGCGTGGCGCGCATGGCGCAGCTGCAGGAGTGGCAGCAGCTGAGTCTGTTATCCATCCGTATCGATCGGCTGGACAAATGGATGAAGCCCGGCGTGCTGTGCATTGGCGATGCTGCGCATGCGATGTCACCGATTGGTGGCGTTGGCGTGAACCTGGCGATTCAGGACGCGGTGGCCAGCGCCAATTATCTGACGCGGCCGTTGCAAAACGGCACGCTCACGCTGCGCGATTTAGAGAATGTGCAGCGGCGGCGGCAGTTTCCGACGGTGGCGACGCAATTCCTGCAGATCAAAATGAGCAGCGGCAAGCGCCCGCGCACCAAGCCCAGTAAGGTTCCGCAGCTCATCAGCCGCTATCCGTTTTTACGCCATCTGTTTGGCCGATTGATCGGCATGGGCTTCCGCCCGGAACGGCCACGTCTCGCCGGAGAAAAAAACGTAGCCGGGTAATTATTGCAATTGCGATGCTTTTGTAACATTAAATTAACTTTTGCGGCGGGCTATCATTAAAAAAATTGCTTAATCGGAGAGGGGGTTTAATCACTTTGTGCCTTATTTGTCGGCAGATATAACCTGAACGTCAACGCGATCTCAACGAAGCGTAAATGGCGTGAGGCGAGTGAATAGCGGGATTACGCGATGATAAAGGTTTTCTATTGATTTCAGCGGTGACACAAGGTTGGCAAAAGCCACAGGTTGATTATGGTTAAGGGGCATGACACAAACCATAAGAAACTGAGGAAGACAGCAGGTATGAAACTGGAAAACTTATCTCGCAGAAGCTTTATGGCCTTCGCGGCTGGTGGCACCGTGGCGCTGGCGGCCGGCAAGGTCCATGCCCACGACGGCAAGGTGGCGACTTATCCGGCGAATGATCCCAACCATCCGCGCGATCCTGGCCCGCACGATCCAGTGCGCGAAGCGCTGAATCCGGATCTGGTCGATCCACCAGCAACCGACAGCGGCACGTTGCCCAACCTGCGCTTCTCGTTCAGCGATGCGCACGTGCGTAAGGGCAGCGGCGGCTGGACGCGTCAGGTGACGCAGCGCGAACTGGGCATTTCCACCACCATTGCTGGCGTCGATATGCGGCTGGATAAGGGGGGCATCCGCGAACTGCACTGGCACAAAGAGGGCGAGTGGGCCTACATGCTGTACGGCAATGCGCGCATCACCGCGCTGGATACCGCAGGTGGCTGGTTTGTCGATGACGTCGGCGTGGGCGATTTATGGTATTTCCCGCCGGGCGTGCCGCACTCGATTCAGGGCCTCGGGCCGGACGGCTGCGAATTCCTGCTGGCCTTCGACAACGGCAATTTCGATGAAGACAGTACCTTTCTGCTCAGCGACTGGTTCAAACATATCCCGCCCGAAGTGCTGGCAAAAAACTTTGGCGTGCCGGCTGAGGTGTTTAACACGCTGCCCTCGCCGGAAGAGGAGTACATCTTTGCCGGGCAGGCACCGGACGGCGCGGCGGCTTCGGCGGTGAGCGGCGGGGTGAAATCGAAACAGGTCTTCTCGCATAAAATGCTGGCGCAGAAGCCGTTGACGCTGCCGGGCGGCACGGTACGCATTACTGATTCCAGTAATTTTACGGTATCGAAAACCATCGCCGCCGCGCTGGTGGAACTGGCTCCCGGTGCGATGCGCGAACTGCACTGGCATCCCAATAACGATGAATGGCAATACTATCTGGAAGGTCAGGGGCGGATGGGCGTGTTTGCCTCGTCGGGTCAGGCGCGTACGTTTGACTTCCGCGCCGGTGATGTCGGCTATGTGCCCTTTGCCATGGGGCACTATATCGAAAACACGGGTGACAAGCCGCTGCGCTTTCTGGAACTGTTTAAAAGCGATTATTACGCGGATATTTCGCTCAACCAGTGGCTGGCCAGCACGCCACCGGCGCTGGTGCGTCAGCATCTGCATCTCAGCGACACCTTCATGAAGGCGCTACAGCAGGAGAAGCATCCGGTAGTGAAATAGCCCGTGACCACGCGCAGCCGGTGCTGCGCGTTCTCTCCTGATACTGTCCACATCTGGCGTGCATATCCTGCCCGGAACCCTGTGGATAAACCTTTCGTTGCCCCGTGCCAGCTGAGCTGACCAGCAGGCGGTTATTTTCTGAACGGCCGCCAGCGCAGCGATTTCAGTTTGTCACGACGGGCTGCTGCCTGCATCACCAGACTCATCGCCGCGGGTAAAACCGTGAGCGTCACCAGCGTCGCCACTAACAGCCCACCGATAATCGCCAGCGCCATCGGTCCCCAGAAAACCTGACGCGAGATGGGGATCATACCGAGAATCGCGGCGCTGGCGGTGAGCACGATCGGCCGGGCGCGGTGTTCTACCGCAGCCGCAATGGCCGCATCCGGCGGCATACCTGCATCAACGTTGTTATCTGCCTCGCTGATCAGGATCACCGCGTTGCGGATGATCATGCCAGCCAGAGCAATAACACCCAGCAGCGCCACAAAGCCCATCGGCGTGCCGGTCGGCAGCATGGCCAGCACAATGCCCGGCAGACCAAAGGGCGCCATCAGCAGGGCCAGCAGCAGGCGGGAAATCCGCCGCAGTTGTAACATCAGCAATACCAGCATGCAGAGCAGCGTGACCGGCAGGATAGCGATCACCGACTGGTTGCCCTTGTCAGACTCTGCTACCGCCCCGTCCTCGTTCAGGCGGTAACCGGCCGGCAAGCTGGCTCTGAAGGTGGCAATCAGCGGCGTGAGGCCGGCGGAGACGGCTTCCGCGCGCAAACCCGGCGCCGTATCGGTCTGGACGGTGATAAACGGCAGGCGCTGGCGTCGCCAGATAACGGGATCCTCCAGCCCCCACTGCGGTGTTGCGACCTGCGTCAGCGGAATTTTTGCGCCCGACGGCGCGGTTAGCAGCAGTCCGGACAGGCTGCTCAGATCATGGCGCGCTGCAGCGTTGCCCTGCAGCACCACATCAATCAGCCGGTTGCGATCGCGTACCGTGGTGATCAGCGTTCCTGACCAGAGCGTATGCAGATACTGAGCAATCAGGTCCGAAGAGAGGCCGGCTGCGCGCGCTGCCGTCTGATTCACCTGCAAGGTGATAACGCGTTCGGGCTCACCGGCGGTTTGATTGACGTCACGCGTCAGCGCTGAGCTGCCGAGCGCGGCGGCCAGCCGCTCTGCCAGCTGCTGCACCTGGCGATAATCCGGCCCGCTGATGCGATAACGAATCGGCCAGCCTACCGGCGGACCGAGCTCGAGCGGCGCGACGCGCGTGGTGATGTCGCTGAAGTCCCGGGCAAGCACCGCATCCAGCGAGCGCTGCAGTCGTTCACGGGCAGCCAGGCTTTTGGCCACCACCACCAGCTGAGCGCTGTTTTCATCGTCCAGCAGCACATCCATGGGCAGGTAGAAGCGTATCGCACCGGTGCCGACGTAAGACGAATAGTGGTCAACATCCCGGCTGGCGGAGACAATCCGCTCAAGGCGTTGCACCTGACGCAGGGTGGCCTGCTGCGACGCACTGGCCGGCAGCGCCAGGCTCACCAGCAGCTCCGGCCGATCGGAGGCCGGGAAAAACTCGCCCTGCATATACGTGGTGCCGACGCCGGCCAGCAACAGCGCCAGCATCGCCATCGCCAGTGTCAGCATGCGGTGGCGCAGCACGCTGCTCAGCAGGCGGCGATAGCACTGGCTGAGGCGCCCGTTTCCGGCGCGGTGCTGCTTTAGCGTGGCCGGCAACAGCCAGCTGCCGGTCAGCGGTGAAAACAGCACCGCCACCAGCCATGAGCTGATGAGCGCCATCAGCACCACCGCAAACAGGGTATAGCAATATTCGCCCGCGCTGGATGCGGCAAAGCCGACCGGAATAAAACCGGCAATCATCACCAGCGTACCGGTCAGCATCGGGAAGGCGGTGGTACTGAACGCCCAGGTCGCTGCGCCGGTGCGGGAATCGCCGGCCTCCAGCCGCGCCACCATGGTTTCCACCGTGATCATTGCATCGTCTACCAGCAGGCCCAGCGCAATGATCAGCGCGCCGAGCGAGATGCGCTGCAGGCCGATACCGGCCAGATGCATGCCGATAAACGTCATGGCGAGCACCAGCGGGATCGCCGCCGCGACCACCAGGCCGGCGCGCAGTCCCAGCGAGACAAACGAAACCGCCAGCACAATGATCACTGCCTCGCCCAGCACATCGACAAATCCGCTCACCGCCTGTTGCACTACCGCTGACTGATCGGCGATGCGCGTCATCTCAATGCCGTGCGGCAGCTGGCTGGCTTCGCTCTCCATGCGCGCCCGCAGTGCCTGGCCAAACTCCAGCATGTTGCCGGTGGCGGCCATCGACACGGCCAGTCCGATGGCCGGCTGGCCGTTAACGCGAAAAAGCGGGGCAGGCGGCTCAGCGGGGCGGCGCGTGATGGTGGCGATCGCCGTCAGCGGAACATAGCGATCGTTAACGCGCAGCGTAACCCCCTGCAGGCTCGCCTCGCTGTTGAACGCGCCGCTCACGCGCAGGGCGATATTATCGGTGGCGGTGCGCACGCTGCCCGCCGGCTCGACGACATTCTGCGCCCGTAGCGCCTCTGCTACCTGCTGCAAATCCAGCCCCATGGCGGACAGCTGGCGCGGGGAAAAAGCCACCACCAGTTGCTCTTCCTGCTCGCCCAGTAGCTGGATCTTACCCACATCCGGCAGACTCATCAGATCGCGGCGAATGTCGTCCACCCGGTCCCGCAGCTCGCGCGGGGAAAAACCGTCAGCAGTGAAGCCGTAAATCGTGCCAAAGGTATCGTCAAACTCATCGTTGACCGCCGGGCCCTGCACGCCCTGCGGCAAAGCCGGGGTCACATCCTGCATTTTTTTACGCACCTGGTACCAGATTCCGGCCACCTGCGCAGGCGGGGTGTCGTCACGCAGATTGACGAAAATGACCGTGCGGCCAGCGTGCGTTTCACTCTGCACATAATCCAGCCAGGGAATTTCCTGCAGCTTTTTCTCCAGCGGATCGGTGACCAGTCTGACCGTATCGTTGATGTCGGCACCTGGCCACTGCGCAGACACCACCGCAGTTTTGATGGTGAACGCCGGATCTTCGTTGCGCGAGAGTTTTTCATAGCTGACGATGCCTGCTGCCACGATCAGCAACATAAGAAAGGCCATCAGCTGCTGCTGCTTCAGCGCCCAGGCAGAAAGATTAAACGCCGGTTTCATGCTGGTCCTCCTGGCTGCCGGCAACGCGTTCACCGTCACGCAGGCTTCTGACGCCCGCCGTGATCACCCGATCGCCTGGCCTGATGCCGGCGCGAATCCATACCGCATCTGCCGTGTAGCCGGCAATCGCCACCGTGCGCCGGATAACGCAGTTTTTCACCGGGTCAAGAATAAACACCGCCGGCTGGCCTGCCTGGCGGGTGAGCGCGGTGGCCGGAATCGCCATCACCGCATCCGCCGTCGTGTCGGCCAGCGGCAGGGTGACGGCGACGCTGGCACCCAGCACCATCTCCGCGGGAAGATTGTCCAGTGTGATGCGCACCCGCCAGCTGCGTGTCTGGGCGTCGGCTTGTGGACTGACGTCACGCAGGTGCGCTTCGGCCATCACGGACGGATTCTGCAATAGCGCAACGCGGAAACGGGCACTGGCCCGGCGATCGAGGGTTTCAGGTGTGGCAACGTCAAATACCACGTCACGGCCTGTGCCGGTCGCAACGGTAAACACCGTCTGACCAGCGCTGACCACCTGACCGGCTGCGGCGCTGACGCCCGTCACCACGCCATCGTCAGGCGCGGTGAGGTGGGTCCAGCGCAGGCTATCCTGCGCATTTTTCAATGCCGCTTCACTACTCTGCCGCCGCGCCAGCGCAGCCTGCCAGTCGGCGCTGGCGCTATCGAGCTGAGCACGGGCAATTGCCCCGGACGGCATCAGCAGCCGCATGCGGTGCAGATTGAGGGCCGCCACCTTTTCGGCCGCGCGGCTGCTGTTCAGCTCCGCCTGTGCGCTCGCCAGCTGATTCAGCGCGCCGGGGCTGTCAAGCACCGCGAGCGTCTCTCCCTGCCTGAAGCGGCTGCCGACATCGGCGCTGCGCGTCAGAATCCGCCCCTCCAGCCTGAAACTGAGCGAGGTTTCATCGTGCGCGCGGATCTCGCCGGTCAGGGTTTGCTGCCCGGCGGGCGTGGGCGGGCCAACCGTGATGAACTTTACCGGACGCGGTGGCGGCGGCGTGGGTGAACGCTTGCGGTCACAGCCGGTCAGCAGCAGGGCCGTCAGCAGCAGACAGGGCAGCAGCGGCAGCAGGGAAACCAGGTGGCGCGGATTAAGCAGGTGGCGCACACCCTGTTTGATCAGGCAGGGAAGCTCGTCGGTCATGGCGCAATTCCTTTATCGGTATTTGCGCCATTACACCGTGCGATTATCAAGAATCCGGCGATGTTCCATCAAGAGCGTGTCAAGAAGGGCAACAACGTCAGGCGTTGCGCGGCAACAAAATCTGTACCTGCAAGCCTCCCGTTGCCGGCAGCGTGGCATTAATCGTGCCGCCGTGCGCCTGGCAAATCGCCCGCGCAATCGACAGGCCCAGCCCGCTGCCGCCCGAGTGGCGGGCGCGTGACGCCTCACCGCGCGCAAAGCGCTCAAACATCAACGCCAGAAACGCCGCAGGAACGCCCGGGCCGCTGTCCTGCACGATGATTTCGTAATGATCAACGGTGTTGCGCGTGCGCAGCTGCAGCTGGCTGCCGCTTCCGGCATAGCGCAGGGCGTTTTCCAGCAGGATGGTGAAAACCTGTCCGAGACGGAACGGATCGACCGGCAGCAATGTCTCTTCAGCCAGCGCTACCCCGGTGCTGATGCGCGCTTCATCCAGCTGCGGTTTGATCCACTGCAGGCGCTCGCGCAGGATATCGGCCGGGTTGCAGCGGACTTTCTCCAGCGTGAGCTGGCCGGCATCCGCCAGTGACAGCAGATGCAGCTCATCGATCAGCCGGTGCAGACAACTGAGCTGCGCCATGATCAGGGCGAGCTGACGTGAGTCAGCGCTGAACACGCCATCAAGCAGCGCCTGCAGACGCACCATGGCGGCGTTGAGCGGCGACCGCAGCTCATGCGCCATGGCGACATGCGACGTACGCAGCTCTTTGTCGTAACGCGCCAGCTGGCGCGTCATCGCGTTGAAGTTGTGCGCGAACTGCGCCAGTTCGGCGGGCGCTGCCGGCGTTAACGCCGCCTGCGCACCGAAATCGCCTGCGGTCACCTGGTCTGCCGCTCGTCTGAGCTGGCTGAACTGTGCAGAAAGCGGGCGCGCGTGACGCAGCCCGAAATAGGCAATAAACGGAATGGTCACCAGCACCAGGATGCCGACGGTGATCCAGTCCGAGGAAGCAATGGACGGATCGGAGTAGCGTATGCCCCACCAGCTATCGATGATCTGGTGAAAGCGCGCGGGATCGCGTTCCGGATGTGCACGCAGGGCGAGAAATTCATGCAGAACCGCCGGCGGCATATGGTGCGTGATCCACAGGTACTGCACCGTGAAGCGCAGCCACATGCACAAAGCAATCAGTACCACGGTACCGATAGCCAGCGTCAGAATGCGCAGACAAAGCCAGCGCCAGAGCGTTTGTGGGGATTTTTCTGTCATGGCTGGCGGAACCGGTAGCCTACGCCGCGCACGTTGAGCAGCACGCCCGCCATACCGGCCGCTTCCAGCTTTTTGCGCAGGTTATACACGTGGGTATCAATCACCCGCTCCAGCGCGTCGCTGTCCGGCATACACTGCTCCAGCAAAAACGGGCGGCTCAGCGCGCGCACCGGTGCGCGCATCAGCGTGACCAGCAGCGTGAATTCGGTTGGCGTGGTATCAACGCAAAGCACGTTACCGGAGGCCTGCGTGACGGTAACCGTCATCGCGCCGCTGTTCACCTCCAGCCCCTGCCAGCGCAGGATCTCTTCCTGCGGCGTTTTTACCGCGCTGCGCCGCAGCACTGCCTGCACGCGTGCTACCACTTCGCCGGGATGATAAGGCTTGACCACATAATCATCCGCGCCGTAGCGCAGGGCACCGATGCGATCGGGCGTATCGCCCATGGCCGTGACCATAATCACCGGCACCTCGCTGCTGCGCCGGAGTTTTGCCAGCACCTCGGTGCCGTTCAGGCCGGGCAGCATCACATCAAGCAAAATCAGAGCGGGCTGCCAGCGCAGGGCCAGCTCAAGTCCGCTCAGGCCATCCGCGGCAACACGCACCGCATAATTTTCCCGTAGCAGATAGGCCTCCAGCACCTCAGCCGCGTCAGCGTCGTCCTCAATAATCAGGATATTTTTGGTCTGCATAACTCACCTTGACAGTTTCTTCATAAATCCCTGGCTGTTTGTTGACACAGCCCCGGGATACTTCGGCTTCGCGCTGCGGCTGCCCGGGCAAGGGGCGGTAAACGGACCGATAAAGAGGTGACACGATGATAACCAGAAAAACGCTGATGTACATGACCCATCTGCTACTCATGATTTCCGCTGCCGCCAGGGCGGATGGCGACGCACAGACCAGCCTGACGCTCGGCGCGGGGGCGCAATTCGCGCCACGCTACAGCGGATCGAATAAAACACGGGTGCAGCCGGTACCGATTTTCCAGGCCAGAGACGGCGCATTTTTTGCTGATGCCCAGAAAGGCATTGGTTATGACCTGCAGAGCGACAGCGGGGTTTATCTGGAACACACGCTGGGTTATGGCCTGGGCCGAAGCGATAAAGATTCGACGTGGCGGGACGGCGCCAGCCGGCTGCAAGGCATGGGAAACATCAGTGCGACGGTGAACACTGCACTGGCGCTGGGCTGGCAGCTCACACCGTGGCTGAGCGCAGAGGGCAAAGCGGTGCTGCCGCTCAGCGATGATCAGGGCGTGAACTATCAGGCATCCGTTACGCTGGTGCCCCTCCAGCGCGACAGCGATACCGTTGCACTGCAGACGGCGGCGCTGTTTGGCGATGCGCGTTATATGAATACCTGGTATGGCGTGAGCGATGTCCAGAGCAGGCGCAGCCGGTTCTCGCGCTACGATTCCGGCGGCGGCTTCTACGGTGTTGCGACTACGCTCACCTGGAGCCACCAGTTTGATGCCCACTGGGGCACGCTGGTCAGCGCGGGTTACAGCTGGCTGGGCGATCGCGCCGCGGACAGCCCGATCGTGTCCCGGCGCGATCAGGTCACCGGCACGGTCGGCTTTAGCTATACCTTCTGAGAAACGTTATCGGTGGCTGCACAACGCCCGGCAGGCGCGCTGTGCAGCACGACAACCACTACGCGGACATGCCGCCATCAATCACCAGTTCGCTGCCGGTAATATAAACACTTTCGTCCGATACGAGGAACAGGGCGGCCGCCGCAACTTCGTCAGGATGGCCGAGGCGTTTGGCCGGTATCTGCGCGCTGAATGTCTGTCGTACCTCGTCGCTGACCTGGTCAAACATCGGCGTGTCCGTCGGGCCAGGACTGAGCGTGTTGACGCGAATGCCGCGCGGTGCCAGTTCGCTGCTCCAGGTGCGGGCATAGGCGCGCACCGCGGCTTTGCTGGCCGAATAAGCGCCATAGCCAGGATTGGCCATGCTGCCCGCAATCGAGCCCACCAGCACGATGGCACCGCCTTCCGTCATGTGCTTCACCGCATGCTGTACGGTGAATACCATGGCACGCACGTTGAGGCCGAACGTGCGGTCAAAGTGCTCTGCGCTGGTCTCTTCGAGGCTGGCGGGTTCAGCCACGCCAGAGGAGTTCACCAGAATATCGAGACGTCCGGCGCGGGCCTGCACGGTGTCAAACAGACGGGCAACATCGTCTGCGCTGGTGAGGTCGCCTGCTATCGCCTCAATGCGGCCGCCAGTCAGCGTGACGGCTTCGGCCAGCAGCGCTTCGCGTCGCCCGGTGATGAAAACGTGGGCACCTTCCTGCACAAAACGGCGCGCGATGGCGAGGCCGATACCACTGCCGCCGCCGGTCACCAGCGCGACTTTTCCTTCGAGTTTCATGATGGCTGCTCCAGAATGAGAGGGGTAGACGGCTGATGATACATTTCGTATATTTAGTGTCAATTACGCACCTTATCTACATTAGATATACATAAGGAAACCCCATGCCGACTGATATCGCGGCGCTGCTGGCAGAGGTCAACAGCACCCGTCCAATCCTGGAACAGGTCGCCAATAAGTGGTCGGTATTAATTCTGACCGTGCTGTGCACTGAACCCGCGCGCTTTAACGCGATCAAGCGCCGTCTTGATCCGATTACCCACAAGGCACTGACGGAGGCGTTGCGCCGGCTGGAGCGTAACGGCCTGATCAGCCGCCGCGTGATCGCCTCGTCCCCGGTGGCGGTGGAATATGCCATTACGCCGCTGGGCCAGACGTTGCAGGATCCGTTTGTTGCGCTGGTGAAGTGGGCCAGAGAGCAGGGCGACGCGATTGAAAAGGCACAGGTTGTCTATGATCAACGTCGTGCCAGCGAAGAATAAAGCGTGGCGGCCGCCGGCTATTCAGGCGGTCTGTTAATCGCATGCTCAACATGGTTTGCCGTTCTTCTCCTCGCCGCTAAATTAGTCTACATAAAAACGGAATTATTAAATTCGACTCGCCGGAATTTAATTACGTCATTTCAGTAAATTTCACGCTGCGTTATTATTTGCTTGCGGGAAAAAACGGTTAAAAATTTTGAATGGGTAAAACAAATGATTTCAATAACACCTTAGCAGGTTTGCGCTACAGTATTAGCACTTGATTATTTGAGGATGTTTCCATGAAATTTTTGAAAAAAACGGCGCTGCTTTCTCTGGTGGCATTATATGTTCCCCTGTCACATGCCGCAGCGACGGAATATAACCTTGACCCGCAACATACTTCCGTGGTGATCGCATGGAATCACTTTGGTTTCTCTCATCCGACTGCTGATATTTCTGATGTTTCCGGTCAGCTGGCTTTTGATAAAGAAAACCCGGAAAAGTCACAGGTTAATGTGACCCTGCCGTTAAAAACGATTGACACGCATGTGCCAGCGCTGACCAAAGAGTTTTTGGGTAATGAGTATTTTGACGTTAAAAAATATCCTCAGGCCACCTTCCACAGCACCCATGTGGAAAGTAAAGGCGATAATAAATATGATGTGCAGGGTAATTTAACCATCAAAGGGATCACTAAGCCGGTTGTGCTGCATGCCACGCTGAACAAGCAGGATATGCATCCTATGGTTAAAAAGCAGGCGATCGGTTTTGATGCCACCGGCGTCATCAAACGCTCGGATTTTAAAATCGATAAATATGTTCCGGCCGTGGGCGACGAAGTGACGATTACGCTCTCTACCGAGGCGTACGCCAAATAAGGCATTGCGCGCTTAATCGCGCGCTTTTTCTCTGCATCAACCTGCTGCGCTATGCGCGTGGTCAGCGCGAGCTGGCGCAACAGGTTGTCTGTACTTCTTCCCCGGACGCAGCATCACTGCCTGTCAGCGCATTTCTCGTCAGCACCCTCTGACGCTTTGCCTCATCACCTGCCTGAAATTTCAGACCTTTAGCAATAAAGCCGAAAAAAACCACCAATTCATAACCTTGCGATGATCGCCAGCAGAGCACCCGATGACCTGAAGGGTTTTTCCCCTGCTAACAGCGGCCAGTGAACTATATTTTTACCCACTGAAGTGCGAAATCATGGGTTTAGCAGATAACCGGCACGATAACGGTTACTGATTTTGGTGACTTATCTGACAACCACGGTTGTTAGCTGAACAGAAGGGAATATCATGCCATTACTTCTAGGTGAGTTATCTGGTGCGCCGACATGGGTACCTGCTGTATTGCTCGTCACACTCTCGCTACTGCTGGGTTTTCTGGCCCGCTTTATTCTTCTCAGGTTTATTCGCTACTGGCAAAGCCGCGATCGCAAGCTGTTTAAATCGCTGGAAAAGCATCTGCGGGGATCGTTATTTTTATTCATTCCATTACTGCTGATCAATATGGGGATGAATTATGTGCATCTTGATCCTGGCTCACTGAGCTTTATCGCCACCACGCTTAATATCTTTATCATCTTATCGTTCTGTTCCATTTTGATTCGCCTGATTAACGTAGCGCAGGATATGTTATTTATTCGCTATGATATCAACCTGTCGAACAACCTGCGCGCGCGTAAAATTCGTACGCAATTAATCTATGTTAAAAAAGTGGCTATCGTCATCCTGGTACTGTTTTGCCTGAGTTTAATTCTGCTCAACTTCCCCGGTGTACGTAAATTCGGCACCACCATCCTCGCGGGTGCCGGTGTCGCCGGTATTATTATTGGTTTCGCTTTGCAAAAGTCGCTGGTGAATCTGTTTGCCGGCATTCAGATTGCTTTCACCCAACCGATAAAAATTGACGATGCGGTGGTGGTCGAAAAGGAGTGGGGCTGGATTGAGGAAATCAATCTGACCTATGTTGTGGTGCGCATCTGGGATTTACGCCGTCTGGTGCTGCCCATCACCTATTTTACCGAGAATGCATTTCAGAACTGGACGCGAAATAATGCGCAAATATTGGGGTCTGTGTTTCTCTATGTTGATTACTCGATGCCGCTGGCGCCGTTGCGTGAGCATTTTGAAAAAATCCTCAATGAGACGCGGCTCTGGGATCGCGAAACTCAGGTACTGCAGGTGACCGATACCACGGAAAAAACCATGACCATCCGTTTACTGATGACCGCGCAGAACTCACCGACGGCATGGGATTTACGCTGCTACGTCCGCGAGAAAATGATTGAATTCATTCAGCAGAATTACCCGCAGAGTTTGCCGCAGGTGAGAGCCACCCTGACCGAAGCCGACAAAACATAGTTAAGGCTGGCGATGGGGTATTGCACGGTAATTGCTCAGGTTGCCATTGCTATCCGGCGTCATTATCAGGGCCCTTATCGGGGCCCTGAACAGGGCGTTTTCTCCGTCAGTTTTTACTGACTCTTTTCCTTATCTGCCTCCGCTGCCTTTGGCAGATCTTTACGCAGTTTTGCCACCTGATCCGCGGTTACCGCAGGTGCCTGATTGCCCCAGCCGTTACGAATGAATGTCACCAGATCCGCCACTTATTCATACATTCACAATGACCTGACGTATCATCATCAGGTCATATCATGGCTACAAAACATTATGCAACAATCAACTCTTCGCTTTCTTTTAACGCTGTGTTGCGTTCATTTTCGATGGCTAAAGACTCTCTGTACTCTTTAGCTTCTGCAGAAATTGTCCAATGCACATCAATGCTCATTTCCTGAATCGTGGATTTGATGTCTTTAATACCTACATTAAAGAACTCTTTGCGAGAATTGACTTTGTTTACCTGTTTATCGTTAAACACTTTGTGAAGGTGGTTTTCAAGCGAAGGAGCATCATCACTGTAGATCATTGCATGTACATCGAATGAAAACGGGACGCTGGCATCGCCAAGTTCACGAACCCGGTCGAGCGGTTCGAGTCTGCGTGTCATCCCAATTTTATAAACGTTTTCTCCAAACGAGCCGATATTACTGATCACATACACATGACCTGAACGTGTTTGCTGTGCCATAGAAATGGCTCGTTGGTTTTTGGCTTCAGCTTCTTCGTATTTAATTTGTAGCTCAGCCAGTCTCTGTTCGAGGGCTATACGTTGTTCTTCGCCTGCGAGCATCAGTTCTTTAGTTGCTTTATCAATCGCCTGCTGAATTGTTTTTTCTTCTTTTTCAGCTTCTTTTATCGCTTTTTCATACTCGCGACGCGCCTTTTCTTCTTCACGCAACTGTTCTTTGATTCGTCTTTGTTCTTCTCTTTCTTCAAGCATAATTTCATTTACAGCTACTCCCCATTTAAGCTCGTTGAGTCGGGCCTGCAAGCAGATATCAGTGATCCTGGCTGACCTAAAGGCTGAACCGTTAAAATTAACAAGCTCAAAGGCATCTTTTATTTCCTGGGATAATTTGCCGTAATTGTTGTGTTTAATTTTTGAGAGGGTACTGTCGACTTTTCCATTGAAAGCATCCAGTACGAATTTGATGGCGGTGTTTCTTCTGTTTGGTTCGACGTAATCACAGCTTGCCGCTTTGTTCGTTTTGATAAGAGACTTAGTTAACTCTCTGGCTTTTTGCAGTTCTTTTCCTGCATCCGTAAATTCATAATTCTCTGCCAGTTCGTCCAAAACGCTTCGGTTTGGCACTATCCATTCATCGCCGTACCCTTCAATTTTATTTTTCATTGACCTGGCGACAGCCTGATAGGTCTCTGCAAACTCTTTCGCTTCATATGCGGAGCCAGCTATTTCCATTGCACGTATCTCTGCATCTGCGATTATTTTCATCGCATTATCATTTGCGTTGGAGATCAGCTCATCCGCTTTACTATTCGCGTTATCGAGTCGTTCTTTGGCTTTCAAGCGAGCATCACGCGCATCCTGGGTGATAGCGACAGCTTCGCTATTGGCGTTGCTTATTGTTAATGCAGCCTGATCGTGAGCTTCGTTTACCGCTCTTGCCGCTTGTTTTTGCGCGTCATCCAGCTTTTCTCTGGCAATAGCGTCAGCGGTTTTAATCTTTTTTTCCGCATCTAATACTGCATCGTGTAATTCCTGATACTGCCACAAAGGAGTGGCTTTTCCTTCAAGTTCTGCGTGGTCACGTACAGCCTGAGCTAATTTTTTCTGCGTTTCACCTAATTCTTCGCCAAGCGTATTTTTGCCGGAGATTAAAAGAGCTATTTCCTCTCGGTATTTTTTGCTTTTTTTGAAAAGTACGACAGATAAAACCGGAGCCAGAAGTGCTAATAAGAGTACTACTACTAAAAATAATTCCATTTCAAAGTCCTTTTACTCTATCAATTTGTAACAGCTGTGCTTCCTAACTATGCTATCACTTCTATATCTGAAAAAGCACATTCAAAAATATCATTTACAGTGGAAAGTTTGAACCTGCCTCTGGACGACCGGGGGATGAGTCTAATGAAATTGTAATGAAGAAATACCTATAGCATGGTCGAATTGTTATGAATTGATTGCTTTGGTTAACACCGTGTCCGTGCATGACCCTCTGTTAACTGAACGTACAAGGACGACCGCAAAGGCATTGCTGGAAGCAGGGGAATGGGGAATCAAGCCGTTTGAAACCTGCGGCGTAAGAGGTTTGGCAGCAGCGCGACGGTGCATTTTTCGGAAAAAAATGCCCGCAGAGCGGGCATAACAAAAAAACTACAGGAAAAATTCTCGTCGCAACGCTTGAGCTGTGTGTTGCGTCACTATAGTAGCAACGAAAATTCTCCCCTGCTGACAATGTTCGATGAGTTAATTTTGTTGCCGGGATTCACAGCGCACGCTTCCGTCGCCATTTCTCCCGTTCGCGATGAGCTATCTCCGCTGTCCATGTTAACCCGCCCAGCGCGACTGGCGGATAATCCGGCAAAAATTCATCGGGCGAAATGCCGGTTGCTTATCAGCGATGACGTCAGCTTTCACGTTGCCGAAAGTCGTCGCCGGTTTGTGTTGAATGCCTTCATAAAATGCCTGGATAATTTCTTCTTTAAACTGTGCCGGACGGGGATGCTGCTGCACCACGGCTTCACGTTGCTCATCGCTGAAGTGGTCATAGTCAATACCCAGCACATCCATCTCAACGCCGGCCGTCACCAGGGCGATTTCCCCGGCCATAAATTGCGGAATGCCGGGCGTCGTGTGCAGGGCAATCGCCGTCCACACTTTATCAATGTCCGCCTGGGCAACCCCGTAATGTTGCAGAAAATCGCGCGCCGCATTGGCGCCATCGACTTCAAAGCGCTTATCGCAGCTGCAATGCTGTTGCGTCAGGCCCACATCATGAAACATGCAGCCAACGTAAAGCAGCTCGGCATCCACTTTGACCCCCAGTCGCTGACCTGCCAAAGCGCCCCAGTAAAAAACGCGGCTGGAGTGATGAAATAACAGATCCGATTCGATGTCACGTACCAGCGCGGTAGCATCGCGCGCCATTTTGCTGTCCGGAATACGAATGCCGTTAAGAGTAAAACTCATGGTGATGTCTCCGCTTAGTGAAGTTGCGTTCAGCATAAAGCCGCGCGACAATGTCATGAATCTCTGTTTAACGATGATTTCTGACATTGCGATTTAAGCGGACAGCCAGACAATGACTCACCATCACATTACCCTCTTGGCCGTTCCCGGCGCCCAGTTGCTGGATATTTCCGGGCCGCTGGATGTGTTTGCCGAGGCAAATCGGCTGCTGCATCGTCAGGTGTATCAGCTCAGCGTGATGTCGCTGCAGCACACCAGCATCCGCTGCTCGTCTGGTGTCCGGCTGGAAGCCAACGTTGCGCTAACTGCGGCGACACAGCATCGCGCCGATACCTTTCTGGTCGCCGGAGCACCTGACGCCAGCCAGATGCAGCTTTCCGCCAGTGAGCGCCAGCAGATTATCGCGCTCTGTCAGCGCAGCCAGCGTTACGGCTCGGTGTGTACCGGGGCGCTGCTGCTGGCGCAAACGGGTTTGCTGAACGGCAGGAAAGTCACTACTCACTGGGCGTGTGCGGAACGGCTGGCATTACTGCTACCCGATGCGCAGGTCGAAGCCGATGCGCTGTATGTGGCGGATGGTGCATTACGCACGGCAGCGGGCGTGACGTCCGGACTGGATCTGGCGCTGCGGCTGGTGGAAGAGGATCTCGGGCGCGAGCTGGCGCAGGAGGTGGCCGCCAGCCTGGTGATGTTCTTCCAGCGCCCGGTGACACAGGGACATTTTGTGCGTAAACAGCAGGTGTCCCTGGCCGGACGCAGCGCCTTTCAGGAGATGCAGCGTTGGGCAATCGCGCATCTGGCACAGATTCGCGGGCTGGAAGACCTGGCGGCGCACATGCACCTCAGTACGCGGCATTTAGCGCGTCTGTTTCAGCAGGAGATGCAGATCCAGCCTGGCGCATGGCTGGAGCAGGCACGCATCAGCCACGCGCGGGCTTTGCTGGATGCCGGTGAGCTGCCGCTCAAAGCGATCCCGGCGGCCTGCGGTTATCACAGTGCCGATGTGATGCGCCGCGCGTTTGTCAAAGTGACCGGCATGACGCCGTCGCTGTATCGCAAAATGTTCCCGCCGCCGCGCTGAGTGTGCACCACTGTCTGCATTCTCGCCCGGCTGCGCCATCCAGCCGCTTATTCCAGCGTGTTGCTTTCCAGCTTATGCGTTGTAGCCCTGCGCGTTGACCACCAGCAGAGCAGCGAACCGAGACAAACCATCGCCGTGCCTTGCCAGAAGGAGAAGGTCAGGCTGGAGTCAAGGATAAAAGCGGCTATCAGCGATGAAATGATAGGGATAAAGTAGGATGCTGCGGCTAACAGCGTGACATTGCCGTGCAGAATACCGACGTTCCACGCCGCATAGCCAAGCCCCATCGCCATCGCTGCCAGTGCCAGGCTGATGCACGCCTGCAGCGAAAACACTACGGGTGGCTGCGGTGATAGCAGCGATTTCAGCCACAGCGTCAGCGCAGTTAACATGAAAAACAGCGTGATGCCGTTACTGCCTTTCGCGCTATTTTTTGTCACCACACAATAAACCGCCCAAATCATCGCACCGCCAAATGCCAGACCATAACTGAGCGGATTATCCATCACGTTGTCGATCATTTCGCCCAGTGAAAATCCCCGATCGCCACTCAGTACCCGACAAATACCGGCGACGGCCAGCAGGAGGCCGGGAATAATCAACGGGCTGGTCTTTTGCCGGTTAACCATCACCGTTAAAACGATGGTCATCGCCGGCCACAGGTAATTAACCATGCCGACTTCAATCGCCTGATGGCCGCTATGAGTAAAACCCAGCGACAGCGACAGGCAGAGCTCATAGCAGACAAACAGCAGGCTACCGATCAGCAAATAGCGGCGGGGAAACTGGCGCAGGTCAGGAAAACCCACGGTGAGCAGCAACAGCAGGGCGCTGGCGCTGTAAATCAGCGCGGCACCGGTTACCGGACCAAAACTTTCACTGACGCTTTTTATTAATCCTACAATCGTGCTCCACAGCAGAATGGCCAGCAGACCAGTCAGGGTAGCTTTACTCTGCGGCATTACCCGTTACCTCAATGTGTGAAAAATCGCGGCGTGCTCGCCAGTGTGGCGGCTGGCGGGGACGCAGACAAGATGAATCTGCAGGTTGCCGATGTGACTGGCCGGAAAGCGAACCCGCCTGCAGGCAAAAATTTGGAAAAATATTCTGATTAAAATCAGTGTAATAGAGTAGTGATGTAAATCTTCGCTAAAAAATATCTTGCTATTAAATAGCGCACTATATAAATTCAGTCTCAGTTCAGAACACGACCATCAAGTCATTATCATTTAAATAGCGTGCGATATAATCGCAAAAAATATTAAAGGAGTAACACCATGAAATTACAACACTCTCTGCTTGCCATGGCGATGGCTACTGCATCTGTTAATAGCTTTGCTGACGCACCACAACCTGAACGTCACGTGCAGCAATTTTTACAGGCGCTTAACAGCAGCGGCGGCAAACCGATTGAGCAACTGTCACCGCAGGCGGCGCGCCAGGTCCTGATTGATGCGCAGAAGGGCGTAACGCTGCCGCCGGCCGACGTCACTGAAAAAACCATTCAGGTAAACGGCCAGCCCATTAAGCTGAATATCGTAAAACCGCAAGGTGCACAGGGTACGCTGCCGGTATTTATGTTCTTCCACGGCGGCGGCTGGATCCTCGGTGATTTCCCGACCCACGAACGTCTGGTGCGCGATCTGGTGGTGGAATCTGGCGCTGCGGCTGTGTTTGTGAACTATACGCCGTCACCCGAAGCGCATTATCCGCTGGCCATCAATCAGGCTTATGCGGCGACACGCTGGGTGGCGGAACACGGTAGTGAAATTGGTGTCGATGGCAAGCGCCTGGCGCTGGTTGGTAACAGCGTCGGCGGTAACATGGTGGCGGCGGTCGCGCTGCAGGCTAAACAGCAGCAAACGCCTGCGATTCGTTATGACATCATGCTGTGGCCGGTAACCGATGCGCGCTTTGATACCGCTTCGTATCACCAGTTTGCCAACGGATATTTCCTGTCGCGGAACATGATGAAATGGTTCTGGGACGCCTACACCACCAAACAGAGCGAGCGTGACAATATCCTCGCTTCGCCGCTGCGCGCCACGAAAGAGCAGCTGCAGGGCTTACCGCCAACGCTGATTCAGACGGCAGAACTGGATGTGCTGCGTGATGAGGGTGAAGCCTTTGGTCGCAAACTGGATGCCGCCGGTGTGGATGTCACCGTGACGCGCTATAACGGTCTGATTCATGACTACGGTCTGCTCAATCCGCTGAGCGAGGTGCCGGCAGTCCGCACTGCGATTCGTCAGGCGGCGGAAGAGCTGAAAACCCATCTGCAGTAAGCTTCAGGCCAGGCGCGGCGGCGTCTGGCCCGTTTATTTATCCTCGCGTCACTTCCACTTCATCTCACCGGTATTCACCTTCGCGCTCAGCTCCAGCGAGCTGACATCCGCTAAGGTTGGCCACGCCTGTTTCATTGCCTGAATCACCGCCGCGGAGCCTTTGTGCTGTTGCAGCGCCCGCTCAAAACTTTGCAGATAATCCAGCGTAAAGGTGACCGCCTTATCGCCCGCCGGACGCGCACCCAGATAGTGGCCGGGGATCACCACCTGCGGCTTCAACTGCTGCATTTCTCGCAATACCTGACGCCACTCTGCGCGGCTGGCTGCGGTCTGCGTGTCCGCGGTCCAGACGTGAATGCCTGAGTCCACCACTGTGCCACCGAGTATTGCCTTACTGGAGGGAATCCACACGTAGGCTGATTTTTCTGCCGCGTGGCGCAGCTCGATGCGCTCACCATCGACGCTAAACCGCGTCTGGTGGGTAATCTGCGGTACATACAGCTGGTGTGGCGCAGCGCCGTTCATCTGCGGTCCCCAGTACTGCAGCTTGGCATCTTTGGTCGCTTCGATATGTTCCACTACCAGCGGCGAGGCGACAATTTTGGCCTGCGGAAACGCCTGCACCAGCGGCTCAAGACCGAAGTAGAAATCCGGATCGCCCGAGGTGATCACGATGTGGGTCAACTGCTTGCCGCGCGCTTTAATCAGTTCCACCAGCTTTTCACCATCTTTGGGGCTGAACTGCGCATCAAACAGAATCGCTTCATGCGGACCGGAGACCAGCGTCGACGAGACCGGAAAAATTCCCTGTTCCTGTGGGTTATACACGTCTAACTGCAACGGAGCGGCAAAAGCCGGCGCGGCGGCTAAGGTGACCAGCAGCGCGAGTGATTTCATCTTCATGGCATCTTCCTTTTTACGGCAACGTGCCGTCACTGAAAGACGCTATTGTAAGCAAATCGCCAGCTGGCAGAATTCCCGCAATCAGATATGATCAGTTGCATAAAACGATCAGATGGAGCCTGCATGGACAGAGTGACGGCAGCGCGGGTGTTTAACCGGATTTGTGAACTGGGAAGCCTGAGCGCGGCGGCGCGCGCACTGGATATTTCGCGCCCGATGGTCAGTCGCTATCTTGATGAAATGGAGAAGTGGGCGGGCGCACGCCTGCTACACCGTTCTTCACGGCGGCTGACCATTACCCCGGCGGGTGAGCAGATTTTGCATAAGACACGCGCGCTGGCCCGGCTGGCCGATGAGATAGAGCAGCAGGGCGATGAGGGCAAACCGCAGGGCACGTTGCGCGTGGCCTGTGCACATTCAACCGCCACACATATTCTTGGACCGATGATTCCGGCGTTTCTGGCGCGTTACCCGGCGGTGCGTATTGAGCTGGAGATCAATAATCAGCCGGTTAGCCTGGTGGGTGAGCGCATCGATGTGGCCATTCGCATTACCGACGATCCGGAGCCCGGCGCGATTGCCCGCAGGCTGGGTGAATGTGCTTCGGTAGTCTGCGCTGCGCCGGCCTATTTAACGCAGCGGGGCGAACCGCAGACGCCAGCGGATCTGGCACAACATAATTGCCTGCACTACAGCCGCTTTGCCGGGCAGCGCTGGCAGTTTCACGATGCGCAAGGCGAGGCGGTTTCCGTGGTGGTGAGCGGCAATTTCAGCGCCGGTATTTCATCCGTGTTATGTGATGCCGCTATCGCCGGCTGTGGGGTTGCCATGGTGCCAGCAATGGAGGCACAGGCTGCGCTCGCCAGCGGTCAGTTACGTTGCGTACTGCCCGGCTTTCAACCGCGCACCTTAGGCATTTATGGCCTGTATATGTCGCGCGAACGCCAGCCTGCGGTATTACGGGTATTTCTGGATGCGGTGATGCAGCAGTTGCAAACGCTTTGAATCACCAGAGTGACAACGTCACTGGTGCCCGTCACGCACTGTATGTGTTACGTAACACCGTTTCGACATACTGAACCGTGGCGTTAAGCGACAAATCCACCGCACAACTGCTACTATGCGCCGCGCCGCGGCAGTTGAGCAGCGCGCCGGGTTCCACTTTCACTCATTTTTACCTGCTTAACGGCATGGGGTAGCACCGTAATGTTTCACGATTTAGGCATCATCAATCTCTGGACTTTTCTGGCGGGCGCGCTGGTGATCATTCTATTACCCGGACCCAACAGCCTGTATGTGCTGCGCACCGGGATGAGTCGTGGGGCAAAGCCGGCCTGTCAGGCGATAGCCGGGGTGATGGCGGGCGATTTGATTTTGATTTTCCTCGCCTGGGCGGGCGTCGCGACGCTGATCCGTACCAGTCCGCATATTTTTATGGTGGTGCGTTATCTTGGCGCCATGTTCCTGCTGTATCTCGGCGTGAAGATTATCATCGGCGCGCTGCGCAAACGCAGCGGCGATCAACCGGCTGAAGCGGTAAAACAGGAAAACTATTTCCTGCGTGCGCTGCTGCTTGGCGTAACCAATCCCAAGGCGATTCTGTTTTACGTTTCGTTCTTCATTCAGTTTATCGATCCGCGCGTAACCCATACCGCGCCGGCGTTTGCCACCCTGGGTGCGCTGATTCAGGTGATCAGTTTCAGCTACTATTCCCTGTTGCTGGTGGCTGGCGCGGTGATGGTGCGCTATCTGCGCAGCCGCACCCGCCTGGTCAAGCTGGCGAACATGCTGACCGGCATGCTGTTTTTTGGCTTCGCCGTGCGGTTAGTCAGCGCGCAAAGCTAACCTTTCTGACGCGCGCCACGGCAGCAACGCCGCCTCCGCCTGCTGCACCCTAAAATGGCAACGCGATGATGCAGCGGTGCGCACAGTTTGTGCGCATTGCCTGCATCCGTATGACTGCCGCATCCATAAGTATTCCATCTTGTATCCCAGACCGTATCCTATCTGGCCCGGCGCATAACGGCCGCGCACACCACACTATTCTGGCACGCAAACTGCACTCCTCCCGGTAGCCAATTAACCCCCGGAGAACGATCATGTTTGATGCACTGCTGGATGAAGATGCCACCCAGCTGGCGGCGCGGGTGCGCGACGGCGAGGTTTCCGCGCGCGAGTTAACCCAGGCGACGCTGGATCGCCTGGAACAGCGGGAGCCGCTGATTCAGGCGTTTTGTACCCTGACGCCGGAGCGGGCGCTGGCACAGGCAGAGCAGATCGACTGCCGTCGTGCGCGCGGCGAGCCGCTGGGCGCACTGGCGGGTGTGCCGCTGGCGGTAAAAGATTTGATCTGTACCGCAGGTGTGCGAACCACGTCAGGATCGGCCGCCTACGCCGATTTTATTCCCGAAGAGGATGACATCACCGTTGAGCGCCTGCTGGCGGCGGATGCCATCCTGCTGGGCAAGACCACCGCGCCGGAGTTTGGCTACAGCGGTGTCGGCCATAATCCCCTGTTTCCCTCACCGCGAAATCCCTGGGATGTGAGCAAAACGCCGGGCGGATCGAGCGCGGGTTCCGGCGCGGCGCTGGCGGCGCGGCTGTGTCCGATTGCGCTCGGCAGTGATGGCGGGGGATCGGTACGTATCCCGGCGTCCCACTGCGGTGTCTATGGACTCAAGGCCTCGATGGGGCGGGTGCCGCTGTGGCCGGGCTGCCGCGATGAGCGCTATCCTGGCGTTTCCAGCTGGGAATCGCTTGAACATATCGGTCCGATGACGCGTAGCGTGCGCGACAGCGCGCTGATGATGTCAGTGATGGCCGGTCCGGACATGCGCGATCGGCACTCCATCCCATGCAGCGATGTTGACTGGCTGGCCAGCCTGCATCGGCCACTGCAGGGGTTGCGCATCGCTTTCAGCGCCGACTTTGGCTATATCGCCGTCGATGCGGAAGTGCGCGCCGTGGTCACCGCGGCCGCGCGTCGTTTCGCTGCGGCGCTGGGCGCAGAGCTGGAAGAGGTGGATCCCGGCATCGCTGACGAAAGCGCCAGCTTTGCTGCGCTGGTGGCGTTCGAAAGCGATCTGAGCGGCATGCGCCAGATCCAGAACCAGCTGGGAACAGCGATGTCACCGCACCTGAGTGCCATGCTGCAGCGCGACTGGCGCGCGGAGCATTTCACCGACGCCAATACCACGCGCAAAAAGCTCTGCAACCAGCTGTGGCGCTTTATGCAGCGCTACGACCTGCTGCTGTCACCGACGCTGGCGGTGCCGCCGTTTGCGCTGCACATGCAGGGCCCGGAAGTCATTGATGGCCGCATGGTGCGCAGCGATCACTGGCTGTCGTTCTGCTTCCCGTTCAATTTTACCGGTCAGCCTGCCGCCTCGGTGCCTGCCGGCTTCACGGCCAGTGGTCTGCCGATCGGTATGCAAATTGTGGGTCGTCATCTGGACGATGGCCTGGTGCTGGCGGCCAGTGCCGCTTTTGAGCGCATCCAACCATGGAATCATCACTATCCTGCTGCTATTGGAGTTCTCCATGAGTAACAAATCTTCCCCTGCGCTGGAGCAGGAGTTCGAGCATGAGCCGGTGCCGCTTAGCCATCGCCACTCGACGGGTTCGGTGTCGGCGGTGTGGTTTGGCTTTCCGATGATCCTCACTAATGCGCTGTTCGGCGGCATTATCACCTGGCATCTTGGCTTCTGGCCGGCACTGCTGGCGATTTTGCTGGGTAACCTGGTGCTGTTTGCCTATGTCGGCGCACTTAGCTGGTTCGCCGGGCATACCGGTATGAACTTCGCGCTGCAGGCGAAGCGGACCTTTGGCACCAAAGGCTATATCCTGGTGTCCGGCTTTCTTTCTACAGTGGTGATAGGCTGGTACGCCTTCCAGACCGGCCTGACCGGGACGGTGATCAACCAGACTTTTGGCTGGAACGCGCTGGCGGTCACCGCGTTTGCCATGGTGCTGTATACCGGCGTCACCTTTCTCGGGGTGCGGGCGCTGTCGGTGCTGGGAATGATTGCCGCTCCGCTGTTTGTGGTGCTGGGGCTGGTGGCGCTGTGGCTGGTGAGCAAGGATCATGATTTCACCACGCTGACCCAGTGGCAGGGCAGTCCGGCAGCCGCTGGCGCCATGAGCATGGGCACGGCGGTCACCATGGTGATTGCCGGCTTTGCGGATTCCGGCACCATGACAGCGGATTTTACCCGCTGGTCGAAGGACGGCAAATCAGCGGTGATCGCCGCGTTTTCCGCGTTCCCGCTGGCGAATGTGATTTCCTATCTGTTTGGTGTGGTGATTGTCGCCGTCGGCGCGGCGGTCGATCCGCTCAGCAACGGCGGTAACTTCCTGCCGCTGCTGATGGGGCACGGCATGCTGCTCTCCGTCATTGCCTTTCTGTTTGTGTTTATCAACCTCGGTTCGGTGTGCACGCACTGCCTGTATAACGGCGCGGTCGGTTTCAGCCATCTGTTCAGCAGCAAAATGCGCCTGTGGACGCTGATCCTCGGGGCCATCGGTGGCGTGCTGGCGCTGGCCGGCGTGTGGTCCTGGTTCCTCGAATGGCTCAGCCTGCTTGGCATGGTGGTGCCGCCGTTTGGCGCAGTGATGATTGTTGATCTGATCTTTATGGCAAAAATCAGCGAACAGCGGCAAACCCGGCGCCTGCGCGGCAGCGCGTTCGCCGCCTGGGCCATCGGCAGCCTGTGTGCGGTGATGGCCCACCTCGAATTCCCGCAGTTTGGTGAAGCGGTTATCGGCCTGGTCACCGCGGCACTGAGCTATACGCTGATTGTGAAATGGAAACCGGAAAGCAGCACGGCGGTAATGGAGAAAAGCAATGCCTGATTATATCGTTGATTCAACCCCCTATCCGTGGCCGTTTGACGGCAACTGCACGGTGCAAAACACCGCGCTGCTGGTGATTGATATGCAAACCGACTTCTGCGGCAAGGGCGGTTATGTTGACACTATGGGTTACGACATCTCCCTGACACGCGCCCCCATCAAACCGCTGCAGCAGGTGTTAGCGCGCATGCGCGAATCCGGCTTCCCGATCATCCATACCCGTGAAGGCCATCGTCCGGACCTGAGCGATCTGCCGGCCAACAAGCGCTGGCGATCGCGGCGGATGCAGGCGGAGATTGGTGCACCAGGGCCCTGTGGCCGCATTCTGGTGCGCGGTGAGCCAGGCTGGGAAATCATTCCCGAGCTGGCGCCGCTACCGGATGAAGTGATTATTGATAAACCCGGCAAAGGCTCTTTTTACGCCACCGACCTTGAGCTGATTCTGCACAGTCGCGGTATCCGCAACTTAATCATCAGCGGCATCACCACCGACGTTTGCGTGCATACCACACTGCGCGAAGCCAACGATCGCGGTTTTGAATGTCTGGTGCTGAGCGACTGCTGCGCGGCGACGGAGTTGAAGCATCATGAAGCGGCGCTCAGCATGATTCATATGCAAGGCGGTATTTTTGGTGCAGTGGCGGACTCGGCAATGCTGCTGGCCGCGCTGAACAGCCCGGCAGCGGCGCGGGTGAGCTAATCCGGCAACGGACGCGAATGGCGGGCTGGCCAGGCGTTGAGGTGCCGGGCCAGCCACAACCGCACACCAACCTTGCGCGGGCGTGATGATGCAGTCTGACCGGCCTCCGCCGGTCATGGCCAACTTCAGCCAACGTTGCCGGAAATCGTCAGATAGTCGGTATACATTTGCGGTGCGCCGGAGAACGAGGCCATGGTGCGCCATTCATCATACATACGCTCGCTCTCCTGATGGTTTTTCACAAACGTCAGCGATTTTTCGGTTGAGACGTCCATCGCCGGATGGAAGCTGTTGAGCGAGTCGAGGCTTTCGATCACCAGCATCACCGCATATTGCTCACTTCGATTACCGCCGGTGCCCTTCAGCATGTGAAACTTCCAGCCGGGATAGTCATCAATGCGCGCGACGTTCTCAATCATAAAGCGATCAAAGTCGGCAGCCGTCACGCCCGCGCGTAGCGCCAGATGATGAAAACCGACCACGCGTGCCACTTTAGGTTGAGCATCGGGCTGAAAGTTCGGGCCGGGCGGCAGTGAACTGTGGCGGTTTTCTGCCAGCAGCGAGAACGTGGAGAAGAGCGTCGGTAACTCCCCATAGGTGGCAAAGTTTTTCCACTCCTCAAGCAGCGCGCACGCCTCGGGCCGCTGTTGCCAGAAGGCGATGGCCTCAGCCGTGAGTTCGCCAGCCGGTGTGATATAGCGGTCATAGTCTGCCTGGCTGGGAGCCTGATACAGCATCAGGTATTGTTCCTGGCGTTCGCCACGCAGGCCTTTTAACAGCGACCATTGCCAGCCCGGATAAGCAGGAATCTGCGTGCCGCGCGCCTTGAGAAAGGCTTCGAAGGTCGCGGCATTAACGCCTTTCTTCAGATTGAGCCCGACGTAGTGCAGGCTGAACACCGGTTGCGTTGAGGTTGTCATAGAAACTCCTTGTGAATATGACAGGGCAGAGGCGCTATTTCGCTGCCAGAGCAAAACGCGCCGCGAAAGTCACCAGCAGCAACATCACGATGCCGGCGCTGAGCGTGGTGGTCAGGGACGTAAGCTGGGCGCTAAAGCCAATCAGCGCCGGGCCCAGCAGTAGCCCGGAGTAACCGCACAGCGTGACGGCCGGTATGGCGTAATGCGCGGCGACAGTGCGCTGGTTACCCGCCGCGTTGAATAAAATCGGCACGATATTGGCCAGACCGATACCCACCAGCACAAAGCCGAGCAGGGCACTCCACAGCCAGACGGAGAAAATCGCTAATGCCAGCCCTCCGCTGGCGACGAGACCGCCCAAGGTGAGCACGCGGCGACTGCCATAGTGATTAATCAGCCGATCGCCAAACAGGCGCAGCGTGGCGACAGCCGTGGCGTACAGCGTGAAGCTGAAACCGGCCAGTTGCATCGACATGGCGCGTTCACTGTTCATAAACACCGCTGACCAGTCGAGCATGGCGCCTTCGGTGAGGAACAGCAGGAAACACAGCAGGGCAATCAGCACCACGTTACGGTGCGTCAGGGCGCGCAGCGTACCGCGCGTTGGTTTTGCATCCGTGCGGCGACGGGGCAACAGGGCGGTATGGCTCATCAGCAGCAGCAATAAAATCAACGCACACAGCGGCAGCAGCGCCAGCAGGGGCGCAACCTGCAGCCACAGCAGCAGACTCACCGCGCCAGCGCCAGCAATGCTGCCAAGACTGTAAAAACCGTGAAAGCCTGACATCTTGCTGGCCGCGGCCTCGCGCTCCACGATCACCGCCTGATAATTCATGCTGACATCCATCAGTCCGTTGATCGCACCGAAGAGCAACAGCGCGCCCGCCATCGGCAGCGGTGAGTTCAGCAGCATCAGCAGCGGCAGATCCAGTGCCAGTCCGGCACCGCACAGCAGCAGCAGCGTGCGACAGCCAAAGCGGGCAATCAGCGCGCCGGTAAAGGGCATAACTGACATGGATCCTGCGGCGATACAGAACAGCAGCAGCCCCAGCATGCCGTCATTGATCGCCAGCTGCGCTTTGGCGAAGGGAATAAGCGGCGCCCAGGCGGCCATGCCCAGTCCGGCGATAAAAAATAGCGTGCGCGTCGCGCGCTGCTGGCGCAGGTTAAGCAGATTGGTCATCATCACATCCCGGTGTAGTACGGCGTTTCATTGCCTGGCCTTATCCATGGTCGGGCTACAGGTACGCTGCAGCCCGTGCAAAGGCTCATAAAAACGTAATTAATTTTTAACAGTAACAAGACTTGTCCTGGAAATGACGTAGCGTGTTCAGGTGGCTGTATTCAGTAGATTTTATTTATTTCATATACGGAAGGCATTTTAAAAAAGCGCGATGTGGGAGGGGGACGGTAATGACGGATAAAGTCAACGATGACAATATTATTTTAATGCTCTGTAATATATAGAAATTAACCTGAGGTGATACAAGCATTGCGTGCACTGTGTAGCGGTGCAATTTATTGCACGATAAATCGCACCGCTATCTACCAGGATGGATTACCTGCACGTTGCTTAACTGAACAGCAGCGTAGATGTCATTAACCGGCAATTAATAATATAAATATAGTTAATGATTGCTCAGCGCGGTTAACAACCTGCAACCGTAAGCGCCAGGTAACTTCACTTACTCATCCAGCTGTAAATAGCAGACACGCAGGCGGTGCCCGTCCGGGTCCAGCGCGGTAAAGGTGTAGCCAAAGTCCATGCGCACCGGCGACTGAATGATGGTGATTTCACGCAGCACGCCCCATTCGTGATAAAGAAAATCGACATCGTCTTTGCGCGCGGTTTTGAACACAATTTCGCTACGCGCTGCACTGCCGGGCAGGGAGAGTGCGGGTTCAACGGTATACTGCGACCAGATACCCAGTTTAAAGCCGCTCTCAAACACAAACATGGCAAAGGTCGGGCTGAGTTCTGCGGGTTTGATGTCGAACAGCGCGGCATAAAAGTCAGCACTTTTCACGACGTTGGGCACATAAATAATGGTCATGTTAGCGGTAAGCATGGTGATCTCCTTGTGTGTTTACCGCTGCATAGTAGGGGGAGGCTGTGACAGATTTTGTCAGGAGTCGATGGGTTAACTGATAATTTTCAGATCGGCTTTACGGTGCTTTTTCTGTTCCTGATAGAAATTCTCAGGGAGTCCGATATCCAGCAGATACAGTTCCAGTTTATTTTCCACCCAGCTATAACCCAACAGCGTCAGGCGGTTATTCAGCTGAAATTTGTGCACGCGTAAAAAGTTTAAGTCACCTCTCTTGAGCTCACCGAATTCAGGCGCATCAACAATCCTGTCGATCTCATCCTCGACGATGGCACGCTGTGTATCGGGCAATTTATCGAGCGTTTTTTCAAAGCGGCGTGTTTGATAAACCTCGATGCTATTTTGTGGTTTTGGATCGGGGTGTTCGGCGGACATACGGCGAAACCTTCTGATTATCGACTTCAGCCTGGGCGATTAATACTTCAGCGATGAAGCTATACGGTAAGTCCGGATTATCCTCAGCAATCCGGCCGATCTTCGCCCAATGCTCAATCTGCTTTGGAATGCTGCGGCTGGCGGCTTCAGCGTGAATTTTTACGTCGCTCACGAAGTCATCGTCTAAACGAATACTTGTGGCCATGAATATTACCTCGCGGATGAAAGCGGTGATGGACTGACTGTTGTAATGTTGAGTTGCGATTACTGCTGCACGCGGCTAAGTGTGCGACATTTTGTCGCTTATGGCAACTTTATGTCGCTAGCGTGTCGCGCTGTCCGCCGGGTGACGCAAATGGTGATAATCCCGCCAGCGCTTCAGCAACTGATGACGCGTGCCGGGATAGAGTTCGCTGGTGACGCTGATCGCTTCAATGCGGTCGACGCGGAAATTGCGGAACTCCTGGCGCAGTTCGCACCAGCCGCACAGCAGGCGCACGCGTTCAAAATAGCCAATCACCACCGGCCAGATGGTGCGGGTAGAGAGGTTATCCTGCAGATCTTTGTAGCGCAGGCTGATCTTGCTGCGCTGATGGATCGCCTGGCGAATCTGCGGCAGATGGGTTTCGAACAAGGCTTCGCCCTGGGAGGCGATCAGCAGCGACTGGTGATCGATACTCTGCGTAAGATGCGGCGGAACCACAGCCTGGACTTTGGCCAGCGCATGGCGCGCGGCGGACTTAAGCTCTTCGTCGGTGTGTCGGGTGACCCAGTTGAGCCCGAGCACCAGCGCATCAATCTCCTGACGGGAAAACATCAGCGGCGGCAAATGGCCGTCGGATTTCAGTAAATAACCAACGCCCGCGCTGCCCTCAATCTCCACGCCCTGCTGCTGCAAACTAAGAATGTCACGATAGACGGTGCGCACGCTGATGTGCAGCTGTTCGGCGATACGCTGCGCGGTCAGCGGATAGCGATGACAGCGCAGCAATTGCAGCAGTTCGGGAAGCCGCTGAGTTTTAGACATGATACGCCAGCCTTAAGCGAAGAACGCGCGCCGGCAGGAATCAGGCGCGCAACAGTTGGCTTAATGTAGCCAAATCCGCCGTGCTTTGCAGCTCGCTGATAGCCAGTAACTGCTGCTGGCGCGCCGGCACTTCATGGCGCAGCGCCTGACGCAGTTTGGCCGCCACATCTACGCCATCCGCCAGCGACTGCTGCCGCGTGCGGCGCTGCTGCAGCTGACGACCCTCTTTCAGCGTCAGCGTGACGAGATGAAAACGCCGCGCCGGGTTGAGCGCATCGGGCGGCGCGGACGCATCCGGCGTGCGACGCACTTTGGCCGCCAGCGGCATCACCGCCGGATTGAGTGCACCTTCGGCAAAATCTTCCAGCCGCAAATCGTCGTACATCAGCATGGCGGCAATCACGTACTCCAGGCTAAAGCGTGCTTCGATGCCGTTAGCCGGCACGCGAACTGCCGCCGCGATGTCACCACCCGGCGGGAAGGCGACCGTGATGTCATCAATATTTTCCAGCAGCGAGTCCAGCGAGTGACCTTCCGCCAGCCAGGCGCGCCGCAGCAGACGTGCCGCTTCGGCAGCGCTGTGAGTTCCGGCGCAGGCGGGGAAGGGTTTGAACTCCAGACCGGGGGTACTGATGCGCCACGGCGCGCCCCAGTTTTCCACCAGCCGTTGCGGCTGCGCCTCGCCGTTACTGCTGGCGGCGAGAAACGCGTCGAGCACCCCTTCATGCCGGCCATCGAATTTCGCCAGCGTCAGCTGTGCCGCCATCACCGCACGCTCTGCCGCCAGTCCGGCGTGCAGCGGCTTCACCGCTGAACCAAACTGAGCGCGCAGTCCGCTGGCCTGGGTCGCCGCGATGCCGATCAGCGTGGCGCAGTCGGTTGCATTAAGCTGCAGCAGGCGTGCCAGCGCGGCCGCCGCCGCCAGCGTGCCCAGCGTGGCCGTGTTGTGATAACCCAGCGCATAGTGCTGCTGGCTGGCGGCCAGTCCCAGCCGGCCAGCCACTTCCACGCCGATGACATAGGCATCAAGGAACGCTTCGGCAGTGGCGGGCTGCTGTTGCTGCCAGGCAAACAGCGCAGGCAGAATCGCCACGCTGGGATGGCCGCGAAAATCGGCATGGAAATCATCGTAATCCAGCGCATGACCGGCATAGCCCAGCAGTAACGCCTGTGAGCGTACGCTGCCGTCGCCATAAACCTGTCGCAGCGCCGGTAAGCCGCTGTCCGGGACCTGCTGCTGTAACACCGGCCAGCTCACAGCCAGAAAATCCTGCACGCCAGTGCGCGCGGCATCACGTGCCGCCGCATCCGGCTGGCTTTGCAGGATGCGCTCAGCCAGCGCGTGGCTCAGGTTCATGCCTGCTCCAGACTGCGCAGCGCCGCCACGGCGAGCTGTGCGAGGTAGCGTGAGGTGGGCAGCAACACCGCATCATTGATGCGAAAAGCCGGATGGTGCAACGCATAAGGTTCGCCAGTGCCGATCATCACAAAGGCGCCGGGCAGCTGTTGCTGATAAAAAGCAAAATCTTCGCCGATCGGGCTGGCTTCCACCACGCGCGCCTCAAGTCCGCTGGCGGTGGCCTGTTGCAGAGCAAAATCCGCCCAGTGCGCATCATTCACCACCGCAGGCGGACCGGCGTGCCAGTTAAACTCAACCTCTGCGGCAAAAGCCGCACCAAGGCCGAGCACGATTTCGCGGAAGCGCTGCTCCAGTCGCTCACGCGTGGACTGAGAGAAGGTGCGCACTGTGCCTTCCAGCCAGGCGCTGTCCGGAATGACGTTCCAGGTGCTGCCGCTGTGCAGCTGGGTGATCGACACCACCGCGTTGTCAGCGGAGGGGGCGTTACGGCTAATCAGCGTTTGCGCCGCGGAGACAATCTGTGCCGCGATAACGATCGGATCGTTGCCCTGATGCGGTTTGGCAGCATGGCTGCCGGTGCCGGTGATGCGGATATCGAAGCGATCCACCGCCGCGGTCAGCGCACCGGCTTTGCTACCCACCACGCCAGGCGGCAGCGACGGATCGTTATGAATGCCGAAAATCGCCACCGCCTCCTGCAGCGCGCCGGTGGCGATGACATCCGGCGCGCCCTGGCCGGTCTCTTCGGCGGCCTGGAACAGAATCCGCACGCGGCCGGGCAGCGCTGCCTCCTGCTGCTTAAGCAGAATCGCCGCGCCGAGTGCAGCGGAAGCGTGAAAATCGTGGCCGCAGGCATGCATCACGCCGGGACGCTCCGAACGAAAAGCGACGTCCGACTGCTCCTCAATCGGCAGCGCATCAATATCCGAACGCAGCACAATCAGCGGTCCCTGTGCCGGGCCGACCTCTGCCACCAGACCGGTTTTCAGCGGCAAATCAAAGATGCGAATCTGGTGCTGTTCCAGCTGCTGGCGCAGGCGGGCGGTGGTTTCAAACTCCTGATTTGAGAGTTCCGGAAAACGGTGCAGTTCGTGGCGAAAGGCGATCAGCTGCTCGCCCAGCGCTGTTTCATTCAGTTGGCTCATGCCTGGCTTCCTTGTGATGCCGCCTGGCGCGTCAGCCAGGCATCGTGCGCGGTTTCATCCAGCACTTTTTTCATATATTGCGTGATGTGGCCTTTGCCGAGATCGGTGGTGTGCATGAGCACAAATCCGCGCTTGCGATACATATCAATCAGCCACGGATGGCTGATGGCGGTACCGAGCGAAACCGCCGGTGCGCGTAACTGGCCGCGTAAAATTTCCTGCTCCAGGCGATCCTGAACCTGGCGGCCAAACTGCTGCCCCGCATAGTCCGGATGGGCGCCAAACCAGCCGATGTGCGGCAGGCCGAACGGACCCGGCAACGGGCCCCATGGATAACGCACGGTGACCGAGGAGACCATCACGCCCTGGGCATACAGCGCATACACGCCGTGGCTTTGCAGATGCCGCAGCGTTTTCTCGCGGTCAGCGGTGGCCGCATCAAATTTGATCCCCAGCGCCAGCGTGGGCGCATAGGCGGCATGCATCAGCGCCTGATAAGTGTCCACTTCGTCTTCTGTGACCTGACGAAACTCAAGTGTCATAGCTATCCCCGGAAAACCGCCCGGCGGGCGATAAAGAAAGAAGGCTCAGAGTAGCAGTAAAGCGCTGACGGGCTATATGTGAAATCCGGATAAGCTAATGCAAATTTGTGAAAATGAAATGGCGGCTTTTTCATTGCACAAATCGCCATTTACCGTAGTATGCATAAAATACATAGCGCTATAACTATTTCGCATTAATCCTCTGAAATATAACAATTTTGTTATGGCGTTTTTCCTAATCAGGGTGACAACGTGTTAGCGATTAAATCTCCGCGTGCCTACGCACACGAACCGGGACTGCGTGCGCGCACCGGTGAATTCATTAAACCTTATGCTACGCATATCCGTATTTTCACCTCTCCGCGCGCCTGGCAGGCGGTTAATCCGCAATTAACGCAAAGTCTGGAAACCTGTGGTATTCGCTGGGAAATCGAGTATTTACACGGCGAATGCACCGACGCGGCCATTGATACGCTGAAAAGCAATCTGCAACAGCAGCAGGCTGAACTGCTGCTGGCAATTGGCGGCGGGCGCGTACTGGATGCGGCTAAAGCGGTCGGCAGCCAGTTACCGGAAATCACCGTCGTCAATTTCGCCACCGTCGCGGCGACCTGTGCCGCCTGGTCGCCGGTGGCGATTATTTATGACGCGCAGGGCGGCCACGTGCGCAGCCAGCCGCTGGGCAAAATGCCTGAACTGGTGCTGGTAGACAGCGAAGTGATTGCGCAAAGTGATGTGCGTTACCTCAAAGCGGGCATTGTCGACGCGCTGGCTAAATACTACGAGTTCTATCCTTATCTGCGGCACAACCCCCACGATCTCGCCCTCGATCTTAAAGTGATGACCGCGCAGCGCGCGCTGGATGTCTATCGCCAGCACGGTGCCGCCGCCGTGCTGGCCAACCAGCAACAGCAGGTGACGCCGGAACTGGAGAAGGTGATCGATGCCAGCATTGTGCTGGCCGGCCTGGCCAACAGCGTGCGTGATGTGCTGCCAACGCCAGGCTTTGCCCACGCAATTCATAACCGTCTGACCCATCAGCCGGAGCTGCACCACTGGCTGCACGGTGAAAAAGTCGGTTACAGCCTGCTGGTGCAGTCGCTGATTGAGCACGACGGTGAGCCGGACGCCGCGCTGCTGGCGCTGCTGCGACAGTATGATATGCCGCTGACCTTAGCGCCGCTGCACGGCGATCGTCGCGCAGCCATCAGAAGCATTGCTGAACAGATCAAATTCCCGGCGGCCAGCGCCGAACGTTTGCCGTTCCGCATCAGCGCGGATGCCTTAGAGCAGGCGCTGCTGGCGACCGAGAACGCCTTTTAATTGTTATCGACCCTTTTATTGACCAGGAAAAAATATGGCTACTTCATCTTCACGCCGCATCCGTTTAGGGCTGTTTGTGCAACCGGTTGGACAGCACGTGAGCGGCTGGCGGCTGACGGAAAATCTGGGCGATCCGACGGATATTGACTGGCTGATCACCATCGCGAAAAAAGCCGAAGCCGGTAAGTTTGATCTGTTCTTCGTGGGTGATGCACTGGCGACCAGCATGTATCGTCTGCCTTCCACCATGGCGCGTCTGGAGCCGTTAACGCTGCTGTCGGCGCTGGCGGTCAACACCAAGCGTATTGGCCTGGCGGCGACCGCCTCGACCACCTTCAGCGACCCGTTCACCATGGCGCGCAGCTTCTCGTCGCTGGACCACATTAGCCGCGGCCGCGCCGCCTGGAACGTGGTGACGTCGTTCTCTACCGATGTGGCGCGTAACTTCAGCCGCAGCGATATGCCTAATCATGCGGAGCGCTATGCGCGCGCGCGTGAATTCCTCGATGTCACCTATAAGCTGTGGGACGGCTGGCAGGCGGGGGCGGTGCAGCCCAACAAAGAGACCGGTCAGTACTTCATTGATGACAAAATTCAGCCGATTAACCACGTCGGCGAGCACTTCCAGGTGCAGGGTCCGCTGAACATTACCCGCTCACCGCAGGGGCGTCCGGTGATTATCGAAGCCGGTTCTTCCAGCGATGGGCAGAAGCTGGCGGCAGAGACCGCCGAGGTGATTTTCACCGCCTCGGCCAGCCTGGAAGAAGCACAAAGCTTCTACCGTTCGCAGAAAGATCAGGTGATTGCCGCCGGACGCAATCCGGATCACGTGGTGATCATGCCTGGCGTGATGCCGATTGTTGGCCGCACGCGCGAAGAGGCCAAAGCGCTGTGGAAAGAGCTCAACACGCTGGTTGATATCGACAACGGTCTGCGTCAGCTCTCGCTGCGTTTCAATATGGATCTGAGCCAGTATCCGCTCGACGGTCCGGTGCCGGAAGTGCCGCTGGGTGAAGGCAACCAGAGCCGCGTGAAACTGATGACCGACATGGCGAAACGTGAAAATCTGACGCTGCGCGAACTGGCTGCGGTAGCCGCCGGATCGCGTGGTCACCGGGTAATCGTCGGTACCGCGCAGGATATTGCCGATGACTTTGAGCTGTGGCTCAACGAGGGCGGTGCCGATGGTTTCAACATCATGCCGGCGATCATGTCCGAGCAGCTTGATTTGTTTGTGGAGCTGGTGATTCCGGAACTGCGCCGTCGCGGTCTGTTCCGCGAAGAGTACGAGTTCGCCACGCTGCGTGAAAACCTCGGCCTGCCGGTAGTGTGAGAGACAGACAGGAGCGAAACATGATCACCCTATCGAAGCGCGTACAGTCTGTGTCGCTCTCGGCTAACGCGGCGGCACGCCAGCTGACGCGCCAGCTAAAAGAGCAGGGCGTGGATATTCTTGACCTCACCACCGGTGAGCCGGATTTTGATACGCCCGCGCACATCCGTGCCGCCGCCAGCGCCGCGATGGATGGCGGTGAAACCCGTTATACGCCGACCAATGGCACCACCGCGCTGCGTAAAGCGGTGCAGGCCAAGCTGGCGCGCGAGAACCAGCTGCAGTACGCGCTGGAGCAAATCTGTATCGCCAACGGCGCAAAACAGATCATCTTCAACGCATTTGCCGCGACGCTAAACGACGGCGACGAGGTGATTGTGCCCACGCCATACTGGCCAACTTTCCCGGACAGTGTGCGTTTCAACGGTGGCGAGGCGGTGCTGCTGCCTTGTCCGCTTGAGCAGCAGTACAAGCTGCAGCCGGCGCAGCTGGCGCAGGCGATCACTGAGAAAACCCGCTGGCTGGTGCTGAACAATCCCGGCAATCCCTCTGGCATGGTGTACAGCGCACAGGAGTTGCAGGCCCTGGCGACGGTGCTGCGCGATCATCCCAATGTGCTGATTATGCTGGATGAGCTGTACGAACATATCCTGTTTGACGATCGTCAGCACGTTAGCCTGCTGCAGGTGGCGCCGGAGCTGGCTGAACGCGTTTTGCTGGTGGGAGGCGTGTCGAAAACCTATGCCATGACCGGCTGGCGCATTGGCTTTGCTGCCGGACCGCAGACGCTGATTGATGCCATGGTGGTGGTGCAGTCGCAGAACAGTTCTGGTGCCAGCGCCATCAGCCAGGCGGCGGCGGTTGCGGCCTTTAACGGTGGGCTCGATTTTCTGCCCCCGCAGCGTGCCGCGTATCAGGCGCGACGCGATGTCATTGTGCAGCAGTTGCAGCAGGTGACCGGCATTGAAGTGCTGCAACCTCAGGGCGCATTTTTTGTCTTTTGTCGCTGTGCTGGCCTGCTGGGCAAAACCCGGCCTGACGGCGCCGTACTGGATGACGAACAGGATGTGCTGAATTATCTGCTGGAGAGCGGTGTGTCCGGCGTGGCGGGCAGTGCTTACGGCCTGTCGCCGTATTTCCGTTTGTCGATCGCCACGGATATCGATAGCGTTGAGGAGGCGGGTAAACGCATTGCGCGCGCCTGTGCAGCGTTAATCTGACGGGCGGGTGTGGTAAGGCGTAATGGCCTGATCACCTCGCGGCACACTTTATGAAAGGATTGCATGAAAGCATTTCGGGTGCCGCGATACAGGGGCGGTGATGCGGCAATTAGCCGGTTCCGCCCCGATTTCCTGCGACTGGATTAAATCAGAAAATCATCCAGCGAACCGCCAGCGTCAATCGCTGACTTTATCGGCGAGGGGGTACGGCCCTGACCGGTCCAGAATTTCTCATTACCCTGTTCGTCGGTAAATTTATACTTCGCCGGACGCGGTGCACGTTTTGCTTTGCTCTTCGTTTCACCCTGGTTTAATTGCGCCAGTTCATTAATTGTAATGCCGTCTTTGCGCAGCATCTCTTTATATAACGCCAGCTTCTCTTCTTTTTCGCGCTGTGCAGCACTCTCTGCCGCCGTCTCTTCGCGGCGTTCGGCGACCACCACGGCAAACTTCTCCAGCATTTCGTTTAATACCGCAACCTCAATATTACGTGCTTCAGCACGCAGCGTACGAAGATTGTTCAATGCCTTGAGTGCATCGCTCATGTATAAACCCTTATTACTGATATCACTGATTTGAAAGCGTGCATTCTACGGCAATTTTATTCAAATGAAAATATTCACCCGCCGACAGATTTGTCCGGAAATATGCCCCGACCTTTACAGTTTTTGATTGGGCGTAAAGATTTTTGTCTATTCATTGATTACGCATAAACATGTTAGCGGCGGATTTAATATTACCAGCCACCTACGTTAAGCCGTTCATTTAACATCGCAGCATCTCACACAATATACGTCACGGCGATTTACAGCTTAATAAATGGCGTCATGTTAACAACGCAGCGATTGCTGCAGGGATTAAAAGCGTTACTGGTCAACCTTAGCGCAGAAAAGGAAATTTTATAAACACCTTTCCCAGCGGCAGCGTAATTATAAATCAATGGCGGTGACCGGGTACCAGGCTGGTAAATGCGTGGTGTTCAGATGCCAGATCAGGATGCAGGCATAACCGTTAAGGCGGGGAGTCCATAGGTCACGCACCGGTTGACTGAGATTAAGGATGATTTCAGGCGTGATAGTTTCCTGTAAAGCAGTATCAGTGCCGTTACTCCCTGAAGCATAAGATTTTTTCGCAGTGTAAAGGCGTCAGAAAGGCAGTAACAATTTCTTGCAATGTTAATCTTAATGCGTATATTTCTCATTTGCTTTCTTAACCATATGCTCACCACAAAATAACGATAAGCCGATTGAGGAATATTATGTCTTGCAAAGAGATGCGCGTCAGGGACGCAGGTCTTGCGCCGCAGCGCGCGCTGCGCCTGTCACTGCTGGCAGTGCTGGTTGCCTCGGGTGTCGCTCAGGCGGCCGATACGCAAAACAGTGAGGCCACCCTGACCGTTGATGCCAGCGCCAGCGCAGAAGCGCAGCAGGCGCAGGCCGCAGCGGATTACAGCGTACCGGTGACGCGGGCCGGCACCAAAATGGCGCTGACCGCACGTGATATTCCCCAGTCGGTCACCATCGTCAGCAAACAGCGCATGCAGGATCAACAGCTGCAGTCGCTGAACGACGTACTGAGCAACACCACCGGCATCCACGGTGTGGCCGCCGATATGGACCGCATCAATTACTATTCGCGCGGTTTTCTGATTGATAATTACATGACCGACGGCATTCCGACCGCGTTTGCCCAGCGCTGGAACCTCGGTGATGCGCAGACCGATACCGCGCTGTACGAACGCGTCGAAGTGGTGCGTGGCGCAACGGGCCTGCTGACCGGACCGGGCAATCCTTCTGCTGCCATCAACATGGTGCGTAAACATGCCGACAGCAAAGAGTTTACCGGTAGCCTTGAAGCTGGCTATGGCAGCTGGAATAAGCAGCGTTACGTCGCCGATCTTTCTGCACCGCTGTCACCGGAAGGCAACGTGCGCGGTCGCCTGGTTGCCGGCTATGAAGACAAAAACAGCTTCATTGAACGCTACGGCGCCGATAAGAAGTTTATCTACGGTGTGGTCGACGCTGACGTGACGGACGCCACCAGACTGTCCGTTGGTTATGAATTCAGCCAGGTGAACACGGATTCACCGATGTGGGGCGGCGCGCCACGCTGGTACACCGACGGCACGCAGATCCACACCCGTCGCGGCTATAACACCGCACCTGAATGGGCTTACAACAACAAAGAAAATAAAAAGGTCTTTGTTAACCTGCAGCAGAATTTCGATAACGGCTGGAACATCACCCTTAACGGCACGCATAACGAGATGTTCCTCGACAGCAAGCAGCTGTATCTCGACGGTTACTTCGACAAAACCACTGGCGCAGGCGTCTCTGGTTATGCCGGCTATCCGGTAGTAGGCGGAACCGGCTTCAACACCGGCAAACGTAAGGTGGATGCGGTCGATGCCTTCGCCAGCGGTCCTTATGAACTGCTGGGCCGCCAGCATGAGCTGATGGTCGGGGTGAACTACAGCCGTCAGGACAACAAATATTACAGCGCCTGGGCCAACATTTCGTCAGCCGAGCTGGGCAACTTCAACCAATTTAACGGCGATTTCCCGGAAACCGACTGGAATCCGCGTGAACCCGCGGCCGATACCCAACTGGTGCGGCAGAAGTCAGCGTATCTTGCGACGCGCATCAATCTGGCCGATCCGCTGCACCTGATTGTCGGGGCGCGCTACACCAACTGGAACCGCCAGACGCTGACGGCAGAGATGGAGAAAAACAACATCACGCCGTACGGTGGGGTGATTTGGGACTTCTACGATAACTGGTCTGCCTACGCCAGCTACACTTCGGTGTTCCAGCCGCAGGATTATCAGGATGCGTCAGGCGCTTATCTCTCGCCGGTGATTGGCAAAAACTACGAAGCCGGCGTGAAGTCTGACTGGTTCAACAGCCGTCTGACCACCTCGGTATCGATCTTCCGCACCGAACTTGATAACGTCGGTCAGAGCACCGGTCAGACCAATGCGCAGACCGGTAACACCATTTACGTGGCGAAGAAGGGCGTGGTAAGTCGTGGCGTCGAGTTTGAGGTGAATGGGGCGCTGACCGATAACTGGCAGATGACCTTTGGCGGGACTTCGTATGTGGCGGAAGACGCCAACGGCGATCGCTATAATTCACAGCTGCCGCGCACCTCGTTCAACCTGTTCACCAGCTATCGCCTGCCGATGCTGGACCAGCTGACGCTGGGCGGCGGTGTGAACTGGCAGGCGAGGACTTACGCGGATATCAGTGGCCCGGATGGCAATGGCACCTGGCGCACCCGTCAGGGCAGCTATGCGCTGGTGGATCTGTTCGCGCGCTACGACGTGACCAAAAACCTCAGCCTGCAGGCCAACCTGAATAACCTGTTCGACAAAGAGTACGACGAGAACGTCGACAGCACCGGCATCGTCTACGGCGAACCGCGTAATTTTATGCTGTCCGCGAAATACCGTTTCTGATCAGTAAGCCAGAGCCCAAAGCGGCACCTGACGTTCCCTCTCCCGCGTGCGGGAGAGGGTTAGGGTGAGGGGAAAACCGCACCCTCCCCAACCCATGCACCTCAACATCCCGCCGCAATATAATCCCCGTTGGCACTCACCGGCACCACGGTAAAAAACAACACCAGCGCAAACATCACCAGCAATATCCCACCGGCGATCCGCACCGCTCTTAGCAGCGATGCCGCCTGCGGCGAGCGTTCTGTCAGCCACAGCTGCCCGGCGCGCTGACGATAATGCTGCACAAACAGTGCCAGCGCCACCAGCGCCATGCCGGTACCGAGCGCCATACTCATCACCGCCAGCATACCCCAGCGCGTAATCCCGATGACGCTGGCGAACAGCAGCACCGTCAGCGCACCGCTGCAGGGCCGCACGCCGGTGGCAATAATAATACCCGTCCAGCTTTTCCAGTCGCTGCGGTGCCCAGCCGCGACGCCATGCGCGTGGCCGCAATGATCATGATGATGATGCTCCGCTGGCGGCCTGCGCCAGGCTTGCAGCAGCATCATCACGCCCAGCCCGGCAATGAACACAGCGCTGGCTTTCTCCAGATACCAGCGGCTCAGGCTGAGATCGCCGGTCGTCAGGTTAAAACCAACCGCGAGGATAAAGACAAAGGCAATCGCGCTCAGGCCCTGCACCAGGCTGCCCAGCAGCGGCACGCTCAGCGCTACGCCGCGCGGGGGCTGATGGGTGGTCAGCCAGGTGGTAACGATAAATTTACCGTGTCCGGGACCCACCGCGTGCAGAATGCCGTAAATGAAGGTCACGGCCAGCAGCCACAGTCCGGCACTGTACTGGCCGCTATTGATTTGCAGTAAATGGGTAACCAGCAGCCGGTGCAGCTGAATCTGATTTTGCAGCGCCCATGCCTGAAACGCGCTCCAGTGCAACGACAGCAGCGTCAGCGCGCTCAGCAGCAGCACGCTCGCGCAGAGAAATCCGGTTTTGGTGGCGGTCATAGTAATGAAGAAAGTGGTCCTGAATGTCACCAGCATGCGGATTTCTGCCGCGTTGTAAAGCCACGGCGGTTAAACGGCAGCCGCTCTCCGCATCGTGACGCATTCCCCTGCCTTGTGCAGCTGTCTATAATCTGCCGACAATTTCTCACGGATGCCTTTTATGTCTGCTGATTCTCCTTTGCTGGCGGTACAAGACGTCACGCTGGCCGTGCAGGGGCGCACCTTGCTGGCGCCGGTATCACTGCAGCTGTGCGCAGGTGAAACGCTGTTGCTCACCGGCCCGTCCGGCAGCGGCAAAAGCACGTTGCTGAAAATTATTGCCTCACTGCTGGAGCCCGATAGCGGCCAGATCCTGTTTCAGCAGCGGGATATTCACACGCTGAAAGTCGAACACTATCGCCAGCAGGTCTCCTACTGTTTCCAGACACCGCAACTGTTTGGTGACACGGTCTACGATAACCTGGCGCTGCCGTGGCAGCTGCGTCAGCAACAACCGTCGCGCGAGCAGCTGGTGGCGGCGTTGCGCAGTCTGCATTTATCCGCCGACCTGCTGGACAAAAACGTTGCCGGACTCTCTGGCGGTGAAAAGCAGCGGGTGGCTTTGCTGCGCAATCTGCAGTTTCTGCCACAGATTTTGTTGCTGGACGAAGTGACCAGCGCACTGGACGAGCCCAATAAACAACGGGTTAACCAGCTGATTGCCACGCTGGTGGCGGAAAAAGGGCTGGCGGTGATCCGTATCAGCCATGACGTACAGGAGATTGATGCCGCTGAGCGCATTCTGCGACTGACCCCACCCGCAGCGGGAGAACAGCATGAGTCAGCATAATATCAGCGACAGCTCGCTGCTGCTTTCACTCATGCTGGTGCTGGTAGCGCTGCTGATTAGCCAGAAAGAGAAGCTGGGGATGAGCAAAGACATTCTGTGGAGTGTCACGCGCGCCATTATCCAGCTGGTGATCGTCGGTTATGTGCTGAAGTCAATTTTCGATGTTAATAATGACTGGCTGACGCTACTGATGGTGCTGTTTATCTGCATCAATGCAGCGCTGAATGCGCGCAAACGCAGCCGGCAGATCGATCATGGTTTTATCATCGCGCTGGTGGCGATTACCAGCGGTACGGCACTGACACTAACGGTGCTGTTGCTGAGCGGCGCCATTGCCTTTGTTCCCATGCAGGTGATCCCCATTTCCGGCATGATTGCCGGTAACGCCATGGTGGCGGTCGGACTGTGTTTCACCAACCTCAATCAGCGCTTTAGCGACAACCAGCAAAAAATCATGGAGATGCTCAGCCTGGGCGCGCCGATCAAACGCGCATCCGCCGGGCTGATGCGTGACAGTATTCGTGCCGCTATGATCCCCACCGTTGACGGCGCGAAAACGGTGGGGCTGGTAAGTCTGCCAGGCATGATGTCCGGGTTGATTTTCGCCGGGATCGATCCGGTAAAGGCCATCAAGTACCAGATCATGGTGACGTTTATGCTGATTGCCACCGCCAGCCTGTCGACCATCATCGCGGCGTATCTGTCCTACCGTCGCTTTTACACCGCGCGGGCGCAGCTCAAACCGTAGATCACGCCTGAAACCTTAGCGCCACGCCGCTGGCCTGTTCCGCGCTGACCACGATGGCATCCGACTCTTCGCGAAAAGGCACATCGCCCAGCAGCAGGCTGGCTTTCACCCTGCGTAAGTCGCTGCTGCGCAGCGTCAGCGCGGCCATACGCGCACTGCCGTCATAATCGGGCGGCAGGCCGGTAAAGCGCTGCGTCACATAGTGCGCAGCGGCAAAGCGCACGGTGGCCACGCCCGCTTTCAGCACAAACGCGCCCTGCTGGCAGGCGGTGAGCTTATCGGCACCAAATAAACGACTGTAGGGCAGCGCGGCGGCTGCCGGATCCTGCGCCACCACCACAAACTCAATAATGTCGGTCACCGCGTTGGGATGTTGCTGCCACACTGGCTGCCAGACCGCCTGCGGTGTCTCATGCTGGCAGAAAAAACTGCGTCCGTTTGGCACCAGTGCGGGGCGCAGGCGAACGGTGCGAAAACGCGCCTGCTGTGCGCTGCCATCCGGCAACTGCACCGGCCGGTAAAAACTGGCGGCGGGATCGCCATCAATATCCTGACTTTCCAGATAGCGCCACACCGCATCGGCATCGCCGGTTTTCCATGCCAGACCGCTCAGGCCCGCCGGTGCCTGCCAGATATCCTGACGCCGGTGCGCACGCCCGGCTTCATAGCCCAGCAGTTCCAGATAATTATCACCAAATACCGCCAGATGATTACTGGAGCCCAGCGAATGATGGCCGCGTGGCGTGAGCTGGAAACCGAGCCGGCGATACAGCGCGCTGGCGTCATCCAGCCGATCGGCAACATTGATCACTGCATGATCGAGCTGTGGAACGGGTACCGGTATCGCCATTATCTGCCTCCTGGTTCGCATCATTACGATGACCGCGGTGTCGCGCTGCGTTCGGCTTCGCGTTGCGGTTGCCAGGCGAGCTGCGCTTCGGCGCCGAACGCCCGGGCAATATGGCTGACCAGCGTCGCGGCCTGCGCCGATGATCGCTGGCGCGCACTGGCATCCTCGCTGTGCAGCACGCCTTCCACGACGACCTCTGGCGGCAGCACGTTCCAGCTGTTGCCACCCTGAAAGCGGGTGACATCCAGGCCGGCGGCCGCCAGCGCGCTGACGATGTGGCTGCCGGTAACGATACTGTCGATGCCCTCATGCGGACGTGCAGCGTGAGCGCCTTTGCCGTGAATGGTGATATGAAAATGGTCAGTAAACGCTGCCGGTGTGGCAGATAACGTGTGTGTCATGGTCATCCCTGCGGCTGTTCAGGTAAGAAAGGTTCGCCCAGCGTTAGCATCAGGCGGTTGGCCCAGGCAAAAAACGCGGCGGACTGGATCAGGTCCAGCAGCTGCAGCGTATCCAGTCCGTGCTCGCGCAGCGCCTGCAGTTGGGTCTGGCTGCTGGCGACCGGGGTTAGTGATAAGGTGGCGACAAAATCGATAATCGCCGCCCAGCGCGCGGACTGGCCGTGTGCCAGCTCGGCACCCGGCGCGACGTTCAGGAGTTTCTGCACCGCAGTCTCATCTTTTGACAGCTGACTGGCTTTGCGGGCATGCACGGATGCGCAGTAAATGCAGCCGTTGACTTTACTCACCACCGTGGCCGCCAGTTCGCGCTCGGCGCGAGGTAAACCGCCCGGCGTATAAAAGATGCCTTTATCCGTCAGCGTGCGTTGTTCCAGCAACGGCAGATTGCGCGCCAGCAGACGGAAATAGTCGGACTCGCTATGACCGTTTTTTGCCAGCGTCGCCTGTTCTTCCACCGTAAACTCGCTGAGCGGTTTGGCTGCCAGCCACGGCTCCCAGCCCAGCTCCTGCTGGGTAAACGCGGTGAGCGCAGTCTGACCGCTGGCCGTGAGCGGGGCGCTATGCCATTTGCCGGCCACCGCATGCGGCTGCGCGCGCGATGTTTCACCGCTCAGCAGGCGCAGGCCGGTCAGCAGGCGACTCTGAAAACTGACAAATCCCACCAGCTGCGCCAGCGTGACGATGCCGCGCGGCGTCCAGCCGGCATGGTGCAGCGTGGTCAGTTGTTGCGGTGTGGCGTCGACCGGATGCAGGCTCAGCAGTTCAGCAAAGGCGCGACCGGCGGCAAAGCGCGCATCTGCCGGGCTTTCGCTGGATTGCTGCTGATAGTGTGCCTGCAATGACGTGACGCCGTGCCAGCCGGCGACCTGCCCGGCGAGCGCGTAGCGCTGCGCCAGCGGGAAATCGTCGTCATCCTGGCCAAACAGCACCTCATAGCTGCCCTGGGCGTGTCGGGTCGCGGCCTGACGCACGTTGCGCGCCTCTGCCAGTTGCGCCGCCGGGTCGATATCGGCCAGCGCCGCCAGTAAATCTGTAGCCTGAGACATGGTTTTCTCCTGTTAAGCGGTACCCAGCGCACGCAGCGTGGGGGCAATATGTTCAGCAATTAACGCCACCGAACGCAGCGTATCGGCGTGCGGCGGATCGATAGAGTGCACCTGGAAGGTGATGTCGGTGGCGCGCGTCAGCGTGCTGTCGGCCAGCAGCGAAGCCAGCACCGCACCGGCATCGCCGATATGCGCATCGAGCTGGCGCGCGTGGCTCTCCAGCGTGCTGCCGGTGATGTCGTGGCCCGCCTTGCGAAACTGCTCTGCCTGGCGCTGCAGGCCGGGTGCGGCAAGGCGACGCGCGTAGTCGTTCGAGTCGGCAACAAACGCGGTGCGTGAAGCCAGGATGCGGGGCGCCACGCCCGACGGCAGCGCCGCGAGATAAGCATCGATCATCGGGTTTTGCAGCTGCTGCAGCGACAGGTCCGGCTGGCCCGCCGGCCGCGGCTGGGTACGCGATAACATCAGCCCGTGACCGGCCTGGCCGGCACGCGTCGCGCCTGCAACGGAAAAGGTGGCGATCCACACGCGCTGCGCCAGCGTGGGAGCCGGCGGATAGAGATGATTGTCCGGATGGGCCAGCGTGTCGCCGCGCCACGCGCTGAGCAGCGTATGCAACTGGTCGGCAAACACGCCGGCGCGCTGTTCGCTGGTCAGGCCAAACGGCAAAAATGAGGTTGGCGTGCCGCCGGAGCCTAGCCCCACCTCCAGTCGTCCGTCGCTCAGCAGGTCCAGCACCGCCGCGTCTTCGGCCACGCGCAGGGCATTTTCCAGCGGCAGGGTGATGATGCCGGTGCCGAGGCGGATATGACGGGTGTGCGCGGCCACGTGAGCAAGAAACACCAGCGGTGAGGGCAGCCCGCCTTCCTTTTCATGAAAGTGGTGCTGCGCGATCCAGGCACTGTCAAATCCGCAGCGTTCAGCGTGCTGAATTTGTTCCGTCGCCAGCCGGTAGCGCTGTTGCGCCGTGGTGTCGTCGAGCAGGCGGGTAAAAAAACCGATGCGTTTGCGCGTCATGCAGACTCCTTAATCAGCGGACGGAAAACCGGAATGGCGTCAATTAACGCGCGGGTGTAGGGATGCTGCGGCGCATTAAACAGTGTGACGGTGTCACCTTGTTCAACCACTTCGCCGGCGCGCAGCACGGTAACGCTGTGTGCCAGTCGTCGTACGGTGGCCAAATCGTGGGTGATAAACAGATAGGTGAGGCCCAGCTCGCGCTGTAACTGTTGCAGCAATTGCAGAATCTGCGCCTGCACCGTGACGTCCAGCGCTGACGTTGCCTCATCCAGCACCAGAATCGCCGGTTGCGGGATCAACGCCCGTGCGATGGCGACGCGCTGACGCTGGCCGCCGGACAGCTCGCGCGGCCTGCGCGTCAGCAGATCCAGCGGCAGTGCCACCCGCTGCGCCACTTCGTGCACCCGCTGCTGGCGTGCGGCGGCGCTGAGCGAGCCGAAGTTGCGCAGCGGTTCTTCAATGATGTTAAACAGCGTCTGGCGCGGATCGAGCGAGGCGAACGGATTCTGGTAAACAAACTGGATTTTGCGCCGCAGCTGGCGCAGCGCTTCGCCGCGCAGGCTGCTTGCATCAATGCCGTCAATCACCACTTTGCCGCGATCGGCGCGTTCAAAGCCAAGCAGAATGCGCGCCAGCGTGGTTTTGCCGGAACCGGATTCACCCACCAGCGCGTGCGTCGTGCCGCGTGGCACCGTCAGGCTGACCGCTTTCGCCACCGTCAGCGTCTGCTGCCTGCCAAGCGCAAACTGTTTATCGATGGCGTTGAGCTGAATCGCCGGTGTGGAAAAACGGGCTGCGGACGGATAAGGCAGAGCGGCAGCATCGGGCACCGCGTCCTGTAACAGCTGGCGGGTATAAGGATGCTGTGGCGCGCTGACCAGCGTCGCTGCGCTTCCCTGTTCCTGGATCTCGCCGTGACGAAACACCAGCAGACGGTCAGCGCGTTCCGCGGCCAGCGCCAGGTCGTGGGTGACAAACAGCACGGCGGTGTCGAACTCACGGCGTAGCTGGTCGAGCAGATCGAGAATGCGCTTTTGCACCGTAACATCGAGCGCGCTGGTTGGCTCATCGGCGATGATCAACTGTGGTTGCAGGGCGAGGGCGATGGCAATCAGCACGCGCTGCTTCATCCCGCCAGAGAGCTGATGCGGATATTGATGCAGGCGCTGCTCAGGATGGCTCAGCCCAACTTTTTGCAGCAGCTCCAGCACGCGCTGCTGGCGCGCGGTCCGGCTAAGCTTTTGATGCAGCTGCAGGATCTCGCCAACCTGATCGCCAATGGTCTTCACCGGATTAAGCGAATTACCGGGATCCTGCGGCACCAGGCTGATATGCACGCCGCGCACGCTGTCCATGCGCCGGGATGACCAGCCGGCGATATCGGTGCCGTTCAGCAAAATTTTACCGCTATCGCGCCGGGCATTGTCCGCCAGCAGACCGATAATCGCCTGGGCCGTGGTGGTTTTGCCTGAGCCGGATTCACCGACCAGCGCCACCATTTCGCCCGGCTGCAGGGTAAAGCTCACGTTATGCACCACTTCACGCCACACACCGCGCTGGCGATAGCTGAGGCTGAGGTTTTCCACGCTCAATAGCGCTGTCATGCGTCACCTCCTGCCAGCTGACGGCTGACGCGATTCGCCGCCAGCACCACGGCGACTACCACCACGCCGGGAAAGGTAGTCAGCCACCACGCGGTAGCCAGATAGTTGCGGCCTTCGGCGATCAGCAAGCCCCATTCGGGGGTCGGTGGTGGCGTGCCATAGCCGAGAAAGCTGAGAGTTGAGAGCGCCAGAATGGCCTGACCAAACTGCAGTGCGGCGAAGGCAATCACCGCGGTCAGCGAGTTGGGGACAATGTGGCGCCACAGTACCTGCCAGAAACGGCCGCCACTGCCATAAGCCGCTTCCACATATTCACTGCGGCGTACCCGCACCACTTCGCCGCGCGCCAGCCGGGCAAAACTGGCAATCGAGGCGATGCCCACCGCCAGCGCAGCGTGCACGGTGCCAAAACCCAGCAGGATCAGCAGGCTTAATGACAGCAGCAGCGCCGGGATTGAAAGCAGCACATCAACCAGTCGCATCAGTGCCTGTTCAGTGCGGCCGCCCACGGCCCCGGCCAGGACGCCCAGCGCGGTTCCGCCAGTGAGCCCCATCGCCACCGCTGCGACCGCCGCAGAGAGCGACTGCGAGGCGCCATAGACGATGCGCGCCAGCAGGTCGCGTCCGAGTTGATCGGTGCCGAGCCAGTGCGCACTGTGCGGCGCTAAGCGCTGCGCGCCGGCAATGCCTTCGGTCGGGCTATAGTGGGTAAACAGCTGCGGTGCCACGGCCGCCACAAACGCCAGCGCCAGCACCGTCCATGCCAGCCACAAGCCAGGCTGCAGGCGGCGGGCACGATCGCGCCGCAAGGCCGGCTGTCCCTGACGCGCGGTAGAGTAATCGACCAGACTCATGAATTTCCTCCGGCTACGGTTTGCAGACGTGGGTCGAACAGCGGCATCAGCAGATCGACCAGCAGGTTGATCAGTACAAACGCCAGTGCGGAGATCATTACTACCGCCTGTAACACCGCCACATCCTGATTGTTGACCGCCTGCTGGGTCAGCTGGCCGATGCCGCTTAAGCCGAACACGGTTTCGGTAATCAGCGCGCCCGCGATCAATTCCCCCAGCAGCAAACCGGCCACATTGAGCACCGGCAGCAGCGCGTTGCGCATGATATGGCGCCACAGCACGTGTTGTGCGCTGGCACCTTTGGCGCGGGCCACGGCGACAAACGGCTGAGTAGCAACCTGATCGATGCTGCGCAGCAGAATCTGGGCCAGCGGGGCGGAGATGGGCACGGCGACGGTCAGCACCGGCAGAATCAGTCCCTGCAGGGGCGATGGGTTGATCACCGGAATCCAGCGCAGTTGAAAGGAGAACAGCTGAATCAGCGCGATGCCAAGCCAGAACGTCGGCAGCGAAATAAACAGTGCCGGCAGCGACTGCAATAGCGTACGCAGCAGGCGCAGCGCAGGCAGTCGCGCCAGCGCCGCCAGTGCGAAGGCGACCACGCAGGCAACGGCAAATCCCGCCAGCGCCAGCTGCAGCGTGGCGGGCAGATTGCTGCGCAGCAGATCGCTGACCGGCACACCTGCCTGCACCGAGTAGCCAAAGTCACCGCGCAGCATCGCCAGCAGCGTATGCAGATACTGCTGCCAGATCGGGCTATCGGCACCGTAGGCCTGCCGCATCTCTGCAATTTGCTGCGGGCTGAGACCCAGATCCGGATTCTGGAACTTGATCAGCACCGCATCGCCCGGCAGCACCTGCAGCAGCAGAAACGACAGGGTAAACGCCGCCCATAACACCAGCAGGCTTTGTCCCGCTCTATGCAGCATTGAGTGTCGCATCATCATCCTCTCAATGTTTTTCCAGCCATGCGCCGTAGAACGACGGTCGGCCTACGGCTTCAAAGCTCACGCCCTTCAGCCACGGCGCGCCGGCAAACACCTGCGGCTCTTCAAAGATCGGGATCACATAAGCCTGATCCAGCAGATAACGCTGGGCGTCTCCGGTGAGCGCCAGACGTTTCGCCGGATCGACTTCGGCTGAGATCGCCACCAAAAGCTTGTTGAGTTGGTCGTCACGGAAATGCCGGACTTTGTCGCTGGAGCCGCCTTTTTGCAGCAGCGCATCGCGGTTGGCGGGGTAAAACATGCTCTTCACCACGTCCGGATCGGCGCGGCCCACTTCCGAGACCGTGAGCGGGGTTTTTAGCGGATCGAGGTTGTCCAGCGTGCGGCTGCCGGCGTCACCGGCTTTCACCGTGAGCTGGACGCCAACCTGACGCCACTGCTGGGCCACCAGCTGCAGCACTTCTTTATTCTGCGGCTGCGGCAGCGATTCATACACGGTCAGGGCCAGCTTTTGACCCGCTTTGGCGCGGATGCCGTCGCTGCCGGGCTGCCAGCCAGCCTCATCAAGCAGTTGCCTGGCGCGGGCGGGATCATATTTCAGTTTGTCCGCGAGGTTGACATACCCGGCGGCCGAGGCGGCGAGTACCGAGGTGGCCTGCGGATAGTTAGGTGAAAACAGGGTTTGCACCACCTGCTGCGCGTTGGTCGCGTGCAACAGCGCCTGACGTACGCGCAGATCGCTGACCAGCGGGTTATCCGGGCGGAAGCTGATGCTGTCGTTGACGCCACGCGTCGGCGCAGCGTAAACCGGGAACGCCTGCTGCTGTGCCTGTTTTTCGTCATACGCCTGCACCTGGCGAATAAAATCGGCCTGACCGGCCAGCAGCGCGCCGATGCGCACGCTATCTTCCGGTGTGACGATAAATTTGATGCCAGCCAGATTCGCCGGTCCCTGCTGGGTGCTGTTTTTCGGTCCCCACTGGTAATCTTTGCGCGCGGTTAAATCCACTTCCCGCCCGAGCTTTTCATCGCTGACCACAAACGGCCCGGAGCCAATAATATGGCGCGCATCGCCGAGCTGGTCGAAACTACGTTGCAGCGTGCTGAGCGAAACCAGGCCGGAGCCAATGGTGGCCGTGCCCTGTAAAAATCCAGGTGAGGGCTGTTTGAAATAAAACTTCACCGTCTGGGGATCAATCACTTCGCTGCGTTCGTAATTATTAATCACTTCAGACACCGGCAGGCGCTGGGCTTTATTACCGAGTCCGTAAGTATCAAAGTTTTTCGCTACGGCATTCGCATCCAGCGGCGTGCCATCGGAAAAGGTGACGCCAGGACGAATTTTAAAGGTATATTCCGTTTTATCCGCGTTGCTGCTCCAGCTTTCGGCAATCCACGGTTCCACCTGTAGCGTTTTCGGATTTTGCCACGTCAGTTTGTCGGTGATCTGATTAAGAATGCCGCCGTTGGGATAAAACCCCCCGGCCGGCGGATAAAGATTGGTATGTGCCTGCTGTTCCAGATAAATCAGCGTGCCGCCTTTGACCGGCGTCTCCGCCGCGTGGGCGCTAAATATCCCTGTCAGCAGGGCTAAGCTCAGCGCCCGCAAATGAAAATGCGTCTTCATGATGATTTCCTTTGTTATCAAGTGCCCGGTGGGCTGAAATCATCATCAAATGTGCAACCCTTGAGTTGAACCAATGAATTGCACTAAGCTTTTGCGAAAATAACAAAAGCGGAGAATTAATTTTATGCCGCAATTACCGGGTTGTTTTCCTGGCCCGATAAAATTGTTTTTTCTCAACCTGAAAACCTGCACTGATGTTATTGCTGCTGCAGATCATTACTTCCTCGCGTAATGTTACCCCGATAGAAAGCGAAATCCGCTTTATGAAAAATCAGGATTTCACCAGCAAGTATTATGACTATTTCTCATTTCCTGAATCGCTTTGCCGATTTAGTTGTTTTACGAAATATAAATCTCCCCGCCACACTAAGCGCCATATTCATCGCAACCCTATTCATCGAAATAAGGAACAGGCGCATGTCATACCGACTGAGTTTGCTCGACAAATCACCGATTGCAGCAGGTGAGAGCGCCACGCAGGCCCTGCATCGCACACTGCAGCTGGCTCAGCGCGCGGAAGCCTGGGGTTATCACCGCTTCTGGCTGGCGGAGCACCACAACAGCGACCAGCTGGCGAGTCCTTCGCCGGAATTGTTGATTGCCTGGATCATTGGCCAGACCCGACATATCCGCGTGGGTTCCGGCGGCGTGATGTTGCAGCACTACAGCCCTTATAAAGTGGCGGAAAACTTCAACCTGCTGGCTGCGCTGGCACCAGGACGTATCGACCTGGGCGTGGGTAAAGCGCCCGGCGGACTGCCGCTTTCCACCCGCGCGCTGCAATTGGGGGTGCACCAGCAGGAGAAAGGCAGCTTTGCCGAACAGCTGGCGCTGCTGGATAGCTGGCTCAGTGTGCCGCCGGTGGGGGATGAGGAGATCCTGCGCGCCACGCCGCAGCCGCCGCGTCCGGCCAATCGCTTTCTGCTCGGAGCCAGCGAAGCGAGCGCCCGACTGGCGGCAGAGCTCGGCTGGCAACTAGTGTTCGCCGCACACCACAACGGCGATCCGCAATTGATGGCGCAGGTGCTGAACAGCTATCGCCAGCACAGTCAGGGTCAGCGTGCGCTGGTGGCGGTACAGGTGGTGGTGGCGGATTCGCCGGCAGAAGCTGACCTGCTGGTCGACACACTGCGCATTTATCACGTCAGCGTGACGGGCGGACAGAGCGTTAATGTCGGCAGCATTGAACAGGCTGAGCGCTATGTGCGTCAGGGCGGTTTCAGTGACTACGTGATTGAGCCACGCACGCCGTCGCTGCTGAAAGGGACCGCGGCACAGGTGCACGCGCAGCTTGATGCGCTGCACCAGCGCTACGGCATTGAAGAGTTTGTTATTGATACGCCGGTGGCGGAGGAGCAGGCGCGGGTGAAATCCCTCGAACTGCTGGCGACGCATCGTCTGGTTAGCGCCTGACCGGGAGGTCCTGTGACGATAGTAAGCGAACAGCAGCTGATTGACTGGCGGCGCGAGCTGCACAGCTGGCCGGAACTCTCCGGTCATGAAGTGGAAACCAGCGCGCGGCTGCGCCGCTGGCTGCAGCAGGCTGACGTGCGCCTGCTGGATTATCCGCTGCACACCGGCGTGGTGGCGGAAGTGGGTCAGGGCGCGCCCCTGATCGCCCTGCGTGCCGATATCGATGCATTGCCGATCCATGAAGCCACCGGGCTGCCTTTTCGTTCACGGCAAGCCGGCGTCATGCACGCCTGCGGTCACGATGTGCACAGTGCGGTGATACTGGGTGCCACGCTGCAGCTGAAAGCACGGGAAGCTCAGCTACCGGGGCGGGTGCGCATCCTGTTCCAGCCGGCGGAAGAGATTGCCCAGGGCGCGCGCCAGTTCATCGACGCGGGTGTGCTGGATCAGGTACAGGCGATTTTTGGCATGCACAACGAACCGGGTTTGCCCACGGGCACCTTTGCCACGCGCAGCGGTGCGTTTTATGCCAACGCCGATAAATTTGTGGTGCGTGTGCACAGCACCCGCGCGGACGTGAACAGCACCCTGGTCGCCAGCCAGATTATTCAGGCGCTGCAATCCCTCACCAGCCGCAGCTTTAATACGCTGGACAGTCTGGTGCTGAGCGTCACGCGGATTGATGCGCACAGGCACGACGGTCAGCCAACGGCTGACGCGGAATTTGGCGGCACGGTGCGCACGCACGATAAACAGGTGCGCGCGCAGCTGGAGCAGCGTGCACGCGAGGTGGTGGTCAATATCGCCGCCGCCAGCGGTGCCATGGCCACCTTTAGCTGGCATCCGGGGCCGCCGGTGCTGGAGAACGACGCCCACTGGGCACAGTTTGCCAGTCAGGTGGCGCAGCAGGTGGGTTATCAGGTGCAACAGGCTGAGCTGCACCTTGGCGGCGAAGATTTCGCTTATTACCTGCAGCAGCTCCCGGGCGCGTTTGTCAGCATTGGCAGCGCCAGTGAATTTGGCCTGCATCACGGTGGCTTCAACCCCGATGAAGCGCTGATCGCCCCGGCGGCACACTACTTTAGTCAGCTGGCGCAACAGGCATTGCAGCAGCTAAACGCGCGATGTCGCGACGTCATCCTTAACTGATTTCCTTCCATTTCTGGCAGCGCTGTACGGCGATAAGGCTATCGCCGGCAGGCTGCGCCATGAGCAAAGAGAGACGATTATGACTGCAAGACAACTGCGCCTCGGCACCATTCTGCACGGCGCATCCGGCAACATGTCCGCCTGGCGTCATCCGGCGGCGCAGGCGGATGCCAGCATCAGTTTTGATTACGCCCGCCGTATCGCCCGTAAAGCCGAGGCTGGCAAACTGGATTTCCTGTTTGTCGCCGATGGCCTGTTCATCAATGAGAAATCGATCCCGCACTTTCTTAACCGTTTCGAACCGCTGACGCTGCTGTCGGCGCTGGCCGGCGTCACCGAGCATCTCGGTCTGGTCGGTACGGTGTCCACTTCCTACAGTGAGCCGTTCACCGTCGCCCGCCAGTTCGCCAGTCTCGACCATCTCAGCGGCGGGCGCGCGGGCTGGAATGTGGTGACATCGCCGCTGGAGGGCTCGGCAAAAAACTTTTCGCGTCAGCAGCATCCCGAGCATGCGCTGCGCTACCGCATCGCCGACGAGTACCTGCAGGTGGTTAAAGGGTTGTGGGATTCCTGGGAAGAGGGCGCGTTTGTGCGCAATAAAGCCAGCGGTCAGTTCTATGCGCCTGACAAACTGCACACGCTGAATCATCACGGTGATTTTTTCCAGGTACAGGGGCCGCTGAACATTGAGCGCACGCCGCAGGGCCGGCCGATTATCTTTCAGGCGGGCGCCTCGGAAGATGGCCGCAAGCTGGCGGCGCGTCATGCCGATGCCATCTTCACCCATCAGCCAACGCGCGAAGAGGCGCAGGCGTTCTACCGGGATGTGAAGCAGCAGCTGGTGGCGAACGGGCGTGAACCGGGCGATCTGCACATTTTCCAGGGCGTCAGTGTGATCGTGGGGGAGGATGACGCAGACGTCGAGCGCCAGTACCAGACCACCGCGGCGCTGGTCTCGATTGAGGATGCACTCAACTACCTTGGTCGCTTCTTTGACCATCACGACTTCTCGCAGTATCCGCTCGACCAGCCTTTCCCGGACATTGGCGATATTGGCCAGAACAGTTTCCGTAGCACCACCGACGAAATCAAACGCAAAGCGCGTGAACACGGCCATACGCTGCGCCAGGCGGCGCTGGAAGCCACGACGCCGCGTCCGCTGTTTCACGGCACGCCACAGCAGGTAGCGGATGGTCTGCAGCTGTGGTTCGAAACCGAAGCCACTGACGGTTTCATTATCCAGGGCGGCACGCCGGACACCTTCGAGCGTTTTGTTGATCAGGTTATTCCGGTTCTCCAGGCGCGCGGCCTGACGCGTCGTGAATACCCGGGCAGCACGCTGCGCGCCAGCTTTGGTCTGAAACAGCCGCTCAACCAGTTCACACCACAATAACGATGAGAAAACACGCTATGCAGAAAAAATCCCTGATTGCGCTGCTGTTACTGAGCCTGAGCAGTGCTGCACTGGCCGAGGACGTGGCCGTCAATGGTCAGCAGGTGAGCCTTGCCGCCAATAAAACGCCCATCAACACGCCAGAGAATCCTGCCGCCGTGGCGCAAATTCCGGCGGGCCACAAATTTGCTGTGCCGGGATCGTTCACCGTGGCGGTGGCGGCACTCAACTCGCCGCCGCTCACGGTATTCAGCGACGACAATAAAACGCTGCTGGGCAGTGAGGTGGATATCGCGCGTCTGGTGGCCGACAGCCTCGGGCTGAAGCTCAACATCGTGCCCACCTCGTGGGAAGACTGGCCGCTGGGTGTGGCATCGGGCAAATATGACGCGGCGATCACCAACGTGACGGTGACCAAAGATCGTAAACAGCGTTTTGATTTTGCCACCTACCGCAAAGATTCGCTGGGCTTCTATGTGAAAACCAGCAGCCCGATTACCTCGCTGAGCAAGGCAGAAGATATTGCCGGCCTGCGCATCATCGTCGGCTCCGGCACCAATCAGGAGGCCATCCTGCTGGCCTGGGATAAAGAGAATCAGGCTAAGGGATTGAAGCCTTTCACACCGGTTTATACCAAAGATGACGCTGCGCAGACGCTGGCGCTACAGGCCGGGCGCGCCGACGCTTACTTCGGCCCTAACGTGATTGGCGCATGGAAAGCGGCGCTGACCAAAAAGACCCGGCTGGTGGGCAGCGTGGACGGCGGCTGGCCTAAGGCGGCGCACATCGCGGTGACGGTGAAGAAAGACAACGGGCTGGTGCAGCCAATTAACACCGCACTCAACGGCGTGATCAAAAACGGTGACTACGACAAGGTGCTGAACCGCTGGGGTGAAGGCGTGGAGCGTCTGGATCGTTCCGAGATCAATCCGCCCGGACTGGGCGATTAAGGAGGCGGCATGAGCCAGCAATTTTTCCGCGAAGTGTCACCGGAAGCGCCGGAGCTGCAGCCGATTCTTGACGGTCTGTTTGGTGAATATGCAGCACGCTACGGCGATTTCTTCAGGAAACACAATGAAGTTGAGCTGACCGAGTGGTATCTGCCGCCGCGCGGGCTGTTCATCGTGCTGGAGCGCGACGGTGAGATCATCGCCATGGGCGCCTACAAACCGTGGGATGCTACCACCGCCGAACTGAAGCGCATCTGGACGCGGCGTGACCTGCGCCGTCAGGGACTGGCACTGCTGATCCTGCAGGAGCTGGAGCGCCGGGCGCTGCGCGCAGGCTATCAGCGCGTGTTTCTCACCACCGGTTTCCGTCAGCCGGAAGCGGTACAGCTGTATATCGGCCACGGCTATCAGCCGCAGTTTGAGCTGCGCGAAGATATGGAGATTTACGGCCAGCCGCCGCACGATGGCCGGCTGCGTTTTCTCAAAGTGATTGATGTGCACAACGTGGCGCAGGCCAGCTAAGGAGAGCCACCATGAGTAAGCAACAACCTTTGACCGTGGTGCCGGCACGCTATCCGGCGCGTACCGTCGGTGCCATCATCGCGCTATTTATCCTTGCGGCGGTGATCGATTCCGTGGCCTTTAATCCGCGCTGGGAGTGGAGCGTGTTTGCCCGCTGGTTTTTTGATCCTGTCATCCTAAATGGCCTGGGACAAACGCTGCTGCTGACGCTGTGCGGTACGCTGCTGAGCCTGATATTCGGCGGCCTGCTGGCCCTGGCGCGGCTCTCGTCATCGTGGCTGCTGAGCACGCTGGCGTTTGGCTATATCTGGCTGTTTCGCTCGCTGCCGCTGATTGTGGTGCTGATCATTCTGTATAACTTCTCGTACCTGTACGACACGCTGTCGTTCGGTATTCCGTTCACCGCTCTGTCGTGGGGGCACTTCCAGACCATCAACGTGCTCGGACAGTTCCCGGCGGCGGTGATTGGCCTGACGCTGGTGCAGAGCGCGTATAGCGCGGAGATTATTCGCGGCGGGTTTCTCGGTGTCGATCACGGTCAGTTTGAAGCCGCTTCGGCGCTGGGATTATCGTCGTCGCGTCGCACGTTTCGCATCATTCTGCCGCAGGCACTGCGCGCGATTATTCCCACCACCTTTAATGAGATCATCAGCCTCGCCAAGGGCACCTCAATGGTGTATGTGCTGGCGATGCCCGAGCTGTTCTACACCATCCAGATGATCTACAACCGCACCCAGCAGGTGATCCCGCTGCTGATGGTCGGAGCCGCCTGGTATCTGATCATCACCACCGTGCTGTCGCTGCTGCAGCACAGCGTCGAGCGCTGGCTGGCACGCAGCGTCACGCGTGAACCGCAACCTTCGCGCTGGCGCCAGTGGCGCAACCGCAGCGTGAACCCTGCCGTCAACGAGGAGCTGTCTCATGTCCGAAGCCATTGATTACCGCTATCTGCATACCACCGGCGCCATCAGTATTACCGGCGTCAGCAAGACGTTTGGCCGGCATAAAGCGCTGGATGAGGTGTCGCTTGAGCTGGCTCCCGGTTCGGTAACGGTGATCCTCGGGCCGTCCGGTTCTGGCAAATCGACGCTGCTGCGCACCATCAATCATCTGGAGCGCGTGGATGAAGGCTTTATTCAGATCGATGGCGATTACATCGGCTATCAGCGGCGCGGCGATAAACTCTATGAGCTGAAAGAGAAGGCGATTTTGCGGCAGCGCATCAACGTCGGCTATGTGTTCCAGAACTTCAATCTGTTTCCGCACCTGACGGTGCTGGAAAATCTGATTGAAGCGCCGATTGCCCATCGTCAGCTGTCGCGCCGGGCAGCGATCGATCGCGCCGGTGAGCTGCTGGATGTGGTCGGCCTGCGGCACAAAGCCGATGCCTGGCCGCGGCATCTCTCTGGCGGTCAGCAGCAGCGCATTGCGATTGCGCGTGCGCTGATGCTCAACCCGCGCGTGATGCTGTTTGATGAGCCGACTTCGGCGCTCGACCCGGAACTGGTGGGCGAAGTGCTGGATGTGATTAAAAAACTGGCGCGATCCGGCACCACGCTGGTGATTGTCACGCACGAGATCGGCTTTGCGCGTGAAGTGGCGGATAATGTGGTGTTTATGGTTGACGGGCGCGTGGTTGAGCAGGGCAGCAGCCAGCAGGTGCTGAATCAGCCGCGTCATGAGCGCACCAAACGTTTCCTCGCCAGGGTGCTGTAATGAAGCCGGTGATTATAGTCGCGCTGGCGGGTGCGGTGCTGGCGGCATCCGCGACAGGCGCGCAACAGCTGGACGCCAGTCATAACGAAACGCCGATCACCATGGCGGCCAATCCGCAGGCGATCGCGAAGATCCCCGCCGGATTTCATTTTGTTCACCCCGGCTATTTAACCGTCGCCACTTCAGCCAGTAATTCACCGCCGATTGGTCTTTGGGCGTCCGATAATAAAACGCTGATCGGCAGCGACCCGGACATTGCGCGCCTGCTGGCCGACAGCCTCGGTCTGAAACTCAGGCTGGTGCCGGCGGCGTGGGAGGACTGGCCGCTGGGCATCACGGCAGGGCGCTATGATGTGGCGATGTTTAATATCGCGGTGACCGAGGAGCGCAAGCAGAAGTTTGATTTCGCCACCTATCGCGCGGATAACCATGCCTTTGCGGTGAAAGCGGACAGTAAAATCAGCGCGATTCGTCGCCGGGAAGACGTGGCCGGCAAACGGATTATTGTGGGCTCCGGTACCAATCAGGAGCGAATATTACTGAGCTGGGATGCGAAGAATCGGGCGCAGGGCCTGGCTCCGGTGCAGCCGATTTATCTCAACGATGATGCTTCCGCCACGCTGGCGCTGCTCTCTGGCCGGGCCGATGCGTCATTTGGCCCGCAGGCCATGGCGGCGTGGAAAGTGGCTTCGCGCGGGCAAACCAAAATTGTCGGACACGGGCCGTTTCGCGCCTGGGTAGCGGTCACCACGAAGAAGGGCAATGGCCTGGACGTCGCGCTGCAGCAGGCGATCAACGGCGCTATCGCTGGCGGCCAGTATCACCAGGTGCTGGCAAGATGGGGTGAAGAGGGCGAAGCGGTAGAGATTTCGCAGGTTAATCCGCCGGGCATCGTTTATCAGGAGAATTAGGGCGGGGTGGCAGAGCGGCGAGATGAGTTTTCACCCGTTCAACAACACAGGCAATAGCGGTAACGGCGCAATTCATTGCGCTATGTCGGGATGGGCATGGCGCTTCTGAACATCAGCGCGATAAATCGCGCCGCTACAGGATGTGCGGTTTACAAGTACCGGAATGACACTTCGCACGTAGCGTAGCGGCGCAATTTATTGCGCTATGCCGGGATGGGCATGGCGCTTCTGAACATTCGCGCGATAAATCGCGCCGCTACAGGATGTGCGGTTTAGAAGTACCGAAATGACACTTCGCACGTAGCGTAGCGGCGCAATTTATTGCGCTATGCCGGGATGAGCATGGTGCTTCTGAACATTTGCGCGATAAATCGCGCCGCTACAGGATGTGCGGTTTACAAGCACCGGAATGACACTTCGATCGTACCGTAGCGGCGCAATTTATTGCGCTATGCCGGGATGGGCATGGCGCTTCTGAACATCAGCGCGATAAATCGCGCCGCTACAGGATGTGCGGTATATAAGTACCGGAATGACACTTCGCACGCACCGTAGCAGCGCAATTAGTGCGCTATGCCGGGATGGGCACGGTGCAACTGAACATTTGCGCGATGAGTCGCGCCGCTACAGTATCGTGCAATGTGATGTATTGCGTGAGGACACAGCAATCCGTCCACACGTCATCCCGCCCGGTTTATCCTGCTTTTTTTATCCACTGCAATGCTTCGGCGGCGGGCAGCGGGCGGGCAAAATGGTAACCCTGGAATAAATGGCAGCCCTTATTGCGCAGGTGCTCGAAATACTCCTCGCTCTCAATCCCTTCCGCCAGCACGTTCAGCCCCATCGCGCGCGACAGCTCAATGGTCTTTTGCACCACAATCGCTGCCGATTCGTTTTCAAAAATGTGCATGATCAGGGATTTATCAATCTTAATATCATCAATAGCGAAATCACTCAGCGACTTAAGCGAAGAGTAGCCGACGCCGAAATCGTCGATCGCCCATTTAATCCCTAAATGGCTGAAGTGGTTGATGACATCGCCAATGCGCTGCTGATCGTAAATAAAGGTGGTCTCGGTGATTTCAAACTTCAGCCGTTCGGGACGAATTTTATAGTGGGATAGCGTCAGCAGCGTGTCATGGGTGAAGTCGCGGTGCATCAACTGCAGCGGGCTGATATTGATGGAAAACACCAGCGGGGGCAGCCGCAGCACGCGATCCCACTCAACGATTTGCTGCAGCATGCGCTCCAGCACCCACTTGCCAATATCAATAATCAGCCCGCTTTTTTCGGCTACCGGAATAAACACCTCCGGCGAGATAAAGCCTTTCTCCGGGTGCTTCCAGCGCAGCAGCGCTTCAAAACCGATGAGATTTTTGTCGCCATCGACCTGCGGCTGATAATAGAGCTCCAGCTGCTGGCGCTCAATGGCGGACGCGAGCTCGCGCTTGATAAGATCGGTGGCGGAATAATTGCCGCCATAGGTAAACACGGTCGACAGCAGTGCCGTCACCGGCACTGCACAATTGAAAACGGTAAAAACGGCTTCCTGCGGAATATTCAGATGAAAACGATTATTTTCCCAGATCAGACCGGTGGTGACAAAAAACAGATAACACAGCAGGCACAGCAGCGGAAATATTTTACTCAGATAAAAGGATTGCTGGCGCAACACCAGTGCCGAACCGACGATCAAGGCCACCAGATAGTTATATTCTGAACGCTTGCCGGCAGCGTGGTGATTATCCACCAGCAACAGCACGATGATGGTAAATAATAACGCATGGGTAATGACCGCCAGATGCCGCTCCAGCCGGTCGCTGAAGGCGCCGATGATGATGTAGCCCCCCAGCGCTATACTGGCGATATACAGACAGCCAATGTCATGATGACCGCGACTGAAATTCAGTGTTGCCATAAAGATACCAGCCACGATACTGGCGACGCCGGCAATCAGCAGCGTCAGGCGGAGTTTTTTTTCCGGGCTATCACCCTGCAGAATGAAGGGCAGATTACGGATGCGCGACCAGGCTGAACTCAACAAAGGGTTCATAAACGGTTCCGGGTTTTATTGTCATGACGCGTGAAGGTGTAAACGCCACATAATATATTTAAGCGAGACGACTGTCATAATTGTTTTCAGATTATTTGCCCGTTAAGCGCGGATTTTTATATTTGACATAAGCGGCGTCAAATAGCGCTATTAACGCATTCAGGCTCAATATTTAACGCCGCCAGCGATAAGCGATGCGCTATACCGGCGAAGGCGCGCGCAGCGCGGCCCGATTGTTCCTCGCCAGTGACGTCGCCGCAGAGTAGAATGACCACGCGGCGCGGCGACAGCGTGCCGGACAATAACAGCCGGAACCGCAGCCGGATACGCGTCACCAGGTTGGACTAACCCACTTTCAACATACTGATTGCAATGAAAATTCGTTTCTTATCTGCTAATGAACTCAAGCTGGCCGAGGTGCGTACCATCCTTGAGCCGGTGGGTGTCGAAGTGGTGCCCATTGCGCGCCGTATTGAAGAGATTCAGACCGAAAATGAGGTGGAGCTGGTTCGTGACAAACTGACTAAAGCCTTTTCAATCATTGGCCGCCCGCTGTTTGTCGAGCATACCGGTCTGTATCTGGATGGGCTCAATGGCCTGCCCGCCGGACTGACGCGCATCTTCTGGAGCCGGCTGAACGCTGAACGCTTTACCAAACTGGTGAATGGGCTGGACAGCCCGGGCGTGACCGCCAAAACCGTCCTCGGCTACTGTGACGGGCGCAAAATGTACCAGTTTGAAGGCCAGCTGCGCGGCACCATTGCCCGGGAGCCGGCGGGGCCACGCGAATTTCAGTGGGACTGCGTCTTTATCCCGGAAGGGCACACCCAGACATTCGCTGAAATGGGCGAACTGAAAAACGAAATCTCGATGCGCCGCCTGGCGCTGGATCGCTTTGCCACCTTTCTGAAAACTTCGCGGGGACTGGCATGAAACCGGAACTCAAACGCGCCTACGATGCCGGCAAACTGATTCTGTTCGCCGGTGCGGGCATCTCACGCAATCTCGGACTGCCGGAGTGGCACGAGCTGATTGCGCATCTGGCTAATGAGCTGGGCTACGATCCGAAGATCTTCAATACCTACGGCACCCATTTGTCGCTGGCGGAATATTACAAACAGCGCAAAGGCTCGCTTGGCCCGCTGCGCAGCTGGATGGATCGCGAGTGGCACCGTCCGGATATCGACGTGCGCAGCTCTGAAATCCACACCATGATCACCCAGGGCAATTTCTCGCGTATCTACACCACCAATTACGACCGCTGGCTGGAGATGGCGCATGAAGCGCACAACGTGCCGTACAGCAAGGTCGCTAACGCCGCCGATCTGGTGTCGCTGACTGAAGATAAGCGCCATATTATTAAGCTTCATGGCGATTTTGACGATGATACCTCCATCGTGCTGGATGAGAGCAGCTACTTTGAGCGGCTCTATTTTGACTCGCCGCTGGATATCAAACTGACCCATGATGTCATGGGTAACTCCGTGCTGTTTGTTGGCTACAGTATCAGCGATTTCAATATCCGCCTGCTGTTTTATCGCCTGACCAAGATGTGGGGCCGCACCGGGCTGGCGACCGCACGGCCTAAATCCTACCTGTTCACCAACCGCAATAATCCGGTGGCGAAAGAGGTACTGGGGCAGTGGGGCATTGAAATGATCGTGTCTGAAGAGGACGATCCGCGCAAAGCGCTGGCAACCTTCCTCGAAGAGCTGCTGGCTTAAACGGCGAGCAGAAACCGTTGGCGAAAAAAAGCTGAATGAAATATACTGTATATAAACACAGTAAATGAGGTGCATCATGGCAGTCGAAACCAAATATGTTGTGGTCAGAAAGGGTGAAGAGAAGATGACGTTTGCCAATAAAAAAGACGCAGATGCATGGGACAAGATGCTCGATATGGCCGACGCGTTCACCGACTGGCTGCAGCAACATCAGCCAGCGATGGATGAGGCCCAGGCCGAAGCGCTGGGCATGCTGCTGGCCGAACAGAAAGACGCGGTGCAACACATTCTGCGCACCAGCAAACTGCCGGACGCGGTGAAAGACAGCGGCGAAACCGCTGCTGACGACAGCGATACGGCTGTGCCGGAAAAAGAGAAGAAGGTGCGTGCGGTCAAAGCCGCCTGAGGAACCGCGCGTTCGCTTTATACTGCTGCTGAATCCGGGCCAGCCTCTGTGCTGGCCTGGGAACCGTGCTAAGGATCAGTGCGTGAAAAGAGAGAAGGTGCCTGAGTAGTAACTGACCATCCACGCCACATACACCAGCCAGACCACCATTAACCCTGCCAGACTCAATTTACCTGCCATGTTGCATTCCTCTTGTTATGCGGCGCGTTGCGCCCGTACGCAATAACCTGACAGCACAACGAAGTGGCGATCTTGCGCCAGATCAAATTCCCTCTTTTTTACTGCATCGTCTTAGCGTTTTTAATGGCGACTCAACGCCGCAACAGCGGTTGATGGTTTTCTGATCGGACCTGCCAGGCCATCAAGTTCCCGGATTGTGCGCCGATAGAGTGATTACAGGGATGCAGGTGCACAGGGCGTGATTCTTTTTCAGTAATAAAGTGTCAACACCAGGAGCGCCGACATGGCCACAACCGTATCTAATAAGAAAAAAATGAGCACCCGCACACAAATGCTGCTGACGGGAGCCTTAACCATCACCCTCGGCTTCGCCGTGACTATCGGCGTGCTCAGCTGGCAGTCCAGCAATGAGCAAAAATCGCTGGCGGAAAGTTACTTACAGCAGATTGCGCAGAGTCAGGCGCTGCAAATCCAGCAGGAGCTGAGTTACGCACGCGATGTCGCTCACAACCTTGGCCACAGTCTGATTGCCCTGCCGGCTGCCGGCGTGCAGGACCGCAAAGTGGCCGATAAGCTGCTGGTCTCTGCACTGCGTGATAATCCGGACTATCTCTCTATTTCGGTCATCTTCGAAGAAAACGCGTTTGACGGACGCGATGCTGAGTTTGCCTCTCAGGCTGGCGCGGCACCTAAAGGACGTTACGCCTATTTCGTCGATCGCGACCAGGGCGGCAATTTTGCGCTGCATCCGCTGACCTCAATCTTTACGCCGGGCCAGGGCGATTACTATCTGCTGCCGCAGAAAAGCCAGAAAGATACGCTGATCGAACCTTATAGCTATGCCTATAACGGTGTGCCAACGCTGCTGACCTCAGTGGCCGCGCCAATTATCAGCCAGGGCAAACTGTGGGGCGTGGTGACGTCCGATATCTCACTGGCGTCATTGCAGGAAAAAGTGAACAGCATCAAACCGTGGGAAGGCAGCGGTTACGCCATGCTGCTCTCCAGCGCGGGCAATGTGGTGTCTTATCCGGACAAAAGCCAGACCAGCAAAGCCTGGAAGGGCGACACACATAATTTCAGCAGTACGGTCACCGAACAGCATGACGCTATTCTGGGCGAGGATGCGCTGGTGGCCTGGCGGCCTGTGGTGATCGGTAACAGCGATCAGAAATGGTATCTCGGCGTGGTGGCCCCGGTGAGCAAAGTCATGGAAGCGGCGCACCGTCAGCTGATTAACGCGGTGATTTTAATGGTGATCAGCATCCTGGTGGTGTGCGCACTGCTTGGGCTGGTATTTAGTCGCAAAGTGCTGAAGCCGATTGGCGGTGAGCCACTGACCGCAGCCACCATTGCGCTGGCTGTGGCCGATGGCAAACTGGATAACGCTATCCCGCTGAAAGCGCGCGACAGCAGCAGTCTGTTCTTCGCCTTGCACACCATGCAAAACCAGCTGCGCGAAATTGTCGGGCAGATTCAGGATGCCAGCGCGTCGGTGCGCCAGGGCGCGGGTGAAATCGCCAGCGGCAACCTCAACCTCGCGTCACGTACCGAAGAGCAGGCGGCCGCACTGGAACAAACTGCCGCCAGTATGGAGCAGATTACCGCGACGGTGAAACACAACGCTGCTAACGCGCATCAGGCGACGACGCTGACCGATAACGCCACGCACATCGCCAGCCGCGGTGAGTCACTGGTGGGCCAGGTGGTGCAGACCATGGCGCAAATCGACGACAGCGCGAAGAAAATCGGCGACATCACCGCCATTATCAACAGCATCGCCTTCCAGACCAACATTCTGGCGCTCAACGCCGCGGTTGAAGCGGCGCGTGCCGGGGAACAGGGACGCGGTTTTGCCGTGGTGGCATCGGAAGTGCGTAATCTGGCACAGCGCAGCGCCAATGCGGTGAAGGATATCGCTGCGCTGATTGAAGAGTCCGGGCAGCGCGTCGGCAGCGGTGTGCAGCTGGTGCAGGATGCCGGTAAAACCATGCAGGAGATGACGCAGGCGGTGAACTCGGTGCGCACCATTATCGGCGAGATTGTTACCGCGTCAGACGAGCAGGCGCGCGGCATCAGCCAGGTAACGATAGCGGTGAACGAGATGGATGGCACCACCCAGCAGAACGCCGCGCTGGTCCAGCAGATGTCAGCCGCCGCCAGTTCGCTGGAAGACCAGGCGGCACAGCTGGCGCATACCGTGGGACGTTTTCACCTCAGCTGAGGTCGGTGACAGATCGCCGGCACACGGCGTAAATCAGGACGGTCGCCACGTCAGGCGACCGTCCTATTCCTTTCATCCGTTTCGCCGTGACGGCATCATGCGCAGCAACGTATTGTCTTTAATCAGATAATGATGCACCAGCGCGGCCGCCGCGTGCAGACCAATCAGCCAGTAGCCGTAGGGCGCGAGGGTTTCGTGCCAGTCACTCAGCATATCGGCAAAGTCGGGATCCGGGCTGGCGCTGACCGGCATCGGAATCGCGAAAATCCACCAGTTACGGCCCATGTAAAAGCGCGAAAGGATGCCGAGAATCGGCAGCACGATAAAGAACAGATAAATCGCCAGATGCATCAGATGCGCCAGTCCGGTTTGCCAGTGTGGCGGCTGGGGTTCGATTTTCGGGCTGCGATGGCGAAAACGCAGCACAATGCGTGACAGCATCAGCAACAGTACACAACTGCCGGCGCTGAAATGTCCGACGATCATGGTGTAGCCTTGCCAGGATCCGCGCGTGAATAAGCCGCGAAACTCCATGGTGCAGTAAGCGGTGGCCACCAGTACCAGCGTCAGCCAGTGAATAAAGATTTGCGCAGGGGCATATTTGTTACGCATAGCCAGTCCGAAAATAAGCGGTGTGGGATGCTTAACATAGCGAAAAACGCGCTGAATTAATTCATTTTTTGCCACATCCCGTCCGGCTTACTGTTCGGCTGTCTGCAACAGCTGACGCAGCAGGGCGGCAAGCTGCTGCTGCTGCCGATCGTCCAGCGTGGCCAGCAGCGCGTTCTGCGTTTGCGTATGCACCTGCAGCGCCTGCTCAATCTTCGCCAGCCCGGCCGGCGTCAGCGTCACCAGCGTGCTGCGCTTATCATCGGCATCGGCAACACGCGCAATCAAGCCCTCTTCTTCCAGCCGGTTAAGCCGGTTGGTCATAGCACCGGAGGTGACCAGCAGCGATTTGTAGAGCTGCGTGGGCGACAGCCGGTAAGGTGCGCCAGCACGCCGCAGCGTCGCCAGTACATCAAATTCACCGTCGCGAAAACCAAAGGGCGCCAGTGCCTCAGCGCGCTTTTTCGCCAGATGCTTCATCAGGCGCAGCATGCGGCCAAAAATCGCCATGGAAGAGGCGTCCAGCTCCGGCATGGCGCTGGCCCATTGCGCAACGACAAAATCTACGTGGTCAGTCATGTTAATTCTCATCAGTTCACGGCGGGCAATGTGTCGCTTTGTGCGCACCCGCTATCGTTCTTTCGAAAAGTATCTTAACGTTAAGATACTTTGACGTATGGAGACAGAATGTGAATCGTACCTTACCTGCTATTGGCATGTTTGCTTTACTGGTTTTTGTGGTGGCGCTGAATTTGCGTCCGGTGATGGCGGCCATCGGACCGCTGTTCCTGCAACTGCAGCACGATGCAGGGCTCAGTGCCACGCAGCTGAGCCTGCTGACGACGCTGCCGGTCATTATGATGGGGCTGGCGGCGCTGGCCGGGCCGCTGCTGCTGCGCAGGCTGGGTGAAGCGCGCGGCATTACCGCTGGCCTGATAGTGCTGGTGCTCGCGGGTGGCGCGCGTGGCGTTGATCACAGTGCCACCATGCTAACCGCCAGCGCGCTGCTGGCGGGCTGCGGCATCGGGCTGATTCAGGCGCTGATGCCCGCGCTCATCAAGCGTCACTTCGCCTCGCGTGCCGGTACGCTAATGGCACTGTTCACCACCGGTATTATGGCCGGAGCTGCAGTGGCCGCAGCCAGCGCCGCGCCGCTCGCCAGCCATGCCGGACTGACGATCGCCCTGATGCTGCCGTCGCTACCGGCGCTGATCGCATTGATTCTGTGGCTGCGCCTGCAGCCTGTGACCACGAGAGTAAACACGCCACCGGCCGGCGGCGTACACCGCACGCGGCGCGCCTGGCTGTTGATGCTGTTTTTTGGCATCGGCACCGGTGCTTACACGCTGGTGCTGGCGTGGCTACCGCCATTTTACATGCAACACGGCTGGCTGCCGGCGCACAGTGGCTACGTGCTGGGCGCATTAACCCTGACCGAAGTCGCCGCCGGATTTATGCTCTCCGCACTGATTCATCGCTGCCGCGATCGCCGCTGGCCGCTGCTGCTGGTGCTGGCTTCCATCCTGCTGGGGCTGATCGCACTGCGGTGGCTGGGCGGCGAACGCGCCTGGTTACCGACGCTGCTGCTGGGATTGGGGATTGGTGCGCTGTTTCCGCTATCGCTGATCGTCACGCTTGATCATGCCCGTACGCCGGAAGAAGCCACTGCGCTGCTGTCGTTCGTGCAGGGCGGCGGCTATATACTGGCCGCGCTGATGCCGCTGATGGCCGGCATTGTGCGCGACCGCGCGGCATCACTCGACAGTGCGTGGCAGATCATGGCGGCGGGCGTGCTGCTACTGATGCTGATGGCGCTGCGACTCAAACCCCAGCGATAACGGCAGGAAACCATTGTCAGGCGGGGTGCGCTGATTTATAAACCGTGCAGAGTGAGAGGATCGATAAATCAGGAGCAATGATGTCCCCGCAGGTCGGTGTTGGCGTATTAATTTTCCGCGATGGCAAGCTGTTGCTCGGCCAGCGTAAAGGCAGCCACGGTGCCGGTGACTGGTCGGCGCCGGGCGGCCATCTGGAGTTTGGTGAATCACCGGAAGCCTGTGCGCGGCGGGAAGTGCTGGAAGAGACCGGTTTACAACTGCACAGCGTACACAACGGCGCCTTCGTCAGCGATGTGTTTCCGGCGGTCAACCGGCACTATATTACGCTGCTGATGGTAGCGCCGGACGCCAGCGGTGAGCCGCAACTGCGGGAACCGGATAAGTGCGCAGGCTGGCACTGGTTCGCGCCTGAGGCGCTGCCTGAACCGTTGTTTGCGCCGCTGCAAAGCTGGCTGGCGCGCGACGGTCTGGCGGCACTGCAGGCGCTGACCCAGCGTAAAGATCGCTAACCGTATTGCTTCATCGAAGCTTCGGCATCTTCTCCGGCCGGGATGCGCATCGGTGCGGCGGGATCGGTCGCGGCACGCCACACGGCAGCGGCAACGTCCTGTGCTTTAGTGGTTGGCTGAGGCTGTTGCATGCCGGCGATGATGCCATCAAACATCGGCTGGTAAGGCTCAAGCAAGGTGTTTTCCATGCGCGGCCGGGCGTTTTTGCCAAAGTCGGTGGTGGGTGCCAGCCCGGGCAATACCAGTCTCACCTGAACATTAAAGGGTTGCAGTTCCAGCGCCAGCGACTCGGTAAAGGCGTTGACTGCCGCTTTGCTGCCGGTATAAACCGCCAGCAGCGGCAGGGATTTCAGCGTCACCGTCGAGGTCACATTGATCACCATGCCACTGTTTTTCGCACGGAACTGCGGGATGACCGCCTGCGTCATGGCGATGGTGCCCAGCGTGTTGGTTTCGAACACTTCCCGCACCGAGGACATCGGCGCGCCTTCCAGCGAAGTTAATAAACCGATGCCGGCATTGTTGACCAGCACATCAATCTCTCCTGCTTCAGCCAGCGTTTGCCTGATGCTGGTGGCATCGGTGACATCCAGTGGCAACAGGCGCAGATGGGCGGATTCAGGAAACAGTTCGGCGCGCGGGGTGCGCATGGTGGCGATGACTTTCCAGCCGCGCTCCAGAAACCAGAGCGCGGTAGCATGACCAAAACCAGAAGAGCAGCCGGTGATTAAAATGGTTTTCATGGTTCACTCCTGCATTGCGTTGGGTAAGAGCTCACTATAGAGTGCCACTACCGGACTCACTACAACGTACAGTCCTGGTTTCATTTGCAGGAGTCCATTATGATCGATCCGCTCGCCGAAATGGTGTCACTGTTACAGCCCGGGGCCGCTTATTCCAAACGCGCGCGTGCCAATGGATTATGGCGTGTGCAGCGCAGTGAGACCGGCCAGCCGTTTTACTGCGTGGTGCTGGAGGGGCGCAGCCGGCTGGAAATGAAGGGTCATCCTCCGGTTGCGCTTGAGCAGGGGGATTTTGTCCTGATTCCGGCTGCGTGGGAATTTTGCATGACCAGCGAGCAGCCACCGGCCGCAGATGCGCCTGATTCTGTGCCGGAGATGCTTGCGCCGGGCGAAGTGTGGCTTGGCGATCGGCAGCAGCCAGCCGAGGTTCAGACGCTGATTGGTTACTGCCAGTTTGCCGCACCCGACGCGGGATTGATTGTCTCGTTGCTGCCACAGTTTATTCATGTGCGTGGCGCATCGCGCCTGACCACGCTGGTGCAGCTGGTCAGGGATGAGTGCCGTGCACAGCGTCCGGCACGGCAGATCGTGCTGGAACGTTTGCTGGAATTACTGCTGATCGAGGCGCTGCGCGCAATGCCAGCGGCAAATGCATCGCCTGGCGTGATGCGGGGACTGGCCGATGAGCGGCTGGCCGGGGCGATTCGCGCCATCCACGCCAGGCCAGCCCATGGCTGGACGGTACCCCAGCTGGCGAAACATGCGGCGCTATCGCGCTCGGCGTTTTTCGTGCGTTTTCGCGATGCAGTGGGCATGGCGCCGATGGCGTATCTGCTGACGTGGCGCATGGCGCTGGCGAAAAATCTGCTGCGAAGCAGCCGCCTGTCAGTGGCCGACGTGGCTGAACGGGTGGGTTACCGCTCTGCCAGCGCCTTCAGCATCGCTTTCACTCGCTTCACCGGCCAGACGCCGAGCGGCTTCGCTGGCGCGGAACGGCGCAGCGGCACCGCAGAAGCTGAGCCAGCAATCACCCGGGTAAGTTAACCACGCCCGGAGCGGCCGCCAGCGTAAAACGGGTCGCCATAAAGCGTGCAATGCCGTTCAGTTCAAAAATACCCTGTTAATGCCGGTGCGCATCAATGCGCACCCTACAAAACCGTGCTGTACCCCGTAGGGTTGCCATTTATGGCGACCTAAAACACGTTACAAAACTGTGCCGTTACCGCCAGGGTTGCCATTTATGGTGACGTAAAACACATTACAAAACCGTGCATTACCCTGTAGGGCCACCATTTATGGCGACCAGGGAATACTTGTGTAGCCAACAGACGACTATACAAGAGTCGTTTTAAATCAAAGCATATTTAAAACAAAGAACTACAACTTCATCACAGAGCGATAATTGCTTCAATTTCGATTTTCAGATCGGGGCAAAACAGCTGGCTAATCTGCACCAGTGAACTGGCGGGCAGGTGTTCGCCATAATGCCGGTAAAGCACGTCGCGCAATGCATTTATATCGGTGAATGAGGTGACAAAGATTGTCACTTTTATCAGGTTTTTCAGTGATGTGTTTTCCTGCGCAGCCAGTGTATGTAGCTGCTGAAAAATCACTTCTGCCTGCGCAGCAATATCCGCCTGCTGCGCCGTTGTTGCGAAAGCGGTCAGACCCGAAACATAAAGTGTGTCGCCATGCTTCACGGCGTGCACGTAAGGCGCTTTTACTTCGCCCAGTTCTGGATAGTTTTTACGTACCAACATCTTCTTTTCCTTAAAAGATTTCCCTTCGCATCACGCAAACCTGTTCTGACGACACGATGCGCTGCTCGATTTCCTGCCAGCCATAGCGACGGTAAAACGCCTGCTGATCCGGCGTATACAGCCACAACTCTGACATATCGCGCTGGCGAGCTTCTTCAATTAAACGCAATACCAGAGCAGAGGCCACGCCTTTACCGCGGTGTGCCGCGACAGTCAGTACTTCGCCCATCCAGAACTGGCGTTCATGGATGTCATCAAGCTCGTGAAGAATCGTGCTGGCGGTGGCAAGCACTTCATTTTCTGCATTCAACGCGACCAGCGTAAACGTTTTTGCCGGGTGCGCGTTGCGCATCAGCAGGCGCTGACGAATGGCGCTCCGGTCGCGCCAGTGAGAAAACCCGGACCACTCCTGATGAAGCATAGTTGCCACCGTATCCAGCAACTGCGGACACTGGCTCAGTAAACTGATATTCATTGTTATCCCTCCGCGACAACCCGAGGGATAACACAGCGTGGTGGTAAAGACTACCGTTAATATGCCGCTACAATTTCGCGTTAAGCCGTTTTCACCGTTCAGCCAATCACCGTTTAGCGTTTCGCCACCTGCTCGCCATCCGGGGTTTTGCCATGCCCGGCAGCAGCCAGCTCGGTATTAAAGTGGGAGACCAGCACCGAAAACGTTTCCTCTGCTTTCATGCGGTACAGCTGCTCGGACGGATGAATACAATCGGGTGACATCAGCGACTGCCAGTCTTTCATCTGCAGGATGCGCTGATACTGACGCGCCAGCGGCACCGACTCCGCTTTAGCCAGTGCGTCCAGTTTGGTGACGTAAGGTGCAACGTGCCATTTCTCCGCGCGGCCACAAATCGGGTGCGGCTCCTGTAATATCACCTGCTTACCCTCTTCACGGGCAATAGTAATCAGCTGTGTCATCACCTGGGTATATTTGTCCGGGCTAACCTGGTAATCTTTTTCTATATCGCGGAAATGGAAATGGCGTGCATCGTTGGTGGCAAAATTCAGCAAAATGATTTTTGCCGGCGATTTCTTCATCTCTTCGCGCCAGCTTTTATTATTCTTGTAAAAATATTTGCCATTTAACAGATCCATGGCCTGCGATGAGGACGCGCCTTTATTCACTACGCGGATGCCATCGCCATACTTCTCCTGTAGCCACTGGTTAATCAGAGCAATCTCATTGTCTTTAATATAGATTGCGCGCAATTTGCCATTTTCCTTTATCGCCATGGCACCGCGCGTACTGGAACCGCCATAGGCTTCAATAATAAAGTTATTATCGGGCTTGCCGCTTTCGGCGAATGCGGTATTGCACAGACAGGCTGTGGTAATCAGCAAAGTGACGATGCCAGATAGCGCTCGTTGCATAACAAATTTCCGCCTTTTGATACTCAAGGTTACATGGAGAATCGGTTGTTAACCGTAAGCGAATTACCTTAACAGGGGAGATTGCGGGTCAACAATCCGAAAGCACGGTTGCGGGGTGAAAATTAGGTCAACTCTGAGAAAAAAGCCGCTTGCTGAATAAAAGTTATTTAAATTCAATCAGGTAAAAACCAGCCCTGCCTAATAGCCTCCCTTCAGCCAGAAAATCCCGCATTGACGCCTGCTTAAAACATCACGGTTGCTTCAGGACATAACGCGGTTTGATTAGCGAATTTTCGCACTGCGAGTCGAACCGTTAATCCACAACCTGTTGTAAAAGAGTGGGTTTTCGCTGTTTTTCCGGCAGTTAGCTGCGAATAGGCACTGCCTGACGATAACTTTTACCATCAGAACATTCTGGCTTAAGCTTTATGGCCATTGCACAGTGACATTCTTTACACTATGGCGAAATTCCGAAACGTTTCTAAACATAATGTATACAGATTAATCCGGTGTTAGCATTCTGACTGAATCATTATGATTGCGTTACAACTCATTTCAGGATGTGCAATGTGAAAACAGAATCCTTTTTATCCAGCCGTAATATTGGCCTGGATCTGCTGCGTGCCGGCCTAATTCTGGAAGGGGTGTTATTACACGCCTCACGGAGTTTGCCGGGAGAGAATGGCTGGTATTATGTCGCGCAGCGCGATCCCTCGGAAATATTCACGGCACTGCTGAGCATGGTGCACACCTTCAGGATGGAAGTGTTCTTCTTTCTTTCGGGCATGTTCTCCGCACTGATTATTTTGCGAAAAGGGCAGAAATTCTTTACGGATAATCGCCGTAAGCGCGTCCTGATTCCGCTGATATCAGCCTATCTGTTTATTCCGCCGCTGATGTATTTTATCGCGGGACAGATGAATAACACCCCGCTGAGCCTCGAAGGCTGGCTAAACAGCTATACCATGATGCACCACCTGTGGTTCCTCGTGTCGCTGTCGGTGATGTCGCTGCTGGTACCCGGCGCGTTTTATCAGTGGAGCGCCCGTCAGTTGGGCAAAATGTCGTTGCCACTGCTGATCGCCACACTGGTGATTCTGGGTAACGCCTGCTTCGTGCTGAAGTTCCTGGTGAAAGGCCGCGGTGAATTTGTCGAGCTCATCCCGGTGACCGCACGCTTCCTCGTCTACTACACCGCTGGTTTTGCGTTATACGTCAACCGCGAGAAAATTGCCCGGTACGCCAGCAGTAAACTGATGAATGGCTGGCTGGTGGCAGCGCTGGTGCTGGCGGTGTGGGCCGCCTGCTATGTTGTCGCGCACAACCACATCACCGGTGTGATGAAATATGTGCCGGTGATGCTGGGCAGCGTGCTGTCGGTGATGCTGTCCTACTGGCTGGTATTTAGCTTCGAACGCATCAACGTGAAAGAGAGTCGCATTCTGACGGCAATTGTGGACTCCGCGCTGATTATCTATTTGCTGCACTATCCGGTGGTGATCATTTTCTCATGGCTGCTGGATGTCTGGTTACCGGATAACCTGTCAGTCCTGTATGTCCTGATCGATTTTGCCCTCGGCATTGCGCTGAGCGCGGTGTGTTACGCTATCGTCAAACGTTCACGCTTCGCCTCATTCATGTTTGGCCTCAAGCCGAAAGATAAAAAGGTGGCGGTGCCGGTCGAAGCGCGACTGTAATTGTCATCATGCCCGGCCGCCACTGGCGTGCCGGGTATTATTTCCCGCCATCTGATTTTTGCCATTTCCTGCATTTTTAGTTCCAGATAATTATCTCAGGCCGTTAGCGCAATTCCTAAAGCTTATCGCCGTCATCACAATTCCTTAAGTCAAACTGGACGTTTTAACCTGATCGCGGTAATACTCATTTCAACGGATTTCCAGCCGTAAGCTATTACGACAATATATTTCGCTTCGCTATTTCCCCCGCACTGCGCATTCGCTGTGCGGCATTTGTCTTTTCTCTGGTGAGGAAAATAGTGTGTTTAAATTAAATCCCTTGTTACTGAGCCTGCTTGCTGCGCAGGGCTTAATGCTGCCTGCCTCACCGGTATCGGCGGTGGTATTAAAACCTTTCACCCCCGAACGCAACGACAATAAAGTCGGCGCTTATTGCTTATGTAATGGTTCAACCCAGACGCTAAGCGGTATACCGCGCTTTACCGTTGGAGAAAGTGGCATGAGCAGCGTCACGCTGGGTGAACTACAAAAGGTTGGGCGTATTATTAATGACAATTTAATCGGCGAGCCCCGCCTGCAACTCGGCGCACAAAATTATGCTATTGGTATTCCGGATGAAGAAACAGGCAGTTATCGTGTCTATCAGGTTTATAACAGTGCGGAAATGATTGCGCCGGCGGAAATTAATGGCGCTACGGTAGTGCCAGATTATTATGATGTGAACGATAAGCAATATATTGATGCGCGCGTAGCGACAGTCACTAATGGCCGGTTAAAGATAAATATTGGTCAGCAAGGCGCAGCCGCTAACGCCAGCACCAATCGCTGGTCAATGGCGGCCAAACAGAGTCAGTTATTTGCCAGCAGTAACAACGGCCAGATTAACTGGGACAGCAATAACCGTATCCGCTTTACCGCCGCCACGCCGCCGTACGGTGGCGATCGGCTGGCATTTGATGCCGGAGGCGTGGTGACCTACGCCGGTCTGTTTGATGTCACGCTTAAGGATGGCAGCAGCAACGCGTACTACGTCAGTAATCTCAATGAATTGCGGAACTATAACGACTGGCTGATTGACCAGATTAGCGGCGGCAACCTGAGCCCGGAAAGTTATAACGCTGCGCTGAACCAGGCTTTCAGCCTGCGCGACGGTCGCGTGGTCTACCGCATGAGCACCGGCAATTACGATGATGAAGTGGCTGCCGCACTCGGCGATCAGGTGGTGCTGAGCGCCGATGGCGCGAAAGCCAGTGTGAAAATCAATCGCGGCAAAACGCTGGAAGTGGCCAACAGCGCCAGCGCCGTGATGCGCGCCAGCAACGGTGCAACGGCGATTATCGCCGGAAAACTGGCGACCAGTAACGCGCTCTCATCCGAAGCGGGCGCGCTGGAGCTGATCAGCGGCGCGCGCGGTATCAATAATGGCGTCATCAACAGTGGCTTTTTTAATGCCGCCAATGGGCGCGGCGTGGCAGAAGACTCTCTCGGTTATGCAGGCACGGCGGTGTCGGCGATTTATAACAGCGAGTTCCGTAACAATGGCGTGCTCAATGTGCATATCGGGGATGCGCCGTGGGGCACCGCCGGCTTATTTCTCGGCAGCAGCAGCGCGGTCAACCACGGCAATCTTAACATCGGCATTCACGACGTAGCGAACGGCTCCTCAGCAGCGGCGGTGAGTTTCAGCGGCGAGGGCAGCTTCGTCAACGCGCGCGATGGCACGATTTATCTCGGCCGCACACCGCAAAATCACAAGGGCGACGTCACGCAGGATGTCGCGGTCAGCCTCGGCGGTGGCATCAGCGCCATTTCCGGCCTGCTCGACTCACGTGCCATCAATGATGGTCGTATTGTTATCGGCTCAAAAGTCGAGAACGCCGTTGGCATGCGCATCGAGGCCGGGCCCAATGCGGTGTCACTGAATAACGGTGTTATCGATGTCAACGGTATGGCGCAGGCGCTGCCGCGCGAAAATATCGCCATGCTGGCGATGGATTCCGGCAGCGGCGGCCAGGTGGGCAATCGCGGCACCCTCAATCTGAATGGCTATAACAGCACCGGCCTGAAAGTGATCGCCACGGCGGGCAATCAGGCGCACGCCTTCTCCAGCGGCGCGATCAACGTGGCGGGTGACGCCGACCGCTTTGGCGGCACCAACAATACGGCGGTGTGGGTAACTGGCGAACCGGGCGGTCACGCCAGTGCCGATATCACCGGCCCAATCCGGCTCAGCGGCAAAGCGGGCATCGGGATTCGTGCTGAAGGCCAGGCAACGGTCAACGTTAGCGCCCGCGCGATTCCCACTTCCAGCGGCAGCGACAGCATGCTGGATAGCGGACAGATCAGTTTCTACCGTATCGGTCCGGATGCACGCATTAATTTGCCGGCCAACGGCCGCTACAGCGCCTCCGTGTGGAACGGCACGATTTTTCGCGTCGAGCAGGGAGCGGATTTTGACGGGCGCGGCCTGACTCTGTCGATGAATAGCCCGTTTGCGACCGGTGTGTACGGCAGCGGTGCGGGCACCGACATTGATACCCACGGCGCGACGCTGAACATCGCCAGCTTTGCCAGCGGGCTGACCATCACAGATGGCGCCCGCGCCACCATTGATGCCGCAACGCGTATTCACCTCAACGGGTCTGATGCCCGCGTCGCCATCGCTGACGGTAATCGCTATACGCTGCAGGGTAACGTTGTTAACCCCAATACGCAATTCGATCCCAACACGTTACTGACCAATCAGGCGGCAATCTATGGCAGCGCCAATAACCAGCAGCCGTTTACGGTGATGAATCATGCGCGGCTGGTGAATCGTGGCGCTGTCTCCCTGCGGGGTGAAGGCGTAACGGGTATCTACGCGCAGTATGGCGCCACAGTCGACAACCGCGGCGATATCAACATTTTGCGTAATGGCCGGGCGCTGTTCGCCGATGGCTATCCGGGCGCCGGCGACGGCAAAACCCTGACGGAGATTAACAATAGCGGCACGCTTAATCTCTACAGCGGTCAGAGCACCCAGCAAACCACCACCTTCGGTGCGGTCTCGTATCACCAGCTGGGGCGGATTAACCAGAACGGCACGATTAATCTGTACGGCGATAACGTGGTCGGCGCGAAAGCCTTTGCCGGCGGTCGTATTACGCTGGGCGCGAACAGCCGTGTGGTGTTCCATGACGCACATCAGATCGGCTATCAGGCTTTTGATCCCGGCTCACGCCTGATCGTCAACGGCAGCCCGGTTGATGTCAGCAGTCGTAACTCGACGCTGTATGAAATCCGCAACGGCGCGTGGCTGTACAACCAGGGCTTTGGCAACGTCACGCTGAGCGGCAGGGACAGCACCGGCATCGTGGTCAGCGGGACGGATGCGCTGGTATCCAGCACCGATGTTTATCAGGTCACCGGTAAGGGTGCCACCGTGCTGCGCGCCAGCGATCGCGCGCAGGGGATCATTACCAGCCTTATCGCGCTGAATGGCAAAAACACCCTCGGCGCGCAGGCGACAGGCGATGGCACCGAGGTCTACGCCGCCTCGCTCATCACCGGCACCGGGCGCAACGCCACGGCGTTTGATGTCAGCGGCGACGCGCGCCTGTTTAATCAGCAGCAGGGCGTAGTGGATTTGCGTGGCCGCAACAGTACCGGGGCCCGGGTGCATGATGGCGGTAACTTTATCAACCGCGGCTCGGTTAGCGTCGCCAGCGGCACCGGCGTGGACGTCAGCAGCGGTTATGGCCAGTATGTCCCGCTCGACAGCACCTTACGCGTGAATGACGGCACCGCCGCGCTGCGCGTGGGCTCCGGCGGCGCGATGAAAATTTACGGCGACGGGCAGGGGGCCAGCACGCTGGCGGCTTACGGCAAAGCCGATGGTTTGCTGCTCGACAGCGGTGCGCAGCGCTTTGAAGCCAACGACATCATCATCGGCGCTTACGGCAGCGGCACTGCGCTGAACAATCGCGCCGGCATCAGTGATATTTCGCTGAGTAATGTGCGCTTCGAGGCTAACGGTGGCACCGGCATTCGCTCTGCCACCTCGTTCGATCCGGCGGGTAGCGCGCAGATTCACGTCGGCGCAGGCGGTACCGGCTATCGTTTTGAAAACGCAGATGGATCGACTACGGGCAACGATTTAGTGATTGGGCGCGACTACCGCATTGAAGTCAACGGCAGCGGCACCGGCGTGCGTGCCAACACCCGTGGACGGGTGATCGCTCAGGGCCTGATTGATATCCGCGATGCTGATGGCGGTTCGGCGATTGTCACCCGCAGCGCCAGCCAGGTGATCAACCAGGGCACCATCCGCTCACAAAGCCGCGTCGCACCGCTCATTGATTTGCGCGGCGGCGAGACGGTGTTTATCAACCAGGGCACGCTGGATGCGCCGTACGCCGATCAGGTGGTAGTGGCAGGCGGCGCGACCCGTGATGTGGTGGCACTGCTGGCGGGCAACGTCACGGGTGAAGTGAACACCGGTAACGGCAGCGATACGCTGCTGGTCACGGGCGGCACGCTGGATGGCGGCCTGAGTATGGGCGACGGCAGTGCGAATCAGGCGACGGTGCAGGCTATCAGTCTGAACCAGACCCGTCATATCACCAGCGGCGGCGCGGATAGCACGCTGAATCTTAGCCAGCTCAATGCGCGCGGCGGTTCGTTCCGGCAGGACGACCTCACCAAAGGCACCAACCTCGGCGCGGGCTGGAGCACGCTGAACTTCATCGATACGCAGTGGACGCTGAGCGACAACATTAAACTGGCGCACAGCACCATTAATATCGATGCCGGATCCACACTGTTCGCCGGCGATGGCGTCAACGCGCGGCTGCAGGGGGCCAGCAATGATTCGCTGGTGGTAAATAATGCCGGCACGCTCGACCTGACCAACGGTGGCAATGTGGCGGCAAATACCCTGACCGTCGAAGGTAGTCTGGCCTCCGCGCAGGGCCGTCTGAAACTCAATTCGACAGCCACCCACAGCGACGTGCTGCGTGTTAACGGTAACGCCAGCGGCACCACCTGGGTGGATGACCGCCTGCAGGGCGGCGGGCTGCTGGACAGCAATCGCGACAACGTTATCGCGGCCAGCGAAGGCGTCTCACTGGTGCAGGTGACCGGCAGCGCCAGCGCCGACAGCTTCAGGCTGCGCAATGGCTATGTGGCAGCCGGGCCGTGGCAGTATGGTCTGTACAGCTTTGCACCGGGCAGTAGCGCGGGCGGCAACGTATGGGACTATCGTCTGGCAAACAATTTCATCTGCAGCGATGGCTCGCTGTGCCAGCCGCAGGCGGGCAGTGCGGTTAAGGCGGTGCGTCCGGCGGTTACGCCGCAGGTGCCGTCCTGGATCTCCGCACCGGTCGGGCTGGCGTACTACTCGCTGGCAGTCACTGACGATCTGCATAAGCGTCTCGGCGAACTGCGCCAGCAGCCGGCGGACAACGCAGAGATGTTTATCCGCTACCTTGGGTCGGATTTGCAGTATCGAAGCAATCGCGGCCTGGATGCCTGGGGTTATGATTTCGACCTCAACTACAGCGCCGTACAGCTCGGCGGCAATTTGCTGCGCGCCGATGGCGCTGAAGATAGCGTGCGTGGCGGCGTCGCCTATACGCGCGGCAACACGCGCATTCGCCCGCATGCCGCTGACGGGTACAGCTCCACCAGCTTTGATAGCGATACGTTGTCACTTTATGGCACCTGGCTGCGCAGCAGTGGCTGGTATGTTGATGGCTCGCTGAGCTGGAGCGGCTACCGTGGCGAAACCGACATTGCGCGGCAGAAAGCGGTCGCCAAACCCAAAGGGCACGGCTGGACGGCGTCAGTCGAGTCTGGCTATCCGCTGATGCTGGCGGGGGATGTGCGCCTGGAACCGCAGGCACAGGTTAGCTGGCTGCGTATGAACATGGACAGTTTTACCGATGCTGACGGCGCGCGCGTCTCCTATAACGATTACGATCAAACCATTGGCCGGCTCGGCGCACGCGTGGCGCGCAGCTGGCAGGACAGCAGTCAGAACCAGTACACGCCGTATCTGCGCGCTAACTACTACCGCGGCTGGGGCGGTACGGCGCAGGTCAGGGTCGGCACCAGCGACAGCGACCTGAGCCAGAGCTTCAGCAGCGGCAAATTTGGCCAGATGTGGGACGTCGGCCTCGGCGGCACGGCGACCCTTATCAACAACGTGGCGCTGTATGCCGAGGCGGATTACCGCAAAGAGATTGCCGGCAACGGCGTCAAAGGCTGGCGCTACAATGCCGGGGTGCGCTGGTCGTTTTGATCGCTTAAACGTGCAATTACAGGCGGCGCTGTGATGCGGCGTCGAACAGCATCGCACGTTCGCTGTCGAGCGTGACCGGCAAAATATCACCGGCGCGCGCGCCGGAACGCTGGGTGGTAAACAGCATCAGCGGGTGGCCAAACAGTGAACCGTGAATCAGTTCGGACAAGCCGGTCGGCTCCACCAGCGACACTTTAAGGGGCAGCGCATGCTGCTCACCCGGCTGCGCCAGGCTGATGTTTTCCGGCCGGATGCCGTAAATAACGTCGCGGCCAGCGGCCTGTGCCGCCCAGTGCGTATTCAGGGGCAACTGAGCGCTGTCGCTGATACGCACGCCGCTGGGGGTCATCACGCCGTTGATAAAATTCATCGACGGTGAACCGATAAAACTGGCGACGAACTTATTGGCCGGTGTGTCGTACAGCTCCAGCGGTGTGCCTACCTGCTGAATGACGCCGTGGTTGAGCACCACGATGCGGTCAGCCAGCGTCATGGCCTCAACCTGATCGTGGGTAACATAAACGATGGTGTTGTTCATTTGCTGATGCAGCTTTTTGATCTCCACGCGCATCTGGCCGCGCAGTTGCGCATCGAGGTTGGAAAGCGGCTCATCAAACAGAAACACCTGCGGCTGACGCACAATGGCGCGGCCCATCGCCACGCGCTGCCGTTGTCCACCCGACAGCTCTTTTGGCCGGCGATCAAGCAGGTGTGTCAGGCTGAGAATCTCAGCCGCTCGCCGGACTTTCTCCTCAATCTCAGCACGCGGTCGTTTCTGAATTTCAAGGCTGAAGCCCATGTTGCGCGCGACCGTCAGATGCGGATAGAGCGCATAGCTCTGGAACACCATCGAAATATCGCGGTCTTTCGGCGCCACCTCGTTCATCAGCTGACTGCCGATATGGATATTGCCGCCCGTCGCTAACTCCAGGCCGGCAATGGTGCGCAGCAGGGTGGATTTACCACAGCCGGACGGGCCGACCAGCACCACGAACTCACCATCTTTAATAGTCAGATTGATGTCGCGCAGAACCTCAACGTTGCCATAGCGCTTTTCAATTTGCGCCAGCGTAATTTCAGCCATTATTTACCCCTTAACCGCACCGGCGGTGAGCCCCTGAACCAGATAGCGTTGAATGAAAGCGAAGAACAGACAGGCTGGAATTAACGCCAGCACGGCGGCAGCCATCATTTCGCCCCACGAAACGGCGAATTTGGAGACGAAACTGAGCAGCCCGACCGGAAAGGTCATAACTTCGTTTTTGTTGATTAACATCAGTGAGAACAGCAACTCACTCCACGCGGCGGTGAAAACAAAGCCGAGCGTCGCTGCCATGCCGGGCAGCGTCAGCGGCATCAGCACGCGGTACAGCGCCTGAAAGCGGGTGCAGCCTTCCAGCATGGCGGACTCTTCGAGATCTTTCGGGATGGCATCAAAAAATGACTGCATCAGGAAGGTGGCGAACGGGACATTGAAGGCGCTGTAAATCAGAATCAGCCCCAGCAGACTATTCGTCAGTCCCAGCGGGGCCATCACCCGGTAAATCGGCGCAATGATCATCACCAGCGGAAACATCTGCGTAAACAGCAGCAGGGCCGCCATCACCATCTTGCCGCGAAACTGAAAGCGGGAAAAGGCATAGCCGGCGCCCGCAGCAATCAAGGTGGTCAGCGCGGCAGTGCTGCAGGAGACAATGAGACTGTTAATAAAAAACGTCGGGAAATCACTGTCGGTCAATACCTTCGCAAAGTGGCTCAGGGTGAAACCGCCAGGTAACAGCGTCACGCCCTGACTGAACAGTAACCTGTCCGGCGTGACGGCAATTTTAATGATCCAGTACAACGGAAACAGCGCAAACAGCAAATAGGCGGCGATGCTGAGACGATGACCGATCAACGGTAACAGGCGCATGTGGACTCCTTACTTGAGTAACTGATGGCGGATGCGCAGCAATACCAGCGCATAGCAGGTCATCAGCAGTAACAGACACACCGCCATCGCCGAGGCATAACCAAAATCCAGTTTGCGGTAAGCGGTGGTGAAGATGTAACTGGAAAGAATCGAGGTTGAACCGGCCGGACCGCCGTCGGTCATCACCACGATCAAATCGGCAAAGTTAGCGATCCAGATGGTACGCAGCATCACGGTAATGGCGATCATCGGGGCGAGAAACGGCAGGGTGACCCGGCGAAACTGCTGCCAGCCGCTGGCACCGTCAATGGCTGCTGCTTCATACAAATCTTTGGGAATCGACTGCAGTGCCGCCAGTAAAGTGATGGCAAAAAACGGGATGCCAAACCAGACGTTAGCAATCACCGGCCCCCACATCGCCAGTTGCGGATCGGAAAGAATATTGTAGGGTTCACTGAGAATGCCCACGTCGCTGAGCCACTGTGGCAGCGGACCCACGACCGGGTTGAGCAGCCAGGACCAGGTCAGGCCGGAAAGAAACGCCGGCACCGCCCACGGTAAAAACACCAGCGCCTGCACCCAGCGGCGAAAGCGAAACTCGCGGTTAAGCAGCAGCGCCAGCGCGAGGCCGAAAAAGAACTGCAGCAGCAGTGAGCTCAGCGTCCAGTTAAGGGTATGGCCGAGTGCGCGAAAGAAGCGGCGATCGTCGAGCATCTGCGCAAAGTTCGCCCAGCCAACCCAGCCGCTCTCCAGCGGATTGAGCAGGTTCATGCTCTGAAAAGCGTAAGAAATGCCGATCGCCATTGGCACGAAGATGAACAGGGCGATCAGCAACAGGCCCGGTGACAGATACCACCATGGCTCAGCAAGCCGGGTCCAGCGCCAGCGGCGGCGCGCCGGGCTGGCAGGAAGAGAGATTTCAGGCATCATTTCAGGGCTCCGGTTTACACGAGATTACTGGCTGGCGAGCCAGGCTTTTTGCTCTTTACTCAGATAGCTGGCCCAGTCCTGCACCATATCTTTGGTGTCGTTTTCGCCCAGTAACGTCTCCTGGCTGCTCTCTTTCACGATCACTGAATTGAAATAGCCCCAGCCTTTAAGGTGGGTCGGCATGGTGAGCGGCACATAATTTGGATCGTTCAGCTCCTTAAACCAGCCGGCAAACTGCGGCGTCTGATAGAATGGGTCCTGTTCCGCACCTTTATAGATGGGTAGCGTGCCGACAAACTTCGCCCACGCCAGGTTGTTGGTTTTATTACTGAGGAAGGTAATCAGCGGCCAGGCGACATCGTTTTGTTTACCCTGTTTGAACATCGCCCAGCCGGTATAGCCGATGGTCGGGAAGGCTTTACCGGACGGTCCGACCGGCATGGGCGCCACGGCAAAATCCTCAGCCGCCATGCTATTTTTAATCGCGATCAGCGCGTCCGGATCCTGATCGAGCATCGCGCATTTGCCGGAATAGAAGCCCGAGACAATCTCGTTAAAGCCCCAGTTCACGCTGTCTTTAGGCGCGCCACCTTGCTGATACAAATCGACCAGCAGTTGTGCTCCCTTTATCGCCCCCGGCTGGGTTAAGGTACTGTTGCCGTCTTTATCAAAGAAGGCAGGCGAACCGTTCATCGCCGCCATAAACATCATCCACGCATTGGTTCCCCCGACACCGCCGCGCATGCAGTAGCCGCTGATACCGTTACCTGACTGACTAATACGCTTCGCGTCGCTGGCAAACTCATCCATTGTTTTTGGCGGTTCACTCAGTCCTGCCTGCTTAAACAGCTTTTTATTCCAGAACAGCGCCCGCAGGTAAAAACCGTACGGTACCATGGTGGCTTTGCCGTTCGCGGCACGCGCCATTGCCAGCGTTTTGTCCGTCAGCTGGGCGCTTTCAGGCCAGCTTTTCAGGCGGGGTTCAAGATCTTCCAGCATATTGTTGCTGGCGTATAAGCCTTGCCAGGTATCGGGCATTTCCACCACATCCGGTACCTGTCCGCTTTGTAACATGGTGCCCAGTTTTTCAAATGCCTGACCCCACGGCAGCGAAATCAGCTCAATCTCGGTACCGGGATGCTGCGTCTTGTATTCGTCGAGCATTTTTTGCAGAAGTGCGGTACGTGGCGGGCTGGTAATAACTTCCACCACGGTGAGTTTGGCGGCGAGGCTGCAAAAGGCGCTGCCTAAACCCACGGCGAGTACCAGGGCTTTCAGGGCGAAACGTGTTGTCATGGCTGGTTCTCCGGAGCGTGATTAACGGTGAGTGGCGGCAGCAAGTGCCTGATTCAGATCGGTCCAAAGATCGTCGGTCTCTTCGAGGCCAACAGAGATACGGATCAGGCGCGGCGAGACACCAAAATCCTGGGCTGAATTAAATTCACTGGCCTGATTAATGACCGAAATCGCCGGCATCACCAGGCTCTCGAAACCTCCCCAGCTGACGCCCATATGGAACAGTTGCAGGGCGTTGCAGAATTGCGGTATGTCGACCTGTTCGGTCACGGCAAAGGAAAACAGCCCGCTGTAACCGCGCAGCGTGGACCATTCAGGGGGATTGAGCCCGGGATGGCAAACCGCGCTGACCTGCGGATGATCACGCAGCTTTTCCGCCAGCTGCAGGGCGCTTTGCTGATGTTGCTTCATGCGCAGCGGCAGCGTGCGCAGGCCACGCATCAGCAAAGACGCTTCGTTCGCAGAGAGTTTGCCGCCGAGGAACGGACTAATATGACGGGCAATGTTGTTGATGTGCTGGTGGCTGGCAATCACCAGGCCGGCCACCACATCGCTGTGGCCGCTGATGTACTTCGAGGCGGAGTGCACCACGATGTCGATACCACACAGCAGCGGCTGCTGGAAAATGGGCGAAGCCCAGCTGTTATCAATCAACGTGACGACGCCCGCATCACGCGCCAGCGTGGCAAGCTGCCGCAGGTTCTGTTCACTCATCACCCAGCTGGAGGGACTTTCCAGATAGAGCAGGCTGGCGCCGGGCAGCGCGGCGGCTATCGCCGCTTCATCGTCGCCATCAACAAACTGCGTCGTGATGCCGAAACGCTGACAAAAGCCGCGCAAAAAACGGTAAGTATCGGGATAGACATGATTAACGCAGACCACTTTCGCGCCTGGCTGAACCACACTCAAAATCGCGTTGCTGATGGCGGCCATGCCGCTGGCAAAGGCGAGGCAGGCGTCACCGCCTTCCAGCGCGGCAACTTTATCCTGTAGCGCTTTGACCGTCGGATTATCAACGCGGGAATAGAGCGGCTGGTCGCTCTCACCGCGAAAGCGGGCGATCATGCTGTCGTAATCGCTAAAGGTAAACAGTGAGGACTGATAAATCGGTGGCGTTACGGCGCCCTGTTCGTGGCGCTGGTCGTGGGTCAGCAGTGTCTGTTGCGCAATAGGTTTAGCGTTTGGCATGGATCACGTCCTTCATGTCGCGTTCGGTGATATCAAGAATCTGGTGGCAAAGGGCGCGCGCGGCATGGCTGTCGCGGGCGCGGATGGCGTTAAACAGTTCACGGTGCAGGGGAAACGAGTCTGAAAACAGCGCCTGCTCCGGCGGGGATTCGAAAAAAGCGTGCAGCGTGTCGTAGACGCCGTTAAGCATCTGCAACAGCAGCGGATTGCCGGCGGCGCGGTAAATGCTGGTGTGGAAAGCCCAATCTTCCGGTCCGGCGGAACCGATAGCCAGGTGCACACGCTCCATCTCTTCCAGCCGCCGTTCGATTTCCAGCAGGTCGTCGGCGCTGGCGCGCTGCGCGGCCAGCACGCAGGATTCGGACTCAATGATGCGGCGCACTTCCAGCGCATGAAGCATGTTGGCGGAGTCGTTTTTAAAGCGCAGAGAGAGAAAGCTGTCATGCAGACCGACCTCTGCCTGCAGAAAGGTGCCGCTGCCTTTTTTGCGCACAATGATGCCGAGTGCTTCCCAGCGCTTGAGCGCCTCGCGCACCGTATTACGGCTGACGCCCAGTTTCTCCGCCAGCTCGCGCTCCGGCGGCAGGCGACTGCCCGGCTGCGCGCCGGCATGCGCCATGTAGCGCGTGAGCGCATCAAGAATCAGCGTATCGCTGCGCGTGGGAATGATGGGATGGAGTTCAGCCGGGTCATGCATCGCTTTGCCTTAATTGGTCCAACATCTCTACCAAAGGCTTAGCAACCCGCATGCCAGAATCATGAAGCTTTGATTCAGCAGGAGATTTGATGCCGTAATAAGCGCAGATTATGAGATCTGCTGGTGCAAAACCCGCCAGAGTGCACCGTGGTGTGGCGGTGCGGTGGTCGTCTTTTGATTAACCAGGGTGTGAATTCAGCAGATGCAGTGGCATAGCGGCAACGCTCAGCCAGCAAAACCGTTAGCGATGACGTTAAGGTAAAAGAAGAGCGTTGTGACCGGTTAAATGGGCAGCCGTCATTGCGTGCCCATCTCTTAAAACCGCAATCAGCGGCTAAACGGCATCGATCAGGCCGCCGTCGACGCGGATCACGCTGCCGGTAATGTAGCTGGCGGGCTCACTGGCGAGAAAAGCGGCGGCGGCGCCATATTCGTGTGGCGCGCCGTAGCGGCCCATCGGTATGCTGCGCCGGCTTTGGGCCGCGACGGCAGCGGCGGTGCTGTTTTCGCGCTGCGCCTTCAGCGCATCAAGCTGACTGACGCGCTCAGTATCAATGCGTCCCGGTACCAGGACGTTAACCGTTACACCATCCGCGGCTACCTCGCTTGCCAGCGTTTTCGACCAGCCCAGCAGGCTCATGCGCAGCGCATTGGACAGCGCCAGATTGGGGATAGGCGTAACCACGCCGGACGAGGTGGAAGTGATAATGCGTCCCCAGCCGCGCTGGCGCATGGCCGGCAGCACCTTGTCGCTCAGTTGAATCAGCGCGTCCACCATCACCGCAAACTGCTGTCGCCAGAGTTCACTGCCGGTACCCGCGGCTTTCGCGGGTGGCGGCCCACCTGAATTATTCACCAGAATATCCACTGCGCCCCAGCGCTGGCGAATCGCCTCCAGCACGCTGTCAAAAGTGTCGGGTGCCGCCAGATCCAGCTGGAACGCCTGCGCCTCACCGCCGTCAGCGATAATGCGCTCCACCGTTGCCTGCAACTTGCTGCTATTGCGCCCGGTGACCGCCACGCGCACGCCCTCCTGCGCCAGTGCCAGCGCTATCGCCTGACCCAGACCGCTGCCTGCACCACATACCAGCGCCACGCGCCCTTGTATTTGCAAATCCATCACTGCCTCCTGATTGTATTTTCAGGATCGTAATGTGCAAAAATAGTGCCGGTTATGTGCCTGGTTTACGCATCTGTACCTGATCGAAGGCGAATTGCAGATGCGTTTTCATCAATTCGGCCGCCTGTTGCGGTCGGTTTTCACGCAGCGCGTCGATAATGGCCACGTGCTCTTCGCACCACTCTTTCACCCGCCGTTTGTTTTGGTAGCTGCCAAATTCCAGCAGGCGGCGCAGGCGGTTTTGCTGTTGAATCGCCTGCAGCACAAACAGATTGCCGCTGGCTTCGGCCAGCGATTCATGAAAAGCGGCATCCGTCTCGAAAATGTCGCGCGCCGGTACCTGCGTGAGGTCCGGATGGGTAATCAATCGCAGATGCTGTGCCCGCAGGCGCTTCAGCATCGCACGGTCCGCGCGTAATTGCGGGCTGAGCAGGGCGGCTGGCTCAATCATCAGACGAAATCCATAACTGTTGCGCAGCGCGACTTCCGAGTTAAGCGTTTGCTGAAAACGCCAGCCATGTCCCGCATTGCGCGCGATTAACCCGTCTTCCGACAGCTTGACCAGCGTGCGTGTCAGAATGCCGCGATCAACGTCATAGCGCTGGCTGATTTCTGTCTGGGTGAACGATTCGGGCAGGGCACCGGCTATACGATCGCGTACCAGTAACTCGTACAACGTCTGGTCGCTGCTCTGCGGGGGTTCAATGTCCAGTTGCTGTAACTCGTCTGCCCCTTTTAGCAGAAAAAATCCCTGATTGGGCCGCGCTTCCACTGCGCCCAGTCGGGTCAGTTCTTTAAGTCCTGCCCGCACCGGCGTGCGGGAAACGCCCAGCGCGTCTGCCAGAGGTTGTTCACGTAAGTGCTGACCTGGATCGAATCTTGCTTCATAGATCAGGTCAAGTAGCTGACGTGCAATACGACGGCTGCTGGCGGAGGAGTCAGGCTGCATAGAACGGGATTTCCTGAAATGTATTATTGTCGACTAAAGGTACAATAACATGTTGAGGTAAATGCTGCGATATAAAGCAATACATGCACGATAAGCGTGCAGAGTGCACCAGGAGAAGACGTTTTTTTATCACCATGATTGTATTTTATGAATCATAAAAACCAATTTAAACGTTCACCAGGAGACACAGATGATCAGCAATTCATTTCGCTCTACCGGTCGGTTGCTTGCGCTTGCCACGCTGGCCCTGATGCCCATCATCAGCCAGGCGGCAAGCGATCGCGTTGCCCCAGGCAAACTGACCTACGGCACCGCAGCCACCTTTATGCCGTTCGAGTTTGTGAAAGACGGCAAGCTCACCGGTTTTGATATCGAGCTGATAACCGCGCTGAGTAAGACGCTCAATCTGCAACCCGCAGCCATGCCGATGGAGTTTAAAGGGCTGATCCCGGCACTGCAGGGCAAACGTCTCGACATCATTAACTCAGCGATGTACGTCAACCCGGCGCGTGCGGCGCAGGTGGATTTTGTTCCTTACCTCAAAATCGGCAGTCGCGTTGTGGTGCGTAAAGGCAATCCGGCCGGCATCACCGGGCGCGATCTGTCGTTGTGCGGCAAAAACGTGGCGGTCACCCTTGGCGGTATCGAAGAGAGCCAGGCGCGCGTGGATAACCAGAACTGCCTCGCCGCCAAAAAAGCCGCGATCAATGTCATGACGTTCCCGGCGGCAACGGACTCGGCAGTGGCTGTTGCGCAGGGGCGCGCCGATGCGGAATTCCTTTCAACGCCGGGTACCGTTGCGTTGTTTAGCGAGAAGCCCGGCGTGTTTGAAGCGGCAGGCGCTGAGTTTGAAGCCGATACCCACATCGCTTTTGCAGTCCGTAAAGGCGACAGCGCCACTAAAGCGCAACTGGAGCAGGGACTGCAAAACCTGGTGAAAGACGGCACTTACAAGCAACTGATTGAGAAATGGAACTTCCCGGACTCCGTTGCCATTTTTTAATCCGCTGACCGGAGAAAGCTATGTCGATCGATTTAATGTGGCAGTACTTCCTCTCCCGCGAATTTCTGCAGGGCGCGTGGATGACGCTGCTGATTACTCTGTGCTCGCTGTTGTGCGGCGTAGTGCTGGGACTGGTGCTGGCGCTACTACAGGAAGCGCCATTTCGTGCTGCGAAAGGGCTGGCGTTTTTTTATCTCTGGCTGTTTCGCGGTACGCCGGTGCTGTTCCAGATCATCTTTGTCTACAACGTGTTGCCTGGTTTCGGTCTGCGCTTCTCCGCGTTTACCTGTGCCGTGCTGGCGCTGTCGCTGAATGAGGGCGCCTACATGGCGGAGATATTACGTTCCGGCTTACAGGCGGTAAAAAGCGGCCAGCGCACCGCCGGTATGGCGCTGGGAATGACCCACGCCCAGATCATGCGCAAGATTGTCTTGCCGCAGGCCGCGCGCATCGTGCTGCCACCGATGGGCAATCAGATGATCAGCATGCTGAAGTCCAGCGCGCTGGTGTCGGTGATTGCGGTACAGGAGTTGTTGCTGGTGGCGAACCAGACCGCCAGCGCCAGCTTCCGCTATTTCGAGGCGCTTTGCGCGGCGGGGCTCTATTACCTGCTGCTGACCTCGCTGTTCATGCTGTTTCAGTCGTGGCTGGAGCGCACGCTCGACCCGAAACTGCGGCGTGGAAAATGGCAAAAGGCCCGGGCGCGCCACCGTCGGTTAACCAAAGCGGCGGATACCGCAGGAGATCTGTCATGAACGAGACAAAACCACCGCTGCTGGAGTTGATTGGCATCGACAAGAGCTTTGGCCGTCAGCCGGTATTGAAGAACTGTTCGCTTAGCGTTCAGCGAGGGGAAACGGTAGTGCTGATTGGGCCTTCCGGTTCCGGCAAATCTACGCTGCTGCGCTGCGTCAATCTGTTGTCACCCGCCGATAGCGGCGATGTGTTCTTCACCCGCCAGAATATCAGCCGGGGAGAAGTGCCGCCGCACCAGTTGCGCCAGCGTATTGGCATGGTGTTTCAGAACTACGAGCTGTTTTCCCATCTGACGGCGGCGGAAAACATCATGCTGGCACCGATGACGGTACTCGGCGTCAACCGCATCACGGCACGCAAACAGGCAGAAGCGCTACTGGCGAAGGTGCGTATTCACGACCGGGCCGATCATTTCCCCGACGAATTGTCTGGCGGTCAGCAGCAGCGCGTGGCCATTGCCCGGGCGCTGGCGATGAAGCCAGAACTGATGCTGTACGACGAACCCACGTCAGCGCTCGATCCGGAGATGATCCGTGAAGTGCTTGATGTGATGGCGGAACTGAGCGCCGAAGGCATGACCAGCATGGTCGTCACCCATGAAATGGGATTCGCGCGCCGTGCCGCCAGTCAGATTCTGTTCATGGAAGAGGGCGAAATCCTGGAGCGCGCCAGCGCCAGCGATTTCTTCAACCGCCAGGTTAGCGAACGTGCCCAGCGTTTTCTCGATCAAATCCTACATTAACAGCGGAGCCATAATGACTATTCACACGGTCGACAGCGTGCGCATGAAGCGCGACCTCGCCACGCTGGTTGCCATCAATACAGAAAATCCACCCGGTCAGGAGCGCGAAGCGGCAGAGTGCGTGGCAGGTTGGCTGCGCGAGGCCGGTTTTGACCTGTCGTTCAGTGAATATGCGGCAGGGCGCACCAACGTCATCGCGGTTCTGCACAACGGTGCCGGACCCTGCTTCGCCTTTAATACCCATCTGGATACAGTGCCTGCCGGCAGCGGCTGGCGTAGCGATCCCTTTACCCTTACCGAGCGCGAGGGACGCCTGTACGGTCGTGGTGCCTGCGATGCCAAAGGACCGCTGGTGGCGATGGTTGAAGCGCTGCGCCTGCTGGCTGCCAGTCGCCACCGCTGGTCCGGTACGCTGATGGGGGTATTCACCGCCGATGAAGAGGTCGCCAGTGAGGGCGCGAAGTTTTATGTCCGGCAGGCACCGCCGGCCATCGATTTTGCGGTGATTGGCGAACCCACCGGCAACGCCACGTTTTCTGCCCATAAGGGCAGCCTGCGACCGCGCGTCAGGGTTAAGGGCGTAACGGCGCACTCGGGCACGCCCGAGCTGGGGATCAACGCCATCTATCAGTCCGCCAGGTTACTGGGCCTGATTGAGCAGTCGCATCAGCAGCAGGTGCGCTGTCGCTGCCACGCGCTGGTGGGCAATGCCAGCCTGACGGTGACGCGCATCCACGGGGGGCACGCTGATAACGTGGTGCCGGACAGCTGCGAGCTGCTCCTCGACCGCCGCATGGTGCCCGGTGAGGACGAGCAGGCGGTGAAGGCCGAACTGCAGCTGCTGCTTGACCACGCGAAAGCCACTGCCGGCGTGGAGGCGGACATCATCGCCTGGCAGGCCACCACGGGCGGGGCCACCGAGACCGACAGTAACGAAGCGATTGTGCAGCACAGCCTCGCCGCCTGTCGTCGCCACGGGCAGGCGGAACCGGGCCCGTTTGGTTTTCAGGGGGGATGCGATTTAGTGCATTTTCGTTCGCTCGGGGCGAAAGGCGTGGTGATCGGTCCCGGCAGCCTGGCGGTGGCTCACAAGCCAGATGAGTTCGTGCCTGTTGAAGAATTTATTGCTGCCGCAGCCATCTACCTCGACGTGGCACTGGCGATGCTGCCGCAGGAGTCCGCAACGTGAAAGCAACGCTTTGGCGCGGTCAGCTGCGCTATGACGCAGTCATGCTGCACACCGCGTCCTCGGGCGCAATCAGCGCGCTGGATACGTTGTGGCTGCGGCTGGACGATGGCACGCGCTGCGGCACGGGCGAGGTGCGGCTCAACATTCAGTACCTGCACGGCTGCAGCGCCGATCGGGTGCTGGAAAACATCACCCGCGCCCTGGCAGCCTGGAACTGGGCACTGGCGCCGCAGGCGATGCTGGAGCGTGTGCATGCGGATGGGGCGGGACTGCTGGCGCCGGCGCGCATGCTGTTCGACATGGCGCTGCATGATTTACTGGCGCAGCAGGCCGGCGTGAGCCTTGCGCACTGGCTCGGTGCCGCTGCGGCCAGCCCCGGTTACCCGACCAACCAGACGCTGTTCTGGGGCAGTGAAGCGCAAATGCTGACGCAGGCTGAACAGTACGTTGCACGTGGCTTTACCCAGCTCAAACTGCGTACCGGCGTGGCGGATGTGGCGACCGATCTGGCGCGGTTGCGCGCCCTGCGCGCCCGCTTTAGTGAGGCCATCACGCTGGCGATTGATGTCAACGGTCAGTGGTCACTGGCGCAGGCGCACGCCGCTTTTCCGGCGCTGCAGGCGCTGAATCTCAGCTACGTCGAACAGCCGCTGGCACCGGCTAACGATGCCGCACTGGCGCAACTGAGCGGTTATGGCGTGCCGATCATGCTGGACGAGAGCCTCAATAGCCCGGCAGCTATCGACCAACTGATAGCGGCGAATGGCGCGCTGTGGGGCCATCTCAAGCTGGTGAAGCTGGGCGGCATTGCGCCGACGCTTGCGGCAGCACGGCGCCTGCAGGCGGCCAGCATCCCTTTCATGATAGGTCAGATGAACGAAGGCCATGCGGCAACAGCGGCGGCGCTGCAGGTGTGTCGCGCCATGCAGCCGCGTTTCGCAGAGCTGTACGGTGCCGATGGCCTGATAAACGATGCGGTGAGCGGCCTGCATTATCAGCAGGGCACTGTATTCATCAATGATTTACCCGGCCTGGGCGTGCATTTTGATGCCGCGCGCGCCACTTTTCTCCAGGAGTCTGGTTATGCAACAGCTGAATAATGTTATCCAGGGAAGTGAATCCGCCTTTAGCGCACAGGAGTACGCACAACGCATCCAGCGCACCCGCGAACGTCTCAATGCGGCCGGCGTTGATGTGATGATTGTGACCGGACCAGAAAATATTTTCTGGTTAACCGGTCAGCAAACACCGGGCTATTACACCTTTCAGGCGCTGGTGCTGCCAACAGAAGGGGATCCGGTGTTTGTTATCCGCCAGCTCGAATACTTTAACTTTATCGCCAACACCTTTATCTCAGATGCCGCCATCTATCAGGATGGCGATAACCCGGTTGATTTTCTCGTTGCCCTGCTGCAGCAGCGCGGCTGGCTTAGTAAGCGTGTCGGGCTGGACAAACGCGGCTGGTTTTTGCCGGTAGCCGTGTATGAGGCGTTGCAAAGTCGCATCGGCAGCCTCGCCGATACCGCCGGGGTGATTGAGCCGCTGCGCGCAGTAAAGTCAACGGCGGAAGTGGAAAAGATCGCCCAGGCGGCGCGCTATGTTGACGCCGGCATGCAGGCCGGTATGGCTGCAGTGCGCGCCGGGGCGGATGAAAATGCGCTGGTCGCGGCCATGATGGGAGCCGCCATCGCGGCCGGATCCGAGTATGTCGGGATGGAGCCGCTGGTTTCCAGTGGCCCACGCAGCGGTGTGCCTCACGGAACCTGGCGTCGTCGCGTGTTGCAGGATAATGAGCCGGTCTTTCTGGAGATGGCCGCCGCGCACGATCGCTATCACGCCGCGCTGATGCGCTCGGCATGGCTGGGGCGGCCCCCTGCTATTGCGCTGGAAATGGAGAAAGTGTGTCAGGAGGCGCTCCAGGCGGCACTGGATGCCATTCGGCCGGGCGCAACCTGTGCCGCACCGCACATAGCCTGCCAGCAGGTGATCGATCGCGCGGGCTTCACCGACAACTTTAAAAAACGCACCGGCTACTCCATCGGTGTCTCGTTCGCGCCGGACTGGGGCGAGGGCGGCATTCTCAGCCTCTACAGTGGCGTCAACACCGAACTGCAGCCAGGCATGACCTTCCATATCCCCCCGGCGCTGCGCATCTACGGCGAGTTTACGGTTGGCGTTAGCGAAACCGTGGTGGTGACGGAAACCGGCTATCGCCAGCTCGGTTCGCTGGCTCGCCCATTAACCTGCTTATAAGGAAACCCGATGAAAGACATCAGTGAATGCCGTGAACGCCTGCGCGGTATCTTTAACATTACCGTGACGCCTTTCAGCGCCAGCGGCGACATTGACTTCGGCGCCCTGCGCGAAAATATCGAACGCGTCATCGGCCTTGGCTACGACGGACTGTTAATTGGCGGCACTTATGGCGAATTTCCGGTGATGTCAGTGCCAGAACGCCGTGCACTGTTTCACGCCGTGATGGACTGCGTGCAGGATCGCGTGGCGGTGATGCTGTGCAGCGCCAGCGCAGATCCGCGTGATGCCCGCGAGCTGACGCAGCTGGCCGGTGATCTGGGCGGTTTGCCGATGGTCACCGCGCCTTTTGTCAGCGAAATTACCGACGCGCAAATTCTTGCCTATTTTGCTGAGATGGCACCGCTGTCGAAAACCGGCATTCTGGTTTACAACGCGCCAGGCATTGGTATCACCCTGTCACCGGCACTGCTGGAGCAACTGGCGGCGATACCGGGTGTGGTGGGCATCAAACAGGGCGATCTGAATCCAACCGCCATCGATCAGATTGCCAACCGGCTGCGCGGCAAACTGCGTCTATTTTGTGCCTCCGATCTGGCCTTTGCCGGCCCGATGATGGCCGGATTCGATGGCATCAGTACCACCAACAGCGGCGCGCTGCCGGAGCTCATCCTTGCCTGCTATCGTGCGCTGGAACAGGGCGATGCCGCCACCGCGCGCGATCTGCATCAGCTGTGGTTTGACTATCGTACGCTGGCACGCCAGCACGGCCAGCCGCAGCTGGTGAAAGCGGCAATGGCGCTGCGCGGTTTCAATGGCGGCACGGTGCGCGCACCGCTGCAGCCGATCTCGCCAGACGCGCTGGTTGCGCTGACCAGCGTGATGCAACGGCTGGCCAGCGACGGACGCAGCGGGGTTACGCTGGCGTCACCAGCGCCTGCAGAAAGGCCGTAAACAGCGGGTGCGGTGCATCCGGGCGCGACTGTAGCTCCGGATGCCCCTGTACCCCCTGCCAGAAACGGTGATCGGCCAGCGCAATGCCTTCGATGATGTCATCAGTCTGGGCGATAACCTGCACGCCGCTTGCCAGCAGCGGCGGCAGCAGTTGCGGATTAAAGCGATAGCGATGGTTGTAATGCATCAGGTTAAACGGCTCTGCGGCCGGGTATGGCAGGAGGCCACAGCGATGGCGACCATCGGCAAAAGGAATAAAGCTGTGCACCGCGGCCTGCGGTGCCACTTCTGCCAGCATGGCCTGGCTGAGCTCTGGGTGACGTTGTAACGCAGCCGTGCACATGCTCTGCATGCCGAGGCACAGGCCCAGTGTGGGAATGTTGCGCTGCCGACTGGCATGCGCCACGGCGATTTGACCGCGCACCGCTGCCATCGAGGCACCTCCCGGTAGCAGAATGCCGTGCAATTCGTCGAGTTCGGACAGCTCATCTGACAGTGCGGCGGGAGCGAAAAAGTGAATATCCACATCGAGCGCCAGCGCCCGGGCTGCGGCGTAAAGCGCATCGAGAGTGGCCGGATAGCTGTCACGCTGATCGTGCTCGCGCGCTATCAGACCAATACGCAGCGCGTGGCGGCCGGGGGGCGGTGAAGTCAGGGTATGTTGCAGCAGGGTGTTGCTGTCATCCTGCAGCCGCATTGTCGTCTCACAGGAAAGCGCCTTGAGGCGCTTGCCTGGCAAATGCGCAATGCGCGCTACATCCGCCTGCGCCACGACGATTACGGCTTCGTTCGCAGGCAGCAGGGCTACATCGCTGACTTCGTGCTGCAGTGTATCGCTCCGATACAGTCCGCTGGTGACGCAGTAACCTGCCGCCGCGACATGCTGATGGCTATCGGGGAAATCGCCGGTGAAATCCGGGCGCAGGCTCCATAACGGTAACGCCAGCTGATTGGCATACAGGCTGGCAAGCAGCCCAAAGCGCGCCGGAACGCGGGCATCATCAACAATGAAAATAGGTAACACGGCACTCTTCCTGCTGGGATGGGGTGATTAATTGTATTAGTTGATTCAGGATATACAAAAGAGGATTTATGAATAGTCAGCTACTGGCTCGTCGCATGCAGCGCGTCCGTCCATCCCCTACCGCCGCGATTTCCGATCGGGTGCGTGCGCTGGAAGCCGCCGGCAAGGCGATAATCAACCTCGGCGAGGGAGAACTCGATTTTGCCACGCCGGACAGCATCAGCTATGCCGGTATTGCCGCCATCGTGCAGCAGCAAACCAAATACACCGCCGTTTCCGGTACGCGCGAACTCAAAACAGCGATTGCCGCCAAGTTTGCCCGTGATAACCAACTGCATTTTAGCGCTGAGCAGATCATTGCCGGCAGCGGCGCCAAGCAGCTGATTTTCAACGCACTGCTGGCTACGCTGGATGCTGGCCAGCAGGTGATCATTCCTGCCCCTTATTGGGTTTCCTATCCGGATATGGTGACGCTGGCGGAAGGCGAACCGGTGATCGTGGCCTGTCACGAACAGCACGACTGGAAGCTGCAGCCGCAACAACTGGCTGCCGCGCTGACGCCGGCAACGCGTTGGGTGATTCTGAACTCACCGGGTAACCCGACCGGTGCGGTTTACAGTACGCAGGAGTTACAGGCGCTGGCTGAGGTGCTGACTGATCACCCCCAGGTGTTAATCATGGCGGATGATATTTACGAGCCGTTACGCTACGACGCCACGCCATTCAGCACTTTTGCCGCGGCGGCCCCGCAGCTGGCTGACCGCACGCTGACAGTCAACGGTGTCTCAAAAAGCCATGCCATGACCGGCTGGCGGCTCGGCTATGCTGCCGGTCCGGCATGGTTGATTAACGCGATGCAGATTCTGCAGTCGCAGAGTACCTCTAATCCCAGCAGCATCTCGCAGGCAGCAGCGGTTGTCGCGTTGCAGCAACCGGCCGAATTTCTGGCAGGCTGGCTCGCTACGCTTGATCGGCGACGTCAGCAGGTGCTGACAATGATCGCCACCAGCAACGGCCTCAGCGCCCGGGCGCCGCAGGGAGCATTCTATATTTTTGCCAACTGCCAAAAGTTACTGGGATGCGTGACGCCACAGGGAGAACGACTGGAGGACGATAGCGCGCTAGCCAGCTGGCTGTTGCAGGACGCACAGGTTGCGGTGTTGCATGGATCGGCGTTTGGCATGCCGGGTTATTTACGCATTGCCTACGCGGTTGACGATGCGTTGCTCGAGCAGGCCTGCGCGCGGCTGAAATCTGCGGTGGCAAAACTGCGCTGATGTCCGCCATGAGGGATTGATACGCGATCGGATGCAGGCATGCATCCGCCCGGTCGCCAGCAATGGCGATCCGGTGAGGCAGGTGCGTGGTTTCAGCAACAGTAAAAGTCCGCATGGCGCAACACTGCGGCGTCAGCGCAGATTGCCGTGGCGCTTATCAATATGGCACCGTTTCCTTACCGGGCAGGCCTCATCTCATTCAGCCCGCTTAATCTGGCGTCATGCCGCCATCGCGCGATATTAATGATTTAATGGCCGTTGCTGATTTTCTGTTGTTTATTTGCGTTAGGTAAAGTTGTTTTTATCACTTAATTAAAACTGCGTCATGTTTATTGTTTTTTCTTATTAAGCGGAACTGTCTGATTGTTTAGGTGATATTCTGCGCACAGAAGCTTACAAAACCTTTACAATTAATTTTACTTAAGTCTTTGATGATGGCAAAAATAAGGATATTGCTGGCGCTGTCTATTATTATAGCGTCAGGCCAGATTATCGCTGCCCCTTTGACACCTGGCGACCGCGATTATCTGCAAAACCAACAACAGCAGCGACTGGAACAGGATCAGCAGCAGCGCGATGCACTATGGCATGCTGTGGCACCGCTGAATGCGCCGGACGCCTCCCCGGCGGGCCCCGGCCCCTGTTTTCCGATCCAGCATATCCGTCTGCAGCACGTCACGCTGATATCCGATCGTCAGCAACAGGCGCTGACGGCACCTTATATCAATCGCTGTCTGAATTTGAGTGAAATTAATGCGCTGGTACATGCGGTCTCTGACTGGTATATGCAACGTGGTTACATTACCAGCCGGGCGTTTTTAGCCGAACAGGATCTGTCGCATGGGCAGTTAATTATTCCGGTGCTGGAAGGAAAACTATTCGCTATTCGCCTCGACGGGGCGCAGCCGGCGATGTTAAAGATGGTTTTTCCTCATATTGAAGGAAAAATACTTAACCTGCGCGATATTGAGCAGGGTATGGAGCAAATTAATCGCCTGCGCCGCACCCCGGTACAGATTGAAATTCAGCCTGCGCCGCAGCCCGGTTATTCAGTGGTGAACCTGACGACAGCGGCAGAATTTCCGCTCAGCGCCGCGCTGGGATTTGATAATAGCGGACAAAAAAGCACCGGTGTCGGTCAGTTAACCGCATCGCTGACCGGCAACAACCTGTTAGGGCTGGCGGATCGCTGGTTTATCAGCGGCGGTCGCAGCAGCGCATTCAGCGAGTGGCGTGACGCGCAGAATGTGCAGGCGGGTGTCAGCGTGCCGTATGGCTACGGCCTGCTCGACTACAGCTATAGCTGGAGCAGTTATCACAGTCATTTTGATAACAATGGTTTCACCTGGCTGAGTAACGGCGACAATATTGCGCATCGCCTGAATGGTTCATGGGTGCTGTTTCGCAACGGTGAAATCAAGACCAGTTTGCAGCTCGGCCTGAACCACTACACCAGTCACAACTATCTCAACAATACCCTGTTGCAGAGTAGCAGTCGCAAAATCACCAGTACCCAGATCGGATTCAACCATACGCAAAAGGTGTTCGGTGGCGTGGCAACGCTCAACCCAACCTTTAGCCGCGGTATGCCGTGGTTTGATGCGGAGAGTGATGCCGACAAAAGCGGGGACTTACCGCGGGCGCAGTTTCGCAAGTGGAGCCTGAGCGGCAGCTTTCAGCGACCGGTTTCGGACAGGTTATGGTTGCTCAGCAGCGTATACGGCCAGTGGTCACCGGATCGGTTATACGGCAGCGAACGCCTGACGCTCGGCGGCGAAAGCTCAGTCAGGGGTTTCAAAGAACAATACCTGTCAGGCGACGCGGGTGGCTATTTGCGTAATGAACTGGATTACACCCTGTTCACCTTGCCGTTGGTCGGTGACGTCAGCGCCCTGGCGGCGGTGGACGGCGGCTGGCTGAAGAGCGATGCGCAGAACAGCGAGTCTGTGGGCACGATATGGGGCAGCGCCGTGGGGATCAGCACCCGCAGCCGTTTCTTTTATACCCAATACACGGTCGGTTTTCCGCTCAGTTATCCCGGCTATCTGCAACCGGATCACGTTAGCATTTATGCCCGGGTCGGGCTGGTTTTTTAAGAGGCAATGATTATGGATGATCGTCAACCGGTTTCCCTGTTTCGTCGCGCGCTGAGCTACTTCATTTGTTATCTGGTGGCGGTACAGCCACTGCTGCCGGTTGTGGCCGCGGAAATTACCCCGGTTACGCCGGGCACGCGCATGGATGCCGCGGGTAACGGCGTGCCGGTGGTCAATATCGCCACGCCGAATCAGGCAGGTGTTTCCCATAACCAGTACCAGCAGTACAACGTCGGGCAGCAGGGGCTGATTCTCAATAATGCCAGCGGGCAACTTACTCAGACCCAACTGGGCGGACTGATCCAGAATAACCCTAACCTGCAGGCCGGGCACGAAGCCCGGGCGATCATCAATGAAGTGGTGGGAGCTAATCGTTCGCAGTTGCAGGGCTATACCGAAGTCGCGGGTAAAGCCGCGAATGTGATCGTGGCCAACCCTTACGGCATTACCTGTAAAGGCTGTGGCTTCATTAATACGCCCAACGTGACGCTCACCACCGGAAAACCGCAGCTGGATGCCAGCGGCAATCTCGCCGCGCTGGAAGTCACCAAAGGCGACGTGACGGTTGAGGGCAAAGGGCTGGATGGCAGCCGCGCTGATGCGGTATCGCTCATTGCGCGCGCCACTAAAATTAATGCGGATATTCATGCCAGCGATCTCGCTATCACGGCGGGTGCCAACCGCGTTGCGCAGGACGGCTCGGTTACGCCAATCGCCGGAGAAGGGCCAGTGCCGTCAGTGGCGGTCGATACCGGTGCGCTTGGCGGCATGTACGCTAACCGGATTCATCTGGTGTCGAGCGACAAAGGCGTCGGGGTCAACATCGGCAACCTGCTAGCCAATCAGGGTGATATCACATTAAACGCGAATGGCACCCTGACGCTGGGGAATGCCAGCACCAGCGGCAAGCTGCTCGCGAATGCCCGCGATATGCAGCTGCAGGGGACGCAACAGGCGACCGGTGACGTAACGCTGAACAGCCAGGGCAATGTGCAGCTCCGTAACAATAAACTGACCAGCGGCGGCAATCTGCGCCTGGCGGCAAGCGACCTCACGGCAGATCAAAACAGCACCGTTGCAGCTAACGGTGACATCAGTGTGACGGCGCAGACGCTGATGAATAACGGCCTGATTCAGGCGCAGAAAAACCAGACTATTACGGCAAATACCTTACGCAACCAGGGACGCTTACAGTCGGCAGGCGGGCAAACGCTCAACACCGCATCGCTGGACAATCAGGGATTGATCGGGTCTTCGCGTGCGCTGCATATCAGTGCCACGCAGCAGGCGCTGAATGGCGCAACGGGGACGTTACTCGCCGGTGACAAGCTGGATTTAGCGGGTGGCGATTTCACCCTGAACGGTTCTGTAAGCGGTAAAAACGGCCTGACGCTAAGCAGCACCTCATTGCAAACCGCAGCAGACGCCCGGCTTAGCAGCCAGCGCAACATCAATCTCAGCGCCCGTCAGCAAATACTGCAAGGCGAGATTGCCAGCGGGGGTAGCCTGATGTTGAACGGCGATACCCTCACGCTTGGCAGCACAGGCAGACTGCACGGTGACGGTGACGTCTCACTGACGGCCAGCCAGCAGGCTACGATCGGTGGTCAGCTGGACGGAGATAATGTTCAGCTGAGCGGCGGTGCCTTGCACCTGAGCAAAACCGGAATGCTCACGGCTCAGCAGGACCTTAGCCTGACCAGCGCACAGCAGCAGCTGGATGGACAAAGCCGTGCGGGTGGCAATGTCACTTTACGTGCAGACCGCCTCAACGCACTCAGTGAGGGCAAGCTATCCGCCGGTAATGACATTGCATTACAGGTTAATGATCAAAGCCAGTGGGCTGGCACGCTGATTGCCGGACGCGAGCTGGCTTTCAGTGCAACTGACTTCGTCAATAGCGGTACGCTGGCGGCGAATGGTAATACGCACTTTAGTTTTGATCATCTGACCAACGCGGGTCTGCTGCAATCGCTCGGCCAGCAAACGCTTTCTGGCCGCGTATTAACAAATAACGGTACGGCACAATCTGGCGCCGGGCAGCGGCTGGATGTCGGCCATCTGGATAACAACGGTCTGCTGGGCGCGCAGGGCGACTTAACGCTGAATGTAGATCAGTTTACCGCTGGCGATGACAGTAACACCCTGACAGACGGCGCTCTGCGGGTGCACTCCAGCCAGGCTTACCTCGGTGGAACGCTGAGCGCGAAGCACAACCTCGATTTCCAGACTGAAAAACTGACGACCCGCGCAGGTTCGTTACAGACCAGTGCGCAAAATATTCAGCTCAATGGGCAAAATATTGAGCTGAACGGCACGCTTTCCGCCGACCAGGCGCTGACACTGAATTCGCAACAGTTAAGCAGTGGTGACAATGCGCGCACGCAGGCCAAAAGCGCCATCGCGCTCAACGTTGCCGACCAGGCCGATCTGGCTGGCCAGTGGTTTACACCCGGGCAGCTGACTTTGCAGGCGGGTACGCTCAACAACCGGGCGCAGACCGGCGCGCAGGATCTGACGATTGCCGCGGGCATTATCAATAATGCGGGCACGCTGAGCGCCAATAATCGCCTGGATCTGACCGCTGACTCATTACAGCAGCAGGGCACTCTTAACGCGCTGGGCGCGATGGCGATCCGCAGTGATGCGTGGCGCAACCAGGGGCAAACCTCTGCGCGAACGCTGGATATCAGCGTGAAAAACACGCTCGATAACGCGCCTGCGGGCTCACTGCTGGCCTCAGATGCGTTGACGCTGAACACTTCCGCGCTGAGTAACGCAGGTAACCTCAGTGGACAAACCCTCGAACTTGATACCGAACAACTGACTAACAGTGGGCTGATGCAGGGCAATCAATCGGTCACGCTGCGGAGTAATGCGCTTAATATCCTGCAATCCGGGCAAATTCTGTCAGGCGGTGCGCTGAAAGTGGACGCTGACAGCACACAAAATGCCGGACGTTTGCAGGGCAGCTCGTTGCAACTGCACGGCAATACGCTGAATAACAGCGGTATCGCCCTTGGCAGCAAAGGGCTTGATGTTGCGTTGCAGCAGACGCTGGACAACGCAGGTAGCCTGTTGTCGGACAGCGCCGCTACGCTGCAAAGCCGCGAGCTTAATAACAGTGGCAAGCTGTTGAGTGGTGAACAACTTTCGCTGACAGGCGCGCAGTTGCGTAATCAGGGTCAGATGCAGGGCGATACGCTGGCGATTCAGGCGGACAGTGTAAGCAACAGCGGCAATCTGATCGGTTTAAAATCCCTGGTGTTGCAATTACAGCAGGATCTGACCGATGCCCAGTCGGGCCGGTTACTGACTCAGGGCGCGTTGAACGTGAATGCGCAACGTATCAACCAGCAGGGCAGCTGGCAGGCGAACAGCATTGATGCCCGCGCCAGCCAGATTGATGTCAATGGCAGCATCCAGTCCGCAGCGCGCACCAGCCTTACGGCGACCGGCAATCTGCACACGCTGGCGCAGGGTAATATCGTTTCCAGTGGCCTGGCGGCCATTCAGGCGGCGAGCCTGAACAATGAAGGCAAATGGTCGGCAAAAAATCTGCAGCTGCAGGGCAATTCGCTGCTTAATCAGGGAAGTGCTACAGCAACAGACGAGCTGACGGCTAACCTCAGCGGACAGTTGCAGCAGCTAAAAGGCGCTGCTTTGCTGAGCGCGGGAACCAGCACCCTGAAAGCGGGCTCGATTGATAGTGCCGGTGATATCGAAGCCAAAAATCTGGTGATAAACAGCGGCAACCTGACTAACCGTGGTCAGCTGTATGCCCAGCAGAACCTGAATGGCAACGTTGAACAGGCGATTGCGAATCAGGGCGGGGTTCTGCGCAGCCAGGGTGCTCTGCAACTCAACGCGCAATCTTTACTGAACCAGGGACAGATTCAGGGCGATGGCATTACGACAATAACGCTAAGTGACAGCCTGAATAACACGGGCAGATTGCTTACCGGTGGTCCATTGACGCTGTCGGCACCGACGGTACTGAATAGCGGCCTGGTGCAGGCGCAGGGGCTGGCTTACAGTGGTAACAACCTGGTGAACAGCGGGACGTTTACCGGTCTGGGTGATAGCCAGGTGAATGCCAGCCAGATGACCAATCAGGGACAGCTGCAGGGCGATAATTTACAGGTGCGCGGCGGTGTGTTGCACAACAGCGGTAGCGTATTCGCCAGCCGTGCGCTGGCCCTGACCTTACAGAATGCTGATAACCAGGCAACCGGCAAACTCTATAGCGCAGGCGATCTGACCCTCAATACGCCGATGCTGAATGCGGCTGGCAGCCTGCTGGCGCTGGGCAACATGACCCTGCAACTGGGATCGGGGTTCACGCAGAGCGGCACGCTGGCAGCGGGTAAAGCGCTGAATCTCAGTACGCAAGGCGATCTTACCGTTCTGGGGACGCTGCAGGGCAACAGCCTGCAACTCAGCAGCAATAATTTCATCAATAATGGTCAGCTACGCAGCGGCAGCGGCGCGTTGAACGTCGATGCCAGCAACATGACGCTTAATGATAGCGGAAGCGTCCAGGCCGGCGGAGATATGCGTCTCACCAGTCGCGGCCAGTTAGTGAATTATGGCTTCGTCGGGACAGCAGGGAATTTGCTGATGACAGCAGGCAGCCGGATAGAAAACCGTGCGCTGCTGTATGCCGGGAATAATATGCAACTGCTGGCCAGCAGTATTCAAAATAATCGTGGCGATATCCTGGCGAATAATAGCCTGTGGCTGCAGCGCGATGCGGCGGGTAACGCCAGCGATGAAGTGATCAATACCTCAGGCAATATTGAAACCTCGCTCGGAGATATCACCATCCGTACCGGGCATCTGCTGAATCAGCGTGAGGGGATGAATACCTCTGTAACTTCAGCGTCCGCTACGAATGCCCCCGCCGGATTGGGACAAGCCACCATGAAAGTGAAGCTTGGTCAGCTTGATGACGATGAGATCGGCGTTTATCACGGCATGCATGGTTATCAGACGGGGGGAAGTAATGGTAAAGGAAACGGCCACACCGAATACCGGCCTTACACCACGCTGGCACCGAAACTTAGTACGGCGGTTCGCAAGTTTCTCGTAAGTTCTACCACCGTCACGGCCAGCGCGACTGGCGGTGCAGGTCGAATCGCTGCTAACCGGAATCTGGTAGTGACAGCCGATGCCCTCGACAATCAAGCCAGTAATTTACTCGCCGGTCAGGATATCGTGCTCACCGGCAACAATCTGAATAATCAGTCCTGGGAAAACAGTATTCAAAGCCAGTATCTGGTCTACAAATATGGCAATCCTAATACGGGACGGATTGATACTAACCTTTACGGCGAAGAAGATACTGCACCTTCGATCATTGCTGATTTACGTAACGGGAATTCACATGGTGTGAAATACGAGAGTGGCCTGGGCTCCGAGGTGGTTTATACCCTGCAGGGCGCACCCGTTTATGAAACCAGCCAGACGGGAGAAGGTCTGCGTGCCGTGATTCAGGCTGGCGGCAACGTCAGCGCCCGTTTTACGAATAACCTGAGCAATACGGATACCGTGGCTAACGCTGGCAGCATGGTGCATGCCATTAGCAAACCGGGTATTGCAGGAACTGCGCCACTGCAATCCTTGGGTGGCGTGCAGAACCAGCAGCTTGCCGCCGGGCAAACTATCGCCGTCGGGTCTCCGCAGTGGAAGGATGCGCTGACAGGCGCACTACAACAGATAGGTAATCAGGGCGCGGCGTTAACTGATTATCCACTGCCTGCCGGTAACAACGGCCTGTTTGTCGCCAGTAAAGATCCTGCCAGTCCCTACCTGATTACCACTAACCCACAGCTGGCAGAGGTCGGTAAAACCGACGGCAGCCTGTTTGATGGCCTCAATGCGTTTCTCAGGAACCCGACTTCCGGAGCAGTTCAACAATCGGATCAGGCGGTAACGCAGCCGGCGCTGAGCAGCAGCCCACGAGTCGAAACGGCGGCAATCTATACCGACAAAGATAAATTCCTCGGTTCTGCCTATCTGCTGAATCGTCTGCAGCTTACACCCGATAAGGATTATAAATTCCTCGGTGATGCCGCGTTCGATACCCGCTACGTAAGTAACGCCATATTGAGCCAGACCGGGCATCGCTATGTGGGTGGTACCGGCTCCGATCTGCAGCAGATGCAATACCTGATGGACAGCGCGGCCCGGCAACAGGCGGGCCTGGGCCTGCAACTGGGGGTTAGCCTTTCGCCGGAACAAGTGGCGGCCCTGACCACGAGTATTGTGTGGTGGGAAAAAACCACGGTTAATGGTCAAACCGTGCTGGCTCCGAAACTCTATCTGGCGCCAGGCGACAGTGAGATCGCGGCAGGTAGTGTGATTGCTGGTCAGGCGGTGAAACTGGATGCCGGGGAGATCAATAACGACGGTAGTACTATCAAAGCCGAAACGCTGCTGTCAGCCAGCAGCAATAGCACGCTGAATAACCTGCATGCTGGTTTACTGGCTTCGGGCAGCGATCTGCAACTGAACGCGATTGGCGATATTAATAATATCGGTGCATCGATTTCGGCCGAAACCGTTTCGCTCGCATCGGCGGCGGGAAACATCAATAACGTTACGCAGGCTCAGCAGTGGAGCAGCCTGGCGCTTAAAGGCATCAAAAATGCGCCCGCGTTAAGCTTCAGTGATACCCAGTTAGGGGATGTGGCCAGTATCTCAGCCAGCAAAAATGCCAGCCTCAGCGCGGGTGGCAACATCAATAACACGGGCGCGACGCTGGCTGCCGGCGGTGATTTACAGCTGGGTGCGCGGGGCGATATCAATATCGCCGCCAATGCACTGCATACCGATCGTCTTAATAAAAATGGCAGCGCGGTGGTGACCAGCAGCCAGGACGGTAGCGTAAGCGCGGGTGGCGATCTCACCGCGCGTGCCGGTCACGACCTGAATCTGAGCGGCAGCACGCTGGAGTCAAAAGGCGATACGACGCTGGCCGCTGCAAATGATATCAATCTGAATACGCTGGATAACAGTAGCCATCAGACGCAGGGCAATAGCAAAAACGACAGCATTAACGCTACGCGCAGTACCATCCAGAGCAGCGGAAATTTAGCGTTGAGCGCCGGTCGCGATATTAACTCGCAGGCAGCGCAGCTGATGGCCGATTTAAACGCCTCCCTGAGCGCAGGGCGCGATCTGAACCTGAATGCCCAGCAGAGTCGCGTATACAGCGAGAGCCGGGGCGGCAAAAAAGTGACGATCAACGAGCAGGTTCGTCAAACCGGCAGCGAAATCAGCAGTGGCGGTAATATCGTGCTGGCCGCAGGGAATGACATCAACAGCGCAGCCAGTGAGATTACGGCAAAACAGGATATCGCCGCGCGCGCCGGGCATGATATTAACCTCACTACGGCCACCGAAAGCGATTATAACTATCGCGAAGAGACGAAAACCAAAAAAGGTCTGTTCAGCAAGAAGACCACCCACACCATTCAGGAAGACAGCGCTACGCACGAAAAAGGCACGTTGCTCAGTGGCAACAATATCTCCGTGAGCGCGGGTCACGATCTGCTGGTAAAAGGATCGCAGGTCGCGGGTGATGATAACGTGGCGCTCAGCGCCGGTAACAATGTCGGGATCTCTGCTGCTACCAACACGGAGTCGAGCTGGCGCTTCTCCGAGACGAAAAAAAGCGGCCTGATGGGAACCGGTGGGCTGGGTATCAGCATCGGCAGCAGTAAATCACTCCACGATCTTAAGGAAAAAGGCACGACGCAAAGCCAGAGTGTCAGTACCGTTGGCAGCACCGGCGGGAACGTTTCAATCACCGCAGGCCAGCAGTTGCAGGTGCAGGGGGCGGATTTGATTGCCGGCGGCAACATGGCCCTGAAAGGTGACAGCGTAGCAATCACGCCCGGCCACGATGTACGTACGCGCGACGAACGTTTTGAGCAGCGCACCAGTGGACTGACGCTGGCGCTTTCAGGCGCAGTAGCCGAGGCGGTGAACAGTGCTGTCTCTGCCGCACAGTCCGCCAAAAAAGAGAGCGATGGCCGTCTGGCCGCATTACAGGCAACCAAAGCGGTGCTTTCCGGTGTTCAGGCGAACCAGGCAAGCCAGCTTGCGCAGGCCAATGGCGATCCTAACAATGGTGTTGGCATCAGTATTTCGCTGACCACTCAAAAATCAAAATCTCAGCAGCATCAGGAGTCCGACGCCGTCAGCGGTTCTACGCTGAATGCCGGGAAAAACCTCAGTATTGATGCCACCGGTAAAGGCACTAATGCCAACAGCGGTGATTTGCTGATTGCCGGTAGCCAGCTCAAGGCTGGTGGTGATACGTCACTGCACGCAGCGAACGACATCAACCTGACGGGCGTAGCAAGCACGCAACAAACCAGCGGTAAAAACAGCAGCAGCGGTGGCGGTATCGGGCTAAGTTTCGGCGTGGGCAGTGGCAGCGCAGGACTGAGTATTTTCGCCAGCGTTAACGGGGCGAAAGGCCATGAAAAGGGGAATGGCATCGCCTGGAGCGAAACCACCCTCGACAGCGGCGGTGCTGTCGACATCCGTAGCGGTCGTGACACCACTTTGACTGGCGCGCTGGTTAACGGTAACAGCGTGACTGCTGACATTGGTCGCAACCTGTCTATTACCAGTCTGCAGGATAGCGATAACTATGATTCGAAGCAGATCAGTTTTGGTGCCGGCGGCAGTTTCACTTTTGGCTCAATGACCGGTTCCGGTTATATCAACGCCAGCCAGGATAAAATGCACAGCAATTACGACAGTGTGCTGGAGCAAAGCGGCATTTATGCCGGTCAGGGCGGGTTTGATATTACCGTTGGCAGTCACACCCAGCTCAATGGTGCGGTGATAGCCAGCCAGGCTGACGCGGATAAAAACCATCTTGATACCGGTACGCTGGGCTTCACGGACCTGCATAATCAGGCAGATTATAAAACCCAGCACCAGGGGATTGGCCTCAGTTCGACAGGCAACTTCAGCGGCCAGTTCAAAGGGAACATGGCCACCAGTATGCTGGCGGGCGCAGGCAGCAGTGGCCACGCAGAGGGAACCACGCAGTCAGCCATTGCCCAGGGAACGATAGTGGTGCGCGACCAGGCAAATCAGCAGCAGGATGTTGCTGCACTTAGCCGCGACACCGAGCACGCTAATGACAGCATCAGCCCGATTTTCGACAAAGAGAAGGAGCAGAAACGCCTGCAGACGGCTCAGCTGATCGGTGAAATAGGCAGCCAGGTTGCGGATATCGCCCGGACGCAGGGGCAGATTGAGGCGACGGAAGCAGGTAAGAAGGAACTGGCAAAAAACAACATAAACCAGCCGGATGCCGACGCGCCTGCGGCTAAAAAGAAAGCGTATCAGGAAGCGCTGGAAAACAGCAGTGATTATAAGAAGGCCATGGCACTCTGGGGCACCGGCAGCGATATCCAGAAAGGGATTCAGGCGGCGACTGCGGCGATTCAGGGTTTGGCGGGTGGCAATCTGGCGCAGGCAGCCAGCGGCGCAGCGGCACCGTATCTGGCCGAGCAGATACACAAATATACCGCTGACAATCAGGCCGCAAAAGCGATGGCTCATGCAGTGGTAGGTGCGGTAACATCGTGGGCGGCAGGCAACAGCGCGGCAGCAGGCGCGACCGGTGCGGTCAGCGGAGAGCTGATGGGTCAGTTGATCATGCATTCGATGTATCCGGGTAAACAGGTCAGCGACCTGCAGGAGTCGGATAAGCAGATCATCAGTGCACTGAGTACCCTGGCTGCAGGTCTGGCCGGCGGCGTGACCGGTGGCAGTAGCGCCAGTGCGCTGGCCGGCGCTCAGGCAGGGAAGAATGCGGTTGAGAATAACTGGCTGAGCGTGCAGGAAGCCGACAGAAAGAAACAGCTGGAGACGAAGCGCGACTATCTGAAACAGGAACTGACACCGGCTGAAGCGAAAGAGCTGGCGACGATTAATCAGACAGATAAAGCGCGTGATGAAGCGATAAAAGCGGTCTGTACGGATGGTAATAAAGGTGGTTCAGCCTGTGGTGCGCTGATTGGCCCGGCTCAGGAAGCATTTAATAAATATGGTGAAAATGCGACCTACTCATTGTTGTACAGGGATTTATATCCACAGGATGTGAAAAACCTGGAAAGTGTTTTGCAGGGACTGGATGCAGGCAGTATCAGCCGCGACCAAGCCATAACAGCAATAGCACAGGCGTCCGGTGTGAGCTGGGAAACAGCAGCAGGCCGTTATGATATAGCAATGCAGACTCAGGAACTGGCTGCCGCTCTGGCGGGTGCTTACGGGCTGAAGAGTGTAATTAAGGAACCGACAAAAGAGAGTTCAGCAAAAAAACTATCTCAACCTTCAGCCGGAAGAACGGCAGAGCCAAATAGAAATGCTGCTGATGAGGAAGCTTCAGGGTGGTCACAGTACGATAAATACCGTAATGAAAGCGGAGACTGGAACTGGCCTGCAAAATTAGGTTTTGCCGAAGAACCAGTTAAAACAACGCTTCCTGTAGGCACTCATTTGGATAGGTATGGCAAGACAAATGGTTCTTTCTTGGCACCACAAGGTACGCCCCAGGAACAGCGCGCTTTAGCACCTGGCTCCTTAGCGGATAAGTACCATGAATACGTTGTCATAAAACCGTTGCCTGTTATGCAAGGGAAAATAGCCCCTGCTTTTGGTGAACCTGGCGGAGGTATTCAGATTCTGCCTAATATGCAGGAACGAGTAAATGTACAATGGTTGTTAGACAACAAATATCTTGAGAAGGTTAATTGAAATGCTGTTGAGTATTAATGATCTTCAAAAAAAAATAGATACGCTGGTTTTGATATTAGGTTTTCCGGTTCACTCTGTTAACCTTTGCTCAGCACCTATTGATGATGGAACGCCTTATATTTCATTTGAAAATGGAAAGTATAATTATATCTGTTCCGAGAGAGGATATGAGTTCTCTAGAAAGGTTACAGATTCAACAGATGAGTTACTTTATTGGATTATGTATGATTTTATACATGATGTAGCAGTCGAGTACGAATTAAATAATCGGGTTCCTGGTAAAGATAGTCGGCGTATTTATTTTCCAAAGATTATTGAGCTTATGAACAAAATCAACATCGAATGGGGAATAAAATCTCGAAAACATTTTGAAGAAATTCTTGCTGCCAGTCCTTACGATGATAGCCTCTACTTATAATCTTAACTCAATAAATCCCGGCCTTAGTGCCGGGATTTTAATCCACAGATCAGTTAATTACCCTTCATTCGCCAGCCGGATGAGCAGTTGCCCCGGCCAGGTGATCACCTCGATCTTCTGCCCGGACGTGAAGCCCAGCTGCTCCAGCCAGCGGCCTTTAATGGTGAGCTGCGGCAGCGGGTTCGGCTGGCCCCGGTTAGGCCGGTAGCCGAACCTGTAATCCGCAGGCAGCGGTTGTGGGCGTGCGGGTCTATGACTCATGATGCGTGTCAGCCATGATCAACTACTTCTTAGTTGCTCATGGTCAGCGGGCTGGGGTGCTCCAACACCTCAGTTCCGCGTCTGTTAATTACTCCGTTTTACTAATCGCTGCCGTAACGCCCTGGAAATGCTCACTTGTGGCTTAGTATCGTGCTCAGCCATGATTAACTACCTCGTATAGTTGGTTATGGTTAGCGGGTTGGGGTGTTGGCGCTCCTGAGCTCCGCGTCTGATATCTACTCTGTTTAAACAATCCCATCGTCCAGCATCTCAGCCACAAATTACTGCTTCGTCATTTGCAGTTGCCGGATCGCATCGATCTGCCTTTCCAGCCCTGGCATCCGTTCAATGGTTCGTGTGATACGATCGCGGGCAGCAGGCAACAGCGCGGCAGCAGGTGCGACCGGTGCGGTCAGCGGAGAGCTGATGGGTCAGTTGATCATGCATTCGATGTATCCGGGTAAACAGGTCAGTGACCTGCAGGAGTCGGATAAGCAGATCATCAGTGCACTGAGTACACTGGCTGCAGGTCTGGCAGGCGGCGTGACCGGCGGCAGTAGCGCCAGTGCGCTGGCCGGCGCTCAGGCAGGGAAGAATGCGGTTGAGAATAACTCGCTGGGTGATATAGCGCAGGCGCAGTCTGAAGGTAAAACGCTTGAGCAGAAGGCCGGTGAGTATGTTGAGGCGGAAAACGAGCGCTATAAGAAGGAGAACTGTGCCGGATTAAGCGCGGAAGCCTGCTCGGTGAAAATGTACGACGAGCGGCGTGAATCGCTGAAAGAAACTCTTGCCGCCGGTGCAGATTTTGTGCCGGTGGTGGGTGATATCAAGAGCTTTGCGGAAGCGCAGAGTGCGCTGGATTATCTTGCCGCAGCGTTAGGGTTGATACCGGGCGCAGGGGATGTGGCGGGCAAGGCCATTAAAGCGGCTGAGACAGCGCTGAACAAAGGGGAACTTGCTGAAGCCTCGAAGCTGATCAATAAGGCCAGCGATGAAATCGTTGCTGTATCAGGTAGTAAGGGAAACTGGAGTAAATAACTGAATAATCCCCTGCCAAATAAAACGTATAAAGTTGATGCTAATAAAACGTATGTGACCGATAATAATGGCCGGGTAGCGTCTGTTGAAGCAGATCTGTCATTATTGACAAAAGACCGTAATACATACCAACAGTGCAAAGCTGGTAAATGTGGGGTTGCAGGGGATGAAGGTGGTCACCTGATAGCCAGCATTTTTGGTGGTATGGGTGAGAAGCTTAATATTGTTCCAATGAGTGGTAATCTGAATAAGGGTGCCTGGAAACAAATGGAAAATACGTGGGCTTCTGCCCTGAAAGAGGGTAAGCAGGTGAATGTTAAAATAGATCCCGTTTATTCTGGAACTGGTGGTCGCCCTGAAAGCTTTAACGTTATCTACTCTATCAATGGTGGTCGCCCAATAGAAAAAACCTTTATAAATGCACCGGGAGGGAAATAATGAGAAATGATCAAGAGATTTATAAAGATATCGGTACTGTTTTATATAGTATCGCTCCCGACAAAGCTAAGAAGATCATTATGCGTGCAGAATTGTCACCGGAAAATGATCATTGTGAGTATGAATATGATTATCTTGATGATGATGATAAAACTCAATGGTTAACGGCAGGTGGAAGGGCGAATACAGATATCCTTCATTATCTAGTAGAGCTTCGCAACTACTATATTGAAAACAATCTGACCAATGGCCGCCCTGCGTGGCATGGATGTAAAGTGACTCTGGATGTTGAAAAAATGAAACTAAATATAGACTTCCGCTACGACGATTAGCAATCAATGATCCCGGCTCTCAAGCCGGGATCTTCCTATTTTTAGCCGTCAAATCTACCCATAATGCCCGTTCCCGCGCTTGATCACCGGCAGATCGCCGGTGTAGTTCAGCGCGCCAGGGAACGCCTTAAGTCACTGCTTCATCTTCGGCCTGTTAACGGAGACCACGCCACATTTAGATAACACAAGTACTTATGAACATGGCAAATACTTGTTAGTTCCAGAATTGAAAGTATTTTTTAACCCGCAAAAAAATAATGTAGTTGTGGTTGATAAAACAGGTAATTTTGTCAGTGGATGGAAGCTTGATCCTCAAACGAAAAAGTATGATAACGTTATGGATAACGAGATTTAAGATGAGTCAATCACTTAAGAGCTACATTGACAGTTTTATATCCAAGGACATAACCGCTGGCTGCTTTGTGGACACTTATATGATTAAGTAGAAAACAGAACGTGATAATGAATTACTTGCACAGGATGATGATAATTTAAGTGAGTTACTCTCCAGCGTATTTTGTATTGCTGATATGTATAACCCAGATAATGTTCGTCAAGAATGTGAATTTAATGAAGGTCAACTTTGGTGTGAAATAAATAAGCTAATAGCCGCTTATACAGATAACTAAAAGGAAATCCTGGCCATTGAGCCGGGATTTTTACATTATCACTCAGCTGCTGCCAGCCGGATAATCATCTGTCCCGATTCAGTGATCCCCTCGATCTTCTGCCTGGTCGCAAATCCCAGCTCAGCCATCCAGTGAACGCGGAGGGGGCTGGACGGTCAAAGCCTGTGCTGCAGGTGATCGCGGATAAATCCCACGGTATAACGTCTTGATTTAGTTGTGGGCGTGTCGGCCTCTGGCTTATGATGCGTGCCAGCCATAATCAACTCTTCGTTAATTACTTGTGGTCAGCAGGCTGGGGGTTCGAGCTCCTCAGTTCCGCGCCTGTTAGCTGCTCCGTTTACCCATCACGTTATCCATAATCTCAGAAATAAACTATTGCTTCGTCATTGGCATCTGTCGGATCGCATCGATCTGCCTTTCTGGCCGTGACACCAGTGCAATGGTTCGTGTGATAAGATCACGGGCGGCAGGAACCAGCGCGGCAGCAGGCGCGACCGGTGCGGTCAGCGGAGAGCTGATGGGTCAGTTGATCATGCATTCGATGTATCCTGGTAAACAGATCAGCGACCTGCAGGAGTCGGATAAGCAGATCATCAGTGCACTGATTACGCTGGCTGCAGGTCTGGCAGGCGGCGTGACCGGCGGCTTTAGCGCCAGTGCGCTGGCCGGCGCTCAGGCAGGGAAGAATGCGGTTGAGAATAACTGGCTAAGCGTGCAGGAAGCCGAAAGAAAAGCCATCCTGGAGCGTAAGGAGAAGGCTGGCACTAACACGCCTGACGAGCGGCAGAAGCTGTCCGGTATCAATCAGACCGATAAAACCCGTGACCAGGCTATTCACGATGTATGTACATAGAACAATAGAGGCAGAGCGGCCTGTGGGACGCGGGTCAGGCAGGCTCAGACGGCGCTGGATAAATACGGCGACAGGGTTACTTACTCGCTGATTTACAAAGACCTGTACCCGCAGGACGCTGCAAATCTTGAAAGCGTCCTGAAGAGGCTGGATGCGGGAGGCATCAGCCGTGATCAGGCGATAACGGCGATAGCAAAGCAGTCCGGGCAAAGCTGGGACAGAGTGGCTGAACAATATGATTCAGCCATGCAGGCACAGGCGATTGCTGTTGCGCTGGCGGGCATGAAGGGTATTGAGATAAAACAGCCCTTGACCGTCAGCAAGTCACCGACAGCTAAGACAGACAAGAACCTTAGTTATGTTGATGAACCACCGTTTAACCCCGGCGGTACAGCGGGAGGTGCGCAGTCCTGGTCCACAAAGGGACGTATAAAATACGTAGAGCTTCCGACTCAAGGGAAAATAAGGTTTGTTCCTGATGGCAATTACTCTTCCAGTAATCCGTTACCAGGAGGACCAAATAACGGTTATCTCGATAAGTTTGGTAATGAATGGGTGAAAGGCCCCTCCCGCACCGCAGGGCAAGCCTTCGAATGGGATGTTCAATTATCACCCAAAGGGAAAGCTCAGCCTGGCTGGGCGACAAGAGATGGATCGCACTTGAATGTGTCCCTTGACGGAAAAATCACACATAAATAAGTAAGGCGCGTATTTATGGAAAGTAAAATCGGTTTTTATCAGGAGATAGAAATAACTTCTGGTTGCAAAGATAAAAATAAAAAGTATGTCGGTAAGAAAGGCGGAGTCATGGGAATAAGTGAAGAAGACGGAGTACTGTACGGATACTCAATAAAACTTTACGACGAAGAATATCTTTTATCTTTTGATAAAGATGAAGTGGTTCCGACAGGTAAACAACTCACTCAAGAAGACTTTTACTGATCCAACACAGATCCCGGTTATTGGCCGGGATCTTTTTTTACCCTTTCACACCGCCCGCCATTCGACCTTACCGTTGCGCCATGGCCGCTTCTGCGGTGTGCTGACGGCGGGGATAAACGGCGCTATCTGCTCCTGCTTACGCGACGACAGCTTTTTGCAGGCTTTGCGCAGTTGCGCCACCACCTCCGGCTCAGCAGGAGGCTGCGGTGCTTACTCTTTCGCTGTCAGTATCAGCGCGCCGTTCAGCACCTGCACTTCCAGCCCTGTCAGACCTAAAATCCTCACCGCATCTGACTGTAAGGCGCTGTTCCTGCATCAGCACTCAGCCGCCAACGGATAATCATCCGCCCCGGCGTAGTCATCACCTCGACCTTCTGTCCGGTAGCAAATCCCAATCCGATCAACCAGTGACCTTATAGAGTGATGAAGGATGAAGGTTTGTGCTCCAGGCGAATGCGGATATTTAGATGCGTGCTCAGCAAAGATGTATAACCAGCTTACTCAGACGCGGCAGAAAAACCCGTTGTTCGAGGTAAATTCTGTTCCTGGTTCGGGTGCTATTGACAGCTTTTCAACAGCCCTGTCGGCGCTGAATTATCTGGCTGCGGCAATCGAAATGATTTCGTCTTCAGTCAACGCCGCCGCTTCGTCACTCAAAGCACCGTTCCTCACGCTGCGATTATCAGCCCGCAATCCCTGACGTGCCGATCCACCCCGCAAATTTCCGCTCTCTGCCTGGTAAAGGCGCGCCTGCCTGACTACACCTTAAGCATCCTTGTTATCACTGTCCTTTCCGCTGTTTAAGCGGTTTTCACCCTGCGCCAAGGCATCCTGCCGCGCTGGCACCTTAAGCGGTCAGACATGATTTCTGACCTGATTCGGAGTGAATGATGAAAAGTCGCAACCTGACGCGATCGGCGGTCGCGTTTGCCACATTGAGTTGCCTGTATGTGCCGTTCAACGCTCTGGCGTGGGATAACCTGACGGTATTCGGCGATAGCCTGAGCGATGGCGGTAATGTCAGGCGTTTTACTTATGATGGCGCCCAGCATCCGCTGTATGACGAGATTCTTGCTGCACAGCTCGGACAAACGCTGCAGCCGTCGTCGCGCGGTGGCAGCAACTATGCGCAGGGCGGCGGCGTTACCGTGCCCGCGCTGGATGCCAGCCTCAATACGCAAGACCAGCTGGCTGCTTATCTGCAATCCACCGGCGGACGCGCAGATAGCAACGGACTGTATATTCACTGGGTAGGCGCTAACGATATCGCGGCGGCGGTGACCAATCCGCTTACCGCGCGCGAGACCATCAGCAACAGCGCCAGCGCGGCGGTGTCGCAAATCAAAACCCTGCTGGATGCCGGTGCGGGGGCGGTGATTGTGCCAAACGTGCCGCAGCTTGGCTCCACGCCTTTCATGGTGCAGGCGGTGCTGAGTGTGCTGGGCCCGGCGGCGCAGTCGGCGATGGTCGCGGCGTTTGCCTCGCTGGACAGCCATGCCACGCCCGACGTGGCTGCGCGCCAGCAGGCGGTGCGCGACGCATTCGATCAGGCCGCCGCACAGATATCGACCATCCCGGCGCTGCGTGCCGCGCTGGCGCAGCAGCTGTTTTCGGCCTGGCAGGTGCTCAGCGAGCAGGTGACGGCCCTCTCCGATGGCTATAACCAGCAGGAAGAGGCCGGGCTGGTGGCGCTGAATGGCAACATTGTGCGTGCCGACATCGCCGGCCTGTTCAACGAGGTAATTGCCGATCCGCAACGCTATGGCCTGAGCAACACGCTGGGGATGGCCTGTCCGGTTGGCACCTCTGCCGCCGAATGCACCTCGTCAACGCCCGGTTTCAGCAACGCGCAGGCCTATCTGTTTGCCGACCGGCTGCATCCCAGCCCGGCGGTACATGCCATGATCGCCGACTACATTCAATCGATCCTTGACGCACCCGCGCAGGTGGCGGCGCTGGCACGGGCACCGCTGATGCTGTCGCGGGATATGCAGAACACCCTCGACGGCCATTTACAGCAGCAGCGTCAGCAGCCGGCCAGCGCCGGTCAGGTCAGCGTGTTCGGCGGCTATGCCGGTCAGCATATTGATTATCGCGGCGATAGCCTGCTCAACGGTGACGCCAATACCGGCAGCCTGACGCTGGGATTGGGCTATCAGTTCACGGATAACTGGCAGGCGGGTCTGCTGTTGTCCAGCACCGCGCAGCACCAGCATCCTTCGGCGCACTATGATTACAAGCTGCGCGGCAATTTGCTGGCGCTGTATAGCCAGCTGACGCTGCTGGAGCAGGGCTGGATCAATGCGGATGTGCACTATGCCGATCTCGATTTTGACAGCATCGAACGTCGCATCAATATCGGCCCGGCAACGCGCACCGAACAGGGCAGTAGCAGCGGAAAAATGCTCGGGCTACGGGTGCAAACCGGCTGGGATCTGCCGATAGGCGAACACCTTTCTACCGGTCCGGTTGCCAGCTACGCACTGGATTATGTGCGGGCAGGGGGCTACAGCGAAAACGGCGACAGCAGTACCGCTATGCGCTTTTCCGATCAAACCCTGCATTCGCAAATCGGCGCGCTTGGCTGGCGTATCGACAGCAAACAGTGGCCGGTGAATCCGTGGGCGCAGCTCAGTTATAACCACCAGTTCGGCGATACGCAGAACGCGGTGCGCGCCGGGCTGAAGTCAACGCAGACCGGCTTTGTACGCAGCGTCAGCGCCGGTGATAAAAACTGGCTGGATATGTCGCTGGGGGCCAGCGTGCCGCTGGGTGAAACGGTAAACGCCTTTGCCGGGGTTTCTGCGGTCGGTGGCAACAGCGCCTATCATCAGCTGAGCTGGAATATTGGCCTGAACGCGACATTTTGACGGCGACGCGCCAGTCGAAAATTTTTACTGGCGCGTTATCTCGCGTAAAAAATTAAACTGATGATCGCGGGAAATATTTCGATAATTCAAGCCATTCTTCTTCGTAAGTCAAATTAATCAGAACGTTCGTACCGGCGATTACCACAATTATTCTGCGATAAATCTGTAAAACGTATTTTTGTCGCTTCGCTTTCCTTCCGGAATCATATCGTTATTCTCTCTCGCCACATCACGCCGCTGAAAAGCTCCCGTATAACCTGGCACAGGTCAATATATTAATTTTCAATCACTTATACTGCTGATGCTCTGTCGTATTACGTTAATAATTTATGGGGAACACCATGGCGAATACATCTGGCACCACCAGCACTACCACACCATCTGCCACCGGGACGGTGATTCAATTACATACCATTGACGATTTACGTAAACAGGAACCTGTTTCGATTGGCGAAATTGCGTCGGTGCTGGAATACAGCCGTGGCAGTCGGATGGGCGGCGGCGTGTTTGTCTACGATGCCACCGACAACAGCACGCCCGATGACGGCGGGCTGAATTTCGTGACGTCCGGTAAAAAGCGCTGGAAAAGAGTAGTCCTTGATTACAGCGCGGTCACGGTGGTGGATTTTGGCGCGATAGCCGATGGCACCACCGATTGTATTGATGCGGTGATCCGCATGTTTAAATGGTCGCAGCGTGTATTACCCTCCGCGGGCATTCGCTTTACCGCCGGTGAGTTCAGCCTGTCCGGCTTTGATTTAGCGGAAGTGCTGGGCAGCGACAGAGAGATTAACCGCTTTAAAATTTCCGGCGCGCCGGTCAACTTAGGTTATTTCCCCACCACCACGCTGAAATTTAACTGGGGACCGAAACCGCGCAAAACTCATTTCTTCAGCGTACGCGCACGCTATGTGGAAATTTCCGGCTTTGTGGTGAAAGGCATGAGTTCTGATAGCGGCGAAGACGGCGGCACGGCGTTTAATAATGTCGGCTTCTTTACCAACAGTATTATCGGTGGCCAGTTTCTGCGCGTCAGCAGCATGGAGTTTCGCTATCTCGGCGGGCGGGCGCTGGAACTGATTGATACGCTGGACTGTAAAATCGATCAGTTTTATTCACGTGGCTGTCAGGGCAGTATTGTCTATGCGCGCTGGTCCGATCAGGAAAAAGGCGCCTGGGATCACTCGACCGCGATTGAACTCTCCAACTTTAATTTGCAGCGCAGCACCAGACAGCCGGTGTTCGATCTGCCGCGCTGTACGCAATCGTTTATTCGCAATGGCTGGATCGAGCACTCCGAATTTGCCGGCGATCTCACCAATGGTCAGTGGACCATTGAAGGGCTGGTGATTGAATCGACGCAAAATCCCATGAAAATGGGCTACTGCCGCGCGATGATTATTCAGAAAAGCGTGCACCGCGATAGCGCGGGCTTTGACTTCAGCAAAGAGGGTATTGAGCCATGGACGCTGCTGGCGGAAGGCGATCGTGGCGTGATGGAGATTTCCGATCTTGGCGCGATCATTCAGGGATCGCTGAGTTATGACTTCACCACCTCGCAGCATCACATGGATAACCGTGGCAAAGACGCGAAATGGTTTTACGTCGGCGAATTTAATTTTTCCGACGCTACCTCACAAATTCACGTTCGCATTCTCGGCAGCGCGCAGTATGTTTCCCAGTCGGAAACGCAAACCGATTACAGCTACCGGACACCGGAGGGCGTGGCGCATATTTATCTGCAGGCGCGCAACGACGATAACACCATTGGCAGCTGGCACAGCGAAGGCTCCTCACCCGTAATTAAGGTGCATATTGAGGGCAAAGGCGCACACACCAAACTGTACGTTAAAATTCCGGCCTATACCGGCTTCTCAATTGCGCTGGTGGAAACCAACGGGCGCGATCGCTATCAGTCCGGTCAGTGTTTTATTTTCCGCAAAAGTTTTACCGCCTGCAGTGCGGAAGAAGCCACGGCACTGGATAACCAGCCGGTCGTCGCCTTTGAGCAGCACTGGGTGGGCAATAAAGATGTCGGCTTTGGTTACAACAATAATAAGGAACTGCTGCTGCGTGGGCCGTTTTTTGAACGGCAGGAGCAGGATGCCGTGGGGAAGTGGATCACCCGCCGTTTTCTGAAAGTCCGCGTGAACGGCGTGCCGCGCAGTATTGAATTACTCGATCCGGATAACCCGCGCTAACGCTTCAGGCCAGCAGTATTCCTCTGCTGGCCTGAATAAATCATTTTCCCCAGCGCTGACGTAAATAATCGACTGCCTGCTGCGTCTGCGGCTGATTAAGATAATCTTCGCGAAACAGAATGGTGCCGTCGATGTGCGGCAGTGATTCATTCAGATCGAGCTGTTTTTTCAGCTCGGGAACGCCGCCCTGAACTGTCCAGTCCGGCTCACTTTTCGAGGCTTCACCCACCTTATACAGCGCCACGCCAATGTACAGCCGGGTGTGGGTTGGCTGTACCACATTGGCCCACCAGCGCGCCAGGACGTCATAGCGCGCAGCCTGGCGGGCAAACGGCCAGTAGAGCTGCGGCGCGATGTAATCCAGCAGGCCAAGCTGCACCCAGCGGCGCGTGTCGGCATAGGCTTCATCATAAGCCGCCGCGCCGCGCGTATCGGAGCCGGCGGCATCGTGCGACAGATTACGCCATACACCCGCCGGGCTGACGCCGAACTCAACGGCAGGCTTGAGCTGTTTAATCGTGCGGGAAACCTGCTCGATCAGCAGCTGGGTATTGTGCCGCCGCCAGTCGGCTTTGCTGGCAAAGCCCGCGCCGTACTGGCGAAAGGTGGCGCTGTCATTGAGCGGCGATGTCGTGGTTTCCGTATAGAAATAGTCATCAAACTGAACGCCATCAATGGCGTAGTTTGACACCACTTCCGCCACGATGCTGGTGATCCAGTCGCGTGCCGCCGGAATGCCCGGATCGAGCACGAAGCGGCCGCTGGCGGTGCGGATCCAGTCGCGATGCAGCACAAACACGCTGGCCGGCTGCAGCTGGAGCGTGTTGTTTAACGCCGTCACGGTGGCAGGTTTGGTATTGGTCGACACGCGATAAGGATTAAACCACGCATGCACCTTCATACCGCGTTTGTGCGCCTCGTCGAGGATAAATTGCAGCGGATCGTAACCCGGATCCTGCCCGATGTTGCCGGTCAGGGTATCGGACCATGGCAGGATACGCGAACGCCACAGGGCTGTGCCATCGGGCTTCACCTGGAAAAACACCGTGTTGATCCCCAGGCTGTGCAGCTTATCCAGTTTGGCCGTCAGTGCCTGCTGCTGCTGGCGGATACGCATTGCCGGGCTGGCTGTGACGGAGGATATCGGCGGCCAGTCGAGGCGCGACACCGTGGTGAGCCAGACGCCGCGCACTGGTTCAGCCTGCGCTGCGGGTTTAGCCGGAACAGGAGGTTTGGTCGGCGACGGAAACGGGGTGACCAGCGATTTAGGCGGCTCCGAGGCACAGCTGGCCAGCAACAGCACGGCAGACAGCAGACGGGCGACGCGTTTAATGTGGGTAACAGAGAGGTAACGCGCTGAACAGGCTATGATAAACTCCGTTTCTTGTAGTCCGTTATTCGCAGGCGTTCATTCTCTGATCCTCAGACATAATGTCAATACATTGGCTAAGATGAATGCCGCCGCGGCGCTGTCGCGCGTCCCGCATCTTACAGGAGTTCTCACTATGCAATACGAAGACCTTTATCGCCGCATTGGCCAGATCATTTTCAGCTGTGGCCCCGACGGCGCGCAGGTGCTGGTGGTGCAGGCGGAGCTGTTTGCCGATGAGGAGGGCGGGCAGTTTCAGTTTAACTACCTTGATGAAAACGGCGAACCGGACTGGTTCGAGCCGGACGCGCGCGCGATTGGCGATCTCAGTGCCGCGCTGAAAGACTTTCAGCAATACTTTATCGAACATGAGATGACTGAAGGGCAGCCGGTGTGGACGCACTGCACCGTGACGATTAACGTGGCGGAAGAGTCGATCAGTATTGATGTGCAGTAACGGCGGGCTTCCGTGCCCGTTAAGGCGAGCGTTACGAACGCAGCGCTACCATCTCCTCGCTGTTTTTACGCGCCGCGCGCTTGCGGTGCAATATCTGGCTGGCGACCAGCACCAGCAGCGTTAACAGCCCGGTGGCGATAATTTCGGAACGATGCTGTGCATTGAACAGCATTGACGTCAGTACGCCGACTATGAACACCATGGTGGCCCATGTCAGACCCGGGAACAGCCACATGCGATAGCTGAGCTGCTCGCCGCGCGCCTCGCGCTTTTTCCGCAGCACCAGATGCGAAGCGGCAATGACCAGATAAACCAGCAGCGCAATGGCGCCGGAGCTGGCCAGCAGGAACTCAAACACCGCACTTGGCGCCAGATAGTTGGCGATCACCGCCAGAAATGCTGCGGCGGTAGACATCAGCACTGCGACCCACGGCGTGCCGCTGCGCGTGGTGCGCGAGGCCGCCGCTGGCGCATCCTGACGACGCGACAGGGAATAGAGCATGCGCGACGCGGTATAAAGCGCAGAATTGAGACAGCTGCATACCGCGATCAGCACCACCACATCGACAATCTGCCGGGCATACGGCACGTTCATCATCTCCATCGCCGTCTGGTAAGACCCGGCTTTCATCAGCGACGGCGTATTCCACGGCACCAGCGCCACCACCAGAAAGATCGACAGCAGATAAAACAGCGCAATACGCCAGATCACCGAGTTGGTGGCGTGGGTAATTTGCTTGCGCGGCTCATTGGATTCGGCGGCGGCAATGGTGACGATTTCCGTGCCCATGAAAGAGAACATGGTGGTAAGAATGGCGGCGAGCACGGCACTGATACCGTTAGGCATGAAGCCGTGTGTGTCGTACAGATGTGAAATACCCTGCGTGCTGCTGCCGGGCAGCAGGCCAAACAGCGCCAGGCTGCCGGCACCAAGAAAGGCGACGATAGCTACCACTTTCAGCAGCGCGAACCAGAACTCAAACTCACCGTAGTTTTTCACGCTGAACAGGTTGCTGATGGTCAGGAAGCTGGTGATCGCCAGCGTGTATTCCCACACCGCCACCTGCGGGAACCAGCCGTGCAGAATGGTGCCGGCGGCGTTGGCCTCCAGCGGGATCACCAGTACCCAGAACCACCAGTAAAGCCAGCCGATGGTAAAGCCGGCCCAGCGGCCAAGAGACTTGTCGGCGTAAGTGGAGAAGGAACCGGAGTCCGGTGAGGCGACCGCCATCTCCGCCAGCATGCGCATAATCAGCACCACCAGCGCGCCGGCGGCGATATAGGCCAGCAGCACCGCCGGTCCGGCTTCGGCAATCGCATGGCCGGAACCGACGAACAGCCCGGCGCCAATCACTCCGGCAATCGACAGCATGCGCACATGGCGGGGTTTCAGGCTTTGTGCCAGTACATCGGCATTCTGAGCAGTCATCAATATCTCTCCAGATCGTCTCTATGGCAGGGCAGACCCCGCCTGTTATGCAGGTGAAACTTGCCTGCGCGCGGCAGGCAAGCGATCGGACAATGGGTGGAACGCTAAGGCTGGCTGAGCAGGCTGTCGAGAATATCCAGCGCCTGACGGAACTGGGCATCCGGAATGGTGAGCGGATAGAGGAAGCGGATCACGTTACCCTGCGGGCCACAGGTCAGCAGCAGCAGACCGCGTGCCATCGCCTGTTGCTGCAGCGCCTGCGCCTGCTGCGCACTGGCAAACTCCACGGCTACCATTGAGCCCAGCGCACGCACGTCGGTAATCGACGCGTTAGCGCGGCGCGCGCGGTGCAGCAGTTCGCTCAGCGTCGCGCCCAGTTCGCTTGCGCGCTGGCACAGCTGTTCTTCGTCGATGACATCCAGCACCGCATGCGCGGCGGCAATCGACAGCGGATTGCCGGCGTAGGTACCGCCCAGCCCGCCCGGACCGGGCGCATCCATGATGTCAGCACGACCGCTCACCGCCGACAGCGGCATGCCGCCCGCCAGGCTTTTCGCCATGGTGATGAGATCGGGCTGCACGCTGTAATGTTCCATGGCAAACAGCTTGCCGGTGCGGCCAAATCCACTCTGTACCTCATCGGCAATCAGCAGAATGCCGTGCTCATCGGCCAGCGCGCGCAGCTGCGTAAGAAACTCTGCCGGCGCGATGTGGAAACCGCCTTCGCCCTGCACCGGTTCCAGTACGATGGCGGCCACATCCTGCGGCGCGATGTCGTGGCTGAACAGGTCGTGCAGGCTGGCGATAGCGTCCTCAACGCTGATGCCGGTCACCGCGTTAGGGTAGCGGGCGTGAAACACCGAGGCCGGCATCGGGCCAAAATCGCGCTTGTAAGGGGCCACTTTGCCGGTCATCGCCATGGTCATGAAAGTACGGCCGTGAAAGGCGTTACCGAAGGTGATGATGCCGTGACGACGGGTGGCGGCGCGCGCCACTTTAACCGCATTCTCTACCGCTTCAGCGCCGGTGGTGAAAAAGGCGGTTTTGGCTTTACCGGCAATTGGCACCCGCTGGTTGATGCGTTCCGCCAGCGCCACATAGCTCTCATACGGCGTGACCTGGAATGCGGTATGGGTGAATTTTGCTAACTGATCGGCAATGGCCTGCACGATACGCGGATGACGGTGGCCGGTGTTAAGCACCGCGATGCCGCCGGCGAAATCAATCCAGCTATTGCCCTCAACGTCACGCAGGGTGGCGTTTTCGGCCTGATCGACATACCACTGACAAAGATTACCGGTGCCGCGCGGCAGCGCGTCATCTTTGCGTTGTTGCAACTGGCTGTTTTTACCTTCCATAACCTTTCCTTAGCGATAAGCGTCTTTACAAATCACGACAAACACGCTTATTTATGCCTGCACTGAGCGCGGTTGCCAGAGCCAATTTCACTGAGAAGGATGGAGCCAATTGCGGAGTTTGTACGCCGATCATGTATTGGAACGACTACAGTTTGTCGCGGAAGGCACGCTGCAGCAGCGCCTGCTGCACTGCATGCAGGCGGCGATTGTAGAGGGCATTTTCCCGCGCGGCTCACGCCTGCCGGCGACGCGTGACTTAGCGCGCGAGCTGGCGGTGTCGCGTAATACGGTGCTCAACGTCTATGAAAATCTGGTCGCGCAGGGATATGTCAGCGCGCGCACCGGCAGCGGCACCTGGATTGCAGAAAACCTGCCGGAAGGGTGCCTCAACAGCGCGCCGGCGCTGCCGCTCAGTGAACCCCTGATGAGTAAACCGGCGGTGATTTCAAAACGCGGCGCCACGCTGCTCGGTCACGCCAATGCCTCGCCTTATCAGTGGGGTGCCTTTGTGCCCGGCGCGCCGGATGTGCGTGAGTTTCCGCATAAGTTGTTTAGCCAGATTCAGTCGCGCCTGAATCGCGAACCCGACATCGAGCGGCTGATTTACAGCAGTAACGGCGGATGTCCGCAGCTGCGCCAGGCGCTGGCTGAGTATCTCAGCGTGGCGCGCTCGGTGCGTGCCGACGCCGATCAAATCATCATTACTGAAGGCATTCATCAGGCGGTGGATCTGGTGACGCGCGTGCTGTGCGACGCGGGCGATCCGGTGTGGATCGAGGAGCCAGGCTACTGGGGCACGCGCAACCTGTTACGCATTAACGGGCTAAAAATTCAGGCCAAAGCGGTGGATGAACAGGGCATTATTCCGGAGCTGGCACCGCGCAGCAAAGCGCCGAAGATAATTTTTGTGACACCGTCACACCAGTATCCGCTGGGGGTGCATCTCAGTCTGGAGCGGCGCAGACAGCTGCTCGACCTGGCGCGCAAACACAAAAGCTGGCTGGTGGAAGATGACTATGACAGCGAATTTCGTTTCGCCGGCCAGCCGTTCCCCTCGCTGCAGGGCTTTGAACCGGATGCGCCGGTGATATATATGGGCACCTTCAGTAAAACGCTCTATCCTGCGCTGCGTCTCGGCTATCTGGTGGTGCCAAAAGCGCTGGCGCAGCCGCTGCGCGTGGCGGCGGCCGAACTCTATCGCGGCGGGCATCTGCTGGTGCAGCGTGCGCTGGCGGAATTCATCCAGAAAGGCCACTACATGACGCATATCCGCCGCATGCGCAAACTCTACAGTCAGCGCCGGCGCTTTATGATGACGCTGATTGAGCGCTACCTGGGCGCGGCTTTTATGCCGGTGGTCAATCATGAAGCCGGGCTGCATCTGGTGCTGAATCTGCCTCCGGGCTGCGATGATGTGGCGATTGCAGCGCTGGCGCTGCGACGCGGCGTGAAGGTGCGGCCGCTGTCGCAATACTATATGCATCCGCAGGAGCGACGCGGTCTGCTGCTCGGTTACGCCTGCGTGGATGAGCGCCAGTGTCAGGATGCGTTTGGTGTGCTCAAAGCCTGCCTGGTGGAAGCGGGCATCGCCGGGCGGGGATAGCCCCGGCGTGTGCCTTACGCCCGACCAATGCTGTCCAGTTGTGCAATCACTTCCGGGCTCAGCGTCAGCGCCGCGCTGGCCAGATTTTGCTGCAGATGCTGCGGCGAGGAGGTGCCGGGAATCAGCAGAATATTATCTGAGCGTTGCAACAGCCAGGCGAGCGCCACCTGCAGCGTACTGGCGTTGAGTGTGCTGGCCACCGCGCTGAGTTGTTCCGACTGCAGCGGCGAAAAACCGCCGAGCGGAAAGAACGGCACGTAGGGAATGCCCTGCGCCGCCAGCTGGTCGATCAGCGCCTCATCCTGACGATTGGCGAGGTTATACAGATTCTGTACGCAGGCAATCGGCGTCATCTGCTGTGCCTGCGCCACCTGACTGGCGGTCACGTTGCTCAGGCCAATGTGCCGAATCAGGCCACGCTGCTGCAACTTAATCATCGCCTCAATTTGCGGCTCCAGCGATCCCTCTGCCGGTCCATGAACGCTCAGCATCGAGCGTAAATTGACTACCTCCAGCACGTCGAGCCCCAGATTGCGCAGGTTGTCTTCAACCGCCTGCGTCAGCTCCTCCGGCGTGCTGGCGGGCAGCCAGCCGCCTTTGGCATCACGACGGGCACCCACTTTGGTCACCAGCACCAGATCGTCGGGGTAAGGATAGAGCGCTTTTTTGATCAGCTGATTGGTGATGTGCGGGCCGTAAAAATCACTGGTGTCGATGTGATTGACACCGGCAGCCACGGCATCGCGCAGCACCTGTAGCGCGCGGGCTTCATCTTTTGGCGGGCCAAATACGCCGGGACCGGCCAGCTGCATGGCACCGTAGCCGAGACGGGCAACCCGACGGTCGCCCAGTGTGTAAGTGGTGGTAGCCTGTGACATGTAAACCTCCTTTATCGGTGAGTGTTTAAATTGTAATCACAACGGTGCTGTGCGACTATCCGTGTAAATCAGGACAGACTGTACGGAGTGACGCACAATGGCGCTGGATATGGCGTTGCTGCATGCGGTAGTGGCGGTGGCAAAAGCCGGCGGATTTCGCGAGGCGGCGCGCATGAGCGGCAGCAATCCGTCGCGTTTGAGTGATGCGGTGCGGCGCGCCGAACAGCAACTGGGCGTTCGGCTGTTCAATCGCACCACGCGAACGGTGGTACTGACCGAAGCGGGCCGGGCGCTGATGTCACGGCTGCTGCCCGCCATGAACGAAGTGGATGCGGCGCTGGATGCCCTGAACACGTTCCGTGACACGCCGGGCGGCACGCTACGGCTGAACGTGCCGGTCAGCGCGGCGCGGCTGATATTACCGGCGATTGTGCCGGGATTTTTGCAGCGCTATCCCGACATCCGGCTGGAGATCGTGGCGGAAAGTAATGTGCAGGACATTTTTCGCGACAGCTGCGATGCCGGTATCCGTTACGACGATCATCTGGAACAGGATATGGTGGCGCTGCCGATTGGTCCGCGCGTGCAGCGCTTTGCCGCGGCCGCGGCGCCGGCCTATCTGGCGGCTTACGGTACGCCGCAGCATCCGCGCGACCTGATGCAGCATCGCTGTCTGTATGGTCGTTATGCCACCGGGGTGACGGCCGAATGGGAGTTCAGCCGCGGCGCGGAACGCATCACGCTACAGCCGCAGGGGCCGCTGATTTGCAGCATCGGTGCGGCGATGGAGCTGACGGTGTCAACGGCCATCGCCGGTGCCGGCGTGGTCTATCTGTTTGAGGACTGGCTGAAGCCGGCGCTGGCCAACGGCAGTCTGCAACCGATTCTTGCCGACTGGTGGCTCAGCTTTCCCGGCCTGTGGTTGTATTACAATGACCGCCGGCTGATCCCGGCGCCGCTGCAGGCGTTTCTCAGCTGGATACGCGAACTCAATGCGACGCCGGGTTGACCAGCAGCCCGGAAACCAGCAGCCGAAAGGCCTGCACCGCACGCGGCAGTGCCGCGACCGGCTCATCGGCAGCGGCAATCCACAGCGCGGCATTGAGCGCGGCGCCGTTGACCAGTTGCGCCGCCGCTTCGGTATCGACCGGTTTCACCGTACCTTCCTCAATCAGTTCCGTCAGCATGGCGGCGGTGGTGCGCAGACAGGCGGTCTGATTAGGCCAGCGCGACGGATCGCCCAGCACCGCCGGGCCATCCAGCAGCATGATGCGCTGGACTTCCGGCTCCAGCGACATCTCGATATAGGTAATGGCTTCCGCCAGAAACGCGTGCCAGCGAGTGTGATACTGCTGTCCGGCTGCGCGCATCTGCTCAAGAATCTCACCATCGATCTGATCAATAACCGCCTGCAATAACCCTTTCTTATCGCCAAAATTATGGTACAGCGCACCGCGCGTCAGCCCGGCGGCTGCCGTGAGGTCATCCATTGACGCTTCGCTGTAACCCTTCTGCGCAAACGCGCGTCGTGCGGCGGCAATCAGTTTGCCACGCGTCTCTTCCACCTGGTCTGCCCGTCGTCTGGCTGCCATCGCTGTTCCTTAAATTTTTGCATTGACATACGCCGCGTATGTAAAACATAGTAATACATACGCGGCGTATGTTAAAGCGAAAACGGGCATAGCTAACCCGCTTTCTTCTCTCATCTTCAGGAGTACGATTATGAACAAACGCGATGCTGTTTTTCCAGCGGGCCGTCAGGCGTTGTACAACATCAATAAATACTCTGCGGCGATTCGCTCCGGCGATCTGCTGTTTGTTTCCGGCCAGGTAGGCAGCCGTGATGATGGCACCGCCGAGCCCGATTTTACGCGTCAGGTTAATCAGGCATTTACCAATCTCGCGGCGGTGCTGAAGGCCGCCGGTTGCAGTTTCGATGACGTGGTTGATGTCACTACGTTTCATACCGATCCGGAAGCCCAGTTCGCCACGGTGAACGAAGTACGGCTGCGCTTCTTCGGCGATGAGCCTTATCCCAACTGGACGGCGGTGGGCGTTAACTGGCTGGCGGGCTATGATTTTGAAATCAAGGTAATTGCGCGCATTCCGCAGTGAGCCAGCGTGCGGCGATCAGTCTGTAACCCATAAAAAAAGCCGCTAACCGTTGCCGGTTAGCGGCTTTTTTACTTCACGCCTAATCAGGCGCTCAGCAGTTGATCAGCAGTTTTTTCTACCAGCGCCAGCAGCAGCTTGATGTCTTCCAGCGTGACGGTCGGGTTCAGCAGAGTCAGCTTCAGGCAGGTCACGCCTGCATGCTCGGTCACACCGACGTTAGCGCGGCCAGACTCCAGCAGCGCATCGCCGATACGCTGGTTGAACAGGGCGATCTGCGCGCTGTCGCTCAGCTGGGCTGGACGATAGCGGAACAGCACGCTGGCCAGCTGTGGCTGCATTACCAGCTCCAGACGTGGCTCAGATTCAACGAACTGCGCAACGTCCTGTGCCAGGCTCACACCGTGGTCGATAATCGCGGCGTACTGTTTCTGACCCAGCGCTTCCAGACCCATCCACAGTTTCAGCGCATCGAAACGACGCGTGGTCTGCAGTGATTTGGACACCAGGTTCGGCACGCCTGCTTCTTCATCGAACTCGGAGTTCAGGTAAGCCGCCTGATAACGCATCAGCTCATAGTGACGCGCGTCTTTCAGCAGGAACGCGCCGCAGCTGATGGTCTGGAAGTATTGTTTATGGAAGTCGAGGGTGACGGAATCCACCAGCTCCAGACCATCCAGGTAATGACGATACTTTTCAGACAGCAGCAGCGCACCGCCCCAGGCCGCATCCACGTGCACCCAGATGTTGTGCTCAGCGGCAATGGCTGCGATTTCACGCAGCGGATCGATGGCACCGGCATCGGTAGTACCTGCCGTCGCGACGATCGCCAGGATCTGTTCGCCGTTGGCTTCAGCCTGCGCCAGTTTGGCTTTCAGGTCATTCACGTCCATACGGGCGAACTGATCCGACTTCACCTGCACCACAGACTGATAGCCGTGGCCCAGCAGCGCCATGTTCTTCTGCACGGAGAAGTGGGCGTTTTCTGAGCACAGCACTTTAATCTTGCGCAGATCGCCAGTGATGCCGTGCTGCTGCACGGAATGGCCCTGACGCGCATAGAAAGCGTCACGTGCCAGCATCAGGCCCATCAGGTTGCTCTGCGTACCGCCGCTGGTGAACACGCCCGCATCACCGGCCGGATAGCCAACCTGCGCACGCAGCCACTCAATCAGTTTGATTTCAATAATGGTGGCAGAAGGGCTCTGATCCCACGAATCCATGCTCTGATTAGTGGCGTTGATCAGCACTTCAGCCGCCTGGCTTACCACCAGGCTCGGACAGTGCAGGTGCGCAACGCACTGCGGATGGTGCACCGCCAGACTGTCTTTAAGGAAATATTCAATCGCACGTTCAATCGCGGCCTGGTTGCCCAGGCCGTTTGGATTGAAGTCGAGCGTGATACGCTCGCGCAGTTCGGCAACCGTTTTGCCCTGGTACATCTCAGGCTGTTGCAGCCACTGCACAACCGCGGCGCTGCTCTGGGCAATCGCCTGCTGGTACGCCTCAATGCTCGGGGCCGAGGCGGCCAGAATCGGGTTTACTTCAGACATTTACTCTTCCAGTCAAACAGGTTTGACGCCAGCGCCCAGCAGCGCCTGCTCAAATTTATCCAGGAACACGGCCAGCTCTTCGTTGCTGATCAGCAGTGATGGCAGCAGGCGCAGTACCGCACCGTGACGACCGCCACGCTCCAGAATCAGACCGGCTTCGAAGCATTTTTTCTGCAGCAGTGCAGAGAGTTCGCCGTCGGCCGGGAAGCTGCCCATGTGGTCAGCTGGCTCGTGTGGCTTAACGATTTCGATACCGATCATCATCCCGAGGCCGCGTACGTGACCAATAACCGGGAAGCGTTTCGCCATCGCGTTCAGCTGGGCTTTCAGCCATTCACCCTGTTCTGCCACTTTGCCGGCGATGTTCTGCTCGGTCAGGATCTTCAGCGTCGCCAGACCGGTTGCCATCGCCAGCTGGTTGCCGCGGAAGGTACCGGTGTGGTGGCCAGGTGACCAGGCGTCAAACTGCTTTTTAATACCCAGCACGGCCAGAGGCAGACCGCCACCCACCGCTTTAGACATCACGATGATGTCTGGCTCAATGCCCGCGTGTTCGAAGGCAAAGAACTTACCGGTACGGGCAAAGCCAGCCTGGACTTCGTCAAGGATCAGCAGAATGCCGTGTTCCTGCGTCACTTTGCGGATGCGCTGCAGCCACTCAGCTGGCGCCGGGTTCACGCCGCCTTCACCCTGTACCGCTTCGAGGATCACGGCCGCAGGCTTACGCACGCCGCTTTCAACGTCGTTGATCAGGTTTTCGAAGTAGTAGGTCAGGGCCTTCACGCCAGCTTCGCCGCCGAGGCCCAGCGGGCAACGGTACAGGTGCGGGTAAGGCATGAACTGCACTTCTGGCATCATGCCGTCAACCGCTTCTTTCGGCGACAGGTTGCCGGTCACGGACAGCGCGCCGTGCGTCATCCCGTGGTAACCGCCAGAGAAGCTGATTACGCCGCTGCGGCCGGTGACTTTTTTCGCCAGCTTCAGCGCCGCTTCAACGGCATCAGCACCGGATGGACCGGTGAACTGCAGGCAGTACTCTTTACCCTGACCTGGCAGCAGCGAGAGCAGAGATTCGGAGAACTGATCTTTCAGAGGCGTCGTCAGATCAAGAGTATGTAACGGCAAGCCGCTGGTAATGACATTTTGGATGCTCTGCAGAACATCAGGATGGTTATGACCAAGTGCCAGCGTCCCTGCGCCAGCCAGACAGTCAAGATATTGTTTGTTTTCAACATCCGTAATCCACACGCCATTGGCTTTGGCAATCGCTAAAGGCAACTTGCGCGGGTAACTCCTGACGTTTGATTCAAACTCAGCCTGACGGGCTAAGAATGCGTCGTTGTTTCCGTTGAATGAGTTGGCACCAAAAGTATCAATACGGACTTTATCCGTCATCATATCTCTCCTTCAACCGGGGCTCGAACAGGCTGGCCGATTGACTAGTTGAACAAAAAAGTATCAGTGGCTCAAAAAACGCGGCCAATATAGAGCCTTTTGACGCACATCACAATGATTAATTTTGTTTAGAATTGTTTATTCTTTTCATATAGGAATCAGGACGTTGGACAGAAACTGGCCACTTATTTTAGCGCCGCGATATGAACAGGCGATTAAATAATCGTGTGAATAAAAAGACTTATGCCCGCCAGTGCCAGCCACGGACCAAAGGGCAGCACGTGATACAGCTCGCGTTGCCAGCCTAATCGGGCCAGCAGAACAAACAAAATTGCGCCTGTGCAAGCCAGTAACAGCACAAAGGGTAAAAGCACCCAGCCGAGCCAGGCACCCAGCGCAGCCAGCAGTTTGGCGTCTCCGCCACCGAGGCCGGGGCGCTTTTTTATCAGCTGATAGAGTCCACCCACTAGCCACAGCGCGCTGTATCCCGCAACTGCGCCGAACACCGCGTCATGCAGCGTTCCGGGCAGCCAGTGCAGCGCTTTGAACAGCAGGCCAAGCCACAGCAGTGAAAGGGTGAGAGCGTCCGGCAACAGAAGATGCTCAATGTCGATGAGGGTTAGCGCCAGCAGAATCCAGGCGAGCAACAGGGCGGCAGGCAGGCGGCTATCGGGCGGCAGCAACCAGGCCAGCGCCAGGCTGATCGCGGCGGTGAGCAGCTCCGTCAGCGGGTAGCGCAGGCTCACCGGGTGGTGGCAGTAGCGACAGCGTCCGCGTAACAACAGCCAGCTGAGCAGCGGCAGCATATCGATCGCGCGCAGCGTGGTCTGGCAGTGTGGACAGTGCGAGCGCGGCAGCAGCAGGGTAAGGCCGGGTTGCGGGTTCATTACCTGCTGCGGCAGGCGATAAATGACTACGTTGAGAAAGCTGCCGACACAGAGCGCCAGCAGTGTACCGATCAGCCAGTAGGCGATTTCCATGAGGTTTTCTCCTGCTGTCCATGCAGCGTTGGGTTTTTCTGTCGCCACGAATGGCGATCGTGTAGATCATGGCGCGGTTACCGTGGGGGCGCATTGATGCGTACCGGTGTAAGCGGGGCGATTTTTGCCTGGTTGCACGACGGGTTGGCATAAAGGTGCCGCGTAACCCGTTTGCGCGATAAATCGCGCCGCTACCAGTTCTGTGCGGTTTGACGAAAGGTCGCCATGAATGGCGACCCTACAGGTTTCACAGGGGGCGCATTGATGCGCACCGCGAAATCGCGCCGCTACGGATTTGTGCTGTTTGATGGCAGGTCACCATAAATGGCGACCCTACAAAACTTATAGGGTGCGCATTGATGCGCACCGCGATCTGTCGCCAACCCTGGCCGGTGTGCGAGAGGCACAATACGCCGGTGGAGACGGCGTGGCGAGCAGCAAAGCGGCGTTGCAGCGATTTGCAGCAGGATTTACGAGCGGGTTCCAGAGAACAGAGGAGATATAAGCAGGGATGCGTGAATTTCACGGGCAGGCAATGCCCTAATCGATGCGAATACAGGCAAAAATCCTATCGATGCGCCAGCTGAGGCGGGCAACAATCTAATCAATACGCCAGCGGAGACAGATAATAACCTTATCTATGCGCCAGCGAATTTACTGGCTCTGTTTAAATTGCTGCATGGCTTCCAGCACATTGCTGGTGGCGAGCGACATCACCCATTCGCTGTTGCGAAACACGTCGTAATGGCCGGCGTTATAGCGAAACACATACAGCTCACCGCGGAAACGCAATCCTTTTGTTTTCACGCCAATGTGATGCCGGCGCAGTGCTGCCTGTGAAAGTCTGTCAGTCGCGGTTCTCATTATCATTCTCCTGTCCAGCCTCTGGCGTCACTATCCCAGGGAAGAATAAGCAGCCAACCTTAGGATAACCTTAAGAACAGTATAGTCTCTTAGTTAATGCATTGAAAAATAGCAACTTTAATTGCCGTGTGCCGTCATGCAGACCAATGATGTCTGACCCGATGCTGATTTCCGGCCCCGGCGCGCAATCTTCTACCAATCTTCAACATCACGTAAAAAAGTCAGCGTGCCGCTTTGCCATTTAATGTTCAGTTAAGTTTTCCCCCGTATTTTGGTTTCTTATAGCGATAAAACAGACCTGCTTAAGTTTTATTGCGCGCAGATGACAGCAGCCCTGCGAACGCACTCGTTTAAGTAACGTTTAAACAATAGGTTACAGGGTGTTTCATCAGGTTGTCATGCGCAGCAATAACGCTTGTTTTATTTTTCAGCATGTTTTCAGGCACAACAGTAAGGTTATCTTATGAGTTTCCTTCCGTTTTCGCGCCCGTCATTGGGTGAGGAAGAACTGGCCGCGGTGCAGGCGGTATTTGCATCGGGCTGGATTACCACCGGACCGCAGAATGCTGCGCTGGAGCAGGCGTTTTGCCAGCTCACCGGCAACCAGCACGCCATTGCCGTCAGCTCTGCCACAGCAGGCATGCACGTCACGTTGATGGCGCTGGATATCCAGCCCGGCGACGAGGTGATCACCCCGTCGCTGACCTGGGTTTCCACGCTCAATATCATTACGCTGCTGGGCGCGACGCCGGTGATGATCGATGTGGATCGCGATAACCTGATGGTGAGCGCAGAGCAAATCGAAGCGGCCATCACGCCGCGCACCCGCGCCATCGTGCCGGTTCACTATGCCGGCGCACCGGCGGATATCGACGCCCTTCGCGCCGTCAGCGCGCGCCACAATATCCCACTGATTGAAGATGCCGCCCACGCGGTAGGTTGCTACTACAAAGGCCGGCACGTCGGGCAGCAGGGCACTGCAATCTTTTCGCTGCATGCCATCAAAAACATCACCTGCGCCGAAGGTGGCATCGTGGTGACCGATGATGCGCAGCTGGCCGACCGCCTGCGCAGCCTGAAATTCCACGGCCTCGGCGTCGATGCCTACGATCGCCATACCCATGGCCGCAAACCGCAGGCCGAAGTGATCATGCCCGGTTTTAAATACAACCTGCCAGACATCAACGCCGCGATTGCACTGGTGCAGCTGCAAAAGTTGCCGGCCATCAATGCACGTCGCCAGGCCATCGCGGCGCGCTATTTGCGCGAGCTGGCAGATACGCCGTTGCTGCCGCTGGTGCAGCCGGCGTGGCCGCATCAGCATGCGTGGCATCTGTTTATCATTCGCGTGGACGAAGCGCGCTGCGGTATCAGCCGCGATGCGCTGATGGAACAGTTGAAAATCCATGACATCGGCACCGGCCTGCATTTCCGCGCCGCGCATACGCACAAATATTACCGTGAACGCTATCCGCAGCTCTCGCTGCCGGCCACCGAATGGAACAGTGAACGTATCTGCTCGCTGCCCCTGTTCCCCGACATGCACGATGACGATGTAACGCGTGTGATTGCTGCCTTACGCCACCTTGCGGGAGCCTGAGATGCTGGAAGAAAAACCGATTCGCAAAGTCTCCGTGGTGATCCCGGTGTACAACGAAGAACAGAGCCTGCCGGAGCTGGTGCGCCGTACCGACGCTGCCTGCCGCACGCTCGGTCTTGACTATGAAATCTTACTGGTGGATGACGGCAGCGCCGACCGCTCCGCGCAGATGATCGCCGATGCGGCGGATATGCCGGGCAGTCACGTGGTCGGCGTGCTGCTGAATCGCAACTATGGGCAACACTCGGCGATTATGGCCGGTTTCAGCCATGTTTCCGGTGATGTGATCATTACGCTGGATGCCGATCTGCAAAACCCGCCAGAGGAGATCCCCAACCTGGTCAAAGCCGCGCAGCAGGGCTACGACGTGGTCGGCACCGTGCGTCAGAACCGTCAGGACAGCTGGTTCCGTCGCCGCGCCTCACGCACCATCAACCACCTGATTCAGCGCGTGACCGGCAAAGCGATGGGCGATTATGGCTGCATGCTGCGCGCCTATCGCCGTCACATTGTCGATGCGATGCTCAATTGCCACGAACGCAGCACCTTTATCCCGATTCTGGCGAACACCTTTGCGCGCCGCACCATTGAACTGCCGGTTACGCATGCCGAGCGTGAGTTTGGCGACTCCAAATATAGCTTCATGAAGCTGATCAACCTGATGTATGACCTGGTGACCTGCCTGACCACCACGCCGCTGCGTCTGCTGAGTATTGTCGGCAGCTTAATTGCGCTGGCCGGTTTCGCCTTTTCTCTGATCCTGATTGTGCTGCGCCTGTTCCTCGGTGCCAGCTGGGCCGGTGACGGTGTGTTCATGCTGTTTGCCGTGCTGTTTATTTTTGTCGGCGCGCAGTTTGTCGGCATGGGCCTGCTGGGCGAATACATCGGTCGTATTTATAACGACGTACGCGCCCGTCCGCGCTACTTCATTCAACGTGTTATCCATCCGCAACAAGATGCCCCGTCTGTACAGGAAATTAAGCAATGAAAACTATCGTCTTCGCCTATGCCGAAATGGGCTGTGCAGGCATCACTGCGCTGCTGAACGCAGGCTATGAAATCAGTGCCATCTTCACCCATGCGGACACCTCGCCGGAGAGCCATGCGTTTCCTTCGGTGGCACGCCTCGCGGCTGAGCAGGGCATTCCGGTTTATGCGCCGGAAGATGCTAACCATCCGCTGTGGGTGGATCGCATCCGCACCATGCAGCCGGACTTTATCTTCTCGTTTTATTATCGCGCATTGCTGAGCGACACGATCCTGAACTGCGCGCGGGTCGGCGCGTTTAACCTGCACGGTTCGCTACTGCCTAAATACCGTGGTCGTGCGCCGCTTAACTGGGTGCTGGTCAACGGCGAGACGGAGACTGGCGTAACGCTGCACCGCATGGTGAAACGTGCCGATGCCGGCGACATTGTGGCGCAGCAGCGCGTGGCGATTGACCCGCAGGATAATGCGCTGACGCTGCACCGTAAGCTGGTGGCCTGCGCCGGCCAGCTGCTGGAAGGCGCGCTGCCGCCGATGAAGCGCGGTGAGATTGCCGCCACGCCGCAGAACGACGCGGAAGCGACCGTGGTTGGTCGCCGCACGCCGGAGGATGGCCGCATCAACTGGGAGCTGCCGGCGGCTAAAGTGAATAACCTGGTGCGTGCAGTCACCGATCCCTGGCCTGGTGCGTTTGCGTATGCCGGCACGGTGAAATTCGTGGTGTGGAAAGGGCGGGTTCACCAGGATGCGCCCAGCGCCAAACCGGGCACGGTGCTGTCAGTTGAGCCGTTCCTGATTGCCTGCGGCGAGGGCGCGCTCGAAGTGGTCACCGGGCAGAGCGACAACGGTGTTTACATGAACGGCAGCCAGCTGGCGCAGAGTCTGGGCATGGTGCCGGGTGCGCTGCTCTATTCGCAGCCGGTTGCTGCGGTGAAACGCCGCACGCGGGTGCTGATCCTCGGCGTAAACGGCTTTATCGGCAACCATCTCACCGAACGCCTGCTGCAGGATGATAACTTTGAGGTTTATGGCCTGGATATCGGTTCCGATGCCATCAGCCGTTTCCTGGATGAACCGCGCTTCCACTTCGTCGAAGGGGATATCAGCATCCACTCTGAATGGATTGAGTATCACATCAAGAAATGTGACGTGGTGCTGCCGCTGGTGGCAATCGCCACGCCGATCGAATATACCCGTAATCCACTGCGCGTGTTCGAGCTGGATTTCGAAGAGAACCTGAAGATTATTCGTGACTGCGTGAAGTATAAAAAGCGCATCATTTTCCCGTCGACCTCCGAAGTGTACGGTATGTGCACCGATCAGCATTTCGACGAGGATCACTCCAACCTGGTGGTCGGACCGATCAATAAACAGCGCTGGATCTATTCGGTATCAAAACAGCTGCTGGACCGGGTGCTGTGGGCCTATGGCGAAAAAGAGGGGCTGCGCTTTACGCTGTTCCGTCCGTTTAACTGGATGGGCCCGCGGCTGGATAACCTCAACGCCGCGCGTATCGGCAGTTCTCGCGCCATCACCCAGCTGATCCTTAATCTGGTGGAAGGCTCGCCGATCAAGCTGATCGACGGTGGCGCGCAGAAGCGCTGTTTCACCGATATTCGCGACGGCATCGAAGCGCTGTTCCGCATTATCGAGAACAAGCACAACAACTGCGATGGCCAGATCGTTAACATTGGTAACCCGGAGAACGAAGCCAGTATTAAAGAGCTGGCGGAACACCTGCTGGCCAGCTTTGAGCGCCACCCGCTGCGCGATCGTTTCCCGCCGTTTGCCGGTTTCCGTGAGGTAGAGAGCAGCAGCTATTACGGCAAAGGCTATCAGGACGTGGAGCACCGCAAGCCGTCGATTAAGAATGCCCGCCGACTGCTCGACTGGACGCCAACCGTGGCGATGGATACCACCATCGACAACACGCTGGACTTCTTCCTGCGCACCGTTGAGCTACAGGAAAAGCCATGAAGCGAGTGGGTTTGCGTGTTGATGTCGATACCTGGCGCGGCACGCAACTGGGCGTACCGGCGCTGCTGCAGCAGTTCAGCCTGCATCAGCTGCAGGCCAGCTTCTTCTTCAGCGTCGGGCCGGACAACATGGGGCGCCACCTGTGGCGCCTGATGAAGCCGCGCTTTCTGTGGAAAATGCTGAGATCGCGCGCGGCCTCGCTGTACGGCTGGGATATTTTACTGGCCGGTACCGCCTGGCCGGGCCGCGAAATAGGCAAAGGGCTGGCTTCGATTATTCGCGCCACGGCAGATCATCATGAAGTGGGCTTACATGCCTGGGATCACTTTTCCTGGCAGACCTGGGCTGGCGTGTGGTCGCCACAGCAGCTGAATGCGCAGATTGCGCGCGGTAAAGTGGCGCTGGAAGCCATTTTGGGTGACAGTGTCACCTGCTCTGCAGTGGCAGGCTGGCGCGCCGACAGCCGGGTACTGGATGCCAAGCAGCCGTTTGGCTTTCGCTATAACAGCGACTGTCGCGGCAGCGGGCCGTTCATTCCGCGCCTCAACGATGGCAGCCTCGGCACGGTGCAAATTCCGGTAACCCTGCCAACGTGGGATGAAGTGGTGGGCCAGCAGGTCAGCGCGGAGAGCTTTAACGACTTTATTCTCGCGCAGATGCATGCCGCTAGCGGTACGCCGGTCTATACCATTCACGCAGAGGTCGAAGGCATTGTCGGTTTGCCCGCCTTTGCCGATCTGCTGACGCGCGCGCAGCAGCAAGGCATCCGGTTTTGTCCGCTGAGCGAGCTGCTGCCGGACGATCTCAGTACGCTGCCGCAGGGCCATGTGGTGCGCGGGCACATTGCCGGCCGGGAAGGCTGGCTGGGTTGCCAGAGTTAACATTTTACAGGACCCAAGTATGGAAACACCGATGCGCAGCCGCACCCGCATAGTGCTGCTGATAGCGCTTTTTGCTCTCTACTATCTGATCCCGGTGCCATTCCGTGATCTCTGGCAGCCGGATGAAACCCGCTATGCCGAAATCAGCCGCGAGATGCTGCTGAGCGGTAACTGGGTGGTGCCGCATTTTTTTGATTTGCGCTACTTCGAGAAGCCGATTGCCGGTTACTGGATCAATAATTTTGGCCAGCTGTTATTTGGGCATAATAATTTTGGCGTGCGCGCCGGTGCGATTATCTGTACCACGCTGAGTGCCCTGCTGATCTACTGGCTGGGCAAGCGGATGTTCGCCAGCCGCAAAATAGCGCTCACCGCCAGCGTGATCTTTCTTACCTCGCTGCTGGTTTACGGCATCGGCACTTACGCCGTGCTCGATCCGATTCTGCTGCTGTGGCTGGTGGCGGCAATGTGCAGCTTTTGGTTTGCTGCGCAGGCGCACAGTACCTCACAGCGGCTGATGGGGTATGTGCTGCTCGGCGCGGCCTGTGCCATGGGTTTCATGACCAAGGGCTTTCTGTCGCTGGCGGTGCCGGTGCTGGCGATTGTGCCCTGGGTGCTCTGGCAGCGACGTTTTGGCGAACTGCTGCGCTGGGGCCCGCTTACTGTGCTGGTGGCGGCCGCGATCAGCGCGCCCTGGGCGCTGTCCATTCAGCATCAGGAAGGCGATTTCTGGCACTACTTCTTCTGGGTCGAACATATTCAGCGCTTCGCGGAGAGCGATGCGCAGCACAAAGCCCCGTTCTGGTATTACCTGCCGGTGCTGCTGGCAGGGTGTTTGCCATGGCTCGGCCTGTTGCCGGGCGCGCTGAGCGACGCATGGCGACAGCGTCAACCGCACGCTGCCGCGATCTATTTGCTTAGCTGGGTTGTGCTGCCGCTGCTGTTCTTTAGCATCGCCAAAGGCAAACTGCCGACCTATATCCTGCCGTGCTTTGCGCCGCTGGCGTTGTTAATGGCGCATTATGCGCACGGTAACACCGCGCGCCTGAAACAGGCGTTGGCGGTAAATGGCTGGATTAACCTGCTGTTTGGTCTGGGCGCCACGCTGCTGGTCGTGGTGGTGCTGGCACCCTGGGGACTGGCGCACCATCCGGTGTACGCGCGCGATGAGTTGCTGCGGGTACTGTGCGCTGCGCTGGCGTTTGCCGGCTGGGCGGTGATGGGCTGGTTAAGCCTGAAAACAGATCGCTGGCAACTGGCTGCGCTTTGCCCGCTGGCATTGGCGCTGCTGGTCGGGTTGGCTATCCCGCAAAAGGTGCGTGATAGCAAACAGCCGCAGAGTTTCGTCAGCGCCGTTCGGCCTCAGCTGGCGCAGAGCCGCTATCTGGTGGTGGACAATTCCGGCATCGCTTCTGCGGTCGCATGGGAATTGCGCCGCAGCGATATCACTTTCTTCGATGAAAAAGGTGAGCTGGAGTACGGACTGGGTTATCCCGATGCAAAAACGCGCTACGTCGACGGGGAAGCCTTCGCCGACTGGCTGCGCCTGCATCGCCGAAAAGGTCCGGTGGCACTGGTGCTGCTGCTGAATTCTGACGAAAAGCAAGCGGATGCGCATCTGCCGGTGCCGGACGATGTCTATCAGCAGGGACGGCTGGTCTACTACGGCTACAACGCGACACCATGAATCTGCTGCTGATCCTGCTGGTAAGCCTGCTCAGTTGTGCCGCCCAGCTGTGCCAGAAACAGGCGGCCCACTGCGGCGGGCACCGCCTGTTCGGCTGGCTGGTGCTCAGCCTGCTGCTGCTGGGGACGGCGATGTTGCTGTGGCTGGTGGTGTTGCGCACCGTGCCGGTCAGCGTGGCTTACCCGATGCTGAGCCTGAATTTTGTGCTGGTGGCGGTGGCGGCGCGCGTCATCTGGCGTGAGACCTACACGCGGCGGCAGTGGCTGGGTACGCTGGCGATCGTTGCCGGGGTTGCGCTGATGGGGAGCCATCTGTGAAGGGCTGGCTGCTGGCGCTGGCCAGCGTGCTGCTGGTGTCGCTGGCGCAGCTGCTGCTGCGCACGGCAATGCTCGCGCTGCCACCGCTGGATACATGGACCGCGCTACCGTGGCAGCACGGCCTGATACCGTTAATCGGCGGACTGGCGGCCTACGGCTGCTCAATGCTGTGCTGGCTGCTGGCGCTGCGGCTGCTGCCGCTCAACCGGCTCTATCCGCTGCTCAGTCTGAGCTATGTGCTGGTGTGGCTGGCCGCCATTTCTCTGCCGGCCTTGCATGAAACCTTCCGCTGGAGCAGTCTCGCTGGCGTCGTATTGATTGTCTGCGGCCTGCTGTGCGTGGCGCTGCCGCGCCGTTAACCGTTAATGCTGCTGCCACGGGTGATATTCACCCTGGCGGCGGGCTGGCGCCGTTTCCGGCAAACGCAGCAGGCCGAACAAAGAAATCACTCCCAGCACTGCAATATACAGCGCCAGACCATACCAGTGGCCGTGGGTCATCTGCAGAATTTTCACCGCCACCAGTCCGAGTACGCCGCTGCCGATCAGCGAACCGATCTGCCAGATCACCGCGATACCGCTGCAGCGAATGTGCGTGGGAAAAAGTTCGGGGAACCATGACGCCTGCGGGGCATAACACATGCTGTGGCCCAGCGTCAGCGCCACGATCATCGCCAGTTGCGTGAGCCAGTAGCTGTTGTGCGCCAGCGCGAGAAAAAATGGCACGATCGAGAGCATGATCAGCAGCGTGCCGATCAGATAAACCGGCTTGCGACCGATGCGGTCGGAAAGGGCACCCATGAGCGGGATCGCCAGGACTTCGAGGATCACCGCGACGATCATACTGTTCATCAGAATGCCGGCATCAAGCTGATTAGCCTTACCCCAGGCAAGGATGATGACGGTAAACAGGGCGAAGGCGCAGGCTTCGATCAGTTTCGCTGCCACGCCGTTGACCACCAGCCGCGGATTACCACGCAGCACCTCTTTTAACGGCCTGGATTCTGCCGCTTTGGTTTCACGAATGGCGGCGAAGACCGGCGATTCATCAATGCGCAGGCGAATAAACAGGCCGACAATCACCAGCAGCGCGCTGAGCAGAAAAGGCACGCGCCAGCCCCAGTCCATCATCTGCTCCGCGCTCAGCGCGGCATTAAGCACAGCGAACAGCGCCAGCGGCAGCAGAAACCCGACCGGGGCACCAATCTGCACCCAACTGGCAAAGAAACCGCGCCGGGAAGGCTGCGCATACTCGGCTGTCATTAATACCGCGCCCGCCTGTTCGCCGCCGACGCCAAACCCCTGCAGCAAGCGGATGGCAATCAGTAATACCGGGGCCCAGACGCCAATTTTTTCGTAGGTTGGCAGCAGACCAATGCAGAACGTGCCAAGGCCCACGATCAGGATAGTCGCCACCAGCGCTTTTTTGCGTCCCACTTTGTCGCCGATGTGCCCAAACACCATGCCGCCAATGGGACGTGCGAGGAAGCCAACCGCATAAGTGGCGAAGGCAGCGAGTGTGCTGACCAGCGGATCGTGGCTGGGAAAGAATAGATGGCCAAAGAACAGTACCGCTGCCGTACCGTAAGCGAAAAAGTCGTAATACTCTGCCGCCGTGCCTATCGCCGAGGCGCTGGCGACGCGGCGGATCAATGATTTAGGGTGAGCTTCAGCGGTATCAGATTGAGCAACAGTTGATGAGGCCATGACAAATCCCGAAGAGGTGAAAGAGCGACTACCATACAAGAAGGTTTGTGCAGTTGTTGCGCGATTGATCACAAAGCGTGGCGACTTCTGGCGTAAAGGGGCCGATCTGCTGCGCTTCAATAACCACCTCGCCCAATCTTCATTCATCTTTTTTCGGCTGATGTAAATCCATCAAAATAAACCGGTCAAAAGGCTTGAACTCACAATTTGAAAAGCAGGTTTCAAATATAAATTAACATGAAATAAAAATGCCGATAGCCTGGACGCGCTGCTTTGTTCTGATGCTTTTCCTAACGCATTTTTTACCAGGAGGTATTATGGAAAAAGAACTTTATCTCTCCACCAACACCGCGTCCGGCCCCAACAGCACAACAAAAACCGAACCCTTCGTTAAAATCATCGCGCTGGTGGCGACACTCGGCGGGCTGCTGTTTGGTTACGATACCGGCGTGGTATCGGGTGCGCTGCTCTTCATGCGCAGCGATTTACATCTCACGCCGTTCACTACCGGGCTGGTCACCAGTTCACTGTTGTTCGGCGCTGCCTTTGGCGCACTGCTGGCAGGGCACTTCGCGGATGCCCTCGGGCGCCGCAAAATCATCATCACGCTGGCCTTTATTTTCGCCCTCGGCGCGGTCGGCTCTGCCTTCGCACCTGATGTGGTGACGATGATTGCGTCACGCCTGTTTCTCGGTATTGCCGTCGGCGGGGCGGCTGCCACCGTGCCGGTGTATATCGCGGAAATTGCCCCGGCGAATAAACGCGGTCAACTGGTGACGCTGCAGGAGCTGATGATTGTCTCTGGCCAGCTGCTGGCCTATGTCTCCAATGCGACCTTCAATGAAATCTGGGGTGGCGAACATACCTGGCGCTGGATGCTGGCCATCTCCACCGTACCCGCCGTGCTGTTGTGGATCGGGATGATCTTTATGCCGGAAAGTCCACGCTGGCACGTCATGCGCGGCAACACCGCTGGCGCGCGCAGGGTGCTGGAGAAAACCCGGGCGGCGGAGGATGTAGAGTGGGAGCTGGAGGAGATCGAAGAGACCATCGAAGAGCATCGCCAGCAAGGCAAAGGTCGCCTGCGTGATCTGCGCACGCCATGGTTGCGCAAAGTGTTTTTACTGGGAATTGGCATTGCCGCCATCCAACAGCTGACCGGTGTGAATACCATCATGTACTACGCGCCAACCATGCTCACTGCCACCGGCCTGAGCAACGATGCGGCGTTGTTCGCCACCATCGCCAACGGCGTCATCTCGGTAATCATGACGCTGGTGGGGATCGTGATAATCGGTAAGGTTGGTCGTCGTCCGCTGGTGCTGATAGGGCAGATGGGCTGTACCGCCTGCCTGTTCTTTATCGCCACGGTGTGCCTGCTAATGCCGGAGTATCACGCCGGTGGTGCGGTTAATCTGCTGCGGGCCTACCTGGTACTGGCCGGAATGCTGATGTTTTTATGTTTTCAGCAGGGCGCGCTGTCACCGGTAACCTGGTTGCTGCTGTCGGAAATCTTCCCGGCGCGCATGCGCGGCATTTGCATGGGCGGTGCCGTTTTTGCCTTGTGGATTGCCAACTTCGCCATTTCCATGGCCTTCCCGCTGTTGCTGGCCGCCTTTGGCCTGGCCGGGGCGTTTCTCACCTTTGCGGTGATCGGGATCGGCGGCGCCCTGTTTGTACTGCGTGCTATCCCGGAAACCAAAGGGCGCAGCCTGGAACAGGTCGAACACTATTTCTATGAACTGTATGACGGTAAAGACTAAATGTGAGGGCGCTCAGGCTGATGTAAATCACTCAAAGAAGCCGCAGAGCGGGCAAAAAAGATAACTTACTATCAGGGCATGTCAGTAGCTTGCAGCAAACAGAACCTTACCCAGTGATTATTATCCAGGAAAGATCATGACCTACAAAATAAGCAGTGACCGATTCTGTGTTAACCGTAAAATTGCCCCTCATCTCAGCATGGCGGAATTCTTCGCGCTGGTGGAACAGCTGGGATTAAATAAAGTTGAAATACGCAACGATATGAAAAGCGGCAGCGTGACCGACGGCGCAGGCGGTGAGGAAGTGCGTCGCCTGGCAGCGCAGCATCAGCTTGAGATCGAAACCATCAACGCAGTGTATCCCTTCAATCAGTTAGATGATGCGGTGCTGGAAAAAACGCGCGCGCTGTTAGCCGATGCGCGCGCCACCGGGGCGAAAGCGCTGGTGCTCTGTCCGCTCAATGATGGGACGCCGGTGAGTAATGAGCAAACCGTACAGGCGCTGCAAACCCTGGCGCCGCTGTTTGCCGAATATGGTGTTGCCGGGCTGGTTGAACCGCTCGGTTTTCCGCAGAGTTCACTGCGCTCGGCCGCGCTGGCGCAGCAGCTCATCGCTCAGGCCGGTGTGCCGTTTAACATCGTGCTGGATACCTTCCATCATCACCTGTACGAAGGCGCCGAACAGGATTTCGCCGGTGGCGTAGACGTGAATCACATCGGCCTGGTGCATCTCTCTGGCGTAACGGATGCGCGCCCGACTCATCAACTCACCGACGAAGAGCGCATCATGCTGAGCGCGGATGACCTGCTGAAATCCCGCGAGCAGGTGCAGCGCCTGGAAGAGATGGGCTATCGCGGTGTTTATGCTTTCGAGCCGTTTTCGTCGGTGATGGAGAGCTGGAGCGCTGAGGATATTGCGCGCGAAATCCGCAGCAGCATTGATTATCTCAACCACTAACCAATCCGGCATTTTGCTGAAGGAACCTCGCATGACACTCAATATTGGTGTAATCGGCACTGGCGCTATCGGCCGTGAACACATTCGTCGTTGCAGCCAGGTGCTGCAGCATGCGCGCGTGGTCGCGCTTAATGATATCAATCGCAGCAACTGTGAGCAGGTGATTAGCGAGCTCGGCTTGCGGGCAGAGATTTACGACAACGCGCACGATCTGATCGCCGCGCCGGAGGTGCAGGCCATTCTGGTTACCTCGTGGGGCCCGACGCATGAAGAGTTTGTGCTGGCAGCCATCAAAGCCGGCAAAGCGGTATTCTGCGAGAAGCCACTGGCGGTGACCGCGCAGGGCTGTATGAACATTGTCGAAGCGGAAATAGCCGCGGGCAAAAAGCTGGTGCAGGTGGGTTTTATGCGACCGTACGACAGCGGCTATCGGGCGCTGAAAGCGGTTATCCACGACGGCACCCTGGGTGAGCCGCTGATGCTGCACTGCGCGCACCGCAATCCGGCGGTCGGCGATGCTTATACCACCGATATGGCGATCACCGATACGCTGATCCATGAACTCGACGTGCTGCGCTGGCTGCTGAACGATGATTACGTCAGTGCGCAGGTGATTTACCCACGCAAGACCCGCCACGCGTCATCGCACCTGAAGGATCCGCAGATTGTGCTGCTGGAAACCGCAAAGGGCATCCGCATTGATGTCGAGATCTTCGTGAATTGCGCCTATGGTTACGACATTCAGTGTGAGGTGGTTGGCGAGAGCGGCATTGCCCGCCTGCCTGAACCAATGTCGGTACAGACTCGCCACGCGGCGCAGCTCTCCACCGGCATTCTGACCGACTGGAAAAAGCGTTTTATCGCTGCCTATGACGTTGAGCTGCAGGATTTCATTAACAACGTGCTGTCGGGCAATATGACAGGCCCGTCGGCGTGGGATGGCTATGCCGCCGCTGTGGCGGCCGATGCCTGTGTTGCGGCACAGAACAACGGTGATATTGTCCCGATTACCATGCCGCCACGTCCGGCTTTTTATCGTTAATCCCGCCACATCGCGGCTGGCGCACCCTAACCGGTGCGCCTTTATGTGACATTGTCACCTGTTGACAGCCATCTTCCCGTCAGTCACAGCCCGCGCCTCACATTTGTTAGCGATCCCGTGTATCATCGCCGCCTTTATGTTGTGCAAGGAAAAGTGTGATGACGGAGAGCGTAATGGCGCGCCGCCAGCCCTCGGTATGGTGGGGCGCCATGATCATCTGTGGGACGGTAGTGGGCGCCGGTATGTTTACGTTGCCGATCGTGATGGCCGGGGCGTGGTTTGGCTGGGCGCTGCTGCTACTGGGCATCAGCTGGGGCGCAATGCTGCTCTCCGGGCTGCTGTTTATGCGTGTCAGCCTGCATTATCCGCCAGGCGCAGGCTACGATACGCTGACGCGCGATTTGCTTGGGCGCGGCTGGGCCAGCATCAATGGCCTCAGCATCCTGTTTGTGCTGGGCATTCTCACCTACGCCTATATCTCAGCCAGCGGTCCGGTTTACCAGCACTCGCTGAATCAGCTTGGCGTGCCGCTCTCAACCGCCGGGGCCAAAATCGCGCTGACGTTGTGTGTCGCCGCCGTGGTGTGGCTCGGCACCACCGGCGTTAGTCGTTTGATGACGTTCTGCGTGCTGGCAAAAATCCTGCTATTGATTTTGCTGTTCGGCGGACTGTTAACCCAGGTAGACGTGCCCTCGCTGTTCGCTGCCGCCGCGCCGGGAGACAGCTACTGGCCTTACGCAATGGGCGTGCTGCCGTTCTGTCTGGCCTCTTTTGGCTATCACGGTAACATCACCGGACTCGTGAGTTATTATCAGCGCCGCGAGTCGCCGGTGACACGCGCGCTGGTGCTGGGCACGCTGATGTCGCTGGCGCTCTACCTGTTCTGGATTGTCTGCACCATGGGGAATTTGCCGCGCGCCGCGTTTCCTGACATCGTGCAGCAGGGTGGAGATATTGCCGCACTGATGGCCGCGCTGCGCGATCATCTGCACGTGCGCGCGTTATCGCTGATGATGTCGGTGTTCTCACATTTTGCGGTGATAGCCTCGTTTCTCGGCGTGACGGCAGGCCTGTTTGATTTCATCGCCGACCGCCTCGGCTGGGGGCATTCCCCGCGCGCGCGTCTGCAAACCGCCTGCCTGACATTTTTGCCGCCGCTGCTCGCTTCGCTATGGTGGCCGCATGGCTTCGTCACCGCCATCGGTTTTGCCGGTCTGTTTGCCACGCTGTGGGCGGTGATTATTCCGGCGCTGCTGGCGCGGCGTGCGCAACAGCGCTTTGCCGATCGGCCGCGTACGCCACTGGCGATTGGCCTGGTAATGCTTTTCGGCGCGTTGAATGTGCTGGCATGGACGCTGAGCTGGCTGGGTATGTTACCGCAATTTGCTGCGGCCTGAGTGGCGAGAGCCATGGGGTTCAGAGGTATTCGTAGCGGCGCGATTTATCGCGCTAATCTGGCCACCGCGCCGTTGTAAATTGCGCGTTGAATTGCGCCGCTACCTGGCGCTGGGGCTACGACTGGGTTGAATAATTCACTCTGCTTAAATCAGCGATAAGACCCGGTCCGTTGGGCTGCCAGTTGAGCTGCTGCCGCGTCCAGGCACCGCTGGCACGCAGATCCAGCCTGGCGAAAGCGGTGAACCAGCCGAAATGCTCCGCGGCCTGATCGGCTTTCAGCGAAACGGCAGGAATACCCAGCCCTGCTGACACGGTTTCAGCAATCAGCCGTGAGGCAATACTTTCCTCTGCTACCGCATGATACCGTTTGCCGCGTTCGCCTTGCTCAAGCACTTTTACGTACAGCCCGGCGACGTCATCAACGTGTGCCGCGCACCAGGCGTTTTCACCTCCGCCGATATAAGCTGCCGCGCCTTTCTCCCTGGCAAGAGCGATGTAATAGCTGATTAATCCCTGACGTTCAGTGTTGTGAACCTGAGGTAAACGCACCACACGTAGGTCGATTCCCGATTCAAGGAGCTTAGTGCCTTCCAGCTCCGAGGCGACGCGTGGGTTAGGGTGTGCCGGGTTGAAATTCTGCTCAAGAGCGGGCTGGCCGCTGCCGTCATCACCCATTCCGGTACCAGAAGTGATGAGCAGCGGACGCTGACTGCCCTGCAACACAGAGCCAATCGCGCGAATAACGCGGCGGTCTTTTTCGCAATTATCGACAAAACGACTGAAATCATGATCGAAAGCGGTGTGAATCACCGCATCACATTGGTCAATGCCGGCAATCCATGCCTGGGGATCTTCCAGCGTACCGCGCTGGGCTGTCGCGCCCTTATCGTTTAACTGCTGAGCTGCTTCTTCTGAACGTACAAGACCGGTCACCTGATGGCCGCGAGCCAGCAGGGCCGATACAACGCGTGAGCCGATAAAGCCCGTCGCACCCGTTATAAAAATACGCATAGCCTGTCTCCTGAGTGATTTAGTGCGACAGCGTAAGCGCGGATCTTTTACTATTAAAGTAGTGAAGTTATCAGGGTATAAACATTAACAGGGTGATTTATGACGCTGCTTTCTGAAAATCCGCTGGGTGAGTTTTTAAGGGCACGCCGTCTGGCAATTGACCCGGCTTCGTTTGGTTTTTTGCCCGGCCGCCGCCGTACGCCGGGCCTGCGCCGCGAAGAGGTTGCCCAGCTCGCGAATATCAGCCCGACCTGGTACACCTGGCTTGAGCAGGGCCGCGGGGGAGCGCCCTCGCGTGAGGTACTGAACCGCATTGCTGCCGGACTGCGGCTTACGTCTCCCGAGCGCGATCATCTGTTCATCCTCGCATTTGGGCATCCGCCAGAAAACCGGGTAAGTCGGTCCGACAGCATAACCCCACGGCTGCAACGCGTACTGGAAAGGCTGACGATTCCGGCGATTATTAAAACCGCCACCTGGGATGTGGTGGCATGGAATCATCCGGCGACGGTTGTGCTGAAGGATTACGGGCAACTTCCGCCCGCGCGGCGCAATATTCTGCGCCTGCTGTTTACCGATCAGGAAGCGCGGGGGATGCAAGACGACTGGGAGGGCGTTGCCCGTCTCATCGTCAACGCCTTTCGGGCGGATGCCGCGCGCCTGGGGGCTTCAGAGGAAATTGATCGACTGGTTGAGGAGCTATCCGCTCAAAGCGCTGACTTCGCCCGCCTGTGGCGTAACAACGATGTGGCCGGGCATGGCGAAGGGTTTAAGGTGCTGCATCATCCGCAAATGGGGACGATTGCCCTGGAGTTCTCGACCTTTTCTGTTGAAGGCAGGCCGGATTTAACGATGATGCTCTTTAACCCGGCAACCGATGAAAGCAGAGCGAAAACAGAGCGCTGGATTTCACAGAACTCAGCTCAGCGCGTAGTCTGAGTCAGACAGTTTTTAATGCGTCAGCCAGCACGCTATAGCAATCACACCAGTCGAAAAAAACAGGCTTACCCTGTAATGGGCAGGAGCAACGGAATAGAGATTCTCCTGCCTGATTCAATCGCTTAACGAGGCACCTGTTCAACAAAACGTACTGGTATAAATATACCGTCCGCAGCGCCTTTTTGCTTAATTGCCGCGATAGGTGGAGTAGCCGTACTGGCTGAGCAGCAGTGGAATATGGTAATGCTGCTCGGTATTATCCAGGTTGAACATCACCGGGATTTCCGGGAAGAAGGTCGGCTGACTGTTTTTTTTGTAATAGTCACCGGTTTTAAAAATTACGCGGTAAATCCCGGTCTGCGCCTTCTGGCCCGCCGGGTAAAGCGCTGGAATACGTCCCTGATCGTTGGTGGTGCCCTGCGCCAGTTTCACCCACTCTTCCCCCTGTTTCTTATCCAGCTCGACCTCAATACCTGCGGTCGGTACGCCGGTTTGCAGATTCAGCACATGCACGCTCAGGGGATTTTTCATCTCAGCGGCCAGGCCGCTCACGCTGAAAGCGCAGAGCGCGCCGCCCAGTAAATAATGCTGCAATTTCATCTCATCTTCCTTTTGGTTAATTGGCCGGGAAAGCATAAGACGAAAACAGTGCAGTCGCGCACAATGGGCTGAAATCTGTGAAATTTCCCAGAGCAGAACCGGCAACCGGGCGGCTGCCGGTCAGGGGAACTACTGGTTGCTGATCAGGGTACCTTTCAGGCCGTGTGGTTCGGAACGCAGATACTGTGGCGGCGCTTTGGCCTGCGCACCCAGTTCGGCGGCGGCGTGCCATGGCCAGCGTGGGTCATACAGTACCGCGCGTGCCAGCGCGATCAAATCGGCATCCTGCTCCTGCAGCGCCTGCTCGGCCTGTTTCGGTTCGGTAATCAGCCCCACGCCAATCACCGGAATCGAGACCTGCTGGCGAATCTCGCGAGCGAACGGCAACTGATAACCTGGACCGACGCTGATTTGCTGCTGCGGTGCCAGCCCCCCGCTGGAGACGTGAATATAGGCGCAGCCTGCGGCTTCAAGCTGCTGGCTGAAAACAATCGATTGCTGATTATCCCAGCCGCCCTCGATCCAGTCGGTGGCAGAAAGCCGCACGCCAACCGGGATTTCAGCCGGCAGCGCAGCGCGCAGCGCCTTGAACACCTCAAGCGGGAAACGCAGACGGTTCTCTAATGAGCCGCCATATTCATCGTCACGCTGGTTGCTGAGCGGCGACAGAAACTGGTGCAGCAAATAGCCGTGCGCAGCATGCAGTTCGACCAGCTGAATGCCGATGCGTACCGCGCGCAGAGCGCTATCGACAAAGGCCTGTTTCAGCTGCGCCAGATCCTGTTTGCTGAGTGCGGCCGGCGGACGCTCATCCTGTCCAAACGGCTGCGCAGACGGCGCGACGGTCTGCCAGCCGCCGTGTTCCTCAGAGAGCTGCGCACCGCCTTGCCATGGCGCAGCACAGGACGCTTTGCGCCCGGCGTGACCCAACTGAATGCCAATCGGCAGGGTAGCGTAGCGCCGTACGTCCTGCAGCACGCTGGCCAGCGCGGCTTCTGTCGCGTCGTCCCATAACCCCAGGTCGCCCGGCGTGATACGGCCAATGGCTTCCACTGCCGTCGCCTCGATAATCAGCAGTCCCGCGCCAGAGAGCGCCAGCTGGCCGAGATGAATGCGGTGCCAGGCCGTTGCCTGACCTTCTTCCGCTGAGTATTGGCACATCGGTGCAATCACAATACGATTTTCCAGCGACAACTCGCCAAGCTGCGTCGCGCTAAACAGTAAACTCATGCATACCTCATATCCGCACGTTAATGACTCCCTACAGCATAGGAGCTGCAGCCGGATTTGCAGCAATGCCAGATGTAAGCGGCAATGACACCCATTAATTACAACATACTATTAGTCATTGATGTAATGGTGCCTGATTCGGCTAACGTGCCAGTAAGGCTAACTAGCGCCATTTATTTAAACCAGGGGCTGAGGCTAAACAGAATGCAAGCTAACGCTAAGTGATTCTGGACAGGCGTAAACCCAGCGGCCCAAAATAACTTCTCATGTTAAAGCGGGATCTGATTAAGTATTATCGAATCATCGGCTAATCAAAGGAACTGTGAAATGGATGAAGCACTACTCGCAATGATGCGTTCAAATGGGCGCAACAGGGCCTGGGCAGAATCGATGGTCAATCTTGAAGCCCGTAAGCTGATTGAAACTGCTAACCGTGAAGCCGGGTTTCACATCAGGGATGGACTTACGCGACTCCAGTTTGTGCAGGAAATAAGGGATGTGATTGAAGAGCAGTTCTCGATTGCCCGGCGCGCAAAGTCTGATGAAGAGTGCATGGCCTGCGTAAAAAATCTCAGGGCAGAGACCGAAAATCTTGCAGAGCAGGGGCAAATGCTGCGCAGGAATACTGCGAAACTTTACGCTAAAGTGGAGTTCGTCCGGGAAAATAACAAAATTGTCGGTTATGTGATTTCTGCTGTGAATGTAGTGCTTTCGGGCGCAGAAATAGCTTTAGGAACAACGCTACTGGCTAGCGCTAATCCATTGGGTGTGCTGGCTGGCGCAATACTCGTTGTGGATGGATTCAATGGCCTTAGTAAAGAATTTAGCCATCAGGTACTTCATGATTCTTCATCTGAAGGGTTCGCTGCCAATGCTGCTATGTCTACGGCTGAATTTATGGGTTTTAGTTCTAAAAGTGGATTAGGCGTATATAAATCAATCTCACTTATTGCTAACGCTTACAGCATCTTAGGCTTAATAAGAAAGCCTGGAGCATGGAGGCTATTTCGCTATATGCCCATCGATTATTACAGGAAAGTCAGTACGTTAAGTCGGCCAAAACTAACCATGAAAATTGTTGGATACGGCGTGAAGGCCAAAGTTATTTTTGATCTGATGACAATTACAGATCGCCCTTAATCCCGGAAGTATGTTTTTTATACCGCCAGGCTTTAAAAGCGAGTTTGGCGGGCGTCAAATACCAGATAAAAGGTAACCCTACAATTAACGCAAAAGCCAGAGAGAGAGTGTTATTTTTTGTAGATAAAACAGATGTAAAAATCAGGATTAAAAAAGCAATAATAGTTATCCACTTAGCTACATTGAATCGTTTTGCTAAATCCTGAACCACTTCATCAAGAGTTCCCCCGAAATTTTCCACATTGCTTTTAATTTTCTGGAGATCTTTATGACTGAAGCCGGACTCCAGCAGTGATTCTTCGCTAATTTTCATGGATTTCATCCTTAAAATTCACCATAACATCACCAGTGAGTTTACCCGAAAACAGGCGATAAATCGCCATCTGTGAATCATGTTTCGATGTTAGTTAATTTAACTTTGAAACAGCAGCTTACGTCATTCGTCTGACTTGCTGGTTACTTGTAATCGATTTACCAGAGAAACAGCACGAAACCGGCAGCGATGACCGGCGGCAGCAACACGAACGGCAGTACGGACAATTCTTCACTGAACGCATAGCCGGCTTTGTTAATACCTGTCCACATGTTGATGAATGCGATTACCACCCAGACGGCGATGAAACTTTTCGTGGTTAACTCACTGGGAAAGGGCCCTAAATGCCAGAGCCATCCAAAAGTCAGGAAGATGCCAAATAGCGCAAAGCCACAGATAAGGATGACAACGGTGTGCATTTCCGGCGCTCCTGTTTATATGGTAAAGCGACCGGCGAGCGATCCCGCCAGTCACGACTGTTACCCTTCACACGACGGTGCTTTCGCTGGCGTCAGAAGGTCGGACAATCCAACCCGATGTAGCATTTCGGCGCGCAAACGGTCGATGACCGCAAAGCCGATATTCGCGCCGTCTTCGGACGGATCGTTATGCACACGAAATGGACGCGTACCAAACGGCATACCGACAACATCGGCAATCTGTGCTGCAACGCGCGCGGGATCGGCATCCTCCGGCACTATCCCCGCAAAGGCATTTTGCACAACATCGCCGAATCCGGCATAAGGACCTGCTTCATACTCCGCGACACGCCCGGTGTCGGCAGGACTTCCAGAATGGGCAAAATGGTTGGTCCCTTTGGTAAAGGCTCCCGGCATGATGATTGTCGTCTCAATGCCGAATCGGCTGAGCTCGCGCGCATACTGAACGGCAAGCGTATCCATCGCCGCTTTGGCGGCAAAATAAGGGGCCAGATAGGGCGGTGTGCCGCCGGTCACGCTGGAACTGGAAATCCAGACCAGCAGGCCTTCACGTCGGGAGCGCATATGCGGCAGTATGGCCCGGTTGACGCGCTGCGTTCCCAGTACGTTAACGTCATATTGCTGGGCGAACTGCTCTGGCGTGAAGGCTTCGGCCGGACCGAACATCATGTGGCCAGCATTGTGTACCACCACATCAAGCTTTCCGGCGTCGGATATTACCGTTTCAATGGCAGCATCAACCGATTTATCGCACTGAACATCAAGTTCCAGCGGCCGAAGGTCAATTCCTTCCCGCGTGGAAAGTTCGTTTAACTGGCGGACATTTGCGGCATTACGGCCCGCAATACCCCGCATTGATGCATAAACGGTATGACCAGCACGCGCCAGCGCTTCGGCGGTCAGGCGACCGAAGCCGCTTGAAGATCCGGTCACAAGGATAATCTTCTGAGACATAACAGTACTCCATTGACTCAATCTGCAGTTTGCGGCTCAGACCATTCCGCCATTGGCGCGCAGGATCTGTCCGTTCATCCAGCAGCCCTGTGGTCCGGCGAGGAAAGAAACGACATTAGCGATATCCTCAGGGGTGCCGAGGCGTTCCAGCGGATTCATTTTGGACATGCGCGCGATCAGTTCATCGCTTTTCCCATTGAGGAAGAGGTCGGTCGCAGTCGGACCGGGCGCGACGGCATTGACGGTGATGCTGCGTCCGCGCATCTCTTTGGACATGATGGTTGTCAGTGTTTCGACGGCCGCCTTGGTCGCGGCATAGACGCCATAATTCTCAAGCTTAAGCCCGACAACCGACGTGGAGAAGTTGATGATGCGCCCGCCAGAGCGCAGGCGGTTTGCCGCTTCGCGCAGGGTGTTAAACGTCCCCTTAAGATTGATGTCAATCTGCTTGCTAAAACTCTGATCGTCGGCGCTGGCCAGCGGAGACAACATCATTACGCCGGCATTATTGACGAGCACATCAATACCACCAAACGCAGATTCGGCTAAATCGAACATGCGTTTGACCTGGCTGGCATCAGCAACGTCCGCCTGCGCGGTGATGGCTCTGCCACCGGCGGCTTCGATCTCCTCAACCACGGCGGCAGCAGCCTCTGCGTTGCCGGCATAGTTCACCACGATGGCAAAGCCGTCCGCAGCAAGCTGCCTGGCAATGGCGGCACCAATTCCGCGGGATGCACCGGTTACGATTGCAACTTTCTCTGAAACAGACATAGATATTCTCCCATTTTCGCGCGGTATCGCGCCTGAACACGGAGAAAATCTAGCACTGTATCCTTTCCGGATAATCAGTCATTATCTGGTATCAGAATCCGATAATGACGAACAATGCCATGGACAGAATTGATACGATGCGCGTTTTCACGCGTGTGGTAGCGCGCCGCAGCTTCACAAGGGCGGCGCAAGACCTCGGCCTGCCACGCTCGACCGTAACGGACGCGATTAAGCAACTTGAGTCGCGCCTGGGCATTAAGCTGCTGGAACGCACCACGCGTCACGTCAGCCCGACGCTGGACGGTGAAGCCTACTACAAGCGCTGCGTTTCTATACTGGACGATATCGAGGATGCCGAGGGGGCGTTTGCCGGCGCCCGACCGAAGGGATTGTTGCGTGTCGATGTTCATGGCACGCTGGCAAGACATTTTGTTCTGCCGCATCTTCTTTGTTTTCTCGAAGCTTATCCTGATATCGAAATCTATCTGAGCGAGGGTGACCGGCTGGTCGATCTGGTGCGTGAGGGAATTGATTGTGTCCTGCGTGTCGGAACGCCGCAGGACAGCGATATGATCGCACGGTGCGTCGCCACGCTGGAAGAGGTCACGGTCGCTTCGCCCGGTTACGTCTCCCGGTTCGGGCTTCCGTCGGATCCGGATGAACTGCATTCCGGCCACAGGATGATCGGATTTCGCACCACGGGCAGCAGCGGCATACTCCCTCTGGCATTCAGGGTGGACGGCAAGCGCATCACCACGACGATCAAAACTTCAATTACCGTCAATGCGGCTGATACCTTTGTATCCGTGGCGCGCATGGGACTCGGCATCATCCAGGTGCCGCGTTATCACGTGGAAGATGATCTGAAGACGGGAGCCCTCGTCGAATTGCTCAAAGCCTTTCCACCTGAACCGTCTCCCGTCTCTGTCCTGTATCCGCGCAACCGACAGCTATCACCCAGAGTCAGGGTCTTCATCGAATGGCTAAAAGATCTCTTCCTGCAGCACGACGTGGATAGCCATGCCGGCAAGTGATCTGTGTGAAAATCGAAAACGGTGCAGAGACGGCTGGCGCCGTCACAGATTACACAAATATTGATAGAGCTCCGCGTCCCGCTGATCCGGCGTAAAGCGCGGGCAGCTGTGGCACTGCTGGCTCAGCGTGCGGTAGTGCTGCAGTAAACCAAGTTCACGCAGCATGCGCAGCCAGCCCATCGGGCCATAACACTGCTGCTCATAAATTTTGTCGCGGATGCTTTTCACGTCCACGCGCAGCAGCGTGGCGTTAAGGTCACTGTAATCCGGGTGCTTTTTGGTGCCGCCGACCTGTTTGAACAGGAAATTGCGCTCGTAAAACGCAGCAACCTTCTCTTTGACCTGAATAAAGATGTCATCCACCTGTTCAATGAAAATGGTGTAGATCATGATTTTCAGGTACAGCATAAACACGATGTTTTCACTGTCTGCCTGATAGCGTACCGACAGCGTGCCAAGCTCTACCACTTTGCGCTTTTCCAGCTGCAGGGCGGCCATCTCTTCACGAAAAAGTTTGCTGCACGGCAGACAGTTATTGTGATTGGCGATGACGCTTAGCGTGCCGAGGATATCCTGGCCTTTGCGGGCGAGAAACAGCGTGCTTTCCGGATTCAGCAGCCCTTCGTTATAGAGAAAAATTGAGCGTTTTTCCTTAACGATTCCACTGCGCCGGTACTGTTCGTTGGTCACCTCCATCCCTTTAAGGAAGTCAATCAATCCGCTTGCCGGTGTAATGCTAATGCGCTGATCGATACCATTAAGTATCCTGCACATTCTGTGGGTTCTTTTTGTCAGTACGCCATCAGAGATAGCGCTGCTAATCACTGATTTCCTTGTTAAATGCACTGTAATCCTCAACCAGTCCACATTAAAGTTTCGCTAATATAATAAATATAATTTAATGATTGAATAAATTTTTGTTGCAAATTTAGATCGTCAGAAAAGCGTGGCGGCAGGGGATAAGGCGCGTTACAGGGGAGAAAATACCGGCGGTAACAACCGGAACGACAGCAGGGTTAATGATTAGCGTGATTTAATATTCGTGGCGGGGCCAGCAGCATGGCGCTTGCTGATTTCAACGCCTCGTCGCGACAAAGGATTTTAACTGGTCAATAAACGCTCTCAGCGAGGCCGACATATGGGGATTGTTAACGTAATAGAGATGAAGACCTGAAAACACTGCAGACCACTCGCCCAGTACCTGCCTGAGTTCGCCGCGTTCAATCCAGGGTTGTGCGAACTGATCGCTGATATAGGCCAGCCCGGTTCCTTTCAACGCGGCGTCGAGCACAAAATCCGTTTCGTTGGCGGTGACTATGCTTTCAACATTCACGCTGTGCGCGCCTTCCGGCCCATGAAATTCCCAACGTTGCAGCACCCCGGTATCGGCCCAGCGATAGGTGAGGCATTGATGCTGGCGCAAATCCTGCGGATGTTGTGGCTCGGGATGGCGTGAAAAGTAGTCCGGGGAACCGACCACAATCATCCGCATGTCGGGCGTCAGCCGCACGGCAATCATATCCTGCTGCACGAGTTGTCCCGATCTGATGCCGGCATCGAATCCCTTGCCGACAATGTCTGTCAGGCTGTCATCAATGACCACATCAAGAGAGACATGCGGATAGTTCTCCCTGAATGACGGCAGCATGGGCGCAATCAACATGCGGGCAGCAATACGCGGCAGATTGATGCGAATCCGTCCACGCGGCTCCTCCTGACAGGCACCGACGTCCCTGACGGCCGAGGCGATCTCCGCCATCGCCGGCATCAGGCGATTGAGCAGGGCCTGTCCTGCTTCTGTCGGCGCCACGCTGCGGGTGGTCCGGTTGAGTAACCGGCTACCCAAACGCTCCTCGAGCGCGCGGATGGTATGACTCAGCGCGGAGGGCGACACACCCAGGCGCTGCGCCGCCCGTCTGAAACTGCGTTCCTCCGCGACACACACAAATGCCCGGAGTTCGCTATATTCGCTGCCTTTCATTATTGCTTCCCGGCTCAACAAGCTGTGTCGATTATAGCGTATTGTTATTCATAATCAGAAGCCGGAGACTAACAACACCAACAAAATTAATGACCTGGAAGGGCTTTACGATGACAAAATACATGCGACGCTGGGAAACAGACGCCATCGGGCGCGATAACCTCGAACTGAGAACGGTCGCGATGCCGGTTCCGGGTCCGCAGCAGGTGCTGGTGAAGGTTGAAGCCGTCGCCCTGAATCACCGGGACAAGATGGTAATTGAGAATGGCCGGGGCCTGCCGCTTGCGTTTCCTTTTACACCGGGGTCCGATCTGGCCGGCGTTGTTGTTGGCCGGGGGGAAGGGGTCAGCCGCTTCAGCATCGGTGACCGGGTTATTTCAACGTTTATGTCCGACTGGATCGACGGTGTGCGTCCCGGCGATGCGCGCACGCCGGCCTATAAAACGCTGGGCGGCTATTATCCCGGCGTGCTGGCTGAATATGTGGTTATGCCGGAAGCGTGGCTGGTTACCGCCCCCGCGACGCTTAACCCGATTCAGGCTGCCACATTGCCCTGTGCCGGTCTCACCGCCTGGTTCGCGCTGGTCGAACGTGCCGGCGTGCAGGCTGGCGATATTGTACTGATTCCCAGTACCGGCGGGGTTGCCCTGTTTGGTTTGCAGATTGCCAAAGCGCATGGCGCGCAGGTGATTGTCTCCGGCAGAGCCAGCAATGCCGACCGGGCAAAAGCGCTGGGGGCCGACCATTATGTGGATCGCCACCGTGAAGACTGGATGGAGGAAATTTACCGCATCACCGCCAACCACGGCGCCGATCATATCCTTGAAGTCATCGGTGGCGATCACCTGGGGAAATCCGTGCAGCTGGCGGCGGTCGGTGGGCACATCTGCCAGATCGGCGCGCTTGAGGGCTTTGACTTTAGCTCACCAGCAATGCCGCTGATGATGAAAGACGTGACCCTTCATGGTATCGGCACCGGTAGCCGCCGCGCACTCACGCGCCTGATTCGTGCAGTTGATCGGACCGGCATAAAGCCGGTGATCGACTCGGTGTACGCGTTTTCTGACCTGCCATCAGCGCTGGACCATCTGGACCGGGGGCATTTCGGTAAGGTAGTCATCACGCTGAGCAGCGAGTGAGACGCGCGCTGTTCGCTGGCGATTTATGCAGCATTCACCCGTCGTCCAGCGGCCATCGCCACGCATGACATCATTACCGCCTTTAATCCTGAAAATCCCGTCGCTGATTATGTGCTTAACTTAGCGTTGACACGGCAACAGGGTGAAACATGACGTTTAAAAGGAAAAATGAAGCGGCAATCATTTCAGGTTCCTCGCTGCTGCGCAGTATTTTGCTGTCCGGCGGATTGCTGATATGCGCGATCATTGCGCTCACCCTGTGGACGCTGCGCGAAGACTGGCACGGCGCGGTGCGCCAGACGGAAGAGATGGCGGTCAATCTTTCCCTGTCACAGTCACGTCAGGCGGAAGATACCGTGCTCCAGACCGAACTGGCCCTGCGTGAAGTGCAGCGCGACCTGCAGGCGCAGCCGCTGGAAAAGCTAAACGCCGCCAACCTGAGCCAGATTATGCGCGATCTGCAAAGCCGTCTGCCGCAGCTGCATGGGCTGTTTTACTACGATGAGCAGGGACGCTGGATCGCCACCTCCACGCGCAGCGTGCCAGTGGGCACCAACAACTCTGACCGTGAATATTTCCGCTATCACCGCAACAACAGCCGTGACAGTTTGCACATCGGCCCGGTGATTCGCAGCCGCAGCACTGGCGATCTGGTTATTCCGGTTTCCCTGCGCGTCAGCGATGCCGCGCGTGATTTCAAAGGCATCCTGTTAGCCACCATTAAAGTGGATTATTTCCGCCGTTTTTACAGTTACTACGAGCTGGGGCCACGTGACGTGCTGGTACTGATGCTGGCAGACAGCACGGTGCTCTATGCTCGTCCAATGCCCGACAGCTATATCGGCAAGAGTCTCTCCGCCAGCCATCTGTTCCAGCAGATGCTGGTGAAAGCCGATCGCGGCAGCGGCGAGTGGAACGCGGCGCTGGATGGCCAGGTGCGCATCTTCGGCTTCGCCAGCTCAGAACGCTATCCGCTGGTCGTCGCGGCGGGTTATGACAAGCGCAATCTGTATCTGCGCTGGGTGAAAGGGCGACTACAGGATATTTCCCTGAACGTGGCGCTGCTGGTCGCGATTATCCTGCTTGGACTGTTTGTCATTCGTCAGGCTCGGCATAGCCAGCATTATCAGGAAGCACTGCTCAAACTAAAAAACGACCTCGCCGATGCCAATCACCATCTGGATCAGCTGGCGTTTTTCGATGGGCTGACCGGTCTGGCTAACCGCAGACAGTTTGACCGCTTTTTGCAGAATGCTTTGCATAATCTGCGGGAAAAATCAGCGCCGGTGTCGCTGATTTTGATGGATATTGACTACTTCAAACACTACAACGATCGCTACGGGCACGTCGCAGGCGATCACTGTTTACGCCAGGTGGCCGACGCGCTTAAACGCCTCAAGCTACGGCAGAGCGACATGGTCGCGCGCTATGGCGGCGAGGAGTTTGCCATCATCCTCGCCGGTGCCGATCAGCATGCGGCGCTGAATATTGCGCGTCAGGCAGTACAGGCGATTGCTGACCTGCATCTGCCTCACGCCGCTTCCGCACTGCCCGACGCGCAGGTGACGCTCAGCGCGGGCTGTGCGACCACCTGGCATGACGATCAGGCCGGCAACCTGATCGAACATGCTGATGCGGCGTTGTACCAGGCCAAGCATAGCGGACGCAATCAGGCGCAGGCCTGGCGGGCAGTGAGTGATTAACGGTTAAAACCAGGAATGAAGCGTGAAACATCGACTTCCATAAACTGCGAGCGCTGGAAGTTGTGTTTCAGGTCATACGGCACCGTACAGTCAAAAATGGTTTTACAGGTAATGCCATGGGCGCGAATCGAGTTGCTGAAGGCCGGATCCTGTGAGGGATCGAGCGGGTGACAGCGCACGCCCGGAATAAAGATGGTATCCGCGTCGCCCTGATAACGCGTGGTCATCGCCCAAATCACGTCATTTAAGTCGAACACATCAACATCTTCATCGACCAGGAACACGTGCTTCAGCTCTGAAAAGGCCGAGAAAGCCAGCAGGGCGGCCTGACGCTGGCGTCCCTCATCCTGCGGGCCGCGCTTATTGATTTGCAGCACCGCAACATATTTCCCGGTGCCTGGCGAAGGGCAATGTACATTCTTCACCAGACCCGGTAACGCACGCTCAACCATATCGAGAATGCTGGCTTCGGTCGGGATTCCGGCCAGATTGGTGTGCTCGTCGCTCGGTCCGATGCAGGTTTGCAGGATGGGGTTTTTGCGGTGCGTCACGGCTTTGACTTTAATCACCGGCACTGCCGCCTGCGCTTCACCGGTATAACCCGGGAATTCCGGCATCGCTTTACCGCTATGGGTATGCTGATCTTCCTGTACGCGATAATCCGGCACCAGTTCACCCTCAATCACGATCTCTGCATGGGCAATGGCGCGGGCATCAACGGCGACACCCTTAACCAGCTCAACCGCCCGACCGCGCAAGCCCCCGGCTATCGCCAGCTCATCAAAACCGAGCGGTGTGGTCGGCGGCTCGAAACAGGCACCAATTTCGATGGCCGGATCGACGCCAATACTGATGGTAATCGGCAACGCTTTGCCCGCCTGCTCAGCCTTGATGCGGAACTGATCAAGATGGCGGCCCGGTACAAAGTACATCGAGATCTCATCTTTGCCCTGCACACACAAGCGGTGAATAGTGACGTCATGTTCGCCGGTTTCCGGATCGGCGGCATAACACATCCCCATGGTGAAATAGGGGCCGGCATCTTCAGGCGTGTTGGTTGGCGCGGGCAGCAGGCGGCGGATATCAAAACCGTCGTCCGTGGCGAGGTGCACCACTTCCTGACAAACCGCCTGCTGCTGGCTTATTTCCACCGGCGCAATGGCGTTGTGTACCGATGAACGCAGCAGATGCGCCAGCTTTTCTTTCGGCACTCCTAGCAGGCGCGCCACGCGCTGCCGTGAAGCCAGCAAACCAATTAGTACGCGAAAGTTGTCGTAACCTTTGATGTGATTAAACACCATCGCCGGTCCGGTCTGCGTGGGACGCATCACGGTACCGCCCGCGCCAACGTAACGATAGACACCGGACAGTTCCGCTTCGGGATTCACCGGTTCATCAGTCTCAATATACTCACCATCAAATTGTTTCAGCAGTTCGATGGCAGAGCGCAGATCGTAAACCTCACTGCTGTGCGAAGAGGGAGATGTGTTTGACATAGGCTGTTCCTTAGTTTGAGAGTGTCTGGTCATCACTGGCGGGATGCAAACCCTGCCAGCGCGTGGCGCCAGCAGTGTCGATACCAAGCTGATCCAGCACGCGACCCACGATATGATTTTCCACATCGGCGATTGTGGCCGGATGGTTGTACCAGGCCGGCACAGGCGGAATCAGGCTGACGCCCATGCGTGACAGCGCCAGCATGTTTTCCAGATGAATGGTGTTAAGCGGGGTTTCGCGCGGTACCAGAATCAGTTTGCGCTGCTCTTTCAGGACGACATCAGCGGCGCGGCCAATCAGCCCTTCCGCATACCCGCTGCGGATACCGGCCAGCGTTTTCATGCTGCAGGGAATAATCACCATCCCGTCGGTGACAAATGAGCCCGAAGAGATAGTCGCGGCCTGGTCACCGGCCGGATGAAACACATTGGCCAGCTGTTTGATGTCGTTGAGAGAACAGTTGGTTTCATGTTCCAGCGTCACTTTTCCCCAGCGTGACAAAATGAGATGCGTTTCGATGTGCGGAATGTCCGCCAGCTGCCGCAGTAATCGCAGCGCGAGTGGGGCACCGGTGGCACCGGTTACGCCGACAATAATGCGCATAAGGCCTCCTGTGAAAGGCAAAAATTTTCCGGCGCGTTCCTGCCGTCGCCGTCCTGCTGGCAAAGATAATGCGCTCGCTAATCATGGTCTAATTGGTATTATGGTTTTATTAATAACGAATCCTTATCAGGTGTGGCATGGATTACCGTAAGCTGCGTTCTTTTCTGGCACTCGCCGATACGCTGCATTTCGCGCGGGCGGCGGCAGTGGTCAACCTCACGCAACCGGCATTGTCTCAGCATATTCAGGCACTGGAGCAGCAGTGGGGCGTGAAGTTATTTGCGCGCGACAAGCGTAAGGTGAGTCTGACGCGCGAAGGCGTATTGCTGCTCGGGGAAGTCCAGCAGACGGTGCAGCGTGTGGAGCATCTGCAGGACACGATTAAGCAGGTGGCCGCCGGGCGACGCGGCATGTTACGCATTGGCTATGTGGGCACGTCCATGCTGGAGCCGGCGCTGGTCAAAATTATCCGTGCCTTCAGACGTGATTTTCCCCAGATCGCGCTGCAACCCGTGGAGTACAGCGTCAACCAACAGCTAAGCCTGCTGGAGAGCGGCGATTTGGATATCGGCATCCTGCGCGGGCCGCTGCCGGAACGTCGCCAGATTAGCCGGCAAATTCTGCATCAAACCTCGCTGTGTGCGGTGCTGGCCGACGACCATCCGCTGGCGCAGCAGGCCTGCGTCTCGCTGGCTGATTTGGTAGCGGAGCCGCTGATTTTGCAGGAAGATCCGGAAGGTATCGGGCTGGGTGGCGCGGTGCTTAATCTCTATACCGCCGCCAGGCAGATTCCCGCCAGCGTGCTCCGCGCGCGCGATGTGGCCACAGCCGTTGACCTCGCTGCGCTGGGTCTGGGCGTGACCTTCATCCCCCACGCACCGGAGAGATTTTTGCGGCAGGATGTGGCACTGCTGCCGCTGGCGCAGCAGGATGTCACGACGGCACTCTACCTGTGCTGGAAAACCGGCGCGGCCAACCCGGAGATCCGGCGCTTTGCCGGGTACGCGCAGTCACACTATGGTGATGAACCCGCTGCGTAATCAGCCGGCCATTCCAGCCTCAGCGGCGTTATGGGGATCAATATGGCGAATTGCTATGCCATATCGGCTAAGTTGTGATTCACTGACGTCATCTATTGTCAGATTATGCGTGAGAAGCGCAGTCATGAAGCCAACACTGAATCAGCTAATGAGTTTTTGTACCGTGGCAGAAGTGGGGAATATAGGCCGGGCAGCAGAAAAGCTGAATATTTCGCAGCCACCGCTAAGCAGACAAATAGCCCAGCTCGAACGTGATGTGGGTGCGAAACTTTTTACCCGTAATGCCAAAGGCATGAAACTTACCTTTGCCGGCGAGCAATTTTTAAAAGATGCTTACGCCGTATTAAGAATGATGCAGCAGGCGTGTAATAATGTGCAGGCTGTTTCAGAAGGGCAAATGGGATTGATTAAGCTGGGCGCAACCATGTACGCATCGTACAGTGTGGTGCCGCAACTGGTCATGAAACACAGAATGAATTACCCCAGTATTGATCTGCAATTTCAGGAAATGATCCCGACCGGGTTAAACGCTGCGCTGGAGGATGGGCGGCTGGACGTTGCGATCAGCTTTTCGGAAGTCACCAGCTCCGCGATTAATTCGCTGGTGTTATTGCGTGAACCGTTAATTGTCGCGCTACCTGCGGATCATCCCCAGGCCAATGTTGAAAATTTCACCCTGGAAACGCTGGCCAATGACCCGTTTATCATTGTGCCTCGCCCTATGTCGCCGCTGCTTTATGACAGGATTTTTAATCAGTGCCTGAAAGCCGGTTTTAGTCCACATATTGGCGTTGAGGTTTCGGTCCAGCAAACCATCGTTAATTTCGTCGCTCATGGATTAGGGGTGGCCATCATTCCGGCAAGTATGGCGACGGCGCAGATAAGAGGCATTAATTATCGGAAAATTGCGGACGCAAATACTATCGAAAATATCCTGATGTGGTCTTCTGGTAATAAAAATCCAGCGCTGGAACACTTTGTTAACCAATGCCGTGCCCTCGCAGAGGAGTTAAGCACGGCATCGGACACCCGCATCAGTTCTTAGCAATCACGATTTCGATCAGGCTGGGTTTACCGCTGGCGATAGCCTCCTCGACAGCCGCAGCGATCTGTGAAGCCACCTCAATCTTACGCGTTTTCAGCCCCAGCGCGGTGCCAAGTGCCTGATAATCAATCACCGGATCTACCAAATCCATGGCGATAAAGCGATTGGTTTGCGCCGACGTATAATCTTCTTTAGACCGCATAAAGTGCTTAAGAACATTATATTCAGTATTGTTCATCACAATAAAGGTTACCGGCAATTGCTCATGGGCGGCGGTCCACAGCGACTGAGGCGAATACATTGCCGCACCATCCCCCACAAAACAGACAACAGGGGCTTTGCCCAGTCCGAGGGAATACCCCACAGCAGCGGGCATGCCCCAGCCCAGACCGCCACCGCGCATAAAAGCATATTGATCTGCTCTGTGACTCGACAGCGAGCTACGCAGCGATTTTGAGGTCGCAATGGCCTCGTCAACAATTGTTATATCCGGACCAATAGCGCGCGCGGCCTCAAATGCGGCGATCAATGGCGTGATCTTCGTGGCCGACTGCTGCTCTTGTACCGACTGTAATAAGTTCTCTTTAGTTTGTTCGAACTGTGCTGCCGCAGCCGCGAAACGACGCTGATAATCCGGGCGATTATGCGCGGTAGCCTCTTTCAGCTCAGGTAGCAGCACCGCCAGCGATAATTTAATATCGCCGAGAGTTGAGAGCTCGCTACGATAAGTTCGTCCCAAATCGCCGGCATCAGCTGAGAGCTGGAACACTTTACAATGCTCCGGCACGGCACGCCCCTCGGTGTAGAGGATGGTGATGAGCGATTTACCGCCGAGCGCAAAGATTGCATCGTATTGATCAAGCGCTTTGGCAATGTCCGTCGCCTGAGTAGAGAGATTGCCTCGCCACAGAGGATGCGCGGTGGGATACGGAATCCGATTCGGCCAGGTTGAGCCATAAACGTCAGCGGCCAGCAACTCAGCCAGTGCGACAACTTCCGCAGCCGCGCCGCTTTGATGAATCTCATCGCCGGCAATAATCGCGACCTTGCCAGGGGTGAAGGCGGCTAACTTTTTGGCTAACAGCGGCAGTGAACCTGCGACCGCTTTACGATCAACGTTAGACGGCGCGCCGATGTCAACGGAGCTCATGGCTTCCATCACATCCATCGGTAAAGAGAGGAAAACCGGGCCTTTAGGCGCAGCGTCCGCATCATGAAAAGCACGGCGAACCAGGATTGGCAGCTGGTCAACGCTGGTGACTTCCTTCGACCATTTGGAAAAAATCTTACCCATACTCACTAAATCCCCCAACAGCAGGGGATCGGTGATGCTGTGGCGTAAATCCTGCTGGCCAGCCGTCACCACTAATGGCGTTTGCGAGCAAACCGCATTGTGCAGATTCCCCATGCCGTGTCCCAGACCGCCGGCCGTGTGCAGATTGAGAAAACCAGGCTTCCCGGCAGCCTGCGCGTAACCATCGGCCATCGCAACCGCACTGGCTTCCTGCAAGGCAAGCACATAGTTGATGTTGGGATTTCGGAGCAGGGCATCCATGAACGGTAATTCAGTCGTACCTGGGTTACCGAACACATACTCAACGCCTTCACTCTCTAACACTTCCAGCAGGACATCACCACCGCGGCGTACCGGGGTGTCGTTTAATTTTGCAATGGGTTTATTCATCGTTGTTCACCTCTGACTATCGGTTAATAATCCGCCAGTTTCCGGGCTGAATTTATCTTAGAAGCAGGGTGAGCGTTGATTCCAATACTAAGATTGGCCGGTTTGATACCCTAAAAGGTATGGCAGTGAGATGAAGCAGGCGGCGCGGTACTTTGTCAGGGAACTGGCAAAGGTACCGCGTCATTAAACAGCACCTTTAGGTGGCAGGGCAGTTGAGCAGGCCGCCCACGGGTAAACCAGGCAAATCGTTATTCTTTAGCGTTCTGTTGCCCTACAGCATGTCTTTGGGTTCGTGAACCAATTGTTAAACCAAATGATGCTGAAATCATAAAACCAGGCAGACTACAAATGATCACGAGATTAAGCCCATTTGTGCAGTACCCTTCCTGTGAAACAGGAACGAATTAACGCACAAAAATCCCAGCCTACACGGAGTTATTCTGGCCGTGCATGAATAAATTTCTTGTTATTATTTCCAGCCCACATTCGTACATATAATCTTTATCTGTTATGAAGAAAGGACTGTTTTTATTTAACTGAGATAGCGAGCTCTCCTGCTGTTCTTCAAGGACAAAACCGACGGTAAATTTTGACGCAGTCATCAAGGCGAGCGTCGCATCCTGCTCAGCAATGCCATGGCGCATCAGAACGCCCAATTTTTGCTCGAGTCTACCCGTGTCGTCACCAGGTACATGATAAGCATGCAGACGTGCACCGTCACGATAACAAAGCAGGGCCTGACGAAATGATTTCATGTTGTTTATAAAACATTTTTTTAGATTTTCATCTTCATCAGGCAACGGAAAATCCCTGTGTGACTGCATAGCTTCAACGGCCATAGCCTGTAGCAACATCTCCTTATTTTTGAAATGCCAGTACAAAGCGGGTTGCTCTACAGACGGGGATAAAGGTCAGGATCACAATCAGCATCAGCGTGATAATCAGCGTGTCGCGCATGGGCATACTCCTTTTATTCCGGCATGCTGCCGAGGTGAATTGTCCGGTCGGCCGAGGCAATTGTGGATGAACGGTGAGCGATAATAACCCGCGTGATGCTCAGGCCGCGTATGGCCTCGTTTATTAGCGCTTCGTTATGTTCGTCCAGATGGCTGGTTGCCTCGTCCATGAAAAGAATGGCGGGACGGCGATAGAGTGCGCGAACGATGAAAATGCGCTGACGCTGGCCGCCCGAGAGCCCCTCGCCCAGCTCGCCTGTCAGGGTGTCATAGCCCATCGGCAGGGCCATGATATCGTCATGGATATGGCCAAGGCGGGCGCAGGTATGAAGCCACGCCTCGTCAGGTGAGTCGCTGAAACCGGTCATGTTTTCGCGTAATGACCCGGCAAACAGACGGTCCTCCTGCAGTATGCAGGCCACGGCGCGGCGGTAGTTGTTCACGCCGGCGGAGTGGATATCCCGTCCTCCGGCCAGCACGCAGCCTTCACCCGGCGGGATAAGGCCGCTCAGCACTTTCATGAGTGTGGTTTTTCCGCACCCTGATGGGCCGGTGATGGCCACGCTTTCTCCGGCAGCCACCGTGATATTGAGCCCCCTGAAAATGGCCGGTGACTGTGCATCATGACGAAACATGAGTCCTTTTGCCTCCAGCGCGATGGCGACACCCGCAGGGTACAGGTCTGCAGCGAGGGCGGCCGGCTCGGACTCAGTGTGGGCGATGTCTGCAATACGTTCTCCGTGCAGGGAGAGCATGCCGAGACGCAGAAACATGTCAGTCAGCGACAGTGCCCGGGAGGTGAAAATTTCACGAAATACCCCGAAGGCCACAAACGCCCCGAGTGAGAGCTGATGAGTCATTACGGCCCCAATGCCAAGCCAGAGGATAACCACGTTGTCCAGCGCGTTCGTCAGACCGCTGACCGTACTGAAAAGAATGTCAAAGCGCCGACGGCTGACGGCAGCGTTTGCGGCGTCTACTTCAAGTGTCAGCCAGTTCCGGCGGCGCTGCGATGTCAGACCCTGCGCGCGTAGCGTGGCGATACCCCACAGCGATTCGGTAAAGTGAGAACCGGCCGCCGCGTTTTTTATCAGTTGCTCCTCCGTCAACTGGCGGTAGCGAGGAAAGGCAACCACCCGCATTGTTATGGCGATCAACACAAAGCACGTAACCACACCCCACAGAAGCGGGCCTCCGTAGCCTGCCAGCAGCACGCAAGACCCGAGGAGCATGATGCCGTCAATGACGCAGCCGGTGACATCGTGGACAAAAGTGTCGCGCAGCACGTCCAGCGAGCCGAAACGTGACTGGATGTCGCCTGTACGACGCTGGGCAAACCACGGAAGAGGAAGTCCCAGAAGATGCCGGAGCAGGCCTTCCTTCCACTGAACGTCGGTGAGCGTGTCCGTCACCATCACCGTCCACGCACGGATGAGGTTAAGTCCGGTCTGAAGCAGGATAAGTGCTCCCAGAGACAGGCAGACCAGTTCAAGCAGCCCCCGGTCGGAGGCGGGAACCACGTGATCCAGGGCAATCTGCGTACCCACGGGCAACAGCAGACTGATGCTTTCGATCATCGCGGACAAACAGAAGATTTTGACCAGGGCAGTGCCGAAGCCGCGTATACCGCTCATCAGTTCGGCAGGCCTGACGCGGGGCAGTTTTTTTTTCCGGCAGAAGCCGCGGCCGGGCCAGAGCTCCAGCGCCGCGCCGGTAAAGTTTTCCGACAGCGTTTTCCTGCTGACGTTTAGCCGTCCACGGGCCGGATCGTGGATCACGGCCCGGTCGCCACTGAGGCTGACCAGCACCACAAAATGGCTGAAGCTCCAGTGCAGAATACAGGGCAGCCTCAGGTCCGAAAGCTCATCAAGCTCAAGTGATAAAGCCCGGCCCGCCAGTCCCACCTCCCCGGCAATGGTGTACAGAGTGCTCAGCGTGGCGCCGCGAGACGAGATGCCACCCCGGCTGCGCAGGGCAAACAAATCTGCGTGATGGCCGTGCCAGCCTGCCACCATCGCGATACAGGCCAGCCCGCATTCGGCAGCTTCAGTCTGCAGAATCAGGGGGGCACGCCGGTAAAGTGAGAAATTGAGACGGCGTAATAGCCCTTCAGGTCCGTTACTGTTCACTCACCGCCTCCTGCGTGCTGTCCCGCATGTCATAGAGTGGCGCAAGTACCCACTGCCACAGTTTTCGTTTCTCTAGAAACAGCGTGCATTCCGCGCGCAGCCCGTTTCCGGGCCGGAGGCGGTGTCCCTGCCAGACAAAGTGCGTCACATCAGGCGTGACGGTCAGTCGGTACCAGGTCTCGGATGTGCTGGCGTTTACGGCAGGCGCGCCGGACCAGGATGCCCTTTCATGTAGGGTCGCCGGGGCTGAAGATATCTGCGTGATCCGTCCGGGAAACTGACCAAACTTTTCTGCCGGAAAAGCGTTATACCGTATGTTGACCGGTGAGCCTGCCTTAATGAATGGCACGGCGCTGTCCGGCACCCACATGACCAGTTCCCAGCGGGGAGTTGCGAAAGGAATAACCTGTGCCAGGGCGTCGCCGACGCTGACCGACTGTCCAGATGTCAGGCCGGCGATATCTACCCGCCCGTCCACCGGCGAAGTCACGACCAGCGTTCCCGCCGCGTCGTCCAGGGTTTCCTGGCGAACCAGATCGCTGCGCTGCATCTCCATGCGAAAAATATCGTTATCAAAATCAGCGGCGCGCGTGCGGATGTCGCCCGTCAGAGCCAGCAGCTGCAGAGCGCTCAGCGTCAGCAGGTCGTTCTGCTGCTGATAGTAAAGAGCGGCCTGCTGGGAGAGCTGGTCCCGGTTGATGAGGCCCGCGCGCTGATAGCGGCGATAGCTGTCCATATTCTGCTTCATTTCCTTCAGCCCCTCTTCGGCCTGGTTCAGTACGTCAGCCGAGTGCGACAGCGCCGCCGCATAACTGGCTTTCTGTTGCTCCAGGGTTTCCAGCGTGACGCGTTTGTTTTCACGCAGGTGATTAATGATGCTCTCAACGCTTTTTATCTGGGCCTGCGTATTCTGCCGCTGCTGAAGGCTGACCACGCCGGATCGCGTCGTATGGCTGACGTCAATTTCATAAAGAGGCTGCCCTTTTTTTACCTTGTCACCTGCACTGACCAGACGGCTGATAATAAACCCCTGTCCGGGGGCGGTGACCCGGACTGGGCCGGGCAGGGAGGCCAGCTCCCCGCTAACGGTCACCCGACGGGTATAGCTGCCGATGCAGAGAAACAGTGCAAGCACGATAAAAAAGAGCGCGGTGAGGGCAAGATGCACCCAAGCGGGAAGGCCGCGGGCCAGCAATGCCCGACCATTCCAGAGTCGTGACCGGTGACTGAGCGCCGCTGCACGATAGAGGGAGTCCATGAGTATCCTGAAGAAATAAAAGCCAGTAGTTGTCATAATAAGGCGGCCATAATGGCCGCCTGGAGAGCAGATTCTCTGTAATCAGCGGTTTTTACCACCACCCATCTGACCACTTTTCCCCTTGTTGCTGGATTTACCACTGTTCCCTTTATTATTCCCGGATGCAGAGGACCCGGTATCTGGTGCGTTTAATCCACAGCCCGCGTGAAAGCTAGCCGAGGTAGTTGAGCCACCATGTCCATCTTTAGACGTGGAGAAAGAACCACCAATAGAGCAGCTGCCAATTGAAAACCCACCTGCGACTACATTCATTTCATTCAAAGAAAGTTCACGCATTATTATTTCTCCTAATTACAGTAGCTTGCGAATATAACGTGCTTTTTTCTCATTGAAACAACCCATTGAGAAGATGAATTGGCATAGTGTATGTTTGTTATGCCAAACTTTTTCATGTCTGCCGGAGTGTATGAAAACCATTTCTCAGGGAACTTATATCTATAATCAGATTTTAACTGAGGACAAAAAGATAGCTTATTGTCCACACCAATTTTTCTGTAAAACTCAATATCATCTTTTTGTAACTTTTTAATTTCCCGGAGCGAGAAAAATTCACTCTTTGTTATGTTTCCAGATATTGCAATTTCTCTCTCAGGGCCGTTGATACCACCATGCCATAGAAGGTACGAATCGTTACCCAGATGTTTTTTCTTTCCGGCTGGAAAAATATAGTTAGCACAGGCAGAGGCGCAAACGCTGCGCACATCAACACTGATTCCATTTTTATATATATAATCACCTATCGCTAAAGCGTTCCTGATATCACCGCCAATGCTATTTATAGATATCGTATTGATTGGGGAATTTCTAGCAAGCCTTAGGAATTCAGAATAAGATGTGCCTGTGATTTTTCCATTATAATAAATAACGCTCCCCTTAATGTAGATATCGGGGGGGTCAGAAAGAACGCTGGCATCGGGGAGGTCTATCTCCTCATACGCCACACATGACGAAGAATTAAATATTAAAAAAAACATAGCTAATGAAGTAATTACGAAAGGACCACTTCTAAAAAAAGTTCTCAACTGTCCATGTTTCATTACTTTTAACTCCGTTCACACCCTTGAATGATTCAGAACCCAGTTTCGTAATCCCTGAACATACATCAAAAGCGATAAGAGGAACGCTCTTGTCTTGTGTAATGTAATGCTAACCTAAACTCGTTTTTAGTAAATGTATGTAACTGAATATTTCCTTTGTACAATTTTTTTGAAGAAGAAAGGGGCTTTTGACGATATTTTAAGATTAAAATTTTAAATTCAATCATCTAAAATGATGATGGTCATATCTGGTCGGACATGTAACGGTTGAGGAGTGCCTGAGGATTGTGCTGTTTTAGCCCGTTCGTCACCGGGGATAAGTTTCTTCTTATAAATAATCAATTTTTTCAAATCTATAGACTAATTACCTTGTTTAAATTTTCATTTTACGATAGCTCAATGCCTTAAAGACGAGTTTGATGTTTTAAACCAATCATTTTAATGATAAACAGAAAGCATCATAAGCGCTTTTGATCTTCGAGAATTTTATAGACTATAGAGCGTGCAATACTGAGCTGATGAGAGATATTAGTTGCACCCATACCTCTCTGATGAAGTTCCATAACGGCGTGCCTTTCTAAAGTGCGCTTGCGGCCGAATTTAATACCTTTTAGCTTCGCCTATTGCCTCCCTTCAATTGTACGCTCAAGGATTCTCTTGCGCTCGGCCAGGGTTACAGCTGAAAGAATAGTGATAACCATTTTACTCATTTCCGCATCGGTACTGATACCGTCGTCAATAAACCGAATGGATACACCCCGGGCGTCGAACTCTTTTATCAACTGGATCACGGTCAGAAAGGTGAGATAAGAAAGCGATATACCGACGGACAGGAAGATCAATTGGGCGCACTGGGACTGGTCACTAACGCCGTCGTGTTAGGGAATATTATTTATATGCAGGCAGCCCTGGATCATCTCCGGGCACAGGGGGAAATGCTGAATGATGAAAATATCGCACGCATCTCACCGCTTTGCAACGGGCATATCAATATGCTCGGCCATTATTCCTTCATACAGGCAGAACTGGTGACAAAAGGACATCTGCGGCCATTAAAAGAGGCGTCAGAGGAAGAAAACATTGCTTAACATGAGTTTTCGTTCCACCGAGCGTCAGCCCCCAATAACTGCGTTCATAACCACTTTCAGTCCCGGTGTCTGGGGCGCACCTGATAGCACCACTTAGCACACTGCCAGCATTTCCCAGCGCCAGGGCTTACAGATATTAATTCACAGATGTTGTTGCATCAGGTCGATCATCGCCCCGGCATGGGCATCAACGTGGCGAATATAGCGCATCACCGTTTCCGGCTTCTTCCAGGTGCCTTCCTGCATGATCTGCGCGGTGCTGTACTTATTGCTGGCCATATCAATGGCGGCACCGACCCGGGTGCTATGTCCCGACCAGCCGCGATAGCGATTCTTATTGGGTTGCAAGCCGGTGCCCGGTCCCGCTTCACGCCACGCACGGACGAAAATATCCTCCAGCGCGCGGGTCGAGAGCGGTTTATCGCAGACAATCTGCGCCTGGTTGGCGCGGTGCACCGGGCCAAAAATGAACGCGTCGGGTTCAGCGATCAGCCCGGATGCCACCAGCCACTCGGTCAGCCGTTGTGATGAGAGATCGCCGAGAGCCTTAATTAGTCCTCCGGTCATCACAATGGTTTTGGTCCAGGCGACATCGAGAATGATACGGCCATCGGCCGAGCGCGAAATGTCACGCACCCGCAGGCGGCTCAGTTCACTGATGCGCAACAGCGTGGCGTAAGCCACATGCAAAAATGCCAGATCGCGCTGCTGTTGCAGGCGGTCAGAGCCCGCCCAGCGTTGGTCCAGCGTAAGCAAATCGCGAATGCGAAAGGGGATGGCCTGACCGGCACGTTCACCGGCTATCACCGCGCTGCGATTGATTTTTTTCATGGCCCGGAACACCAGCGGCGAAACATTGGGCGGCACCAGACCGGCGTTACGGTGTAACATGGAAATTAATGCCGCATGAGTCGCGATGGTAGAAGAGGCGCGTCCCGATGCCTGAAGCCACAGCAGGTAATCACGCAGATCGGCAGGCTCCATCGGCAAAAATTGCCGGCCATGTTCAGTCGCCCAGCGGCTGCCGATGCGCATAACGCTCAGCAACTGTCGCCACGTATTGTCAGAAAACGCTTCTTTATCACTAACAAACGCTTTCAGGCGTTCAGCAATATCCTCATCAATACTGTTCATCAGAGCCGGGCTGGCGGTAATACCGGGCAGAGTGTCCGTTTTACTCATTAGTTTATGACGTCGCTACGTGAATTCTGTGCATGTAGCAGGGTCATCACCCGCCAGATTTAACGTAGCGGTGCCGGTTTTTTAGGCACGGCGTGGCGCAGACACACTGCATCATGTTAACCAAAGGTGATGATCCTGCGGATCCTGACTTCATATAATGCAAATTATATGAAGTCAGCCATTCTAACCGCTGAAAATCTGGATGGACAGCGCTAAAGGGGGATGGAAAACGCTGATGGTGAAGTTTTTTCAACTGACAAACGCGCCGTCAGCTGACAGGCTAAGGGTTGCCAGCTCAATGGTTCAGATTAGCGCCTGATTTTGCAGGTTTTTTGCGCAAGCGCGACCTACTTTACTTCAGCGCGAGGCTGGTGCAGGCAACATGAAGTTAGCTCATCTTGCTTTGAAATTTAATCACTTTTCCTCACGCAGGGACTCTGGCATAACTAAGGTCATGTTAAATATTTTCGACAATATGACCACTGCTGAATTTGCAAACCTGTAAACGATTTGGGAAATCCTGCAAAGGAGAGAACAGCGTCAGGTTGCAAGCAGAAATCAGGATGCCCGCTCGCGATGAAAAATGATTTTACCTTTAGTATAAAAAGCACGCGCTTCGATGAGAATTACAATCCCTCCAAAGATACGCGCATTACCACCAATTTTGCCAACCTGGCGCGCGGCAGCAATCGTGAAGAGAATCTGCGCAACGCGCTGATCATGATGAACAACCGTTTCAATTCGCTGGCGAACTGGGACAACCCAAAAGGCGATCGCTATGCGGTTGAACTGGATATCATTTCTGTAGAGATGAATCTGGGTGCTGGCGGCGAGGGTAAAAGCTTTCCGGCGATTGAGATCCTGAAGACGAATATTGTTGATAAAAAAACCAGTGAGCGCATTGAAGGGATCACCGGCAACAACTTCTCTTCATACGTGCGTGATTATGATTTCAGCGTTCTGCTGTCCGAGCATAATAAAGGCCGTTCTGGTTTCAGTATTCCGGATGACTTCGGCGTGCTGCACGGCAATATTTTCCGCCATTTTGTCAACTCAGAGACGTATAAAGCCAACTTCCGCAAAGCGCCGGTCATTTGCCTCAGCGTCTCCAGCAAAAATATTTACCGTCGTACCGGTAATCAGCATCCGGTGCTGGGCATTGAGTATCAGCAAAATGAATCTTCATTGACCGATCTCTATTTTGCCAAAATGGGACTCAGAGCGCGCTATTTCATGCCGGCCAGCAGCGTGGCGCCGTTCGCCTTCTACTTCGCCGGTGATTTGCTCAGTGATTACAGTAACCTGGAGTTGATCAGCACCATCAGTACCATGGAAACCTTCCAGAAGATTTACCGCCCGGAGATTTACAATGCGAACTCACCGGCGGGCATTGAATATCAGCCAGACCTGTATCATCAGGATCACTCGCTGACCAAAATTGTTTACGATCGCGAAGAGCGTACCCGCCTGGCGATTGAGCAGGGTAAATTTACCGAAGAGCAGTTTATTAAGCCTTACCACAGCATTCTGAAACAGTGGTCTGATCATTTCGCTCTTTGATTAACGAATAAATAAGGTTATTGATTAATGAAAACATTATTACCGACGTCAACGGCTGGCAGCTTACCGAAACCCTCCTGGCTGGCGCAGCCGGAAACATTATGGTCGCCGTGGAAATTGCAGGGCGATGAGCTGATTCAGGGCAAACAGGATGCGCTGCGTTTATGTCTGGACGACCAGCAGCAGGCCGGTATTGATATCGTCAGCGACGGCGAGCAAACGCGCCAGCACTTCGTCACCACCTTTATCGAACACCTTAACGGCGTTGACTTTGAAAATCGCAAAACGGTGCGCATCCGTAATCGTTATGATGCCAGCGTACCCGGCGTGGTGGGCGAAGTGAGCCGGCAGAAACCGGTCTTTGTCGATGATGCCAAATACCTGCGTCAGCTGACGCAGCGTCCAATTAAATGGGCGTTGCCTGGCCCGATGACCATGATCGACACGCTGTATGACGATCACTATAAAAGCCGTGAGAAGCTGGCCTGGGAATTCGCTAAAATTCTCAACCAGGAAGCGCGCGAATTAGAAGCCGCTGGCGTTGATATTATTCAGTTTGACGAACCCGCCTTTAACGTCTTTTTCGACGAGGTGAATGACTGGGGCATTGCCGCCTTAGAACGCGCCATCGAAGGGCTTAAATGTGAGACCGCGGTGCATATTTGCTACGGCTACGGCATCAAAGCCAACACCGACTGGAAGAAAACGCTGGGTACCGAGTGGCGCCAGTATGAGGAGATCTTCCCTAAACTGCAGAGTTCCGGTATCGATATCGTTTCGCTGGAGTGTCAGAACTCACGCGTTCCGATGGATTTGATTGAACTGATTCGTGGTAAAAAAGTCATGGTTGGCGCGATTGATGTCGCCACCAACACCATCGAAACACCGGAAGAAGTGGCTGCCACGCTGCGTAAAGCGCTGCAGTTTGTGGATGCCGATAAGCTTTATCCAAGCACCAACTGTGGCATGACGCCACTGTCGCGTCATGTGGCTTACGGCAAGCTGCAGGCATTAAGTGCCGGCGCAGAAATTGTGCGGAAAGAACTGCAGGGCTAACGCGTAACGCCTTATTTGTCTCTGACTCAGTCCGCAGGGTTTAAATACCCTGCGGACTGAGCGTTTGTAATTAACTTCCCTGCCTGACTCGCTGGCCTCGCTAAATAATCCTGTAAAACACCCGGCGGCGACGGTCATAAATCCCCCATTTATACCGGATTCATTCTCTGCCTCTAATCCGGCGGGCAGCCTGAATATCATCGTCTATACTCAGCAACGCGAAGTGATATATGCCGCTGCTTTTCACGCTGCGCTGACGTTAATTCAACCAGCCTGTGTGAACAACAGCCGCATTGACTCATCAGTACACGCTGTTTTCCGTGCTTTCATCCTCAAGGGACTTCCTGGTATGTTGCAATCTCAATCCTCCCGTTTGGGCAGTTTACTGCTGCTGCTGGCGGCACTCATCGGCTTTGCCGTCGCGCTGTATGCCTGGCTCACGCCACTCACCGGTGTCACCGGCACCATTGGCGCGCTGGGCGTCGCTATTGCCAGCGTCGTGCTGGCGCTGCTGACCTTCCTGCTGCGCGCGGCAACCGGCCGTACCGGTCGTATTTTCCTGATAGTCATTACGCTGCTGCTGTTATGCGCGATCGGTTTTGCTGCCGCGCTGCTGCATCAGGGGATCATTACACTGGCAATGGTCATCGGGCTGATGGGTCTGATTATGCTGGCGCGCAACCCGGCGCATCGCGTTCGCCACGCCACTGCACAAGGAGCTAACCGTGCATAATGAAAAATACATTCCGCTGCTCAAAGTCGGCATGACCGCCCTGGCGCTGCTGATGGCACCTGCCACGCTACGCGCCGAAGATAAAGCCGCTGAGGCGTCGATGGGTACGCAGGAGAAACTCAACGTGGATGCGGCCGATCAGCAGGCGCGCGGCACCACGCACGCCACCGATGATGTCTCCAGCGGCAAGCGCGACGGCGAGAAAGTGGCCTCCGCCAGCCAGCCGGCCACGCCGCTGGTGCCCTCCACGGCGACGTGGGACAGTTTTCACGGCCAGCTCAACGCGCAGAAATACAGCCCGCTGAAACAAATCACCGCTGACAACGTCAGCAAGCTGAAAAAAATCTGGGAGTTTCACACCGGTGACGTTTCGGATGGCAAGGGCGACACGCCAGCGACCGTCTGGTCCGCCACGCCAATTTTTGCCAACGATACGCTGTACATCGGTACGCCATTTGATCGGCTGATTGCGCTGGATCCGGGCACCGGCAAGGAGAAGTGGCACTACGATACTAAATCGCCACGTCAGGCGCTGACCCAGCCGGTACTGAAAAATCGAGGCGTCTCTTACTGGCAGGCGAAAAATCCGCAGGCGGGTCAGGCCTGCCAGAAAATCGTTTATATGGGCACCGTTGACGGCAAGCTGTACGCACTGGATGCCGATTCCGGCAAGCCGTGCGAAAACTTTGCAGATAAAGGCGTGCTCAACGTCAACCAGTGGAATACGGTTAACGCTAAATTCCCGCTGTCCCTGCTCCAGCCGCCGACGGTGGTGGGTGATCACCTGATCGTTGGCTGGGCGGGCAAAGACTGGGCTTACGCAGAAGCGCCGCCGGGCACGGTGTTTTCAATCAACGCGCAGACCGGGGCACGTGAATGGACTTTTGACGCCATCCCGGCCAGCATTCGCCCGCGCACCGGTACGGCTAACGTCTGGACCCACATGTCGGCCGACGAAGCGCATGGCCTGGTTTATCTGCCGGTGTCATCACCTTCGCCAAACTACTGGGGCGGCAACCGCGTCGATCCAATTCCGCTCGGCACCTCCACGACTGCGCTGGATGTAAATACCGGCAAAGTGGTGTGGTCGCGACAGTGGGTGCATCATGATGTGTGGGATTACGACATCAACTCAGCACCCACGCTGATGGACATTACCGTGAACGGGAAGCAGATTCCGGCGCTGATTCAGGCCACCAAGCAGGGTTTCCTGTTTGTGGTCAATCGCCTGACCGGTGAAGATGTCTGGCCGATTGAGGAGCGTCCGGTGCCGCAGGGCGATGGTTCAGTGCAGGGCGAGAAACTGTCGCCAACCCAGCCATTCCCGACCAAACCGGCACCGCTGCTGGATCAATCCAAAAAACCGGCGATCTGGAAGCTGGCCGATATTGTTGGCGCCGGTCAGTGCTCACGCCTGTGGGATAAGCTGAGCTATGACGGCATGTACACACCACCAACCACCCAAGGCGAAGGCGCACTGACCTATCCGGACAGCGCGGGCGGCGTGCAATGGGGCGGCGTGGCGTTCGATCCGCAAAAACAGATCGCCATCGTGAATACTTCGCACATCGTGCAATACGTGAAGCTTTACAGCCGCGCCGATTACGACAAGGCCGATAACGGCTCGGGTAACGAGAGTGGTTTCGCCCCGCAGGAAGGCGCGCCTTACGGCCTGCGCCTGATGGTGGCGAATAACTGGCTCGGCATGCCGTGCTGGCAGCCGCCGTTTGGCGAGATCGTGGCGCTGGATATGCACACCGGTGATGTGAAATGGCGTCGTCCGGTCGGCGCGTCGCAGCAGTACGGCTTCTTCATGCCGGAAAGCTGGGGCTCGCCAACCATTGGCGGTCCGGCAGTCACCGCCGGCGGCGTGATCTTTATCGGCGCCTCAATGGATGCCAAAGTACGCGCCTATTCACTGGATAGCGGCGAAGAGCTGTGGTCCGATCAGGTCGAAGCGCCCGCGGTTGCCAACCCCTCGGTGTATGAATACAAAGGCCGGCAGTATGTTGCCTTTGTCGCCGGTGGTAACACCATCCTGAAGGATCAGGTGGGCGATCAGGTGGTGGTTTACGCACTGCCAGAATAACCCAGCGCAGTTAACTAACAGAGTGGGGCCACAGCGCTCCACTTTTTTTATGCCTGTAATAAAAACGGCGGCCATTGGCCGCCAAAACCTCAACAGGTGGTTGCCGTTGAGGAAGCAGTGGTACTGATGAATCTTTAACCTTTTACACCGCCCGCCGTCAGCCCGCTCACCAGCCAGCGCTGTGCCAGTAAAAACACCAGCGTGATGGGAATGGCGGACAACACGGCCGCCGCGGCGAAATCGCCCCACAGATAGTTCTGCGGATTGAGATACTGCTGCATCCCGACCGCGAGGGTATAGCTGTTGACGTCGCGCAGCAGCAGCGAGGCGACCGGTACTTCGGTGACCGCAGCGATAAACGCCAGGATAAACACCACCGCGAGGATCGGCACCGAAAGCGGCAGCAACACCAGACGAAACGCCTGCCACGGCGTGGCACCATCCAGCGCCGCCGCTTCCTCCAGCGAACCATCAATGGTTTCGAAATAGCCCTTAATAGTCCAGACGTGCAGCGCGATGCCGCCCAGATAGGCGAAAATCACGCCGCTGTGGGTATTGAGGCCGAGAAACGGCAGATATTGCCCCAGCCGGTCAAACAGCGCATAGAGCGCCACCAGCGATAGTACCGCCGGGAACATCTGAAAAATCAGCATGCCCTTAAGCAAACTGGCGCGACCGGCGAAGCGCATGCGGGCAAACGCGTAGGCGCAGGTGGTCGAGAGCGCCACAATCCCCAGTGCGCTGATGGCGGCGATCTTCACCGAATTCCACAGCCACAGCAGCACCGGGAAGGGCGGTGGCGTCACGCGACCATCGGCATGAGTAACGCTGAATCCAAGCGCCAGCCGCCAGTGTTCCCAGGAAATCTGTTCCGGGATCAGACTGCCGGTGGCGAAATTGCCGCTGCGCAGCGAGATGGCAATCACCATCAGCAGCGGGAACAGAATTGCCGCGATAAACAGCAGCAGCAGCAGATGCGTCAGCAGCAGACGCAGCTTCTGCGATTTCGGTTGTACCATGGCCATAACGCCTCCTTAATCAAACTTCATGCGTAGCGCTTTCAGGTTAATCACCGCCAGCGCACCGACCAGCAGGAAGATCAGCGTGGCGATGGCTGCCGCCAGGCCGAAGTCCTGACCGCCGCCGCCTTCAAAGGCGATGCGCCAGGTGTAGTTGACCAGCAGATCGGTGTAGCCCGCCGGCGTAGTGGTGCCGAGTCGATCGGGGCCACCATTAGTCAGCAGCTGCACCAGCACGAAGTTGTTGAAGTTAAAAGCAAAGCTGGCGATCATCAGCGGCAGTAGCGGTTTCAGCAGCAGCGGCAGTGTAATCAAAAAGAAATTCTGCAGCGGCCCGGCGCCATCCATCGCGGACGCTTCATACAGATCGTCCGGGATCGCCTTGAGCAAGCCCATGCACAGGATCATCATGTAGGGATAACCCAGCCAGGTATTGACGATCACCAGCATGGCGCGCGCCAGCGTCGGATCGCTGAACCACGCTGGCTTGAAGCCAAACAGCGCATTGAGCATGACGTTGATTTCGCCAAAACTCTGGTTAAACAGCCCCTTAAAAATCAGTATCGAAATGAATGCCGGTACCGCGTAGGGAAGAATCAGCATCACGCGATAGATGGCCTTGCCCCGCAGCGCTTCCCACTGCACCAGACACGCCAGCACCATGCCCACCGCGACCGTCAGCAGCACGGTCAACAGCGAAAACAGCAGCGTCCAGCCAAATATCGCCAGGAACGGTTTCTGAATGCCTTCGTCGGTGAACACGCGGGCAAAGTTTTTCCAGCCTGCGCCAACGGTAAAGCCGGGGCTGAGCTGTTCGCTGGCCCAGCTGCCATCTGCATTGATCTGCTGATAGAACCCCGTGTCCCGGTTGGCCTGATAGCGGGCGCCGTTTTGCTGATTTCTCAGCTGTTCCGGTGCGTCCAGCACGTACAGCGGCCGCGTGCCGGAAAACTGGCGCAGCGAACTCATCACCAGCTCGCGACCGTCCGGCAGTCGGGCAGTTAACTGACTCAGCGCCTGACGGTTTTGGGTGATGGTTTTTAAGCTGGCGCGCGCGGTGGCGGGCAGCGCGGCTGGCGTGAGGCTGAGCTGCTGTTCACCACCCAGCGTAAACGGCGCAGACAGAAAGCTGTTTTCGCCTGTGCTGAGCGCCAGCTGCCAGCGATCGCCCTGCGAATAGAGCGCGAAGTTCATCGCGTCCCCGGCCTGATACTGGCGACTCAGCAGCACCTGCTGCGCGCGCGCCTCACTGAGCTGATTGGTGCTGCTGTAGTTGGTGAAGGCAATGGCGACGGTACAGGCCAGTGGAAACAGGACGAATAGCGCCATGCCGGCCAGTCCCGGATACACATAGCGCCAGGCATAGGCGCGCCGGTTGGTGTAAATCCACAGGCCTGCGGCGCTGACTACCAGCGTGACCAGCGCAAACAGGTATTCACCCTGAGCATACATTAGCACCAGAAGGTAGCCGACCAGCAGACAGCCGATCCCGACCAGCAGGCTGCGCAGCACCAGGCTGTGCCGTCTCTTTTGCGGTATTCCTGACATGATACGGTGTTCCTTAACAGCCAGTGGCGAGCCGACAGCCGTCGGCTCCGTAACAGCATTACTTATTGAGACGCGCCTGCGCATCCTTCAGCGCCGCATCGACGTTTTGACGACCACTCAGCGCATTCAGCGTCGCGGTGCGCATCGCATACCAGAAGGCCGCCATCTGCGGGATGTTAGGCATGATGTCGCCATCGCGCGCATTGTTCATGGTGGCGGCGATGCGCGCGTCTTTCTCCAGCGTTTGCTGGAAAGACTTCAGGGTGACCGCGCCCAGCGGCTTGTCCTTGTTAACCGCGTTGAGACCGGCGTCGGTCAGCAGATAATTTTCCAGAAACTCTTTGGCCAGCTCTTTATTAGGACTGGCCGCGTTGATGCCCGCGCTCAGTACGCCGACAAAGGTTTTGGTCGGCTTGCCGTTCAGCGTCGGTAACAGCGTAACGCCGTAGTTGATGCCGCTTTTATCGATATTGCTCCACGCCCACGGACCGTTGATGGTTATCGCGGTTTGTCCTTTATTGAAGGCCGCTTCGGCAATCGAATAGTCGGTATCGGCATTAAGGATTTTGGCTTTCACCTGATCGACGAGGAACTGCATGCCTGCTTTCGCGCCGGCGTTGTCGACGCCGGTATCTTTCACGTCATAGCCGCTATCGGTCTTTTTGAAAGCATAGGCGCCACCGGCGGCCAGCAGCGGCCAGGTGAAATAGGGTTCCTGCAGGTTAAACATGATGGCGCTCTTGCCTTTGGCGCGCAGCTGCTTATCCAGCGCCGCCATATCTTCCCAGCTTTTCGGTGGGGTGGGCAGCAGATCTTTGTTGTAAATCAGCGACAGCGACTCCACAGAAACCGGATAGCCAATCAGCTTGCCGTTGAAGCGCACCGCATCCCAGGTAAACGGAAACAGTTTTTGCTGGAAGTTTTGATCCGGTGTGACTTCGGCCAGCAGCCCTGACTGGGCATAGCCGCCAAAGCGATCGTGCGCCCAGAAGATGATGTCCGGACCGTCCCCGGTCGCGGCGACCTGCGGATATTTTTCTTCCATTTTGTCAGGATGTTCAACCGTCACGCTGATACCGGTGTCCTGCTCGAATTTTTTGCCTACCTCGGCGAGGCCGTTATAGCCCTTATCACCGTTGATCCAGATGACCAGTTTACCTTCTTCAATTTTGGCCACGGCCGAAGCCGAAAACAGTACGGCCGTAAGGGCGGAAAGGGCCAGAACGCGTGCGCCGGTTTTCATTGTCATAACTCCATCCTGTTAGCGGAAGCGGAAATCATTAGTGGCATCATTGTGCGGCGTTATGGCATTTCCTCATCCTCCTGCGCTCTACGCCCAATGGCACTAAGCCGTGATCGCGCTTGCAAAACAGCGCCTTAATACGCGCTGGCGCACACTATTGACGCGTCAGCTCTGCGTGACAGCTCACAAAATTGCCGTGAACGTCGCGCCGGCGCGGCTGGCGTGCGCGTACTCCTCCTCCCGCCTCATCCCCCAGTAAAAACCCACACGGTGGAGGATGTTGCGCCGTCTGCGCCTGCTCATAGTGGTCGCCGGAGTCTGCCTGCGGTGCTGCAGGCAAGCATGAGCCTGCGAAGAGGAAAGCATCATGGCGAGCGTTGCGTTACACCATGTCACCAAGGCCTGGGGCGATACCGAGGTATCAAAAGACATCAATCTGGAGATCGGCGAAGGGGAATTTGTGGTGTTCGTCGGTCCCTCCGGCTGCGGCAAATCAACGCTGTTACGCATGATCGCTGGCCTGGAAACCATCACCCGCGGCGATCTGCTGATTGGCGGTCAGCGCATGAACGATGTTCCGCCCGCTGAGCGCGGTATCGGCATGGTGTTTCAGTCTTACGCCCTTTATCCACACCTTTCGGTGGCCGAAAACATGTCGTTTGGCCTGAAGCTGGCTGGCGTAAAGCGCGCTGAAATCCAGCAGCGCGTCAATCAGGTTGCGGAGGTGTTACAGCTGGCGCACCTGCTGGAACGGCGGCCCAAAGCCCTATCGGGCGGACAGCGGCAGCGCGTGGCCATCGGGCGCACGCTGGTGGCCGAACCGCGTGTGTTTCTGCTCGACGAGCCATTGTCCAATCTCGATGCCGCGCTGCGCGTACAGATGCGCATTGAAATCTCACGCCTGCACAAGCGCCTGAAGCGCACCATGATTTACGTTACGCACGATCAAATCGAAGCGATGACGCTGGCCGACAAGATCGTGGTGCTGGACGCCGGTCGCATCGCCCAGGTCGGTAAGCCGCTCGAACTCTATCACTATCCCGCTAACCGCTTCGTTGCCGGCTTTATCGGCTCGCCGCGCATGAATTTTCTGCCCGTCAAAGTGACCGCCACCGCCATCGATCAGGTGCAGGTGCGTTTGCCCAACGATCAGCTTGTATGGCTGCCGGTGGAGAGCGCCGGCGTCCAGGTCGGCAGCAACATGTCGCTGGGTATTCGTCCGGAACATCTGCTCTCCAGCGACATCGCCGATGTCACGCTGGAGGGCGAAGTGCAGGTGGTTGAGCAGCTCGGCCACGAGACGCAGATCCATATCCAGATCCCCGCCATTCGTCAGAACCTGGTGTACCGCCAGGAGGACGTGGTGCTGGTAGAAGAGGGCGCCCTGATGGGTATTGGCCTGCCGCCGGAGCGTTGTCACCTGTTCCGCGAGGACGGGAGCGCCTGCCGCAGGCTGCATCAGGAACCCGGTGTTTAGCCCTGCAAAACAATAAAAGCAATGACCTCAGGAGATAGAAAATGTTAACTCTGCGCAAACTTCCCGTCGCGATTGCCATCGCAGCGGGTACGCTCTCCGCTCAAGCCATGGCGGTCGATTTTACGGGTTACGCCCGTTCGGGTATCGGCTGGACCGGCAGCGGCGGCGAGCAACAGTGCTTTCAGGCTACCGGCGCGCAAAGCAAATACCGTCTGGGCAACGAATGTGAAACCTATGCTGAACTGAAACTGGGCCAGGAAGTGTGGAAAGAGGGCGATAAAAGTTTCTATTTCGATACTAACGTCGCCTATTCCGTCTCCCAGCAGAATGACTGGGAAGCGACCTCACCGGCCTTCCGTGAAGCCAACGTGAAAGGAAAAAACCTGATCGATGCGCTGCCGGGTTCCACCATCTGGGCCGGTAAACGCTTTTATCAGCGTCACGATGTTCACATGATCGACTTCTACTACTGGGATATCTCCGGTCCGGGCGCCGGTCTGGAAGATGTCGATCTCGGGTTTGGTAAGCTCTCGTTCGCCGCGACGCGCTCTTCTGAAGCGGGCGGCTCTTACACCTTCTCCAGTGACCAGATCCGTGATTACGCCACCAGTACCGCCAATGACGTTTTTGATGTGCGTCTCGCCGGCATGGAAACTAACCCCAATGGCGTGCTGGAACTGGGTGTCGACTATGGCCGCGCCAACGCGCGTGACGGTTATCGCTTAGATGACGGCGCGTCGAAAGATGGCTGGATGTTCACCGCGGAACACACGCAGAGCATGCTGAAAGGCTACAACAAGTTTGTGCTGCAGTACGCCACTGATGCGCTGACCTCGCAGGGCAAAGGCCTGCCGCAGGGCAGCAACATCAATAACAACGGCAATATGTACCGCATCCTGGATCACGGTGCGATCTCGCTGGCCGATCGCTGGGATCTGATGTACGTGGCGATGTACCAGAACGTCGATCTGGATAACAACCGCGGAACCGAGTGGTACACCGTCGGCGTACGTCCTATGTACAAATGGACGCCCATCATGAGCACCCTGCTGGAAGTAGGCTATGACAACGTCAAGTCACAGCAGGTCAGCGAACGCAACGGTCAGTACAAAATCACCCTGGCGCAGCAGTGGCAGGCTGGCGACAGCATCTGGTCACGTCCGGCGCTGCGCCTGTTCGCCACCTACGCCAAATGGGATGAGAAGTGGGGCTACAGCAAAGACGCCTCCGGCGATATCACTTCGCTGGCCGCGGCGGACAGCAGCGGCAACGGTCTGTTCACCAACAGCCGTGGCGACAACGATGAGTGGACCTTCGGCGCACAGATGGAAATCTGGTGGTAAGGCGCTGCGCAGGTTAAGCAAACACCCGCCGTGCGCCAGACGCACGGCGTTTTCGGACAGCGGCGGCCATTGCCTGGCCTACGCCGCTGCCTGACAGCTTGTTGGGATATCACAATGAAAAAACATCTTATCGCCTTCTGCCTGAGCAGCGCGCTGCTGACCGGCGTCATTATGCCAGTTCAGGCCGACATCAATCTGGTACCGCAGGATCTTTCCGCGGCGCCGTCCATTCCCACCGCGCGGTTGCAGCAGCTCAGCTGGCAGCCGGTGGATGCAACGCGTGCACAAACCATCACGCTGACACAAAGCGCAACGCCGCTGGATGTACGTGGCTTAACAGGGGCCATCGCGGCTTACAGCCTGCCTGCCAATCAGGGCGAGCTGACGGTTACGCTAAGCAGCGAGGTGGTACACAATCAGGTCTTTGCGCCAAATGTGCTGGTACTGGATGAAAACCTGCAGCCGGCCGCGTGGTTTCCGAGCCGCTTCTTTAGCTATCAGCAGCCCGGCGTGATGAGCGCCGATCGGCTGGAAGGGGTGATGAAGCTGACGCCGGTGCCGGGCCAGCAGAAGATCTATTTGCTGGTGTTCACCACCGACCAGGATTTAACCCAGATCACGACGCTGCTGGATCCGGCCAAAGCTTATGCCAAAGGCACCGGCCATGCGGTACCGGATATTCCCGATCCGGTGGCGCGTCACAGTCGCGACGGCAAAATCAAACTGAAAGTAGCAACCAGTTCCGGCTCGTCGATTCTGGTCGGCCCGCTGTTTGGCTCAGCCGCGCCTGCCGCTGTCACCGTTGGCAGCACCCGGCCGGCCATGGCCGCCACGACGGCGCGCGCGCCAGCGCCTGAACCGGCACCGCTGGTGAATGAGACGGAAAGCTATTTCAATCAGAGCATTCGTCAGGCGGTGCAACAGGGCAATATCGATAAAGCGCTGAAGCTGCTGGATGAAGCGGAGCGTCTGGGATCGACATCGGCGCGGCAAACCTTTATCAGCAGTGTTAAAGGCAAGGGGTGAAACTGCCCCGACAGTGCTGAGTTGCCCCACCTGGTGCGCTTCGGCGCACCTTTTTTATGGCACTCCGACCTGCACGCAGCAGGCCGGTTTCGTGCTACTTACGCTGACGCTGGCGTGAATGTACCGCCGTCAGCAACGCATCGATTCTGTCATCCTCCGCTATCGCTTCCAGCGTTACACTGAGTTTACGTCGCCAGTTGGGATACTGATCGACGGTGCCCGGCACGTTGACCGGCAGTGCCATATCCAGCCACTCTTCCGGCTGCAAACCGAGCAGCGCACACTGGCTGCGGGCCAGATAGCGATGGATCGCCTGACTAAGCTGATGACTCATGCGCACGCTGGCCCGCCGGAAGCGGCGGCGCGGCGGCAGGTCACCGCTGCGCAACAGCGTACGCAGCAACGCCTGTTTAGCCAGGCGCCGATCGCGATACAGGCCAGCGAGAATCGCCCGATCGGGGTACAGTCCGAGAGCACTGCCCAGCCGCAAATCGTCACTTTGCCACCAGCCGCGCAGCGTCGGCATATCATGGGTGGTGGTAACGGCCATCGCCTGACGCGGCCACGTCGCTGGCGCGCGGAAGTGGCGCTGCGATTCCTGCTCAAAGTAGAGCACTTTGTAGGAGTACACACCGGCGTCGCGCAGTTTATCAACGATGGCTTCCGGCACGGTGCCCAGATCCTCGCCAATCACCATGCAACGATGGCGCTGGCTCTCCAGTGCCAGAATCGCCAGCAAATCATCCACCGGATAGTGCACATAGGCACCGTGCGCCGCGCTTTCATCCTTCGGTATCCACCATAAACGCAGCAGCGCCATCACATGGTCAATGCGCAGCGCGCCGCAGTCGCGCATGCTGGCGCGCAGCAGGTCGATCCACGGTTCATAGCCGCGCGCGGCCATCACCTGCGGGTCCATCGGCGGCAATCCCCAGTTCTGACCGAGCGGACCGAGGATATCCGGCGGCGCGCCAACACTGGCGTCCAGGCAGTAAAGCTGCCGATCGCGCCAGGTTTCCGCGCCATCCGCCGCCACGCCCACCGCCAGGTCGCGATACAGCCCGATCGCCATCTGCTGCTGCTGACACAGCTGCCAGCAGGCGGCGAATTGCTCTGCCGCCAGCCACTGCAGCCACATGTAGAAACGCACCTCGTCGCTGTGCTCGATGCGGAACGCCAGCACTGCCGCACTGTTCGCCTGCTGCCATTCGGCCGGCCAGTGTTGCCAGCCATAGCCCGTGCCATCCTGGGCGCTGCGCGCCGCGTGCAGCGCATCAAACAGCCCCTGATGCAGCAGGCTGTCGCCCCCGGCACGCACAAACTCCGCAAACGCCTGCGCCTGTCCATCATCTGCCGTGCGCCGGCGAAACTGCTGCCAGGCAAGCCGCAGTCCCTGCAACTTAAGCCGGGTGACGGCAGTGTAATCCACCCATGCGGCGTCACGCGCTGCCCGAATCGCCTGCTGCGTCTCCTCAGCTTGCCACCAGGCCTGCGCCGCGTCGCTGAGGCCAAAATCTGCCACAGCGCCCACGTCGATATAGAGGATGTTGAGCCAACGCCGGGAAGAGGGACTGTAAGGGCTGGCGCTCTCCGGTGCGGCAGGAAACAGCGCGTGCAGCGGATTGAGCCCGACAAACGCGCCGCCGCGCCGCGCGGTTTCAGCGATCATCTGCCGCAGATCGCCGAAATCCCCGATGCCCCAGTTAGCCGCAGAGCGCAGCGTATACAGCTGAATACAGCTGCCCCACAGCGATTCGCCCGCCAGCAGTTCCGCAGGTTCGTAGCAGCGGCGGGGTGCCACTATAATCGGGCAACGGTGACACTGTAACTTCTGAGTCAATGTCAGCTGGTGATAACCGGCGGGCAACGCGGGCAACACCAACGCTTCACCTGGCTGGCAGCGCCCGGACCAGTTTTCGCCGCTTTCGCTCGTCAGCTGCCATTCCGCATCGGCGCTGAGCACCGGTGCCAGACTCAGTGGCTGTCCGACATAAAAAATCACCACCGGCGGCAGCGGTGCGGAGCCGTTCGCAGGGGCCTGCATCAGCGCAGCGAGACGCTGATGGGTAAGAGCAGAAATCTGCTGCGGTTTTCCGTGCGCATCAATATATTCCGCAGCAATAAGCGCGTCAGCACGGCGATCAAGAGCATCTTTGGGTTTCATGGCGTTCCTTAGCGGCTGGCCTGCCAGATACGTTGCTGATAGTCACGAATGGCGCGATCGGCACTGAACATGCCGCAACGCGCGGTATTGAGGATTGCGGCGCGCGTCCAGGCCTCAGGATCGGCCCACAGCGCTTCAACCTGCTGCTGCGCGTTGAGATAGTGGCGAAAATCAGCCAGTACCAGATAAGGATCGCCGCCTTGCGCGCCCAGGCTGTTGACCAGATCGCTGAACGCCGTGCGGTCGCCGTTACTGAAGGTGCCATCTTCCAGCGCGGTCAGCGCGCGATCCAGCTGCGCGTCCTTACTGCGCCAGTTCAATGGCGAGTAACCGGCCTGTTTCAGCGCGCTGACCTGCTCTACGGTATGGCCAAAGATGAAGATATTCTCTTCACCGACCTGCTGCGCGATTTCAACGTTGGCCCCATCCAGCGTACCGATGGTGAGTGCACCGTTCAGCGCCAGCTTCATATTGCCGGTACCGGATGCTTCTTTGCCCGCAGTAGAGATCTGTTCCGAGAGATCGGCGGCCGGGATCAGGCGCTCGGCAACCGACACGTTGTAATCAGGGATAAAGACAATTTTCAGCCGGTCGCCGACGCGCGCATCGTGGTTAATGGTCTCTGCTACTTTATTGATGGCGTAAATGATGTTTTTCGCCAGCGCATAACCCGGCGCCGCTTTGGCACCAAACAGCATCACGCGCGGAGCCAGATTGGCCTGCGGATCGCTGACCAGCGTTTGCCACAGCGCAATCATGTGCAGCAGCATCAGGTGCTGCCGTTTGTATTCGTGCAGCCGCTTGATTTGGACGTCAAACAGCGCATCAGGCTGCACCGCAATGCCGGTTCGGGCGGCGATCCACTCTGTCAGTGCCTGCTTGTTGTGCTGCTTAATGGCGCGATATTCGGCGCGGAAGGCGGCGTCATCGGCGAATGGCGTCAGATCCTGCAGCGCATCGAGATCGTTAAGCCACGGACGCTGCAGCGTTTTGTTGATCAGCGCCGCCAGCGCCGGATTGCACTGGTTGATCCAGCGACGCGGCGTGATGCCGTTGGTGACATTGTGAAACTTCTCCGGCCACAGCGCGTGATACTCGGGGAACAGGTCCTGTACCACCAGCCGCGAGTGCAGCGCCGCCACGCCGTTGACTGCAAAGCTGCCGACCACGCACAGATTTGCCATGCGCAGTTGCTGATCGTGCACCAGCGCCAGTTTTGACCAGATCGCCTGATTACCCGGCCAGCGCGCCTCAACCTGCTGTTTTAGCTGCGCATTGAGCGTATTGATGATCATCAGATGGCGCGGCAGCAGGCTGCGCACCAGGCGCAGGTTCCAGCACTCCAGCGCTTCCGGCATCAGCGTGTGGTTGGTATAGGCGAAGGTGCGCTGGGTAATGCGCCATGCGTCCTGCCAGCTGAGCCGGTGCTCATCCAGCAGCAGGCGCAACAGCTCCGGGATGGCCAGCGTCGGATGCGTATCGTTCAGCTGGATCACTTCATAATCCGCTAACGTTTCGATGGATCGTCCCGCCGCCTGATGACGGCGCAGAATATCCGCCAGCGTACAGGCACACTGGAAATACTGCTGCATCAGACGCAGCTTTTTGCCTGCCTGATGGTTGTCATTCGGGTAGAGCACTTTGGTCAGTTTTTCCGCCTCAATGCCTTGCTGTTCTGCACGCAGAAAATCGCCGTTATTGAAACGCTGGAGATCAAACGGTCGGGCATGCTTTGCCTGCCACAGACGCAAGGGCTGCGTGATGCCGTTGCGGAAACCGACCACCGGCAGATCCCAGGCTTCACCCTGCACAACAAAAGCAGGCTGCCAGTGCGCCACGCCGTCAATGGTGGTCACGCTGCCGCCCAGTCCGACCTGCACGTCAAGCGCCGCGTTGTGGCGAAACCAGGGATAACGATCGCGCTGCCAGTCATCCGGCTGTTCGTGCTGCGCGCCCCCGACAAAATGCTGGCGAAACAGACCGTACTGGTAGTTCAGGCCATAGCCGAGCGCAGGCTGGCCGGTGGTCGCCATCGCATCGAGAAAACAGGCGGCCAGCCGTCCCAGACCGCCGTTGCCCAGTGCCGGATCGGTTTCACGCTCCAGCACGTCACTCAGCGTCACGCCTGCTGCGGCCAGCGTCGCTTTAACGCCGTCGTACCAGCCGAGATTCAGCAGATTGTTGCCGGTCAGCCTGCCCAGCAGAAACTCCATTGACAGATAATTAACGTGGCGCTGTCCGCCAGCGGCCGGCTGCACCGGTATATCCGCCAGCAGTTCGGCCAGCGCGCCGCTCAGCGCGTGCCACCACTGGTCGGGGCTCATTTCCTGCGCATCCGGCAGGCCAAAACGTTGCCACTGGCGCACCAGCGCGGCAGAAAAACGGTCAGGGTCAAATGTGGGCAGTGCCATAGGGAAACTCCAGTCGAATAAATAGGGTTACAGGCAGTGTGACGCTGCCGCCAGGCGGCTACCTCCTCCTGTAAAAAATTCCACGGGGAGGACAGGGAGGGTGGAGAGGCTGAGGTAAATCTGAAAGCGCGGCAGGAGTGTGATAACACTCGCTTTTGTAAAGCGTAACTAATCAGTTCGCTTGCATTCAGTAACCGAATCTCCGAACGTGTATGACTATTAATTACGAAGCGTAAAAAAATGATGCGCTGAACGTTAACGGAGAAGCGTGCGCCCATGTTGATACCCTCAAAACTGAGTCGTCCCGTTCGTCCTGAAAGCACGGTTACCCGCGATCGTCTGCTGCAAAAGCTCAGCGCAGCGGCGAATTACCGGCTGGTGCTGATTGCCAGCCCGGCGGGCTACGGCAAAACCACGCTGGTATCGCAGTGGGCGGCTGATAAAAGCGAGCTGGGCTGGTATTCATTAGACGAGGGCGACAATCAGCCGGAGCGCTTCGCCGATTACCTGATCGCCGCGCTGCAGCAGGCTACCCGCGGCGCATGCAGCCGCAGCGAGACGCTGGCGCAAAAGCGTCAGTACGTGAACCTCAATGCGCTGTTCGCCCAGCTGTTTAATGAGCTGGCCGCGTGGCAGCAGCCGCTGTGGCTGATCATCGATGATTATCATCACATCACCAATCCTGCCGTGCATGAAGCGATGCGCTTTTTCCTGCGCCATCAGCCGGATAACCTGACGCTGGTGGTGCTGTCCCGCAATCTGCCGCAGTTGGGTATTGCTAATCTGCGCGTGCGTGAACAACTACTGAAGCTGGGCAGCCAGCAGCTGGCCTTCACCCATCAGGAGGCGAAACAGTTCTTCGACTGCCGCCTGAGTGCGCCGCTCGCGCCGGATGAGAGCAACCGTCTGTGTGATGATGTAGCAGGTTGGGCGACTGCGTTACAGCTGATCGCACTGTCCACCCGTCAGGGCGCGGCATCGGCGCAGGACTCCGCTCGCCGGCTCTCCGGTATTAATGCCAGCCACCTTTCCGATTATCTGGTCGAGGAAGTGCTGGATAACGTCGATGCCGCCACGCGCCATTTTTTGCTGAAGAGCGCGTTATTGCAGTCGATGAATGATGCGCTGGTCGCCTGCGTGACCGGTGAAGACAACGGGCGCATGCGGCTGGAAGAAATTGAACGTCAGGGGCTGTTTATTCAGCGCATGGATGATTCAGGGCAGTGGTTCAGCTATCACCCGCTGTTCGGCAGCTTTTTGCGTCAGCGCTGCGAATGGGAGCTGGCCAGCGAGCTACCGGCCATTCACCGCGCGGCTGCGCAAAGCTGGATGGCGCAGGGTTTTCCCGGCGAGGCGATTCATCATGCGCTGGCGTCCGGCGATACCGATATGCTGCGCGACGTGCTGCTGCAGCATGCGTGGACGCTGTTCAACCGCAGCGAACTGGCACTGCTGGAGCAGTCGCTGAATGCGCTGCCGTGGCACACGCTGCTGGCCAGTCCGAAACTGGTACTGCTGCAGGCGTGGCTGATGCAGAGCCAGCATCGCTTTTCTGAAGTTAACCGGCTGCTGGCGCGCTTTGAGGAAGGCTGCGACTGCGAAATTGACGACGCGCTGCAGGGCGAATTCAATGCGGTGCGCGCACAGGTGGCCATCAATCACGGCAACGCCGACGAAGCAGAGCGACTGGCACGGCTGGCGCTGGAAACGCTGCCGGAAACGCGTCGCTACAGCCGCATTGTGGCCACCTCAGTGCACGGCGAAGTGATGCATTGCAAAGGTGACCTGACCAACTCGCTGGCGCTGATGCGGCAAACCGAACAGATGGCGCGCCGCGATGAAGCCTGGCACTACGCGCTGTGGAGTTTGATTCAGCAGAGCGAAATCCTGTTCGCGCAGGGCTTTTTACAATCAGCGTGGGAGATTCAGGAAAAAGCGTTTGTGCTGGTAAGTGAACAGCATCTGGCGAACATCCCGCTGCACGAGTTTTTACTGCGCATCCGTGCGCAGCTGATGTGGGCGTGGGGCCGGCTGGATGAGGCCGAACACGCCGCGCGCGCAGGCATCAAAGTCCTGAAAGGCTATCCGCCCCAGCAGCAAATCCAGTGCCTTGGGCTATTGATTCAGTGCTCGCTGGCACGCGGCAATCTGGATAATGCGCGCAGCTATCTCAGCCGGCTGGAAAACCTGATGAATAACGGCGTGCTGCACAGCGACTGGATTGCCAACGCCGACAAAGTGCGGCTGATCTACTGGCAGATGACGGGCGATGCGCAGAGCGCCAGCCACTGGATGCGCCATACCGATAAACCCGCCTTTGCCAACAATCATTTTTTGCAGGGCCAGTGGCGCAATGTGGCGCGGGCGCAGATCCTGCTGGGCAATCTCAGCCAGGCCGAAGTGATCCTCGATGAGCTGAATGAAAATGCGCATGCGCTGCGGCTGATGAGTGATTTAAACCGTAACCTGCTGCTGCTGAATCAAATCTACTGGCAAACCGCGCGCAAAGCGGAGGCGCAGAAGGCGCTGATCGAAGCGCTGAAGCTGGCACGCAGCACCGGCTTCGTCAGCCACTTCGTGATTGAGGGCGAAATGATGGCGCAGCAGCTGCGCCAGTTAATTCAGCTCAATACGCTGAGCGAACTCGATCAGCATCGGGCCCGGCGCATTCTCAGTGAGATCAACAAGTATCACCGGCATAAGTTTGCCCATTTCGATGAGGGCTTCGTCAGCCGGCTGTTGAACCACCCGGATGTGCCGGAGCTGATTCGCACCAGTCCGCTGACCCAGCGCGAATGGCAGGTGCTGGGGTTGATCTACTCCGGCTACAGCAACGATCAGATCGCCGGCGAGCTGGACGTCGCGGCAACCACCATCAAAACCCATATCCGTAATCTGTACCAGAAGCTGGGCGTCACCCATCGCGCCGAAGCGATGCACCAGGCACAGTCAATGCTGAAACTGATGGGCTACGTTTAAGGCAGACGTCGTGTTGCGGTGAATCTCATTACCTCGCAGCACATGTATAACCTGATATGTATTAAGCAGTTCTGGCTCAGCTTTGTGCCGCGAGCTGGCGCGTCAGCCACGCATCCAGTTCGCTTTCCGGCAGCGGGCGCGCATAGAAGTAACCCTGCGCCTGATCGCAGCCGTACTCCGCCAGCGCAGCAACGGTGTCGACATTCTCTACGCCTTCAGCCAGTACGGTGTAATCCAGCTGTTTCAGCATGGTAATGATGCTGCGCGCGATAATCCGCGACGCGGTATCTGAGGCGATTTCGCTGATCAGCGCGCGATCAAGCTTGATCACATCCAGCGGCATCCGTCGCAGGTAGCCGATATTGCTGTAGCCGGTGCCAAAGTCATCCAGCGAGATGCCAAACCCACGCAGCTTCAGCATCTCCAGCCCCTGTAGCGCCGCGGGACTGTTAATAATCTGCTCGGTCTCCAGGCATTCAATGCCCAGCAGCGAGGTCGGCAGGCGGGCCTGCAGCATTTTCATTTCCAGCGCATCGGCAAAACCGGGATCTGAGAAGTCGCGACTGCTGATATTGATGGTCACCGGCAGCTGGAGGGGGCTGTGCTGCAGGCGTTTTAACCTGGCGATCGCCTTGTCGGTCACCCAGCTGGTTAAGGCACTGAGCAGCTCGGTCTGTTCCGCCAGCGGGATAAACAGATCGGGAGCGAGTTCGCCGCGCTGCGGATGCCGCCAGCGCACCAGTGCCTCCAGGCCAACGGGCCGGCCACTGTTCAGGCAGATCTTCGGCTGGAACGCCAGCCACAGGCCCTGATCCTGTTGCAATGCCGCAGCCAGATCGTTCATCAGAAGAAAGTCCTGAGTGCGGCGCTGATCGGCTACCAGGCTGAAGCTCATGGCGGGCACCCGGTTGCCAATCGCCTCATGCAGCGCACTCACCGCCCGGCGCAGCACTTCCTGCGCGCGAAGTTCTGCTGGAATGAAAATGACCTCGCCGGTAAAGCAGGTGAGGGCGACAGAGATGCCCGCGTCCAAATCCGCGCTGATCCCTGCCAGGTTTTCTGCCACCGATGCGGCGGTCAGCGGGCTGTTGTCCATGGTGAGAATCGCAAAACGCCCGGTGGCGACGGTATAAATGATGTCGTCCGCACCGGGCTGCAGGCGCAAAGGCAGTAACGTGGTGACGTGCTTCAGCAGGCTTTCCACCGGCCCCATGCCCATGGAGCGCGCCAGCTCGTAAGCGCGCGGCATATCAATGCAGTCGATCAGGATCAGCCGCTGCGGCGTTCGATCCCCGATGGAGGCCAGCCGCTGCAGGTCGCGAATCAGGCGCTGGCGGTTAGGCAGTGCCGTGACCGGATCGGTGAAGCCGGCACAGTGCCACGCTTCGAGGAATGACATCACCAGATCGGCCAGCAGCTGTAATACCTTCACCTGATCAGCGCTGAACGGGTGTGGCGCGACGTCCGTGACGCACAGCGTGCCCAGCACATAGCCATCGCGATGCCTGAGCGGCACACCGGCGTAAAAGCGGATAAAAGGGGCACCGATGATCAGCGGATGGCGGGCAAAACGCGCATCCAGCAGGGTGTCGGAGATAACTACCGCGCCGTCACTGTCCACGGCGTGGCGGCACAGCGAATCCTCGCGGGATGAGTGCTCCAGCGCAAAATTGTGGGCGGCGCAGATATGCTGATGTTCATCATCCAGAACGGAGACAAAGCTACCTGGAATACCCAGTGCCTGACTGGTCAGCCGGACAAAGTTTTGTAATACGTCGTCACGGCTTTCGTCGCGACTGCGCAGCGCCTTCAATGCCCGTGCGCGGCGATCGTCGTCACCGTTGAAATTCATCAGCATAATTTCCTCCGCGCCGGCCTGGTTCCGGTGCGAAATTTAACAGCAAAAAGTTCAGTATGCGGCCTGCAACACCCTGCCGCTGGCGTGGTTAATAAGCGTAAATATTATAATGGTCTTTCTCATGGTAGGCTTAACACCGGCATCTGTCATTTTTATTTTCTTTAACGAAATTTTTAAGCAGCGACGATTCTGATAATTTATCGTATTATTTTTATCAGTCTGGCAATAACAGGTTACCTGACCTCTCTGCTAACTCTAATTAAGTAGAGCATGCAGGCCATTACTTCCTGAGAATGAAGGCATTATTAATTTCTGGCAGGGATGAGTCGGGTAATAATGCTGGCTTTCTAATAATTAATGAGCAAAATAATAGTATCGCTGCGTATTATTACCCTGATAAAAAACGCACCTGTCGGTATATTTATCATACTGGCTAATGTTATATAAACGTATTGTTCAGTCCGCACTGTCACCGCAAACAGCAGATTTCCCTCTCAAATTATTCCCCGTTAATCAAACTCAGCAGGTGTAACACCGTTTTGGCCGGATGATTACGCCGCCAGGCGAAGGCAATGTCGGTGAACAGCGTATTATTTTCAATGTCACGAAATACCAGCTGTGGATTATTGACGCAGCACAGTGAAGCCGGCACCAGCGCAATCCCGCAGCCTGCGCCCACCATGCCGAGCGAGGAGGTAATCTGCGGTGCCTGCTGAAAGCGACTTGCGGCAAAGCCGGCGCGCAGACAGGCACTGACGATTAATTCGTACAGGCTGGGCGCCACCTCGCGCGGGAAAATAATCAATGATTCTCCGGCCAGCTGCGTCAGCGCAACACTCTGCTGCTGGCTGAGCGCATGGCTGGCCGGCAGCGCCACTTTCATCTCCTCCGTGGCGATCACTTTCAGGTTAAACGCCTTACTGCTTTCACACGGCAGACGAATGAACGCCGCATCCAGCAAACCTTCCCCTAAGTCCTGCATCAGCAGCGCCATGTTCTCTTCCCGGGTGATGAGCTCCATCGCCGGGTAACGCGTTTTAAAGGCGCGAATCAGATCAAACACCGGCGCGCCAAACGCCACCGAGCTGGCAAAACCCAGTGACATCTGGCCGCTCATGCCCCGCGCCACGCCGCGCGCCTTTTCCAGCGCCATATCGGCCAGCTGCACAATCGCTATCGCATCGGGCAGAAACGCGCGGCCCGCATCGGTCAGTTCCACGCCGCGCGTCAGGCGTTTCAGCAGCGGCGTGCCGATCTCGTGCTCCAGCCGCTGGATTTGCTGGCTGAGCGGTGGCTGCGATATGCCCAGCAACTCGGCGGCGCGGGTAAAGTGCTGCGTTTCAGCAACGGCAACGAAATAACGCAGGTGGCGAAGTTCCATATCAAAAACGTCTCGAAGTTGGCAGTTTTCACTATTGGATTCTGTGAGCCATGTAGCCCACCATGATATTAACACGGCTTAACTATCTGATTGTGAGGCAGCAAATGTGTAACTTTGTATCTGATTGTTCATGCGAAGATCAGCTAAAGGCATCCGTCACTCAACTGGGACAGCAATCACCAGAAAAGGTTATCTATCAGACCTCCCTGATGAGTGCGCTGCTCAACGGCGTCTATGACGGTTCAACCACCGTCGCGCAGCTGTTGCAGAAGGGCGATTTTGGCCTCGGCACGTTCAATCAGCTGGATGGTGAACTGGTGGCATTTGACCGGCAGATTTATCAGCTGCGCGCCGATGGCAGCGCCAGCCCGGCACGGCCTGAACAACAAACCCCGTTCGCCGTGATGACCTTCTTCAAACCGGAACATCAGCACCGCTTTGCGCATACCGCCACGCGCGATGACGTCCATCAGGTGATTGATCGCATCATAACTTCCGATAACCATTTCTGCGCGCTGCGCCTGAGCGGTCGCTTTGCCTCAGTGCAGACGCGCACCGTGCCCTGCCAGTGCCGTCCGTATCGCTCTATGCCGGAAGTGCTGGGCAATCAGCCCACCTTCGATTTTCGCCAGCGTGACGGTGAGCTGATTGGATTCCGCACGCCGCAATATATGCAGGGTATTAACGTCGCCGGCTATCACGAGCACTTCATCACCGACGATCGTCAGGGCGGCGGGCATATCCTCGACTATGTGCTGGAGCAGGGCACGCTGACGTTTGGTGCCATCAGCAAGCTGGTGGTCGACCTGCCGCAGGATCGCGAGTTTTTACAGGCCGATCTCAATCCTCAGGATCTCGATGCCGCGATCCGTTCCGTCGAAAGTTAATCGCAGAGGTGATCATGAAACAGCTTAAAACCCAGACGCTGTGGAACAGTGGCGCAGACCTGGTTGTCGCTCAGCTGGAAGCGCAGGGCGTAAACCATATTTTTGGCATTCCCGGTGCCAAAATCGACAAGGTGTTTGATTCGCTGGTAGATTCTTCCATTCAGCTGATTCCGGTGCGTCATGAGGCTAACGCGGCGTTTATGGCCGCGGCAATGGGCCGCCTGACCGGCCACGCCGGCGTAGCGCTGGTGACTTCCGGGCCCGGCTGCTCAAACCTGGTGACCGGCATGGCCACCGCCACCAGCGAAGGCGATCCGGTGGTGGCGATCGGCGGGGCGGTTAAGCGCTCTGACAGTGCCAAACAGGTGCATCAAAGCATGGACACGGTGGCGATGTTTCGCCCGGTGACCAAATTTGCCGTCGAAGTCACTGATGCCTCGGCGCTCGCGGAGTGCGTATCGAACGCGTTTCGCCATGCCGAAAACGGGCGCGGCGGCGCATCGTTCCTCAGTCTGCCGCAGGACATTGTTGACCAGCCGGTGTCAGGCAGCCTGTTACAGCGTTCAGGACACATCACGCTGGGCGCTGCGCCAGACGCGCTGGTGAATGCCGTAAGCCGCGAGATTGCGCGGGCGAAAAATCCGGTGATCCTGCTGGGCCTGATGGCCAGCCAGCCGGAAAACAGCGCGGCGATTCATGAATTGTTAACCAAAAGCCGTATTCCGGTGACCAGCACCTATCAGGCGGCGGGCGCGGTGCGGCAGGATCACTTCTCACGCTTTGCCGGGCGGGTTGGCCTGTTTAACAATCAGGCCGGTGACCGATTGCTCCAGCAGGCGGATTTGATTATCACCATCGGTTACAGCCCGGTCGAGTATGAACCGGCCATGTGGAACCGCAGCAACGCCTTGCTGGTGCACATCGACGTGCTGCCCGCCGAGACCGATAACCACTACCAACCCGACGCTGAACTGGTGGGCGATATCGCCGGGACAGTACGCAAAATCGCCGCGCAAATCACGTCGCCGCTGCAGCTCAGCGACGCTGCCGCCACCATTCTGCAGGATCGTCAGCAACAGCGTCAGCTGCTGGCGATGCAGGGTGCCAGCCTCGATCAGTTCGCCCTGCATCCGCTGCGTATCGTGCGGGCGATGCAGGACATCATTAACAGTGACGTCAGCCTGACGGTCGACATGGGCAGTTTTCATATCTGGATTGCCCGTTACCTCTACAGCTTCCGGGCACGGCAAATCATGATTTCCAACGGGCAGCAAACCATGGGCGTGGCGCTGCCGTGGGCGATTGGCGCCTGGCTGGTCGATCCGTCCCGTAAAGTGGTTTCGGTGTCGGGCGACGGCGGCTTTCTGCAATCCAGCATGGAGCTGGAAACCGCCGTCAGGTTAAAGGCCAATATTCTGCACATCATCTGGGTCGACAATGGCTATAACATGGTGGCGATTCAGGAAGAGAAGAAATACCAGCGCGTCTCCGGTGTGAACTTCGGGCCGGTGGATTTCAAAGCTTACGCGCAGGCGTTTGGTGCCGCTGGATTTTCGGTGAACAGCGCAGCTGAGCTGGAACCCACGTTGCGGCGGGCGATGGAGGTGGAAGGACCGGCCGTGGTGGCCATCCCGGTAGATTACAGCGATAACCCGCTGCTGATGGGGCAGCTGCACCTCAGCCAGCTGCTTTGATCGGCTGTCACCTGAGTCAGTCCGGACCGGCCGTCAACGTCACGGCGGTCCGGAATAATGCGCTATTTAGCGCCAGGCTGGCCGGATGGGGTTAAAAGCTCTGCCAGTCCGCGTCCATTCCGTGACCGGCGGCCACGGGTACAGCAGCCGGACGTTTCAGCGCGGAGACCGTTTTCGGGCGCTCAGCAGGTCGCGCGGACCCGGCCAGTGAAAACTGATTCACCAGGCCGGACAGGGTTTGCGCCTGATCCTGCAATGACGCCGATGCGGCAGAGGCCTCCTCTACCAGCGCCGCATTCTGCTGCGTCACATCATCCATCTGATTGATCGCCAGGTGCACCTGCGAGATGCCGGTGTTTTGCTCTTCCGCAGCCGCCGCAATTTCGCTGACTAAATCATTCACCTGGCGGAACGCGGTTTTCAGTCCGGCCATGTTCTCTTCCACTGCTTCGGCCTGTACCGCACCCGATTCCACCAGGCTGTAAGAGGTATCGATCAGCTGTTTGATCTCTCTGGCCGCCTGGGTCGAACGCTGTGAGAGGTTGCGCACTTCACCCGCGACGACCGCAAAGCCCTTACCGTGTTCACCGGCGCGTGCCGCTTCGACAGCAGCGTTAAGCGCCAGGATATTGGTCTGGAAGGCAATGCCTTCGATCAGCGTGACAATTTCGGTGATTTTTTTCGAGCTGGAGCGGATCTCCGCCATGGTGCTGAGCATATTGCCCAGCGACACCGCGCTGGCGTCTGAAAGTTCTGTCGCGTTACCGGCCAGACGATTGGCCTGGCGGGTATTGTCGGCCGTCTGACGCACGGTTTCGCTCAGTTCCGCCATACTGGCCGCCGTCTGTTCCAGCGAGGCGGCCTGCTGTTCCGTCCGCGAGGAGAGATCTTCGTTGCCGGCGGCGATTTGTGCCGACGCAGAACTGACAGCGTGAGAAGCGGTACTGACCTGCGCCAGCGCGCTGCCAACCCGGTCAAGTAGCTGGTTAAAGGCGCGGGCCATGTTGCCGACTTCGTCTTTTTTGCTGTCATCGGCGGTGACGCTCAGGTCAAGGCTGCTGCCAACGTGATCCATCACCTGCCCAATTGCTTTCAGGCTGTGACGAATGCGCATCAGGGTTAACGCGGTGAGCGTACCCAGTAACAGCAGTGTCAGCGTGACCCCGGCACTCAATCCCCAGAATGTGCGGTGATAGATCTCCTGGTTCACCACGCGCAAGCCGTCACCCAGCGACAAATTAAGCGCCATCTGCTGGCGATAATCATTTTTTAACTGACTGATGGCGCCGCCAATACCGCTTTCGGCTTCCAGCATGCCGAGCGTGACGTCATCCTGATGAGCATGCGAAGCAGCCAGAAACGCCGGCAACCGTGATTCAACCACGCGCAGCGTCGCCAGGCCTTTAATGGTCATCTGCTTATCTTCGTCGCTGGAGATATCATTGGCTAAATAATATTCTGCCAGCGTTTTAATGTCGGCCAGGCGCTGAGCGATTTCTTTCTCGACCGGCGGCATACGCGCATTGTCAGTCTGGCTTTGATGTTTATACAGGGAGAGCGACAGTTTATTGCTGCGATCGATCAGTTCGGACAGATCGCGAATAGAGGGAATCGCATTGACCTGAACATATTCAAAGCGCTCCTGAAAACCGCCTAACAGTCGCACAGAAATAATGCCCGTCACCACCAGTGAAGCTGAGAGTAAAATGAAAGCCAGGGTAAGTCTTTGAGTAATATTCATCATATTGTTACCTGGTAAAAAGTTAAAAGGAATAAAGCGACAACCCACCGTACATCGGCAGGACCTCACAAAAGGTTATTTCAAAAATTATGAATAAATTAACTTTTCAGGATCATTAATTTTGAAGTAATTAAATAACTTTCAAAATGCGTGACGTATTATTTTGCGCTAATTAACTGCTTCTTACGGTGGGCTATCCACTCACGATACTGGGCCGGCGTCATCGCCATCACCTGATGGAAGGCTTTACGAAAGGCGGTATCTTCGCTGTAACCGCACTGCAAGGCGGTCTGACGCACGCTGACGTCGGTGCTGGCCAGAATGGTACAGGCCAGTTCAATGCGGATGCGGGTAATAAACTCTTTTGGCGTCTCCTGCGACAGGGCTTTCATTCTGCGCTGCAGGGTGCGCCCGGTAACGTTGAGTGCGGCTGCCAGTTGCGCGGCATTGATGGCGGGATTTTCCAGGCGGATGATCTCCTGCGCCCGCACCAGAAACGGCGTGCTGCTTTTCCCCGCACCCGGCGAGCCGGGAAGGTGGGTGTGCAGCACAGGGTTATCGGCCAGCGACATCTCCCGGGTGAGATCCGCCACCGCCTTGCCGGCGTTTTTTTCAATGATATACAGGGCCAGCGATATCCATGAAAAACAGCCACCGCTGGTAATGACGCGCTCGTCTTCCTCCAGCGTTTTGCCTTTCGCCAGTCGCGCCTGCGGATAGCGCGCCTGCAGCATATGGCTGACCCACCAGGTGGTGGTAAAGGAACGGTTATTCAGCAAACCCGCCTCGCCAAGGATCACGCCACCGGTGCCCGCAGCAGCAACCCAGACACCCTGCTGATAGAGTTTGTTAAACCAGCCGGCAGCCTGACGGATACTGTCGAGGTTAATCGGTTGCAGGTCGGGCCCCAGCAACATGCCGGGCGCAATCACCACATCAACCGCACCAGTCCCCTGAAATGAGCTGTCGATGTGAATCAGGCGGCCTTCCGTATCCCACACCGGGTCACCGTTGGCGCTGACAATCAGCGTTTCAAAAGCTTTATCGGGAAAGCGTGCGGCGTGCACGGGGGAAGAGGCAATCGCTTTGTTGGTTATCCAGAAAAGGTCGGTCATTCCGGCAACGGCGGACAGTACGCTGCCTTCCAGGGCGAGTATGGCGATACGCATAAGGGGTTTCCTGTGTTCAGATTGTCGTGATTTGCGTGAAAAATGTGACATTTTCCGCCGCTGAAGCTTTGTGGCCTCAATAGCGGACTCTTAGTTTATCTGGCCCTTGCGGTTGTCATCGGAAAAGAAACCGGCAATACGCGGATATCAGACCAGCAGGGAAGCGGAAAGGGCGCGTGGACGAGGCGATAGGATTGGGCAAAGTCGCGGTGTGTGACAGACAACAGGGCGCGTAGCCAGCGCCACTTTCTTCGTGGCGCTGGTGCTGACGTTAGCTGAATCTTTCCGGGCGGAAGGTCGCCAGCATCGGGTGTTTAACGCCGGTGAGTATCTCCTGCGTCAGTATCTCACCGAGGATCAACGCCAGCGTGGCGCCGGAATGGGTGAAGACAACAAAACAGCCAGGAACCTGCTGCAGCTCACCGACCACCGGTTCGCCATCGCCAGGAATCGGCTTGAGACCGATTTTCCAGCTGCTGGCTTTCAGCGGCGCGCCGTCAGCGATCAGGTTACCCGCTTCCGCCATCAGCTGGTTAATGACTGCGGTATCAATGCTGTACTGCCCGTCGGCCTGCGCGACGATGTGCTCTTCATACCAGTCGTGATCGACGGCGATGGTGTTGCCGGGATTAGGCCGGACCGCCGCGCGCGGCGTATTCATTACCACCTGCAGCCGGTGATCGCCGGGCTGGCTGGTCACCAGCATAGAGACCGGAGAACCGTTGGGGATGTGCACGCCGAGCGGGGCAACCACTTCCGGCGTCCACGGGCCACACGCTACCAGTACGCGATCGGCCAGCAGCTCACCGCGTTTTTCGCTGCGAATGCCGCTGGCCCGGCCGTCTTTGGTGATCACGCTGGCTTTACCGGCGTTCTCAACGATCTCTCCGCCCAGCGCGCGCAATGCCTGAACCAGATGCTCAACCAGATGCGGCAGGCTGACCCAGCCTTCACCGGGGTTGGCAATCGCCACCTGACTCAGGCTGGCCGGATTCACCTGCGCATCGACATCACCGACCGTGGCGCGATTGATCAGCTTTGAGTCGTAGCCCTGCGCTTTTTCATAGTGATGACGCGCTTTGGTGCCCGCGTCATCGTCTGCGGCCCAGTAAATCGCGCCATCGAAGCGCAGCCAGTCGAGCTGCGGATTACGGGCAAACAGCGTGCGATAGCGGTCAATGCCCGCCATGCGCAGCGCATGGTAAGGCTGCGAACGCTCGCCCGCGGAGTTGAGCCAGGAGAGGGAGCGGCCGGTGGCGCCGGAGCAGAGTGCCGCTTCCGTCACCAGCGTGACCTGCGCGCCCGCCTGCGCCAGCTGCCAGGCGGTTGAGACGCCGAGGATGCCGCCACCCAGCACGATGACGGTTTTTGCCACGGTTTTGTCAGACATCATTCATTCCTTCTATTAAAAAATGTTCGCCCTTCAGGCAATACGTACGCGATGCTGCCGATGGAGCTGCTCAATTAGCTGTAAAACGCCGAGCGCTTCACGCGCATCAACCGGCGGCGGCCCGCCATGTAACAGCGCGTGAGCTAACAGCTGATAGAAAGCGGGGTAGTGACCACGTTCAATCGGCACCGTTGTGGTTGCCCCGACCGTGCCGGCCCGGGCAGAGTTTTCTGCCGGCGTGACGCCGTACTGGCTATCGCCGGGCGACATGCCAGCCGCCAGTTGCGGCTCCTGATTGTCCAGCCCCCAGTGGGTGAAAGCGCCTTTGCTGCCCAGCAGGTGAAAGCGCGGCGCATTCAGTGCCGCCTGGCCATTCATCCACAGCCGCGAGCGCACGCCGTTGTGGTGCAGCAATGAGACAAAACAGTCCTCGTCGCTGTCCGATTGCGGGCCGGAATGGCGCGCCAGTTCTGCCGTGGCGTGGGCGACCGGGCCAAAGAGCTGGATGGCCTGGTCAATCAGATGGCTGCCGAGATCCAGCAGCAAACCACCGCCCTGTGCCAGCGTGACGCTGTCACGCCAGTTGCCGAATCCCTGCGGTCGCCACCACTCGAAACGCGACTCAAAACTCCTTACGGTGCCGAAGTCTTCCTGGTGCACCAGGCGCTGTAATGTCAGAAAGTCACCGTCCCAGCGTCGGTTATGAAACACGGTGAGCAAGGTATTGGCCTGCTGCGCGGCGGCGATCATCATTTCTGCCGCCTGCACATCTGGTGCGAACGGTTTATCCACTACCAAATGGATCGCGCGTTGGCTGGCCTGCACAGCCTGCTCCGCGTGTTGCGCCGGCGGCGTGGCCAGCACGATGAGATCGATGCCGATCTCGCCGCCATCAATGGCCTTAAGCAGCGCGGGCCAGTCCGGCAGCACGCGCGCCTGGGGGTAACGTTGCTGCGCGGTCGCTACGCGTTGGGCATCGCCAGTGACGATAACGTCGAGACGATAGTCGGCGTTATGGGCAAGCAGCGGTGCATGAAACACGCTGCCGGCGACGCCAAATCCCACCAGCGCCGTGCGGACTGGGCCGCTAACCTGAAGATGTGTCATTACAGCACCTCCGACAGAAAACGCTGCAGGCGCGCGGACTGCGGACGGTCAAAGATTTGTTCCGGCGTGCCGGCTTCCACGATTTCACCTTCATCCATAAACACCACCTGGTCGGCCACGCGCCGGGCGAAGCCCATCTCATGGGTCACGACCACCATGGTCATGCCGCGCTGGCACAAATCGGCCATTAACGTCAGAACGCCTTTCACCAGCTCAGGGTCGAGTGCCGAGGTGGCTTCATCGAACAGCATCACTTCCGGTTCCATCGCCAGCGCGCGCGCTATTGCCACGCGCTGCTGCTGACCTCCGGAGAGATCGCGCGGCCGGTGATCGGCTCGCTGAGCAAGCCCCACCTCGGCCAGCCGCTGACGGGCAATCTCCAGCGCTTCGGCTTTCGGGCGGCCTTTCACTTTCCACGGTGCCAGCGCCACGTTTTCCAGCGCGCTGTGATCGGGAAACAGGTTGAAATGCTGAAACACCATGCCAATTCTCAGCCGCAGCGCATCGGGCTTGTCCTTGAGAACAGAGCGCCCGGCCAGTAAGACATCGCCGTTCTTCGGTTCATGCAGGCGATTGATGCCGCGCAGTAAGGTGGATTTTCCCGATCCCGAGGGACCGATGATGCAGGTGGTGGTGCCCGGTTCGATGCTCAGCGACACATTGCGCAGCACCTCAATCGGGCCGTATGCCAGGGTCAGGTTGCGCAGCTCGAGGCTGGCGCCGTGAAATGCAGATGGCATGGCCATATTAGTGTCCTCGCTCGCTGGTAAGGGAGACCGCCGGAACCACGTTGCGCTTTTGCTGCACTTCATCGAGCTCCTTCAGGCCGCTTTGTGGCGCGGTGGCGCGGCGACGTCCGGTACGGTAGCGGACGTCGATGTAGTTCACGGCGTGGGTGAGCGGCACGGTGATCACCAGATAGAACAGCCCGGCCAGCATCAGGGGTGACAGGTTGCCGCTCAGCACGGCGGCATCCTGACCGACGCGGAACAGCTCACGCTGACCGGTCATCAGACCCAGCAGATAAACCAGCGACGAGTCTTTGATGATTGCGATGAACTGATTGACTATCGCAGGCAACACGCGGCGGATGCCTTGCGGAATGATCACCAGGCGCATCGCCCGGCCATAGCTCATTCCCAGCGCCCGGCAGGCTTCCATCTGCCCCTGTTCCACGCTCTGAATACCGGAGCGGAAAATCTCGCCCATGTAAGCGCTGGCAATCAGGCTCAGGGCAAAAATGCCGAGCGGATACGGCGTCGGACCAAATAGCTGATAGCTGAAACGCGCCAGGCCCTGACCAATCAACAGAATGGTGAGGATGGAAGGCAAGCCGCGAAACAGATCGGTATACAGCCGCGCGGGCACGCGCAGCCAGCGCGAGGGCGAGATGCCCATCAGCGCCAGTATCAGGCCGAATAACGTGCCCAGCACGGTGGCCGCCACGGAGATAATGATGGTGTTCACCAGTCCGGTTGCCAGCAGTTGTGGCAGGACGTCCATCATCGATGGAATATCAAAAAACGTACGGGAAAGAATAGTGATCAGATCCATAGCCGATTCTCGGTTGCGGGTGACGGACATGCGCCGTCACCGGATGCAGTCTCACGCATAACGATGCGCAGGGTTATTGGCCGCCGGGCAGATACTGTTGCGGCATTGGCGAACCCGGGAACCACTTCTGGTACAGCTGTTTCCAGGTCCCATCCTGCATCGCCGCTTTGATGGCTTTATCCAGCGCTGCTTTGAACTCGGGCTTGCCTTTGGCGATGGCGACACCCGCAGGCGCGTCAAATGAAGGGATGTTCGCCGCCGTGACCAGCTTAAAGCGGGTGGCATAATCTTTGGCGGCTTCGTAGTCGAGGAACATGGCATCCAGCGTGCCGTTATTCAGCGCGGACACCGCTGCGTTGTTATCGGGGAAACGCACCAGATCGGTCTGTTTGAAGTGCTGCAGCGCATAGTTCTCCTGCAGCGTGCCCTGAATCACTCCGAGCCGTTTATGCGCCAGGGTTTCTACGTTTTTCACCCCGGAATCGCTGCGAGTCAGCACCGTCAGATAGCCCGCAAGATAGCCGGTGGAGAAATCGACGGTTTTTTCGCGCAGCGGGGTGATGCCAATCGCGGCGACGCCGGCATCATACTGGCCATTTGCCACCGCCGGCAAAATGGCGGAGAAGTCCTGACCGATAAAATCCACCTGATCGATGCCCATGCGATGCGCCACATTTTTGAAGAATTCGACGTCAAAGCCGGTGAAGTTGCCGTTTTTATCGGTGAAGGTGTAGGGCTTCGCGTCGCCGAGGCTGGCAACGCGGAGATGACCGGGTTCGATCAAACCCCAGGGATTACTGTCGCTGGCGGCGTGGGCGCTCCAGCTGGCGGAAACCAGCATTGCCGTGCCGAACAGGGCGGCGGTCAGGTGATTGAAACGTTTGTGCGATGTCATAAGGCTCTTCCGTCTGTGCAGGTGAAACTTCAGAGTTCGCCAAGCCGGTTTATTGTTATTGAGACCGGTCTCAACGCGGGGCAAAATGAAACCGGCTCTGGTTGTGAGACCGGTCTCATTCGGATATACTGATATTAAGCACACGCTATCAGCAGCGTCAATTATGTTGTTATCAACTTGTGATTCGAAATAATTATGACCAATGAAAATGCTCGTTCACGCGGTCCGACCGTTGCCGACGTCGCCCGCGCCGCCAATGTTTCCAAAGCTCAGGCGGCACGCGCGCTGGGCGGGTATGGTTCCGTCAGTGAAGATGTGCAATCGCGGGTGAATCAGGCTGCTGAAGCGCTGGGATACCGACCGAACGAGCTGGCGCGCAGCATGAACACTGGCCGCTCCAATACTATCGGGGTGATTGTCGGCGACATTGAAAACCCGCACTTTGGCCTCGCGCTGCGCGGCATGGCCGACGTCGCGCGCCAGGCGGGCTTTCACCTGCTGCTGAGTAACAGCGATGAAACGCTGGACGAGGAACGGGAAGCCGTGCGCGTGATGCTGGATAAGCGCGTCGATGGCATCATCGTTGCGCCGTGCAGCTCATTGTTTGAGGATAATGAACATCTTCGCCAGGTGCTGGCAGAAGGGCGTTCATTAATGATGTTCGACCGTGCAGTGCAGGGGATGGAGGTGGAGACCATCCAGGCGAACTTTGTCGCAGTGGCCAAACAGGCGACGGAGCTGTTACTGGCGGCCGGACATCAGCGAATTGCTTATCTCTCCAGCATGCGCAGCGCTGCACCGTATTCGCCGGCAATCACGCTCGGCCCCACGCCGGTGGCGCAACGCGTTAGCGGAATGATTGATGCCTACCGGGCCGCAGGTAAGGAACTGGATCCAGCGCTGATTCGGCTTAATGCGCTCAGCGAAGCCATCATTGAACAGATCCTGACTGAACTGCTGGCGCTCGCCGAGCCACCCAGCGCGCTGATTGCCTCCGATAACCTGATTGCGATGGGCATCCTGCGCGGTCTGGCCAAACGCGGCCTGCGCGTACCCGAAGATATCTCTTTTGTGATGTACGACGATTTTCCCTGGACCGAGCTGATGTCACCGCCGCTGACCGTGGTCGCTCAGCCGGTGTATGAAATGGGTCGCGAAGCCGCGCGCCGGTTGATTTGCCACATCCGCCAGCAATCCCCCGGCGCCTTACCCGCGTTTGACAGCTGGATGGTGGTGCGCGGCTCGGTGGGGGAAAATCCGTCGGCCAGGTGATACAATGTGCCGCGGCGGATTTGTGGAATTTCTCCCTGCTTTTTTTGGTCGCCATGAATGGCGCCCCTACAGAAAACGGCGCGGTTTTGTTACTTCATACGCCTCAGAGAAACAGTAAATTGTGCGATGCCTCGCAGGACGCGCATTCATGCACACCGGAGAAACATCAAATTGTGCGATATCCCGTAGGGTGCGCATTCATGCGCACCTGGATAACCCTGCATAGGCGTAATCAAGCAGATTCCCCCGTTTCATTAATTCGCCAGAGTGGGTAAGTTTTTATATCCAGTTCCACCATTAATGAGATAGTTGTAATTACCACGAATAAATCTCAGCGCTTGTCAGCAATTATAAAGCAATTCTCTTTTAATTTGAGTTAGCGCAGCACACCACATCAAATTAAGTGCTATCAAAAGACCATTCTCGTTTTATTCCCTCATCAGGAACTTTCTGATTGTTTAAGTGATATTATGAGCAAGCAGGCTTACAAAACATTTACAATCAATTTCACTTAAGCCTTCTATGATGGCAAATACAGGAAAGTTAATGGCGCTAAGCGTCAGTTTATTTACTGCTTCAGCGCTGGCCGCACCGTTGAATCCCGGCGACCGCAACTATATTCAGAATCAGCAGCAACAGCGACTGCAGCAAGACCAGCAGCAGCGAGACGCGCTTTGGAACGCCGCCGCGCCGCAGGCCACAGCATGCAGCGGGGTTATATTACCAGTCGGGCATTTTAACCGAACAGGATTTATCGACTAATGAGCTGGTTATTCCGGTGCTAGAAAGGAAACGCGACGAAATACGCCTCGATGGCCAGCACCCGTGATCGCTGGCCATGTCGTTTCCCGAACTCGACTGTTTTGCAGCGCGGGCTACATTTCACCTCTCGCAAAGCCGGATCTGGAGTATAGGAACGACGCGCACCGATTCAGGCTCGCGGTGCCGACAGGGTGAATTTGTGATATTCGCCCGGACACCGATCCTTTTACTTAAACATTATCGAGAAGCGCGATCTTAACTTATTGAATAAATTTAACTTTAACTGAAAAATAAGATTAACTTTACTTTTTTGATATATTATTCAGGTATGTAAGCATAAACTTTAACTTAGACAAAGAGGATTCCATGATGAATTTTTCGCTTGATAAAAAATTGAAATCATTTGGGTGCAGATTTGGTGCAATATTATTAGGAGTTAATTTAACGACATTTTCCATCTCTGCTTCGCCGTTAATGGCTATTGAGGTGGCTGAAACAGTATCAAATATAAATCACACCTTCGAAGGAATTAATAGAGTAAAAGCCATTTATAAACCAGCGGAAATAGTCGCTTTAATATCTCCACCGTCCAATGGATACTATAACAACCTTGAAGAAAGTTATATCAGTTACGAGAGCAAAGGGTCTGACTGGTTGAAGAGATTTTATATCGACATGAAAATCCCGGAAAATTTATTTATAAAAGAAATCCCACCTCTTGATGGTAAATCTAAAGATGTGAAATACTTTGCTTACATTATCACAAATTTAGATAAAAATTCCTGTAAAATGCTTCATAGTGAGATTAAATCACTTTTTGACTATGAATATATAAACCCGGGCAAGGAAGTCAATACATTAGAGAAAAGAAAGGGTAAATGTGAAGACAAAAAAGACAACGAAATTGTTGTAATGAAATAAGAAACTGCCTGGATTAAAACCTTCTGAAAATAACTAGCTATATCCAGCAAACAAATCGATAGCGCTACGTGAAATCTGACGAAAGCGCTGAGGGATAAACGGGATGTTTTCGCGTAGCGTTGTCATTGTGGATGAGCTAAAGAGATAGTTGAAGCAACGAGGGCGAAGCTAACCGGGTATTCAGTTGTAGGGTGCGCATTGAGGTACAAACCGGCCACATGGGTAACACTTTAGACCGGGCACATGGGTAACAGTTATAAACGGCATAGCAGAGGAGACTCACTATGCCCTGGACTGAGACTGTTACCATGCAACGCCTTGAATTCATCCTCGCCTGCCAGGCAGGCGGGGAATCCATGACGCAGCTGTGTCACCGCCACGGCATCAGCCGCAAAACCGGCTACAAGTGCTCAGCCGCTTTAACCCCGGCGAGCTCTCCTCGCTTGAAAATCTCTCCCGCGCCCGCCATCTCCAGCCTGATAAAATCGCCCCCGACATCGCCGCGCGCCTTGTTCAGTTCCGCCAGCAGCACCCCGACTGGGGGCCAAAAAAAATCCGCCACTGGTTCCTCAGCAACGGCGCTGACTTCATCGTGCCCGCCGCCAGCACCATCGGCGACCTGCTGAAGGCGGCGGGAATGGTGCAGCCGCGGACGCCGCGTAAGCGAACGCCGGACAACCTGCGCAGTCTCACGACACCCGTGAGGAATAACCACGTCTGGAGCGCTGATTTTAAAGGGCGCTTCCGCCTGAAAGACGGCAGCTGGTGCCGCCCCTTCACGCTCACCGATAACCACAGCCGCTACCTGCTGTCCTGCGAGCCGGGCACGTCGGAGACCACGGTGTTCGTGCGCGGCTGCATGGAAAAGGCCTTCCTGGAAGGCGGGCTGCCCGACGTTATCCGCACCGACAACGGCTCGCCCTTCGTTGCGCCGGGCATCCTCGCGCTGACGCAGCTGAGCGTGTGGCTGATAAAACTGGGGATACAGCCGGAAAGAACCGCGCCGGGCTGTCCGGGGCAGAACGCCCGCCACGAGCGGATGCACCGGTCGCTGAAGGTCGCCATGAGCCATCACGACGTCTTTGGCTCGCTGCCAGAGCAGCAGGCATGGTGCAGCGGATGGCGGAACGAGTTCAATCAGGAAAAGCCGCATGAGGCACACGGGCAGCAGCCGCCCGCAAAAATATGGACGCCTTCACCGCGGAAATGGAACGGAAAAGTGCCGGAGGTGGGTTATCCGGAGGGGGCGAAGCTGTACAAAGTCGGTGAAAAAGGCGACCTGAGGCTGAACGGGCGGACCTTCCTGAGCGCAGCGTTACGGGGCGAGTACGTGCGGTTCCTGGAAGTGGACGACGGCATTGACGTCATCCTCTTCGACAGGCTCATCCTTGCGTATTATGACCGGGCAGAAAAGCGTATTATCCGGATCGACTGACCACAAAAAGTGTTACCTGTGTGCCCGGTCTGATCTGTTACCCATGTGCCCGGTCGTACCTTGATGCGCACCAGGATAACGCCATGGTGTCCATCAAACGGACCGGTAGGATAAGTTTTCACTGTCGCCGTGATGAAATAAGTTGTGGGCCGGGTAAGAGGCGTGAAGGGCGAAACTGAAGGATTGAGATACGTGATCAGATATCTTATTTAACATAATCATGATTATGCGTACTTTAGCCTGAGAGGTAAATCAGTAACATCCGCACACAGCCCCATTTGTTTAATGGCTGCCAATTATGGCGCACTCACCATATTTAAACCCTCGCCGGCAATAACGGAAAACACTTCGTCCAGTTGTAGTTAGTCTTCGCCAGCATCAGTTCTCCCGCCACCGCACCAAAATTAATGCTCCGATGTTCATAAAAGAACTGACGCAAAACTGCAGGTAAAAACTCAGCGCTGTAGCGCAGTAACGTGCTGTGCCAGAATGGTGCCGGCAACGGGCTGTTGCCATGCCGCATCAGCAATTCATTTTCCCAGTCTGAATCCAGAACCTTGTCGCAGAATGACTGGCGCATGGCAATCGCAGACGTGTCAGGTATGCCCGCAAGCAATAACTGGCCAGGCAATGCCACCAAGCGCAGATCCCGGATAACGATTTTTTTCGCAGCAAATTCCTTCCAGATCGTGGTCAGTTGCGCCGCTTTCGCTGGTAAAGGCTCATTGATGTTATACAGCGGTAAAGTCAGAGGCAAAAAAGTAAAATGAAGGCCTTGCACTGGCAAGGTATCGGCAAGCGGATCAGCCTTTGTGAGTCGTTGCAATTCATCAAGCAGACGTAACACCGGTAAGGAAACTGACGGCTTTATCCCTGCGGCAAGCGCCAGCTTTACCGGATCGTAGTAATTCTCTTCACGGATGTTCCCGATGCCTGCATTTTTCGCCCACAGCGCAATGGTGTTCTCGTTTGCAGAACGGTATCGGGTTTGCAGACAGATTGGTTGCATGTCAGACCTTAGGGTATTTGGATGAGCGCTGATAATTAATTATGAAACGTTTTTTAGCAGATACTCCAGCCTGATTGTGGTGCAAACGCGTGATTATCTCATGCCTATTCAACCCCGCTTAAACGATGCGCGATTTGTCTTCGCTCTGACGGATCAAAGCGTTTACAATGCCGGCGAAATTTTTACTGATGAGGATACACAATTGGACACCTGTCCCACACGATTACAATCGGTGCCGATGCTGAGATAGCCTCATCGCTGTCTTAGCCCTGCGTTAAGACGGTGGATGTCCCTCCCCCTTTTTCCTGCGTGCTGTCTGGCCCCGCTGTAATCCATTCTTATAACTCTGCATATTCATTGCCCGGCGGTGATGGAGTGAGGTCTGACATGGACTGGAAAATCTTTTTATTGCGCGTCACGGTCGCGCTGATTCTGGGCGCGCTGATTGGCAGCGAGCGCCAGCTGCGCCAGCGCCTGACCGGGCTGCGCACCAATGCGCTGGTCAGCACCGGTGCCTGTTTGTTTGTGCTGATGACGCAAAGCGTACCGGGAATCGCCGCAGATGCCTCGCGCGTCGCCGCCTATGTGGTTTCCGGCATCGGCTTTCTTGGCGGTGGCGTCATTATGCGCGATGGCCTGAATGTGCGCGGCCTTAACACCGCGGCCACGCTGTGGTGTACCGCGGCGATAGGCGTATTATGCAGCATGGGCTTATTGCTGGAGGCAGGCATCGGTTGCGTGGTTATTCTGTGCGCCAACATCCTGCTGCGCGAGCTGGCACAGGGCATCAATCGGCAGAGCATCATTACTGCGGAAGACGCCAGCCAGTATTACAAAGTACAGATCATCTGTCTGGCGGCCGATGAGGTGCAGGTGCGCAGCCTGATGCTGCACAGCCTCGGAGGCAGCGGCCTGCGGCTGCAATCCCTGCACAGTGAGGATCTGGAACCCTCAAACCGCATGGCGGTGAATGCGGAAGTGCTGGGTAAACCCAGCCTGACCGATCAGCTGGAAAATCTGGTCAGCCGCATCAGCCTGGAAAAAGGCGTCAGCTCGGTCAGATGGCAGGTGTGTGAGCCAGAAACCGATTAATTTATCAAACGCAATGCGGCTGCGCTACCTGCCAAAGCGCAGCCGCAGCGTTGCCGGCAGCACGGTATGCTGGCTGATGGGTTCATCGCTGTTAATCATGGTAGTGAGCAGCGTAAAACACTCCTGCGCCAGGCGCGGCACATCCTGTTCGACGGTATCGATCGGCAGTGTCAGTGAGTCATACAGGTAGTGGTCGTCAAAGCTGGCCACGCGGATGTCGCTGTGCAGCAGGTGATGCTGGCTCATGTAACGCAACACTCCTTCCAGCAGACCGCAGGCGGCGGTAAAAATCGCTTTGGGCGGACGCCCCAGCCGGGCGCACAGCGCGGCAAACATTTCATAACCGCTGCTCGGGTGATAGTTGCCGTGAATAATCCACTCCGGCCGCGGCGTCACACCTGCCCGCTCAAGGCCCTGCATAAAACCGGCCAGACGATCTTTGGTGGGTGACAGACGCGGCTGACCGCCGAGGAAATAAATCTCATCCGGATTGGCGCGCGCCAGCCGTTCCACCAGCTCGGCAGTCGGCGTGACCGAATCGGTCATCACCAACGGCAGCTGCGTGTCATTAACGTAGCGGTCAAACAACACGATCGGCAGCTGGTCGCTCAGTTTGACGTAGTCACTGTCGCTTAACATGCTGGACGCCACAATCAGCCCATCAACCTGACGCGCCACCAGATTATCCACCACCACCCGCTCCTGCCCGGCGTTCTCGTCAGTGCAGGAGATCAGCAGCTGTAAGCCCGCCTCGCGACACAGATTTTCCAGCGCGTGCGAGAACACGGCAAAACCATGGTTGGTGATCTCCGGCACCACTAAACCCAGCGTATGGCTGCGATTATCGCGCAGCGAGCGCGCGTGAATACTGGCCTGGTAGTGATGTTCGCGCGCCAGCGTCAGTACCCGTTCACGCGTCTCTTTCGCCACGCGCAACTCTTTGCCACGGCCATTCAGCACCAGGCTGGCGGTGGCTTTGGACACCCCCGCCAGCGCGGCGATATCCGCTATGGTAACGCGTTTGGTTTTTCTCACGTCAGTGCATCGGTTAAGGAAACAATGACTTATTCTACCATGCACGGCCGCAACGACCAGTAGCGCGCCGTCACTTCTGCGTGTCCGGTCAGGGTTAATTGCGCCGGATGCGCCGGGAAGTAGCGGCTGCTCATCACCCCTTCCCCTTCATTAATGAAAATCTCAACGCTGGAGTGATCGCACAGTAACTGGAGCTGACTCACCGCGCCGCGCCAGTAACGGAACTGCCACTCGCCGTTTGCCAGACTGCGCCGCGCGAGCCGTAGCCCGTCGGCGTGCCACTCCAGCCGTAGCTGGTCGGCGAAATTCAGGGTGATGTCGCCCTGCCCGCTCAGGAGTAATTCCAGCCGCTGCGCATCAATGACCGGCGCATCGGCGGCTGGCCCCTGATAGTGCTGTTCAGCGCTGCGCAGCGCCTGCAGTTCAGTAACCGGACGCTGGAACAGCCGGCCATCACGCATGCCCAGTTCGCGCACGCAGGTCATCTGATGGATCCAGCCATTGGCCACCGTGGGCTGCAGCATCTCCTCGCCATCCGGCACGCCCATCCAGCCCACCAGCAGCCGGCGTCCGTCGGCGGTTAGCGTGGTTTGCGGCGCGTAAAACTCGAAACCGGCGTCAAGCTCATGCAATTCGCCATGGCTAAAGCGGGCGTTAGCGTAATCAAGATCGCCGGAGAGCCACGCGCTGGGATGCGCATTGAGAAAACGATGCTGTTCCCGGGCAAGCCCCTGCGGGCAGCAAATCAGGAAGGTGGTATCGCCGAGGGTGAACATGTCCGGGCATTCCCACATATAACTGGCTGCCGCCAGCCCGTTCAGGCCGCTGCCGGCAATCTCGCCCAGATTGTGCCACTCACGCAGGTCCGCCGAGCGCAGCAGCAATACTTTGCCCTGCTTTTGTTGATCCTGCGCACCCAGCACCATGAACCAGTGTTCGCCATGCCGCCACACTTTCGGGTCGCGCACGTGTCCGGTATAGCCGTCGGGCAGCGCGATCACCGGCCCGAGTTTGTCAAAGCCGCCCTGCGCATTCTGCACCGCCAGACACTGCCACGCGGTGCGCGCGCCATCGGCGAACTTCACGTTGCCGGTATAGATCAGCGTCAGCGCGCCGTTATCATCAACGGCGCTGCCCGAATAGCAGCCGCTGCGGTCATACTCTTCATCCGGCATTAGCGCTATGGGTTCATGCTGCCAGTGCAGCAGATCGGCCGAACTCCAGTGGCCCCAGCATTTATGCTGATGCTGACAGCCCAGCGCATTCCACTGATAAAACAGATGGTAACGCCCGGCGAAGTGGATAAAACCGTTCGGATCGTTAAGCAAGCCCGTGACGGGTGCCAGATGCCAGCCCGGATAATGCGGGTCGCTCAGCGCGCGCGGCTGACCGCGCATCACCGCCTGCAAAATATCGGGTAACAATGAAGAAGCCGTCATTATTCAGCGTCCGTTTTGTATTTGAGCAGATAAGAGATCATAAATGCGCTGCTGAACGCGATCACCATGCCAATCGCATAGTTAAGCAACGAACTGGCCTGCACAATCGCCATGCCCGGCAGACCGGTGAGACCGACAGCCGTCATATACACATGCACCGACACCACCCAGGCCCCGCCCAGCGCGCCGCCGATCAGGCCGGCGATAAAGGGTTTCATAAAGCGCAGGTTGATACCGAAAATCGCCGCCTCAGTAATACCCAGCAGCGCTGAAAAGCCTGACGGCAGCGAAATGGCTTTGATTTTCACATCTTTGGTTTTGAACCACACCGCCAGACAGGCACCGCCCTGCGCCACGTTAGCCATCGCCCAAATCGGCAGCAGGAAGTTGACGCCAATCGCCGGATTGCCCAGCAGCCCGGCTTCAATCGCATGGAAGCTATGGTGCACGCCGGTGATCACGATAACCGAGTAAAGCCCGCCAAACACCAGTCCGGCCAGCCAGCCGGCATGGGTAATCAGCGTGCTGAGGACGAATGAAATACCGTCGCCCAGCATCCGCCCTGCCGGACCAATCACCAGCAGCGCAACGAAGCCGGCGATAATCACCGTCAGGAACGGCGTCAGGATCAGATCCAGCGCGTCCGGAATCACCCGGCGCAGTTGCTTCTCCAGCACGCTCATAAACCACACCGCCAGCAGCACCGGAAACACCGTGCCCTGGTAGCCGATCATCGCCACTTCGATGCCGAAAAAGTTCATGGTATGGAAGCCGGCCGCCACGCCCCAGGCGTTGGTGAGCGCCGGATGCGTCAGGATGCCGCCGAGCGTGGCACCAAGGAACGGGTTACCGCCAAACTCACGTGCGGCGGTAAAGCCAATCAGGATCGGCAGGATAATAAAGGCCGCCGAGCTGCACATATCCAGCATGATATACAGCGCGTTGTCGGGGTTAACCCAGCCGTAGGTTTTAACCATGCCGAGCAGTCCCATCAGCAGGCCAGAGGCCACAATCGCCGGGATGATCGGTACAAAAATGTTCGACAGCAGACGCGCAATGCGCTGGAACGGATTGAGCTTGCGCGCAGCGATATCCGCCGCTTCCGACTTGCTGGTTTCACTGATGCCAGCTTCGCGGATAAACGCGGCATACACTTTATTCACCACGCCGGTGCCAAAAATCACCTGCAGCTGTCCGGCATTGCGAAAACAGCCCTTCACGCCCTCCAGCTTGCCAATCGCAGCGGTGTCGGCTTTGGCGTCATCCACCAGCACCAGGCGCAAACGTGTGGCACAGTGCGCCGCACTGGCGATATTTTCCCGGCCTCCCAGCAGCGGCAGCAGCGACCGGGAAAGAGTAACAAAATCCATAGTAACCTCTGTTTTTGGTTGTTATGCCATCATGCGCTAAGCGGCCCGCACGCGGGCCGTTTCATCAGAACCAGGTTTCCATTTGCACGCCAAAGTTCCACTCGCCGCCGGACTTAAAGCCGGTGCTGCCAAAGGCGTCATCGCTGGCGTAGTTATCCAGACGATGATCCCAGTCCATCCAGCTGGCGAACAGGCGGATTTCCGGACGCTTGAGGAATTCGCCCACATCGCTGGCTTTGAGCGTGGGGGCGACGGTGAGCTTGTAGAAATTGCCGCTGACGGCCTGACGATTGTTATAGCCTTCAGGCCGCAGATCCATGTACTGATATGAGCCTTCATACTGCATCTCAAAGTTCTGCGTAAATTCCTGAATCAGGCGCAGGTTCACGGTGGCCCACTCATAGCTGTCGCCTTTGACATAGCGGTCTTTGCTGCTCTGCGCCAGCAGCGCAGGCGCGATGTGCCAGCCAGCGCCCAGCGGTGTCATGCCGTAGCTGGCGAGCCGCCAGGTATTCGCCTGCGGCAACAGCGCGCCATCGGAACCAATACTCTTCACTTCTGCACCGAGGCCATGACCGTACAGCAGCGCGGTTTTCGCTGAACCCTCACCCAGGCCGTAGAAGCTGTCGTTGTGCAATCCGACCAGGGCGTGCACACCGTCACTGGCGGCATCACTTTTCACGCGGTTGCCGTCAATATCGGTGCGCTGATCGTTATCTTTCGCGCGCATGCCGCTCACCATCAGCTGCAGCGGCCCGACGAAGTTATTCAGCGACAGAATGTAGTTTTGCGCGGTGTTATCGTTATTTTCGATGTCCCCGAAGGTGCGGCCATAAATCGACAGGTTGCTGCGAGCGTCATCGCCCCACTTCATGTCGTAAATACCGGCCCCGGTTCCGGCGAGAAACACCACATCGGAATCGATCCAGTGGATGTCGAAGTTATCGCGGTCGAAACGCTTACCGGCCCACACCGTGGAGTCTTTGAACGCACCGGTGAAGGTCGGTAGCTGCCCCAGTTCGACAAACGCCTGACGCAGGTTGAGATCGCTGCTGGCGGCAGTCCAGTCGTTGTAGGTGCGCTGTCCGTCGGCCAGCATCGCCTTGAAGCGCGTGGTGGCACCGTTGGCCAGCGTTTGTTTATGTTCGAGGTTAAGTTCAACGTAGGTATCCGGCTCATTGCCGAGCCGCCCGACGTGACCGCCGGTCTCACCGGCTGGCGTGACGGTGGGCCCGCCCTGAGTTTTGGCGGCGGAACTGTTCATCAACAGGCCGGAGCGCGCGTAGCCATGAAACTCAAAGCCCTCTGACTCGCTGCTGGCGGCGGGCGCCACAGGCTGAGCGGCGCGCGGTTCGGTCTGTGCGACGGCAACTGGCGTCGGGTTCTGCTGCTGCACCGCAGCCAGCTTTTGCACCTGCTGTTCCGCCGCCTGCGCGCGCTGCTCCGCCACGCTGGCACGCTGTTCAGCCGCGGCCAGTCGTTTTTCCATCGCCGCCAGGCGCGCTTCAATACTGCTCATGTCGTCTGCCGCCCAGGCTGAGCCTGAGCCTAATACGGTACTAAGGGTTATAGCGATTATGCTTTTTTTCACTGTTTTGCATCCCTGAGGCAAGGCTATCATCAGATGTATTTTTTTGCTAAACCGGTTTAGGCACCGCATCATAGCGGTGCCGATTTTTAAAGCGCAATGGATTTTGCTAAACCGATTTAGTGGATGTGAGATACATCGCAAAACAGGGAAAACGGCGGGGTCAGATACTGTGCTGCTGTAGCTGTTGATAGTTGGGTAACGCGGTCATCGCGCCTTTGGCGGTAGTGGCCAGCGCCCCACACACCTGCGCCGTGCGCAGGCAGGCCGCCAGCTGCGCTTCATCCGTCGGCAGACCCCGCTGCGCCAGTTCCCACAGCAGTCCCGCCACGAAGGCATCGCCGGCACCGGTGGTATCCACGCTGATCACCGCACGCGCGGGATAGTGAGTTTGCCGGCCATCAAAATAAGCACGCACGCCAGCACTGCCCTGTGTGACTAACAACAATTTTACGGAGAAGCGCTGCGCCAGCTGCGCGATGCCGCTGTCAATGTCGGCGGTGTCCGTCATAAAGGCCAGTTCTTCCACGGAGAGCTTCACCACATCCGCCCGTTGCAGGGCCGCACTGAGGCATTGCAGCAACTCCGCCGCATCGGACCACAAATCAAGACGGATATTGGGATCGAAGCTGACAAAACCGCCCGCCTCACGCACGCGCCGCATGGCGGTTAACGCCGCCGTGCGCGACGGCTCGGCGAGTAACGCAATCGAACAGCAGTGCAGCCACTCGCCACACTGAAACCGCGGCAAATCGTCTGGCGTGAGAAATAAGTCGGCGCTGGGGCGCACCATGAAGGTGAAGGTGCGCTCGCCCTGCTCATCCAGGGCCACGACCACCGTGGAGGTGCGCTGCTGCATATCTTTGCGCATATGGGAAACATCCACCTTTTCCTGCGCCAGCGTACGACACAAAAACCGACCAAAAGGATCGTCGCCCACCCGTCCGATAAATCCGCTACTGCCCGCCAGCCGGGCGATACCCACTGCCACATTGGCGGGCGCGCCGCCGGGACACTGCAACAAACGGCCTGCGTCATCAGGCAGCAAATCCACTACGGCATCACCCAGACACCAGATACGTTTCATCATGATTCGGTCTCACTTAATCGCTAAAACGGTTTAGCAAAGCAGGCATATTAATCATGAATGCGGGCATTTGTCACCGTGAACAGTCCGACAGGCTTCAGACTTGTCCGTTGCTGGGATCGGTTTCGCCCTGCCGCATGGTCGTCTGCGTATTGACGTCTATGCTTAAAGTTTTCCAAAACCTTATAAAAATCGGTGTCATTGAGATTTCATTTCGCCACTTGTCCGGAGGCAAAGGCATGAGCAACCCACGCGATGAAAAGACGCAGCGGTATTCACCGCAGCAGGAAGAGACAGAGCGAGCCCGGCTGACGGCCGGTGCCGGTTCCGCCGCGCCGGTCCCCGTCACGGTGCCAGTCACGCTGCAGGTGAACGGCGAACCTCAGCAGCTTAACGTGGATACCCGTACCACGCTGCTGGACGCGCTGCGCGAACATTTACACCTGACCGGTACCAAAAAAGGCTGCGATCACGGTCAGTGCGGTGCCTGTACCGTGCTGGTCAATGGCCGGCGCATCAACGCCTGCCTCACTCTCGCGGTGATGCAGCAGGATGCCGAAGTGACCACCATTGAAGGCGTCGGCACGCCTGATGATCTGCACCCGCTGCAGTCCGCCTTTATCCGCCACGACGGCTATCAGTGCGGCTACTGCACGCCGGGGCAAATCTGCTCCTCGCTGGCGGTGCTGCAGGAAATTGCGGCGGGCATTCCCAGCCATGTCACGGGCGATCTGACTGCCGCGCCAGCGCTGAGCGATGACGAAATTCGTGAGCGCATGAGCGGCAACATCTGCCGCTGCGGCGCCTATGCCAACATTCTTGCCGCCATTGAAGAGTACGCCGGAGGCCAGAAAGCATGAGAGCCTTTACCTTTGAACGGGCAGCGACGCCCGCACAGGCTGCCAGCAGCGCGATGCAGCATCCGGGCGCACGCTTTATCGCCGGCGGTACCAATCTGCTCGATCTGATGAAGCTGGAAATTGAAACCCCGTCGCACCTGATTGATGTTAACGGACTGGCGCTGGACAGCATTGAACCCACCGCCGGGGGCGGCTTACGTATCGGTGCGCTGGTGCGCAATACCGATCTGGCGGCAGATGCGCGCATCCGGCGCGATTATGCCGTGCTGACGCGCGCGCTGGTGGCAGGCGCTTCTGGCCAGCTGCGCAATCAGGCCACCACCGCCGGCAACCTGCTGCAGCGCACGCGCTGTCCCTATTTTTACGATGTTAATCAACCCTGTAACAAGCGTCAGCCGGGTACGGGCTGTGCCGCACGCGAGGGATTCAGCCGCCAGCATGCGGTGGTGGGTCTCAGCGAAGCCTGTATTGCCACCCATCCCAGCGATATGGCGGTGGCGATGCGACTGCTGGATGCGGTGATTGAAACCGTCAGCCCTGATGGCAGCCAGCGCGCCATTCCCATCGCTGAATTCTACTGCGCACCGGGCGACACGCCGCATATCGAAACCGTGCTGCAGCCGGGTGAGCTGATCGTCGCGGTCGCCCTGCCTGCACCGCTGGGTGGCACGCACATTTACCGTAAGGTGCGCGATCGCGCTTCGTACGCCTTTGCGCTGGTCTCAGTAGCAGCGGTTATCCTGCCTGAGGGTGGCGGCCGGGTTGCCGTCGGCGGCGTGGCCCATCAGCCGTGGCGCAGCGCGGCGGCGGATGCTGAACTTCCTCACGGGGCGCAGGCGGTCTGCGATGTGCTGTTTGCTGATGCGCGTCCCACTGAAGCCAACCGATACAAATTGTTGCTGGCGCAGCGTACGCTCGCCTCAGCGATCGCGGAAGCGAGGAGCAACGCATGAAATTTGACACACCTGCAACCGCCAATCCTATCGACCAGCAGCGAGTCGTCGGCCAGCCGCTGGCACGCATCGACGGACCGTTAAAAACCACCGGCTCGGCGCATTACGCCTATGAATGGCACACTGAAGCACCGGATGCAGCCTACGGTTATGTGGTCGGCGCGCCAGTTGCCAAAGGCAACATTCTCTCGATTGACACCCACGCCGCGGCGCAGGCACCGGGCGTGCTCGGCATCGTCACCGGAGCAACCGCCGGCAAGCTCAACAAGGCAGAGCGCAACACCGCGACGCTGCTGGCAAATAACAAAATCGAACACTATCACCAGGCTGTGGCGCTGGTGGTGGCGGAGACCTTTGAGCAGGCACGTGCAGCCGCGCAGCTGGTTAAGGTTAACTGCCAGGCTGAAACGGGGGCTTACGATCTCGCAGCTGCTCAGCCTGAGGTGACAACGTCACCCGAAGGTGAGCCGGATAAAACGCTGGGCGACGTCGATGCTGCCCTGCACAGCGCAGCCTTTACGCTGGACGCCACCTACACCACGCCCGATCAAAGCCATATGGCAATGGAACCGCACGCTTCCATGGCGCTGTGGCAGGACGATCACCTGACGGTCTGGACCTCGAATCAGATGATTAACTGGTGCCACACCGACCTGGCGCACACGCTCGACATGCCGATGGAAAAGGTGCGCGTGCTCTCTCCTTACGTCGGCGGTGGCTTTGGCAGCAAACTGTTTCTGCGTAGCGATGCGCTGCTGGCGGCTCTGGGCGCGCGTGCCGTAGGACGCGCGGTGAAAGTGATGGTGCCGCGCCCGATGATCCCCAACAACACTACGCACCGGCCAGCAACGCGGCAGCGCATCCGATTAGCTACCGATGCGCATGGCCATCTCACCGCCATTGCCCATGAAAGCTGGTCCGGTAACCTGCCGGGCGGAACGCCGGAAACTGCGGTGCAGCAGACTGAATTACTCTACGCCGCCGCCAATCGGCTTACCGGGCTGCGCCTCGCCGAACTCGATCTTCCCGAGGGCAACGCGATGCGTGCGCCGGGTGAAGCACCCGGTCTGATGGCGCTGGAGATTGCCATGGATGAAATGGCCGCCATCGCCGGTATCGACCCGGTTGAGTTTCGCATCATCAATGATACACAGGTCGATCCGCTGCATCCGGAGCGCTTCTTTTCACGCCGCCAGCTGGTGCAATGCCTGCGCACCGGCGCCAGCAAATTTGGCTGGGCGGAGCGCTGTGCTAAACCCGGGCAGCGGCGCGAGGGGCGCTGGCTGGTGGGCATGGGCGTGGCAGCCGGTTTCCGTAACAACCTGCTGGCATCCTCTGCCGCGCGCGTGCAGCTGGATGCGCAAGGCACAATCACTGTCGAAACCGACATGACCGATATCGGCACCGGCAGCTATACCATCATCGCCCAGACGGCAGCCGAGATGATGGGCGTGCCGATTGAGCAGGTCAGCGTACGGCTCGGCGATTCGGCGTTTCCTGTCTCGGCGGGTTCGGGTGGCCAGTGGGGAGCCAATACATCCACGGCCGGGGTTTATGCGGCCTGCGTCCGGCTACGCGAGAAGGTTGCCGCACAGTTGGGTCTCGATGCGGAAAGCGCAGAGTTTGCCGATGGGCACATTCACGCCAGCGGGCAGCGCCTGCCGCTCACTGCGGCGGGTCCGCTGATGGCGGAAGAGACCATGGAATTCGGCGATCTGGACAAAACCTTCCAGCAATCCACCTTTGCCGGTCATTTTGTCGAAGTGGCGGTCGATAGCGCCACCGGCGAAGTGCGCGTGCGGCGCATGCTGGCGGTATGTGCCGCGGGGCGCATTCTCAACCCCAAAACCGCGCGCAGTCAGGTGATCGGCGCGATGACCATGGGCCTCGGCGCCGCGCTGATGGAGGAGCTGGCGGTGGACACCCGGCTCGGCTACTTCGTCAATCACGACATGGCAGGCTATGAAGTGCCGGTACACGCCGATGTGCCCGAGCAGGAGGTGATTTTCCTCGATGATACCGATCCGGTCTCTTCGCCGATGAAAGCCAAAGGCGTCGGTGAACTGGGGCTGTGTGGCGTCGGTGCCGCGCTGGTTAATGCGGTCTACAATGCAACCGGCATTCGGGTGAGAGACTATCCGGTGACGCTGGATAAGTTACTTGCCGCGCTGCCCGATCAGCCGTAATGCAGGTCCCCTCCGCCAGGGCATGCTGGCTGGCGGAGGGTGGAAAAGCATAAGTGGCTAAGCCGTCAGGACTGCTCAGTGACAGAATGCGCTAACGCATGACGCCGGCCCTCTGCGGCCAGCGTCACTGCGCTGGTTAATGCTCTCAGCGCCCCGCTTCCTTCGCCAGCCCGCACCAGTGCACCAGCGTTAGCGCAATGGCTTTGGTACAGGCCACCAGATCGGCAATCGGCACATGTTCGTTGGGCTGATGCGACAGCGCCGGATCGCCGGGACCAAAGTTGACCGTCGGCGTCTGGCCCAGCGTGCTGGGCAGGCCAATGTCGCTGTGGGCACCAAAGCCGGCCAGCTGCGGATTCAGTGCCGCGGCGCTGACACCCTGCTGAAAAGCGCTGACAAACGGATGATCGGCCGGGATCTCGGCGCAGTCGGCATCCAGTATCCACTCCACGCGCGCCGGATGCTTTGCCAGATAGGGATCCAGCGCGCACACCTTCGCCACGTGCGCCTCAATCTCCTGTTTTACCTTACCGCCCAGCCCCATCTCATCCTTTTCTGCCGGCAGATACTGCACGTCGATGACGATCTCGGCGCGGCCGGCAATCGACGCCGGATGCTCGCCCACTTTTAGCTGCGTCACGATAATCTGGTTGGGCAGATCCATGAGTGGATGGTTTTTGTCGGGCTGCGTCTGCCAGCGGCGGTTCAGCACATCGAGCCCGTCCAGCATCTGGCGACACAACATTACGGCATCAACCGGACCGCTGCTGTCCCAGCTGTTCGGCGTTAATTCCGCATGGCCGCCGATGCCATCCAGAATGATGCGCGCCCACAAAATGCCGTGGCAAATCGGCGCGATGCGATTGGCCGTTGGCTCCGTCATGATACCGGCATCGGCTTTGAAGCCGCGATCCACCATTGCCAGCGAGCCCATGCCACCGATCTCCTCATCCACTACCGTGGTGAACACCACGTCGCCGGCCAGCTGCACGTTGAGATCCTGCAGCAGCTCCACCGCCATCAGCATGCAGGCCACGCCACCTTTCATATCGACCGCGCCGCGACCATACACCGCCTCGTTGCGGATCTCCGGCACAAATGGATCGCTGTGCCAGTGCTCAGCCGGACCCGGTGGTACCACGTCAATATGGCCGGTAAGCATCAGCGACTTGCCGCCACCGGATCCGCTCAGGGTGCCGCCCAGATTGGGACGGCCTTCGAAGGTGCGGCCTTTATTGGCGCCCGGGCGGCCCTGATACTTCTGGTACAGCGCCGGGCCATCCGGATCCCACAGATCGGTGTCCATGCCCAGCGCCATCAGCCGCTGCTGCAGATAGCGCTGGCAGTCGCGCTCGCCTGGCCCGGCCTCGCGCGGATCGACCTTTACCACCGAGGGAAACGCCAGCAGGTCGCATAATGTCTGCGCGATACGCTGCGCGCTGGCATCGACGTGCGCGCTAATTTTTTCAGTCAGACTCATGTGTTATCTCCGATAGATAAAAAGTCGTTGTGCCATTAACACCATGATTAACAGCATGCCCACCACGCCCAGTTGCCACACGCTGTTCAGCCCCAGCTGCAACATGCAGGTTTTGAGGGTGACCAGCATCAGCGCGGCGGCGAGAACGCCGATGACACTGCCGCGCCCGCCAAAGATCGCCACGCCACCCAGCAGCGCGGCAGTCAGCGATTCCAGCTCAAGATTGACGCCGATTTCCGGGCGGGCGCTGCCGAGCCAGCACAGCGAAATAAAGCCGGCGCAGCCCGCCAGCGCGCCGCTCAGGCAGTAAACCAGCAGCCGCAGGCGATCGACCGGAATGCCCACCAGCCGCGTGGCGTGCTCGTTGAAGCCGCAGGCGTAGATCCATTTGCCCCACGCGCTATTGCTGAGGATCAGCCACGCCAGCAGAAACGCCGGGATGACACAGGTTAAGAAAGGCAACGGAACGGACAGCATGGCCGCCCGGCCCCACTGCGTCAGCAGCGGCGGCACGCCGGCCAGCGCCGCACCGCCGGTTAATGCCAGCGCCAGGCCGGAGAACAGATAAAAACTGCCCAGCGTAACGATCAGCGGCCAGAGGCGTAAGCGCGCCACCAGCAGGCCGTTCAGCGCGCCAGCCAGGCTACCGCTCAGCAGGCAAATCAGCGGCAGCCAGCCGGGCGCAATGCCCTGATCAAGTGCCAGCATGCCGATGACCGCCGAGAGCGAAACGTTACCGCCAACCGACAAATCAATGCCGCCGCCGCCAGTCATCACCACCAGCGACTGCCCAAGCGCCACCAGCGACAGCAGCGTGGCAAACTGCAGGATGGAGGTCAGCGACCATGCCGCCAGCATCTGCGGCAGCACAATCGCGATGGCGCCCAGCAGCAACAGCCACAGCGCCAGCAGCAGCGTCAGATCGGGGGCTTTGCGCCACAGTTTCATGCCAGCCTCCTTAGCGATAACAGCCGCCCACTGGCTGCTTCACTGCTCAGCACCAGCAACAGCACCGCCCCGGTGACCACGGTTTGCCACAGCGAGGGCACGCCAATCAGCAGCAGGCCATTTTGCAGAATGCGCAACAGCAGCACGCCGAGCAGCGTGCCGAGCAGACTGCAGGAGCCGCCGGTAATGCGCGTGCCGCCCAGCACCACCGCGGCAATCGCCTCCAGTGCCAGCGTGCCGCCGACGGTCATCTCCACGTTACGATAGGTGGCGATGTAGCAGGTGGCGGCCAGGCCGCACAGCACGCCGCTGAGGGCAAAGGTCGCAACACGCACCCGGGTCACCGGAATGCCCGCCAGCCGCGCTTTTTCTTCGGAGTTGCCGGCGGCCAGCAGCCATAACCCGTACGGCGTATGGCGCAGCGCCAGCCACACCAGCGCCCAGGCCGCGATAATCAGCCAGGCCATCAGCGGCAGTCCCAGCAGCGGCCGCATCAGCGCATGCGTCAGATCGCCTGGCAGACCGGAAAGCCACTGCCCGCCCAGCAGCACAAACAGCGCCGTGCGCCAGACACCGAACAGCCCCAGCGTGCCAACAATCGCCGGAATGCGGCCAATCACCACTACCAGCGCGGTGATCAGCCCTGCCAGCAGGCCAATAAGCGGTCCGGCCAGCGCCGCCAGCAGCGGGGATTGCAGCATCAGCAGTTGTCCGACGCCCCACGCGGCCACGCCCATCACTACGCCCACCGACACATCGACGCCGCCCATGGCGATCACCAGCGTCATACCCAGCGCGATCAACAGCAGTTCGCTGCTGTTGCGCAGAATGGTCAACAGGTTGTCAGCGGTGGCAAACCACGGTGAAAACCACGTAAAGCAGGCGCCAGCCAGCACGGCGATCGCCAGCAGGACGATTTCCCGCGAAGTCATATGCATCACAGGCCTCGTCAGAATTTGAACTGGTCGACGTTATCTTTGGTGAACACCGCCGGCTTGCCGAGCAGCAGCACACCGGTTTTGCTGTCAAAGGTCACCGGTTGGGCAAAGCCGGGAACGTGATTTTCGGCGGCAAAGGCTTTCCCGTCGATCAGCTGTTTGCCCGCCCACACCGTCAGATAGCCAAGCTTTTCCGGGTCCCACAGCACGGTGTAGCCAAACGCCCCGCTTTTCAGGTAGGCGCGCGCGGTGTTCGGGCTGCAGAAACCGCTGCCGATCACCTTGCCGTTTTTGCCAGCGGTTTCGATGGCCTGCGCCACGCCCGGACAGGTCGTGGACGCCATGGCAATCACCCCTTTCAGATCGGGGTTAGCGGACATCAAATCGGTGGTGATTTGCGCCGCGCGGCTGGCGGAGCCGCCGGCGTACTGAGGTTTGAGCAGCGTAATGTGCGGATATTTGCTTTTCACCCGCTGCTGCATAAAGCCAATCCAGCTGTTGAGGTTGGACGCGGTGGCTTCGCCGGAGACGATGCCAATTTTGCCGCGCTCGCCGACACGTTTGACCATCTCATCGATCACCGTATCGCCCAGGCCCTCATCGGTGGCCTGCGCCACATAGACCGGCCGCCCGCTGTCGGGCGCATCGCTGTCGCTGGTGAACAGATGCACATTACTCGCCTGCGCCTGCGCCATCACCGGCGCAATACTGGAGGCATCCAGCACGCTGATACCAATCGCATTGACCTTCTGCGCAATCAGGTTCTGCACGATCTGCAGCTGATCCATCGGGTTGGTATCTACCGGACCGCTGTAGACAAACTCCACGCCGAGATCGTGCGCGGCGCGCTTGCCGCCCGCCTCCATCGCCTGAAAATAGGGAATACCGATGATTTGCGGCACGAAGGCCACCTTTTGTGCCGCGAAGGCGTAACCCGATACCAGCAGCGACAGCGAACAAACAGCAGTAGCAATGCGATGCATGATGATTTCCCCTGGTGTGAGTGCTTAGGTGTTTTCGAAAATGCGCGCATCAGGATGCGCACCGGTAATGAGTGCAACGATTTCGTCTGGCGTGGTGTCCGCGTGACGGCGCTCGGCGATTTTGCGGCCGCGACGAAACACCACCATGCGATCGGCCACGGCAAACACATCGCTGATGTTGTGGCTGATCAGCACCACGGCGCAGCCGCGTTCCGCCAGGCGGCGCGTCAGCTGCAGGACTTTCTGCGTCTCCGCGACCGCCAGCGCGGCGGTGGGTTCATCCATGATCACCAGCTGCGCGTTGAGATTGAGTGCGCGACAGATTGCCACCGCCTGGCGCTGGCCGCCGGACAGACTGCCGACCGCCGCTTCGGCATCGGAAATGTGCGCATCGAGCTCGGTCAGCAGTTGATCCACCGTTTCATGCATCGCGCGGCGGCGCAGAAAAGGGATGCCGAGCACGCGGCGCTTCAGCTCGCGGCCAAGAAACACGTTCTCGGCGATCGACAGATTCTCTGCCAGCGCCAGCTCCTGATAGATGGTGGCAATACCGTGCTCGGCGGCCTGGCGCGGCGAGGTGAATTTCACCGCCCTGCCGTCTACCCACAGCTCGCCGTCGCTGGCGCTGTACGCGCCGGATAACACTTTGGTAAAGGTCGATTTGCCCGCGCCGTTGTCACCCAGCAGCGCCAGCACTTCACCACGATGGATCGACAGATTGACCTGGCTAAGCGCCGTTAACGCGCCGAAGCGTTTGCCAATGTTGCGCGCTTCGATGAAACAGCTAGTCATGGGCGCTCTCCGGGTAAGCCGCGCTGTGGAAATCGATCTCCCACTGCAGTACGCGGGCGTAAAGCTGCGATAGCTGCGCCTGTTGCGCCGCGCTGAGCGTCAGTGCGCACTGGTCCAGTTCGGTTTTCAGCCACTGCGCCTGCTGATGGAACTCGTCTTCGGCATGCATCTCTACCCAGCGGCGTACGTCAGCGTCCTGCTGCGATTGCGCGCTGACGCGCAGGCACCAGTGGTAATACATCCACTCGGCGCCGAACATCAGGGTGATGATTTCCGCATAGCTGCCCTGCTGCGCGACTTTCAGCATGCCATCGCGGAATGCGCTGACGCCGGGCAGATCGTCCGGATAATCCGCTGACTGAATGCCGCGCCGCGCCAGCACCGCCTCAAACCAGGCGATTTGCGTATCCACCAGCGCATTGAGCACGCCAATCAGCCAGCGCTGCTGACGAATGCCGGGCGCCTTGCTCACCGCCAGCGCAAAAATAGCGATGGCGGTGGCGACGAAGTTACCCTCAAACACCAGATAGCGATTAAACACGCTGGCCGGCAGCCGATCGTGCTCAATATCGACGACAAAGCGGTGCTGCTGCATCGTCTGCCACAGCGCCTGATGCTGCGTCAGCAGCCGATCGCTGAAGCTTTCCATTACGCCTCCTCCAGCGCAGCCTGCGCCACCGCCATGAAGTGCTTCACGCGCGCCAGTTCCACCGGGTTCCACCACACGCCATCAACTTTCAGCGTGCTGGCGACAATCACCCCCTGTGTGCGGCCAAGGATCTGGCAGACGTTGTCCGGCGTTACGCCTGAGCCCACCAGCAGCGGCAAGGCCGTTGCGGCGCGGATTTCGTCGATTTCACTCAGCGTGGCGCTGTCGCCGGTGCGCTGGCCGGTGGCGATCACCGCATCGGCTTCGAAGAAGTCGACGTCACGCGTCAGCTCCTGAATCGAGCGGTCGGCGACAATGGCGTGGCTGCCGTGTTTAACATGGCTATCGGCAAATACGCGGATATGATCGGCCCGCAGTTGATTGCGATAGCGCAGCGCTTTAGCGGCTGCCCCTTCGATAAAACCTTCATTGGCGATATAGGCATTGGCCCACTGGTTAACGCGCACAAAATCCGCCCCGCCGGCTAATGCCGTGGCAATCGCCGGGATTGCCGCATTTGCCAGCACGTTAATTCCCAGCGGTGCAGCAAAACGCTCGCGAATTTTATCGGTGATCACCGCCATAAATGCCGCCGTTTCCGGACCAATATCGTCGGGCTTGGCAAAGGGAATATCGCCATGATTCTCAACGATCAAACCGTGCACGCCGCCAGCGAGATAATTATCCGCATCGCGCAGCGCGCAATCGATAATTTCACTCACCGGTTTGCCACGATATTTAGGCGAGCCGGGAAAGGCATCGCAGTGAATAACACCAATCACCGCCTTACTGCGTGAAAAAATATCTTGTATCGCGTTACTTTTTTCTGCTGATATAGAAGCCATCTCTTTCACCTTATTAACGAGAAAACTATGCGTGTCTATGTTGCAGGCAATATTGTGGTGGATGAAACCTGGTCCATCGATCAACTCCCTGAAAAAGGCGCATCAATCCATGGCAAAAAAATTGCTCAGGATATTGGTGGCAAAGGCGCAAATCAGGCAATCATACTTTCGCGTTGCGGCATCGACACGCGCTTAATTAGCGCCACTGGCGATGATATTAACGGCCAGTGGATCCGCGAACGCATCCGGCACGAGAAATTAACCCTACTGCCGCCTCAGTTTTTGTCTGCTCACAGTGACACCTCAATTATTTTTAATAGCAGCGATGGCGATAATGCCATTATTACTACCACCGCCGCGGCCGACGCGCTGGCAGCCGATATTATCCTGGCTTACTTAGCCGATGCCGCTGCCGGCGATATTCTGCTGCAGCAGGGCAATTTTTCTGCGGATAAAACCCGCCGGTTATTTAGCTGGGCAAAAGCGCACGGCTTAACCACGGTATTTAATCCTTCACCGGTCAATCCGGACTTCGCCGATCTCTGGCCGCTGATTGACATCGCGGTGGTCAATCAACCGGAAGCCGATCTGCTGCAACCCGCCGGCGTTAACACGCTGGTGATTACCCAGGGTGCTGCCGGTGCGCTGCTGATACGCGGCAATCAGCGCGTGTTCTGCCCGGCGATTAACGTCGCGGCCGTCGATACCACCGGCGCCGGTGACACCTTCCTCGCCGTGCTGCTGGCGTCTGCCCTGCTGCGCGGCGTCGCGCCCGACCTGCTGGCGCTGCAGCATGCCAGCGCGGCGGCGGCGATCACCGTCAGTCGCACCGGCACGCTGAACGCGTTTCCCGATGCTGATGAATTACAGCGTATTCTGGCGCAGCGCTAAGCCTGGGCGCAGACGTTCGCGTCTGCGCCTGGCAGTTACTTAAACAGCGAACGGTAGCTGTCGACGTTGGCTTTGGTCACCACCGTGGCCGGAACCAGAATGGTTTTGCTCACGGTTTTACCGGCCGTCAGGCTATTCAGCGCTTTCAGCGCTTCTTCACCCATTTTCTTCGGATCCTGCTGCAGCACGGCGGTAACGTAGCCACCGTCAATGCCGCTGATGGCTTTTGCCGTCAGATCCCAGCCGAATACCTTGATGTCCTTCTGCCGTCCCTGGTTTTCTACTGCGGCAATGGCACCCAGCAGCGCCGGTTCGCCGGTGGCATAGATCGCGGTGAGATCCGGGTTGCCGGTAATCAGGTTTTCGGCGGCGGTCATGGCGTTGTCCTGAATATTCTGGCCATCGACCACATCGGCGACCGTTATCTGGCTGTTGCTTTTAATCGTCTCTTCAAAGCCTTTCTGACGCTGGTTTTGGATGGCCGAATTGAGCGCGCCAACAATTCCCAGTCGCGCTTTGCCGCCCATCTCTTTCGCAACATAATCGACAAAGTATTTACCGAGGATTTTTCCGCCTTCGAGATTATCTACGCCCACCTGCGCGGCCTGCGGACCGGCAGGCAATACGGCATCAATCGCAATCACCGGAATATTCGCCGCTGCGGCTTCTTTTATCGCTGGCATAATACCGTTGACATCGATCGCATCCACCAGAATGCCTTTCACTCCCTGCTGAATATAGTTTTCAATCGCATCGTTTTGCGCCACAGGATTATCGTTGGCGTTATAAATCACCAGCTGTTTACCGCTGGCTTTGGCCGCTTCCTGTGCGCCCTGATTCATCAGGTTAAAAAACAGCGCCTGCTGATTAATCTGGACTAACGCATAAGTGGGTGCGGCGTGAGCCTGAACGCATAATGAACCTGCGGCGAGTAAACCACTCGCAATGAACAGTGAACGCAGTTTTCCGCTGAAAGATGACATCATTGAGTTCCTCGTCGGGAATAATAATAACCAGCGCTTCTCAGCGACGTACCGCTGAGCGTTTTTTTTGGCAGGTAAATATCAGTTCAATGATTCTGAGCACGGCGATAATGCCGTGTTTTGATGCCGCCGGCGTTGTCTTTTTCGGCATCCCATCCACTGGGAGTGCGGGGTGAAAAAAACAATGTCGGGTTGGGAAGTTAATCCCGGTACTGCGGTAAACGCTTTATACAATTCGCCCGACGAATTTTTTTGTCAAGTGTTTATTTCTCCAGCAACGCAATCGGGAAAGCGCTGTATTAGTCGCGCTTAACTGTGTTACAGATAAGCCACCCCGGCAAACATGGCGAAATGGATGAGTACAAAACGCGTGTTGTTATCTGACGTGGCAAAGCTGGCTGGCCTGTCAAAAGCCACGGTGTCACGCTATCTGAATCACAGCATTGTGCTGCCGCAGGACACCGTTGACCGCATTGAAAGCGCGATCCGCACGCTGGACTATCGCGGTAATTCTCTTGCGCGGCGTTTAAGCAAAGGCGGCAGCGAAACCCTGGGCCTGGTGCTGCCGGATATCACTAACCCGTTTTTTGCCGAACTGGCGGATGCCGCCGAAGAAGCGGCGTCGGCACACGGTTACAGTCTGGTGCTGTGCATCACGCGCAACAACCCGGACAAAGAGGCGCAGTTTATCCGCTGGCTGGATACGCGCCAGGTGGATGGCCTGCTGTTCACCACCAACCGGCCGGACAACGGCCTGCTGCGCGACGAGATCCAGCGCCAGCGCCATGTGGTACTGCTGGATGAAGACATTCCCGGCAGTAACGTGCCGAAGGTCTTCGCAGATAACGTGCAGGGTGGCCGCATGGCCACCGAGCAGCTGATCGCCGCCGGGCACACGCAGATTGCTTTTATCGGCGGCCCGGAGCAGCTGATGAGCGTGCGCGAACGCTATCTTGGCTTTTGCACCGCGATGCAGCAGGCCGGTTTAACCGTACCGCCGCAATGGGTGATGTATGGCAACTACGAGCGCGAATTTGGTCAGCAGGCGTTGCAGCACCTGTTCCGCTGCACGCCGCGCCCTAGCGCCGTGTTCGCCGCCAGTGACTATCTGGTGCTGGGACTGCTCGACGGTTTGCGCGCCATCGGCCTGCAGGCACCGGCGGCGCTGTCGCTGGTCGGCTTCGATGACGCCAACTACAGCGATCTGACCCAGCCGCGCATCTCCACCATCCGCCAGCCAGCGCGCCAGCTGGGCCACACGGCGGTGAGCATCATGCTGCGCCTGCTCAACAACGACAGCAGCATCCCGATGGAGACACGTTTACCGGTGGAATGGATTGGTCGCGATTCGGTGGGATTTGTTAGCGATGTCCCAAAATGAGGCAAAACTGCACAATTATGGCGCAAAAAGTGAGCGATTTTTTCCGTTAGCGGTATAGTGAGTAAACCGGTTTACTTGCTGATTACATAACATACGATGTATTACAACAAGTTAGCCGCGAGTGCAGTGCCTGTTATTCAGGCTGGCATGGATGCTGCAATGTCATACCTGGCGAGTAAATATCATTGTAGCGTTTACCCTGTTGCTGTGAATTAAGGGTTTATCTGACAGGTAAACCGGTTTACTAGATTGTAAATCGTGTCAGATAGCCTCTTTTTCCCGACCGGCTAAACATTTCCCACAGGCGTTGATGGGAGTGATCCAATGCAGCAATTACAAGCTCTTCCGGCCCGGGTGGAGATGATTAACATCACCAAAACCTACGGCTCAATTCGTTCTCTGCGCGGCGTCAATCTGCAGCTGGCCCCCGGTGAAGTGCTCGGTCTGGTGGGCGACAACGGTGCCGGCAAATCGACGCTGACCAAAGTGCTGTCCGGCGCTGTGATCCCTACCAGCGGCGCGATCCGCATTGATGGCGAACAGCAGCACTTCAGCAATCCGGCGGATTCGCGCCGTTGCCATATCGAAATGGTTTATCAGGATCTGTCGCTATGCGACACGGTCGATGTGGCCGGTAACCTGTTCATGGGCCGCGAACCGACCAGACGCATCCTCGGCGTGCCGTTTCTCGATCAGGCCACAATGCATGCGCAGGCGCGTGAGATGCTGAAAGGTCTGGGCATCTCGATTCCCGATACTCGTCTGCTGGTGCGTAACCTCTCCGGCGGGCAGCGTCAGGCCATTGCCATCGCCCGTGCCGCCGCGTTCGATCCCAAAGTGCTGATTATGGATGAACCCACTGCCGCGCTGGCGGTAGCGGAAGTCGAGGCGGTGCTGGAGCTGATTCGCCGCGTGTCGGCGCGCGGCGTCAGCGTGATCCTCATCACCCATCGGCTGCAGGATCTGTTCCTGGTGTGCGATCGCATCATGGTGATGTACGAGGGCACTAACGTGGCCGATCGCCGCGTGGCGGACACCAGCCTGAGCGATATCGTCAACCTGATCGTGGGTGAGAAATTTACCGCGCAGTCCGCGGCAGCACACTGAGGTAACAGGATGAGCATCATGAATTTAGGCAGTTCACGCATGATCCAGCACTCTCTGCCGCGCCGCTTGTTGCATAACCATTCGGGTGTGGTGAGCATCGCGCTGTTTTTTGTCTTTTGCTGCGTGGTGTTTTCGCTGATCACCAGCAACTTTCTTACCAGTACCAACTGGCTGAATATCATCCGGCAAAGTGCGCCGCTGCTGATCGTCGCCACCGCGATGACGCTGGTGATTACTACCGGCGGCATCGATTTGTCGGTCGGCTCGACGCTGGCGCTGGTGGGCGCGCTGTCGGCCATTGCGCTCAATAACTGGGGCTTGCCGTGGCCGGTGGTGCTGATTGGCGGGTTGCTGCTCGGCGCGCTGGTGGGCGCCATCAACGGCTTCTTTATCGCCTGGGAAGGGATACCGGCATTTATCGTCACGCTGGCCACGCTGGCGGTAGTGCGCGGCATCGCGCTGCTGGTGACGCAGGGCTATTCGATCCCGGTGCCGGCTGACAGCCTGTTCACCTTAATGGGGCGCGCCTGGGTGCTGGGGCTTCCCATGCCGGCGCTGATCGGCATCGTGGTGCTGCTGGCCGGTCACATTGTGCTTAATCACCTGCGCTTTGGCCGCTACGTCACCGCCATCGGTGCCAACGCGGAAGGTGCACGGCGCAGCGGTATCAATACCAAAGCGGTGACCATGAAAGTGTACATTCTCAGCGGTATGGCGGCGGCGCTGGCTGGCATGATCATCACCGCGCGCCTCGGCAGCGGCTCCTCTAACCAGGGCGAAGGTTTTGAACTGCAGGTGATTGCGGCGGTAGTGCTGGGCAGTACCAGCCTGTTTGGCGGCTTTGGAACCGTGATCGGTACGCTGCTCGGCGCGCTGTCGATTGCCATCATCCAGAACGGCCTGATTTTGTCGCATATCTCGCCGTTTTATACCCAGATCGCCACTGGCACCATCATCCTGCTCGCCATCTGGCTCAACACCCGCATTCTCAACCCGAGCCGCGCGCCCGCCAAAGGATAGCCCATGAAAGGATCAATTTTTCGCCATGCGGATCCGTTGCCGCTCGGCGTCAGCAGCGGTCAGGTAATGACGGTACTCGGTCCGCTGCCGGTGGCGGAGATGGGCGTCACGCTGATGCACGAGCACATTTTACTGGATGCCTCCGGTAAATGGGTGCCGCCCTGCTGCTGTAGCGACCGCCACATTGCTGAAATGCCGGTGCGCATCGAGAACCTCGGCGAGCTGTCGCTCAACCCGCTGATGAGTCGCGACAACTGCCAGCTGTTTGACGTCGATACCGCGATTGACGAGCTGATGAAATACCGCGCGCTGGGCGGCGAAACGGTGATCGATCCGACCAATATCGGCATCGGCCGCGATGGTAAAGCGCTGCAGCGCATCGCCCGTCTCACCGGCCTGAATATTGTGATGGGCACCGGCCTGTATCTGGAGCCGTCGCATCCGGAGTGGGTAAAAACCATCAGCGTGGAACAGCTGACCGACAAGCTGATTTATGACCTCGGTGGACTGCCGGAGAAGCCGGAGGTGCTGGCCGGGCTGATTGGTGAAATCGGCATCTCCAGCCGCTTCACGCCTGATGAAGAGAAATCGCTGCGTGCCGCCGGGCGCGCCAGCGCGGCCACCGGCGTACCGATTCAGGTGCATCTGCCGGGCTGGGAGCGGCTCGGCCATAAGGTGCTGGATATTCTGGCGCAGGAAGGTGCCGATCTGCGCCACACCGTGCTGTGTCACATGAACCCCAGCTTTGCCGACAAAACCTACCAGCGCGAGCTGGCGGATCGCGGCGTGTTCCTCGAATACGACATGATCGGCATGAACTACTACTACGCCGACGAATCGGCGCAGTCACCATCCGATGAGGAGAACGCGCGCGCCATTTGCGCACTGCTCGACGACGGTTATCTGCAGCAGATTTTGCTGTCCCAGGACGTGTTCCTGAAGACCATGCTGACGCGCTACGGCGGTCACGGCTATGGCTACATCCTCAAACATTTTGTGCCGCGCCTGAAACGCCATGGCGTCAGCGGCGAACAACTCGAAACCCTGATGATTACTAATCCGCAACGGGTGTTTGGCGGATAAACGGAGAAGTTGGCATGCAAAAGAACGTCTTGCTGGTCGGTGAATCCTGGACCAGTACCGCAACGCACGTAAAAGGCTTTGATCAGTTTGCTACCGCCACCTGGCACAGCGGTGCGGCGGATTTTCTCGCCGCGCTGCAGGAGAGCGCCTATGCCGTCACGCATATGCCGGCCCACGCCGCCGCCACCGATTTTCCGCAGACGCTGGAGGATTTGCAGCGCTGGGACGTGATTATTCTGTCCGATATCGGTGCCAATACCCTGCTGCTGCATCCGGACACCTGGCTGAAAAGCCGGCGCACGCCCAATCGCCTGGCGCTGATTCACGACTATGTTGCCGCGGGTGGCGCATTGATGATGGTGGGCGGCTATTACAGTTTTCAGGGGATTAACGGCGGCGCACGTTATCGCAACACGCTGGTGGAGAAAGTGCTGCCGGTGCGCTGTCTGGCCTGGGATGACCGTATCGAAACGCCGGAAGGCAGTTACGCCGAGGTGACAACGTCACATAAAGTAATTGCCGATCTTCCCGGCGACTGGCCGTGGCTACTCGGTTACAACGAAGTGGAGATGCAGCCGGAAGGCACGCTGCTGGCCACCGTGGCGGGCACCGGTCATCCGCTGCTGGCGGTGCGCGAATATCAGCAAGGCCGCTCGCTGGTGTGGACCAGTGACATGTCAGCCCACTGGCTGCCGGAAGAGTTCAGCCGCTGGCCGGGCTATCGCCAGCTGTGGATCAACTGCCTCGACTGGCTGACGGAGCGTGACTGATGCCAGCGCGCTCACTGCCTCTGGCGCAGCAGCTGCTGAGCTTTGACACCATCAATCCACCGGGCAATGAGCTCGCCTGTGTGCAATTCCTCGCCGCGTGGCTGCAGGAGCAGGGCTTCGTGGTCGAACTGACGGGGTTTGGCGAGCAGCGCGCCAACCTGATCGCCCGCCTGCCGGGCCAGATGCCGGGCAAACCGCTGGCCTTTACCGGCCATCTGGACACCGTGCCGCTGGGTAATCAGCCATGGCAGTTTGATCCGTTTGGTCACGACATCGCTGGCGACCGGCTGTACGGGCGCGGCGCCAGCGATATGAAAGCGGCGGTAGCGGCGTTTGTGCTGGCCTGCGTGCAGCACAAAGCGGCGATTATGGCCGGGCGCGGTGTGGTGCTGCTGCTGACCGGCGGTGAAGAGACCGGCTGCCACGGTGCGCAGGCGCTGATCGCGGCCGGGCAGTTGCCTGAAGTTGGCGCGCTGATCGTGGGCGAGCCAACCGCCAACCAGCCGGTGATCGGCCACAAAGGCGCGCTGTGGCTGCGCTGCGAAACGCGTGGTAAAACCGCGCACGGAGCCATGCCGGAGCTGGGTATCAACGCCATCTACCTGGCGGCTGATGCGCTGGGTAAAATTCGTCACTTTTCTCCGGGCGCGCCGCATCCGCTGATGAAACAGCCGACGCTGAACGTCGGCCGCATTGAGGGCGGCCTCAACATTAACTCGGTACCGGACCGCGCCGCGTTTGATGTGGATATTCGCAGCGCACCCAACCTGCAACACGCGGTAATTCGCCAGCAGCTGGCAACTTTTCTCGGTGACAGCGTGCACATCAGCACGCTGGTCGATCTGCCGGCGGTGCTGAGCCCGGAGCGGCACCAGTGGATTCAGTCGGTGTACCGTGCCTGCGAAGCCGTGACGCAGCAACCTGCGGAAGCGCGCATCGTGCCCTATTTTACCGATGCCTCGCTGCTGCTGCCGGCGCTCGGCGATCCGCCCTGCATTATTCTCGGTCCCGGTGAGCCGACGCAGGCGCACCAGACTGATGAATACTGCCTGGTGAGCCGTCTGAGCGAGGCTGAGCAGATTTACGGGCAGCTCATTGCTGACTGGATGCGCTGAGTGCCGCTGATGCGCTAAAAACGGATTTTTTCCCTCTGCGCCGCCGGAAACGCGCAGCAGCCTGTTACACTCGTCGGCTATAACAACTTTTTAACGTCAGCGGCGCAGTGTGCTGGCGTTATTACGCAGGATAGTCGCGGTTATGCCCGTCAATTTTGACCTCAACGATCTCTACGCCTTCCGCGCGCTGGTGGAGTACGGCAACTTTCGTCTGGCGGCGGAGTCAATCTGCCTGTCGCAGTCAGCGCTCAGCCGCAGAATTGAGAAGCTGGAAGCGGCGCTCGGCACCCGGCTGTTTGACCGCACCACGCGGCGCGTCACGCTAACGCTGTATGGCCAGAACTTTGCTCAGCGCTCGGAGCAGCTGCTGGATAATGTCGAATCGATGCTGGCCGACGTCGAGCGCGCCAGCCAGGATCGCACCGGCCTGATCACCGTCGCTACCGTGCCCTCGGGCGCTTACTATTTTATGCCGGAGGTGATCCGCCGCTTTCAGGCGCGTTACCCGCGCGTGCGCATCAAGCTGATTGATAGCAGCGTCGGCAACGTGATGGATGCAGTGAGCAGTGGACAGGCCGATTTCGGTATCTGTTTTGCGCGTAATATACCGCCGGAGCTCACCTTTACGCCGCTGGTGGAAGATGTCTACGTCGCCGCCTGTCGCCACGATCATCCGCTGGCGACGCGCCAGCAGCTCAGCTGGCAGGAGTATTTTGCGCAGGATTATGTGGCGCTGGATAAGGTGTCCGGTAACCGCAATCTGCTGGACAGTGCGCTGGCGCATCTTACGCCCGCCCGACAAAGTATCTGCGAAACGCGCCATGTCACGACGCTACTGGGGATGGTAGAAGCGGGCATCGGCATTGCTGCCGTGCCCGCGATGTCGATGCCGGCGAACGGGCATCCGCTGCTGCGCCAGCTGGCGCTGACCGATCCGCAGGTCACCCGTTCGGTAGGACTAATTCGCCGCAGCGGACGTATGCAATCTTACGTCGCTGCGGAGCTGGAAAAGCTGATTATCGAACAGTCTCAGCACGCTTAACGCGCGGTTTGCAACGTCAGCGCGCGGCGGCGATACAGGTACAGCGTCGCCAGCAGCGCGCAAATCGCCGCGAAGCTCATCCAGTAACCCGGTGACGCCTTGTCGCCGGTGTATTCGATCAGCGCGGTAGAGACCACCGGCGTGAAGCCGCCAAACAGCGCGGTTGCCAGGCTGTAGGCCAGCGAGAAACCGGCGACGCGCACTTCTGCCGGCATCACTTCGGTCAGCGCCGGGATCATCGCACCGTTATACAGGCCGTAAATAAACGACAGCCACAGCAGCACGCTCAGCATCATGCTGAAGGTCGGCGTCTGCGCCAGCAGCGTCAGTGCCGGATAGGCAGTCGCCAGCGCCAGCAGCGTCATCGCCAGCAGCACCGGTTTACGCCCAAAGCGGTCCGACAGCGCACCGCCAATTGGCAGCCAGATAAAGTTGGAGATCGCCACCAGCAGCGTCACCAGCAGGCTGTCCGAGGCGCTCAGCATCAGCACCTTTTTGCCAAAGGTAGGCGCATAGACGGTAATGAGGTAGAACGCGGTGGTGGTCATCGCCACCATCAGCATCCCGGCAATCACCACCGGCCAGTTCTGCAAAAGCGTGCTAAATACCTGACGCATATCCAGATGATGACGGCGCGCGCTGAACTCCTGCGTTTCCTCCAGACGGCGACGCAGAATAAAGATAAACGGCACGATCAGGCAGCCAAACAGGAATGGAATACGCCAGCCCCAGGCGCTGATGGCGCTCTGCTCCAGCGCGGCATTGAGCGCGAAGCCCATCGCGGCCGCGACCATGATGGCAACCTGCTGACTGCCGGATTGCCAACTGGTGTAGAAACCTTTGCGCCCTGGCGTGGCAATCTCTGCCAGATAAACCGACACGCCACCCAGTTCAGCCCCGGCCGAGAAGCCCTGCAACAGACGACCAATCAGCACCAGCAGCGGCGCCCACAGGCCAATCGACTGGTACGACGGAATCAGCACGATCAGAAAGGTGCCCGCCGCCATGATCGACAGCGTGACGATCAGCCCTTTGCGCCGGCCAACCTTATCGATATAAGCGCCCAGCACAATCGCGCCAATCGGCCGCATCAGGAAGCCGGCACCGAACACCGCAAAGGTCATCATCAGCGACGCGAATTCACTGCTGGCGGGGAAAAAGGTGTGCGCGATATAGGTGGCATAGAAACCGAACAGAAAGAAATCGAACTGTTCGAGGAAGTTGCCGGAGGTGACGCGGAAAATAGCGCCAACCCGGGCTCGGGTGGTCATCGGTAAGGCAGAGGAATGCATAAGTATCTCCAGTTTGTCCCTGGCGCTGTTATCAATCGCGCCTGCTTCGGAAGACTGGATCAGAACGTTAAGGTTAATAAGCGCAATAAACGCATGGCGTGATGCGTGCGGCGCATTAATCGCTGCCGGCAACGGGCCACCCTCAATATTAACAATGAGTTAACAAAGCCAGCCCCGTTTTTACTCCGCTCAGGCCCGCGGGCACCACAATACAGATTTGTGACCAGCTTCAAGCCGCTCACGGTGAGCCTGGCGCATCACAGGATAAACACATCTCTTTTTTCGCATATGTAGTTGACTTCATCACGTCGCCGCACCACACTGTTTGCTTTCCATTCAGGAGGGATTATGTCGCCGCTAACGCCACTGCAGCTGTTTAAAAACCTTTCCGATGAGACGCGTCTGACGCTGGTGCTGCTGCTGAAAGAACGTCAGGAGCTGTGCGTGTGCGAGCTGTCTGCCATTCTGCAACTGCCGCAGCCGAAGATTTCCCGTCATCTGGCGCTGCTACGCAACAGCGGTTTGCTGAGCGATCGTCGTGACGGCAAGTGGATCCACTATCGCCTTTCGCCACATATGCCGGTGTGGGCAGCGACGGTGATCGAACAGGCATGGCAATGCCAGCGCGATGCGATCCATGCCCTGCTGCTGCCGGTGCAGCGTGACCAGCTGACCACCGATGGCCGGGCGGTGTGTCTGTAAAAAATTTTACCCATACATATTCGATTTACCATATATGAAACGAACACAACCTGACTTTCCGGAGGAAACATGTTACTGGCAGGGACTATTTTCGCCATTACTTTACTGCTGGTGATCTGGCAACCGCGCGGGCTGGGCATTGGCTGGAGTGCCAGCGCCGGCGCGCTTCTGGCGCTACTGACGGGCGTGGTGCATCCCGGCGATATCCCGGCGGTGTGGCAGATTGTCTGGAACGCCACCGCCACCTTTATCGCGGTGATCATCATCAGCCTGCTGCTTGATGAGGCCGGCTTTTTTGCCTGGGCGGCACTGCACGTGGCGCGCTGGGGCGGTGGCAGCGGTAAAAAATTGTTCTCCTTTATTATCCTGCTGGGCGCCGCAGTGGCCGCGCTGTTTGCCAATGACGGAGCCGCGCTGATTCTGACGCCTATCGTGATCGCGATGCTGCTGGCGCTGGGTTTCAGCCGGGGGGCCACGCTGGCGTTTGTCATGGCGGCCGGGTTCATCGCCGATACCGCCAGCCTGCCGCTGGTGGTGTCCAATCTGGTTAACATCGTCTCGGCCGACTATTTCCGGATCGGCTTTGGCGATTACGCCGCTGTGATGGTGCCGGTCACGCTGGCGGCGGTGCTGGCGACATTGCTGATGCTGCACCTGTTTTTCCGCAAAGAGCTACCGCTCAGCTACGATCGCGCCCGGCTGACGTCGCCTGCGGCGGCAATTCGGGATCGAGCTACTTTCCGCGCGGGGTGGCTGGTGCTGCTCTTATTGCTGGCTGGCTTTTTTGCCCTTGAGCCGCTGGGCGTACCGGTGAGTGCCGTGGCCGCCGCAGGCGCACTGATGCTGTGGCTGGTGGCGCGGAGGGGTCAGGTGATTGATACGCGTAAAGTGCTGCGCAGCGCTCCGTGGCAGATTGTGGTGTTTTCGCTCGGCATGTACCTGGTGGTGTATGGTTTGCGCAACGCCGGGCTGACCGTCTGGCTTACCGACTTGCTGAATAGTTTTTCTGCGACCGGCCTGTGGAGCGCAACGTTTGCCACGGGCTTCTTTAGCGCCCTGCTCTCCTCCATCATGAACAATATGCCGACGGTGCTGGTGGGCGCCCTGGCGATTGATGCCAGCACGGCGCAGGGCGTAGTGCGCGAGGCGATGATTTACGCCAACATTATCGGCTGCGATCTGGGTCCGAAAATCACGCCGATTGGCAGTCTGGCAACGCTGCTATGGCTGCACGTACTGGCGCAAAAAGAGATTCGCATCAGCTGGGGCTACTATTTTCGCGTCGGCATCACCCTGACGTTACCGGTGCTGGCCGTGACGCTGGCAGCGCTGGCGCTGCGCCTTTCCCTTTGACCGTTAAGAGACTGACAATGACTAACATTACCATCTATCACAACCCGGACTGCGGCACCTCGCGCAATACGCTGGCACTGATTCGCAACAGCGGCGTCGAGCCCACCATTGTGCTTTATCTGGTTACGCCACCCACGCGTGAAACGTTGCAGCAATTGATCGACGCCATGGGAATTGGCCTGCGCGCGCTGGTGCGTCAAAACACCGACGCCTGGCAGGCGCTGGGGCCCGTACGTGAAACGCTGAGCGATGAGCAACTGCTGGATGCCATGCTGGCGCAGCCGATTCTCATCAACCGCCCGATTGTGGTGACGCCACTGGGAACGCGTCTGTGCCGTCCTTCTGAGCAGGTGCTGGATATCCTGCCCGATGCGCAGCGCGGTCCGTTTATTAAAGAGGATGGTGAGGTAGTGATTGATACGCAGGGCCGGCGCGTCAGTCTTTAGTCGGTCAGAAATCGTCCCGGATAATCTGCTTCAATCGCGTGTACCTGGTCATAACGGCCAAATAGGCGATAGCGATTGCGGGCAATCAGGTTGTAGATCAGATTAGTGAGCCCGTCCGGCAGATAACGCAGAACGCCGCAGGCGCGCCACGGCCAGGGCAGCGAGTGCATAATGCGACAGATAGCCTGCGCGCGCAGCCAGTGCTGCCCATCGCGCAGTAACACGATGGTGCGGATGTTATCGTGCGGTAATCCGGCGCGCTGCAGCAGCTGTTTGCCGCGCTCGCTCTGGATCGCCGCAAAGTGATAATCGCGCGGCAGGCGGTGGCGCAGCAGAAAAAACACCCAGGCATTGCACAGCTTGCATTGTCCATCATAAAGAATGATCGGCTGGCCGGACTCGGGTTGTACGGATGATGACACCTGACCTCCGCATTGCAGATACAAAAAAACCGGTGAGGCGACACGCCCCACCGGTTCTATTATATGTCACTTATCAGAAGCTGACTTTCACGCCCGCCACTGCGCTGGTGTCGCTGTAGCTGTGGTTGCCCAGCTGCTGCGCCACGCCGCCCCACAGATTGACGTTCGCGTTCAGCCGCGCGTCCACGCCCAGCTTCACCTCGGCGGCGTTACGCGTGCCCGCTTGCTGAATGTTGACGCCGTTCAGCGCGGTGCCGAACGCCTTGCTGTTGTGCAGCCAGTTGGCCTCGGCGTACGGCTCGATGGCGCTCTGCGCCTGCGGGTCGAGCAGCGTGCGCAGCGAGGCGCGCACGCCGAGGCGGCTCTGCAGGTTGTCCTCTCCGGTGGCCTGCACGCGGCTGCCGTTCTGCTCTTTCACGTCGTCCGCCTTCACGCCCTGCCAGTTCAGCTGCGCCTGCGGACGCAGCCACAGGCTGGTGCTGTTGCTCAGCGTTGCCACCTGTGCGCGGTAGCCGCCGGCCAGCGACGCGCTGATGCCTTTCGACTTGTACGACTGCTGGCCGATATCATCGCCCTTGACGCTGTTGTTAAACCAGCCGTAGCTCAGTGAGCTGTCGACGAACGCGCCGCTCTGCTCTGCCGCATTCTGCTGCCAGCTGCCGTACACGCCCAGGCTGTAGCCGTTCACCTGGCCACGCGACTGGTAGCCGCTCACCGCCGAGCGCGACTTGCTCTGCGCGTTGCCGTAGCCGGCCATCGCGCCGAGGCGCAGGCTGTCGCTGCCGGTCAGCGTGCCGCTCGCCACGTCGCCGCCCAGCTGGATGGCGTAGCGGTTGGTGTCGGACTTCAGCTGGCCGCTGCTGTCTTTCACCCGGCTGTGGCCGGCGCTGTTGTGCAGCCACAGGCGCGTGCTCTGCTGCCGGCCGCTGGCGTCGGTGTAGAAGGTTTCCGCCGGACGGTCGTCCATGCTGGTGGCAAACAGCGTGTTGGCCGCCGCGAGGTTGGCGCTGTAGCTCGCTGCTTCCGGACGCACGATCATGTTGTGCTGATTTACCGGCGGTTCGACGATCTGGCCGCCCTCACCTTCGCCCGGCGTCACCACCGGATCGGGCTCGCTGCCGTTTTTATCGCTCACCAGATACCAGCCGTGCTGATCCGCGCCCTTCACCAGGCTGTAGTCATAGGCACCGGCGACGATACGCCCTTTCTGACGGAACTCGCCGTTGTTAGCGCCGTCCACCTGAATGATGTTCAGGCCCTGGATGGTCTGCGCGCCGCTGCCGCCGGCGTTGTTGACCACCACGTCGGTGCTGCCGCTGCTGTCGCCGAGGATGTGAAGTTTATCCGTCGCCGAGTTGTCGTCGCCCAGCGCCGCGTTCATCACCAGCGTGCTGTTGTCACCGCTGTAATTGCCGTTGACCGTCAGGGTGCTGAAGCCGGCGCCGTCGTGGGTGAAGTTCAGCGTACTGTTGCTGGCGTTGAGCGTATCGACGCTGCTGTTGCCGGTGATGTTCCACTGGCTGTTGTCGCTGAGCGTCAGCGTATTCAGGCCGGAAGACGCGCCGGTCCACGCCGAGCTGCCGCTCAGGTTGATCTGGCTGTCCTGCGTCTGGCTGCGGTCAATGTCCACGTTGCCTTCGAACAGCGAGTGGTTGCTGCCGTTCAGTACCACTGAGCCGGCGGTTGAACCTTCTGCGGTGTTATAGCCGGTTTTCAGCAGCGTGCTGCCGCTCAGCAGCGAGTTGTCGGCGTCGATTTTCATGCTGGTGCCGGTCAGCACGTTAACGGCGGTGCCGCCGGTGGCGGTGATAGCGGTATTCGCCAGTTTAATATCCGCCAGCGTGGCCTGCGTCGGGGAGAGAATACCTGTAGCATTCTCGCCGGAAACCCTGATATTTGAATTAGTTAATGACAAGGCATTGGTTAAATCAAAAATATAATTATTCTGCAAGCTGATAGCGGCGTTATACCTTTCGGCATCGATACCGCTTTTATTAATAGTGATGTTATTTCCCGTGAATGTGCTGCCATCCTGTACAAGGATGCCATAGCCACCGCCGCGAGCCACTACGGAAACATCGCTCGCATTGGTCGTGGCAGAAAATGCGGTAAGCAGCGCTGATTTACTAGCATCAGTAACAATCTCAACATTCCTGAGATTAGCAATGCTGCCGTACGTGACATAAGCTACATATCCGGCTTCATGCCCCATCTCAATGCGGCTGTCTGTCAGGTTCAGTTCTGTACCGTCTGCGGACGCAGAGATACCTGAGCCGCTGCCAGTGACTGTAATATTAGTGTTAGCGGCAGTAAGCGTTGATTTCCCATCAGCTTTAAGACCATTGGCTCCGCCACCACTGGCAGCTATGGTCGTGTTATCGATATTTAACTGCGAACCCTCACCGCTTACATAGACAGCATCAGCATTTTGGCCGGAGGTCGTGATTTCTGCTCCTGAAACATCAAGATGTGCGCCGCTCGCGGTATATACACCATAAGCATGGTCGCCATTGGTGCTAACCTGCACATTGCTGGCGTTTAAAGCTGAAGCGCTGCCGGCATACAGACCAATCGCGCTGGCTCCGGCGGTTGTGAACGTACTGTTCTCCAGGTTCACTTTAGTACCGGTATTGTTAGCGGTCACGCCATTCGACTGGTCACCGCTGGTTCTCACCCGTACGCCGCTGGCACTGAGCTTGCTGCCGGAACCCGCGGCCAGGCCGTAGGCTTTCATCCCGGTCGTGGTCACGTTGCCGCCCGTCATCGTCAGTTCACTACCTTTGTCAGCGACCATCACAGCATAAGACTGGTCGCCGCTGGTGTTCACCTGCACATCGCTGGCATTGAGTAGGCCGCCAGATCCCGCCACCAGACCGTAGGCCCTGGTACCGTCGGTAGTGACGCTGCCGCCGGTTAAATCGATCAGCGAACCCGCCGCGCGCGAATAAGCACCATACGCGCCGTCGCCGTGAGTGACATAGTCGGTGTCAGTGCTGTTGATGATACCTGCTGAAGAGGCATACGCGGCGTGGGCGGTCTGGCCGGAAGTTTCCACCTTTGTGCCGTTGGTCTTCACAGCGCCGGTCAGGCTGGCCACGACGCCGTAGCCGCCGGTACCGGTAGTGGTCACGTTGCCGCGCGTCATCTCCGCAGAGGCAGCGCCGACGGTGGAAAACACACCGTAGCCGCTGGTGCCGGCATTCAGCACCGTCACGTCGGTGGCGCTTGCCTTGCCGCCATTCTGCACCAGTAGTCCATAAGCTTTGTCACCGGTCGCCTGCAGCGTCTGATTATTCAGTTCAACCGGCTGCGCCGGATCGCTGATGGTGGCACCGTTGGCCGCCAGCGCCGCCGGTGAACCGGCCAGCAGCAGCGCCGAGCCCAGCGCGCCGCCGATCAGTGCTGATTTATTCGCCGCTTTACCGGAGCAGGATGATTTGACTTTGCCGCGCGCCAGTTCCGAGGTGACGACATAACATTGCAGGGCATAATTCCAGATAACGCGATAGCTCTTGTTCATATTCTTTTCCTGATTCAGGTTAAAGCAATCCCTTCCGGCAATAAGCGGAATAAGCGGTTATTAACGGGCAGGCGCGGAATACACAGCCATCACGCTATTTACGGTGATGCGCTGTCTTACCGGCCTTAATTAATCTCTGCCAGAGCGGCTGATGGGAAAATATTCGCAAAATCGCGGAAGGGTGAATATGAGAGCACCGGCATACGGCTGTAGTCGCAGGACTACAAAAAGTAAGTCGCCGCGCTATGTTCCAGATCAATTAATTCTGTGTTAACACGTCAGGTGAGCAGTAAACAAAAGCGGAGAACGCGGGCGGGCATAAAAAAACGGCCCCCGTTGCGGGAGCCGTTGAGCATCAGAAGCTGACCTTCACGCCGGCGATGGCGCTGGTGTCGCTGTAGCTGTGGCTGCTCAGCTGCTGCGCTACGCCGCCCCACAGGTTGACGTTGGCATTCAGCGTGGCATCGACGCCCAGCTTCAGCTCACCGGCGTTGCGCGTGCCGGCCTGATGGATGGTAACGCCGTTCATTGAGGTGCCCAGCGCGCGGGTGTTGTGCACCCAGCTGGCCTCGACGTACGGCTCCACGCTGCGCCCCTGCTCCAGCCCGGAGCGCAGTGAGGCGCGCACGCCGACGTGGCTCTGCAGGTTATTTTCACCGGTGCCGCGTACGCGGGTGCCATTGCCTTCCGTCAGGTCATCGCCCTTCACGCCCTGCCAGTTCAGCATCGCCTGCGGACGCAGCCAGAAGCCGGTCGACTCGGAGAGCGTCGCCACTTCGGCGCTGTAGCCGCCGGCGAGCGACGCCAGGATGCCCTTCGACTTGTAGGACTCCTCGCCGATGTCCTCGCCCTTGATGCTGTTGTCGAACCAGCCGTAGCTCAGCGTGCTGTCGATAAACGCGCCGCTGCGCGCCGCCGCGTTCTGCTGCCAGGTGCCGTAAATGCCCAGGTTGTAGCCGTGCACCTGACCGCGCGACTGATAGCCGCTCACCGCCGAGCGCGATTTGCTCTGCGCGTTGCCGTAGCCGGCCATCGCGCCGAGGCGCAGGCTGTCCGCGCCGTGCAGCGTGCCGGTTGCCAGGTCACCGCCCAGCTGGATGGCGTAGCGGTTGGTGTCGGTTTTCAGCTGGCCGCTGCTGTCTTTCTGATGGTTGTGACCGCCGCTGTTGCGCAGCCACAGGCGGGTGTGCTGCTGCCGGCCGTTCGCGTCCGTGTACTGCGTGACGCCCGGGCGATCGTCCATGCTGGTGGCGAACAGCGTGTTGGCCGCCGCGAGGTTGGCGCTGTAGCTCGCCGCTTCCGGGCGCACGATCATATTGTGCAGCTCCGCCGGCGGCGCGATGATGTCACCGCCGGTGCCTTCGCCCGGTGCGGTCACCGGATCGGTATTAACCGGATCGGTTTCGCTGCCGTTTTTGTCGCTCACCAGATACCAGCCGTGCTGATCCGCGCCTTTTACCAGGTTGTAGTCATAGGCACCGGCGACAATACGCCCTTTCTGACGGAATTCGCCGTTGGTCGCGCCGTCCACCTGAATCAGCTGCAGGCCCTGAATGGTCTGCGCGCCGCTGCCGCCGGCGTTTTTAACCGCGACCTCGGTGTTGCCATTGACGTCGCCCAGCACGTGCAGCCGGTCGGTGGCCGAGGTGTCGCCGCCCAGCGCCGCGTTCATCACCAGCGTGGCATTGTCCGCCGTGTAGTTGCCGTTGACGGTCAGCACCGTGAAGTTCGCGGTATTGTGCGCCACGTTGATCACGCTGTTGTTCGCGGTCAGCGCATCCACGCTGCTGTTGTCCATGATGTTCCACTGGCTGTTGTCGTTCAGCGTCAGCATATTGAGGCCGGATGACGCACCGGTCCACACCGAGCTGCCGCTCAGGTTGATCTGGCTGTCCTGCGTCTGGCTGCGGTCGATGTCCACGTCACCGATGAACAGCGAGTGGTTGCTGCCGTTCAGTACCACTGACCCGGCGGTTGAACCTTCTGCTGTGTTATAGCCGGTTTTCAGCAGCGTGCTGCCGCTCAGCACCGAATTATTAGCGTCGATGTTCATGCTGGTGCCGGTCAGCACGTTGACGGCGGTGCCGCCGGTGGCGGTGACGCGGGTATTGGCGAGTTTAGTGTCCGCCAGCATGGCCTGGCTCTGAGAAAGAATGCCGGTGGCATTTTCGCCTGTAATATTAATATTCGAATCAGCCAGATTAAGGTAATTGATTAGGTCCGGGTTATACACATTCTGGATGTTGAGCGCGGCGTTAAAGCCATCTTTATCGATACCACTTTTATCAATGGTGATATTCTGCCCGGTGAATGTACTTCCATCCTGCACCAGAATTCCGAAACCACCGCTGCGTGCCTGTACAGAAACATTTTCGGCATTGATATCGCCTGAAAATGCTGATAACAGCGCTGAATTGTTTGCATCAGTGACAATATCTACGTTCTTCAGGTTTATAGTACTGTTGTCATAGCTAAACGCTGCATATCCGCCCTGCTGACCGACTTTTATCCGGCTGTCAGAGAGACTCAGCACCGTTCCGGAACCATTGGCGGCCACGCCTGAACCACTGCCGGTAACTTCTATTTCAGAGTTCGACGCATTCAGCGTCGATTTTGGATCTGCAAGCAGGCCATTAGCACCGGCGCCAGTAACCACAAATGTACTGTTGTCCACGTTGAGCACAGAGCCCTCGCCGCTGGCGTAGCCGCCATGTGCATTCCGGCCAGAAGTGCTGACGTGGGCATCTGAGGCGGTCATCGTCCCCGAGCCACCGACGTACAGACCGTGGGCATCCTGCCCGCCGGTCGCAACCTGCACGCCGCTGGCGTTGAGTTTGCCACCGGAAATCGCTGCCAGACCGTAGGCATTGGTACCGCTGGTCGTTACTGCTCCGCCTGCCAGCGTAACTTCTGTCCCGGCCAGGTTAGCAAAAACACCAAAGGACTGGTCGCCATGGGTGACCACATTTACGCCATCCGCAGTCAGGCTGCCGCCGGAACCCGCCACCAAACCATAAGCCTTGGTGCCACTGGTGGTGACGCTGCCGCCTGTGATATCGATCAGCGAACCCGCAGCGCGCGAATAAACACCATAGGCACTGTCGCCGTGCGTTATATAGTCTGCGTTCTGGCTGTTAATGATACCGGCCGAAGAAGCGTAGGCGCCGTAGGCGGTTTTTCCGCTGGTTTCTACACGGGTGCCATCAAGTTTTAATGTGCCGGTCAGGCTGGCGACCACGCCGTAGCCGCCATCGCCCGTGGTTTGCACGCTGCCGCGCGTCATCTCAATCGCAGAAGACGCAAGGGTGGAGAATACACCGTAGCCGTTATTGCCATCATTGAGCACGATGACATCCGTGGCGCTGGCCTGCCCGCCATTCTGCACCAGCAGCCCATAACGATCGTTACCGGTCGCCTGCAGCGTCTGGTTGCTCAGTTCCAGCTTATCCTCAGGGCCGTTTACCATTGCGCCATGAGAAGAGGCCAGCGCCGCCGGTGAACCGGCCAGCAGCAGCGCCGAGCCCAGCGCGCCAATAATCAGTGATGATTTATTTGTCGCTGCACCAGAGCAGGAAGACTTCACTTTGCCGCGCGCCAGTTCCGAGGCCACGACATAACATTGCTGGGCATAATTCCAGATAACACGATAATTTTTGTTCATGCTTTTTCCTGATTCTGATTATGTCGAACCCGGACGGATACGACCTAACGGTTTAAACGGCGGCGATGCGATAAGAATTTTCTCCTCCACCTGATGCCGCAAAATAATTAAAGCTACGGGATTGGGCTGAATTCTAACGTTGAGACAGGTCTTGACCTCTTTAAGACCTATCTCAAAACCAATCGCCAGACAAATAAAAACCATCAGGTTACGCTGTAGGCTGAGGACTACAGGTTTACTCACCTTGAAATTTAAATAATTCAAAAACAATGCATCAGCGCAACCTGAGTGCGCAGAGAATAAACGCCACGTCTCCCTTTGCAACCTGCAATGCAGCGTGGTTAATTCAGCGTTTATTCATTTACCCGAATTACTGCACGTCCGGCTTTTCACCTAAATACAACAACAACGGATAATTTATTTATCAAATAATTCATCTGATGCAGATCTCATAACTTACCCATAACATCAAACATTTAAAGGGTTACGGTAAGTCGCTGTTATTAAAGCGCTAACCTTGCCACCCTCTGTTGCCATGTTAACTTTTTAAAAACTTACGAACCTTTAATCTTCAGCACTTAAGTTTAATAAATTCGCGCCGTTTATCCTTAGTGAATAATCTTTATGCTAAGCAGAAAAGTCGCAGGCGAGATTTTATCGTTGTAAATAAGACAGCCAGTAATCAGCTGTAAGTTATGGACTACATTTAAAAATAAATGCCCATGTACAGAATGATCTTGAGTTGATTAAGATGACATTATATAAGTGTGCTTTTGAACGAGCGTACTCAGTTTAATTAAGAGAAAGGCAGTGCGCATGGCTAACTTTGTTATTGTTGATGATCATCCCATTGTGCGCGTGGCGATAAGACTGGTGCTGGAAAATGCCGGGCATCGTGTTTCAGCAGAGGCTGTTGATGGCGACAATATATTTAGCCTGATCAAAGAGAATGGCGCCGATGCGGCAATTATTGATATAGATCTGCCCGGCATTGATGGTATTGAAGCGGTCAGGAATCTTCGCACCGCGGGCTCATTAATTCCGGTGATTGTCATGAGCGGGAAAAACGCGGAATTTTACGCCTATAAGAGTAAAAAAGCCGGTGCCAATGGTTTTATCAGTAAAAAGAACAATCTGAACGACCTGGTACAAGCCGTTGACGCGATGCTTTCCGGCTATAGTTTTTTCCCGCTGCGCCTGAGTCATCAGGCGGAGAGCGATCAGATGGTGCAGGATAGCGACAAGCTATTGCTGTTATCGCACCGCGAATATGAAGTGTTGCGCTATCTCGGCGAAGGCACCGAGATTGTTAAAATCGCCAGCCGCATGAAACTCAGCAATAAAACGGTCAGCACCTATAAAGCCAGACTGATGGAAAAGTTATCGCTGAAAAATCAAAAGGATTTACTCGATTTCACTCGCCGGAACCAGATTAACTGATGCGACTTTTTTCCCTGTGCACGCTGTGCTGCGCGCTGCTGCTGGTCGCCCCACTGCGCGCGGCGGTGCAGCAGCTTAACTATCAGCCCAACGATTTGCCGACGATGCCCGCGCCGATGCTCAATGACAGCGACTGGCACTGGCTGGGACAAAAGCGCGACAGCGTGATTGGCATCTATGGGCCGGATCGGCCACCGATGTTGCGCACCAATCCTGAGGGAAGAGTGTTTGGCTACATTCCCGATGCGGCTTACGCTGCGCTGCACAGCCTGGGTATCAGTTTTCGCGTCAAACATTACGACACCGCGCCCGAAGCCTTTGCCGCGCTGGCGCGCGAAGAGCTGGATATGATATTTGTGCCGGCCGGTGAAGCGGTCCCGGCGCATGTTAACGACACCATCAGCGTAACCGCGCTGAAAGCCAGTCCGGTTCGGGTGGTGCGCAGCAGCAGTAACCCGCTGGCCGGTCAGGAGTTTTTACCCGGCCCGGCGATAACATCTCCTTACAGCCAGCTGCCGCAGGTCGCGATGGGCACCCTGCCCTATGCCGATGTGCCGGCGGTGGAAGCCTATTACCTGATTGAACGCAACTATCTGAATACGCTAACCATCGATCACATTCTGCCCGATCTCAGTTCGCCGTATCGCTTTGTGGTCAACAGCAAAGAACACGTGCTGGCGCGGGCGATGCGCATTGCATTTGACGCCCTGCAGCGCCACGCGGCCGGTGAGATCATTGCCGCACGCTGGGATATCGCTAATATCACGCGTTTTGTCACCACGCCGCTGGCACTGACGCCCACCGAGCAGGCCTGGCTGCAGACGCACAGCCAAATCAACATGGCGGTCACGGACCTGGTGGCACCGTTCTTTATCAAAAACGCGCAGGGCGAAATCACCGGCATCGTGCCGGAGTTACTCAACCTGATTGAAATGCGCACCGGGCTGAGCTTCAACTTTGTTGAGATCAGCGACAGTCGCGATCTGACCGCGCGGATGAAACGCGGCGATGTGACGATTGCCGCACCGCTGATCTGGAGCCAGCAGCGCAGCCGTGACTTTTTGATGACCACACCGTTTATGTTCACGCCGGAAGTGCTGGTGACCAACACCGCCGCGCAGGATGCACCGCCAAAACGCGCCGCGCTGGTGCGCGAGCAGGATGCCTCCCACTGGTTCCTGAAAAAATATCCTGATGTGTCAGTCGATTATGTTGGCAATCCCAGCCTGGCGATGCAGTGGGTGGCGGATGGGCAAACCGACGCCACCATTAATACGCTGGTGGGCGCGCGCTATCTCTCCGAAGGTCTGTATCCCGGCAAACTTCGCTTAACCGAGCTGAAACCGGCGCAGGAAGCGGCTATCGCCTTTGGCATCAGCCGCAGCGAGCCGGAACTGCAGGACATCATGAACAAAGCGCTGGCAGCGATTCCGGCTGGCATGATGACCGATGTATTAACCCACTGGCAGGCCACGCCCGCCGCGCATTTCGACACCTGGAAGCTGTACCGCAAAGAATTTTATGTCGGCGCGCTGGGCGCAGCCACCATCATCGCCGTCACCTTTGTCTGGGCAGTGTTGCTGATGCGGCAGGTCAAACGCACGCGACGCACCAAAGCGCTGCTGCGCCAGGAAATTCAGCTGCGCGATCGCCTGATCAATGGTCCGCCGCGGCCGTTTTATGTGGCCTCGCTGGATGGGATGATCGTGCACACCAATCCGGCGTTTACCCAGTTTTTCACTCCGGAAGAGCAAACCCATCTGGGCTATTCGCTGTATGACTGTCGCCATCCGCTCTATCACGTATGGCAGCAGATCGACAAAAACATCCAGCCTGGCGACATTCCGGAAGAGGCGGAATTTGTTATCGATGACGGGCGGCAGAAGCGCCATATCCGTCACTGGATGACGTCGTACACCGGCGATGAAGTCGGCAGCGGCGGGCTGATTTGCGGCTGGCAGGACGTCACCGACTACCTGCAATTGCTGGAAGATCTTTCGCTGGCGCGCGAAGCCACTGAGCTGGCCAGCCAGAGCAAAAGCGACTTCCTCGCCACCATGAGCCATGAAATTCGCACGCCGCTCAGCGCGGTGATTGGCTTGCTGGAACTGCAGACGCAGGAAGGCCGCGCCGATACCGAACTAATTCGCGTAGCGCACGAAGCGGCGGTCAGCCTGATGGATATCGTCGGTGATATTCTGGATATGGCGAAAATTGAGTCGGGACGCATGACGCTGCAGCCGCAGTGGGTTAGCCTGCATGCGCTGGTGCGCCCGGTGATCTGTGCCTTCGACGGCCTGGCGCGGCAAAAAGGCATCAACCTGAACCTGATGCTGCCGGTCGGCGATGACGATCTGTTTTGCGATGCCAGTCGCGTACGCCAGGTGCTGTCTAACCTGGTCGGTAACGCCGTCAAGTTCACCGATCAGGGTGAAGTGAAGGTGACGGTGGGTCTGACGCCGCTGGAGAGCCATACCGAGCTGCGGATCCAGGTGGCCGATACCGGACGCGGCATCGATAAAGCGGCGCAAAATGCGCTGTTCCGCCCGTTCGAACAGGCGGGCCTGTCGGATAACGCTGGCACCGGACTGGGCCTGTTTATCTGCCAGGAGATTACCCGCCTGATGGGCGGCAGCATTTCTCTGGAGAGCGAACCCGGCGTCGGCACCGTGCTCAACGTCGCCGTGCCGGTCAGCGTGCGTGATATCGCTACCCCGCTGCCGTCTCCGGTCGCGGAACCGTTGCCCGCTGCGCCGCAGGTCGCGCTGAATGTGCTGATCATTGACGATCATCCGGCCAACCGCCTGCTGATTTCGCGTCAGCTGACGCTGTTAGGTCATAGTTTCCGCGAAGCGAACAACGGTGAAGAAGGCCTGGCGCAGTGGCGGCAGCAGAAGCCGGACGTGATCATTACCGATTGCAATATGCCGGTAATGAACGGTCTGGACATGACGCGCAACATCCGCCGGGAAGATAAACACACCTACATCATCGGTATCACCGCCAACGCGCAGCAGTCCGAGCGCCAGCGCTGCCTCGAAGCGGGCATGAACGAGTGCGTGTTCCGGCCGGTTAAGCTGGCGCAGTTAACCACGATTCTGAGCCAGATTCACAGCGCCAGCACGCTGTCGGTCGGTGATGATTTTTCTGACTGGGTGGATATTGCCGAAATCGAGAAATATATGCCCAACAGCCCCGGCGCGATCGCGGATTTTCTCGACATCGTGATTAATGAAGCACGCACCGATCTGACGCAGGCAATTGACGTGGTGCAAAGCGGCGATCTCGCGGCTGCCGCCAGCCTGTTTCATCGCATCACCGGATCGCTGCGCGTCACCGGCATCCGTCAGCTGACGGAGCAGTGCGAAATGCTGGAAGAGCTGGCGGAAATGCAGGAAGACAGGGAAATTATCCTGCTGCATTTACGGGAAGCGCTAACGCTGGTGGACAGGATGGAAGCCTCGTTGCGTCAGCAAACCACATCCGCCCAGGCCGGCACGCACTGATGCGCGCCGTCAGGCGTTTTTGATCAGCTTATGCAGCAGCGGATGAGTAATCTGCTCAAACATCCCGGCGTTATTAAATGCCCGCGCCGCCAGCATCGCGCCGTGCACGCTGGCCATCAGCGTTTTGGCTTCGTTTTCAGCGCTGTCGCTGAGCTGGAAAACGCCGCTGGCGGCGCCTTTGCTCAGCTGGCGCGCTAACCAGCCGGAGAGATCGCTGAAGTGGCCGCTGACTTCCGTGGCGACATCCGGCGGCAGCGTGGGCATTTCCGCCGCCAGCATCGCGCAGATGCAGAAAGGCGAAGTTCCCTCTTTAATGCAGTGCGCCCAGTAATCGACGTAGGCTTTCACTTCGTTCAGCGGATCGTTGATCTGTTCATCCATCGCCTGCATGCCCGCCTGCGCCTCAGCACGATATTCCTCCACCACCGCTTTCACCAAATCGGCTTTGCCGGGAAAATGGTGGTGGATGCTGGCCTTGCGGATATCCACCTGGGCGGCAATATCGGCATAGCTAAAGCTTTTATAGCCGCCGGCGGTGAGCAGCTGGCGGGTGCAGGCCATGATTTCGCGGGCTTTAGAGGAACGGGCAGTCATAACGCAATCCGGTAGAACAACAGAGATCGGTCAACCTACTGGCAGGCAGGGAAGAAGTCAAGCCAGCGGCCTGGCGTGCAGCGCGCACTTTTTTCATTTTTTCAGCAATATTTTCATCGCTGATTCGTCTACCTCATCACCAACCCTGTTTATCACCGTAATGAGGAACCCCAATGAGAGATTTTGACAGGCATCAGCATCCCCGTGGTCACCGCTTTGTTCATCACCGTATGGCGAAACCGCTGCTGCTCGGCGTGGTGCTGTTTGCTGCCCTTGGCCTGCTGGTGATGTCGCTGTGGAATGCGCTACTGCCGGAACTGACCGGCGTAAAAAGTATTGGCTTCTGGCAGGCGCTGGGACTGCTGGTGCTGTGTCGCATCCTGTTTGGCGGGCTGGGCTTCCATCCCGGTATGTTTGGCATGGCGCGTCGCCGCATGCATGAACGCTGGATGCAGATGACGCCGGAGCAGCGTGAAGCCTTTATGCAGCAGCGGCGCGAGCGGTTTGGCGGCCGTGGTCATCATGGCGGACGCTGTGACTGGCACGATCGCCGCAGCCAGCGTGACGATCCGCGCCCGCCCGCGGACGATGCGCCCGCCAAATCCCCGGATGCAGAGTAAACAGCATGGCGCAGGATTCGCGGCTGCTGGCGGCCCTCAGCGCCTGCCGCACTAAGCTCAGCGCCTTTATTCGCGGCCGCAGCGAGCGGCACGATGAGGCCGAAGATATCCTGCAGGAGATCAGCTGGAAACTGCTGCAGGTGGAACAGCCGGTGGAGAACGTCAGCGCCTGGCTGTTTCGCGCCGCGCGCAACGAGATCACCGATCGATCACGAAAAAAACGCGAGCTCTCGCTGTTTAACGCCGCCGGAGACGAGGATTTTCCCGAGGATGAAATTGCCGAAACGCTGTTTGGCGTGGCGCAGACGCCGGAGGATGAGTATCTGAAGACGCTGCTGTGGGAAGAGCTGGACGATGCGCTCGCGGAACTGCCTGCTGCGCAGCGCGAGGTATTTGAAAAGACCGAGCTGCTCGGCTTCAGCTATCAGGATCTGGCCGCCGAAAGCGGCGACAGCGTGCAGGCGCTGCTGTCGCGCAAACATAAAGCGGTTCTGTTTCTGCGCACCCGGCTGCGCAGCCTGTACGACGAACTCACGGCATGACCAGCGCGACCCGATAGCCAAACGGCCATCGGGTTGTGTGCTTTACCACCAGGCCGCGGTGGGCTGCGGCTGTAACAGATCGACGCCCTCGCCCAGCATCGGCAGACACAGTGCAACCTGATGCTCTGCCGCCAGCTGGACGATTTGGGTAAACGGATCGTCCCAGCGATGAAAAGCTAAATCAAAAGCCGCGTTGTGAATCGGAAACAGCCAGCGCGCGTTGAGGTCCTGAAACGCGCGCAGCGTGTCCTGCGGCAGCATATGAATGTCGGCCCAGCGCGCATCGTAAGCGCCGTTTTCCAGAAACGCCGCATCAAACGGACCGTATTTCCGGCCAATCGCTTTGAAACCGTCGAAGTAACCGGAGTCACCGCCAAAAAACAGGCGGAACTGATCAGAAATCAGCGTCCACGAACACCACAACCGTTTGTTGCTGTCGAACAGGCCGCGTCCGGAAAAGTGCTGCGACGGCGTCGCGACAAAATGGATGCCGCCGATATCCCGCGACTGCCACCAGTCGAGCTGGATGACTTTCTCCGGCGCAACGCCCCACTTAATCAGCAAATCGCCGACGCCGAGCGGTGTGAGAAAGTGCTTCACCCGATCTTTCAGCTGCATGATGGTGTGGTAATCGAGATGATCATAATGGTCGTGCGACAAAATAATGCCTTCGATCGGCGGCAGATCGGCCACGGCAATCGGCGCTGGCTGAAATCGCTTTGGTCCCAGTCGCTTAAAGGGCGAGGCGCGCTCGGCGAACACCGGATCGGTCAGCCAGAACTGGCCATTGAGCTTCAGCAACAGCGAAGAGTGGCCGAGGCGAAAGACGCTGGTGGGCGCGGCCTGTGCCAGCGCGGCGGCCGTGATGGGCTTCACCGGCAGCGCGGCCGGTGGCTGGGTATCTTTCGGTTTATTGAACAGGAAATCCCACAGCATTTTGCGGTAGTCGCCAAAGCTCAGCGACTGACGCGGCTGGACATTGCGAAACTTTTTGCCATCAAACTGAGCGGAGTACGGATACTCCCTGATTGCACCCCGGCAGAGGCTGGAACCCTTCAACATAGCGCGGATACCTCGAAAAAGAGAAAGCTGGCTGGCAGCACCGGTAAACATCTGCGGCTACGTTAACCGTTTTATGCCGCGCGCGTCCTCACATTACGAGCCATCGCACCACCGGTAACGCAGAATTTCGCTGCCGGTGTGGCCTTCTTCTGGCGGATGACAGGGCGGCAGCAGGCAGGTAAAGTAGCGCTTTTGCATGATTTTACGAGGGAAAATGAACACGCTTTTCGTTTACGGCACGCTGCAGCCGGGCCAGTGCAATGCGCATATCCTGGAAAACATCGGCGGTGAGTGGCTGGCAGGGACAGTCGCCGGCACTTACTATGCCAACGGCTGGGGCGCGGCCGCTGATTTTCCCGGCATCGTACTTGATGAGCACGGCGCGCGCGTGCCGGGTTATCTGTTCATCTCGGACCGGCTGGCGCTGCACTGGCCGATGCTGGATGAGTTTGAAGATGGCTACGACCGGGTGCCGGTTGAGGTCACCACGACCGACGGCCAGCAGCGGACGGCGTGGATTTATCAGCTGCAGCCACAGCAGGACGTCGCGCGCTAACCTCGTACCTTGCCTACACTGATCCTCACCAGACTGTGAGGAGAAGCCATGATCACCATTTGTACCGCCTGCGGCACGTCTTATCAGCAGCAGCAACCTGCCCTTACGCAGTGTCGCATTTGTCAGGATGAACGCCAGTTTGTGCCGCCTGGCGGGCAGCAGTGGATCGATCAGTCTGCGCTGCGCGCCTCGCATCAAAACCAGTGGCAACAGCTGGTGCCCGGGCTGCTCAGCCTGCAAACCGTACCGGATTTTGCCATCAACCAGCGCGCCTTTGTGCTGCAAACGCCGCACGGCAATATCCTGTGGGATTGCATCGCGCATCTGGATGACGCCACCGTCACGCTGCTGCGTGCGCTCGGCGGCCTGCACGCCATCGCCATCTCCCATCCCCACTATTACAGCACCATGCAGGACTGGGCCGACGCGTTCGACGCGCCGGTGTATTTGCACGCCAGCGACAGCGAGTGGATCATGCGCGCATCGCCCCGTCTGCAGCCCTGGCACGGCGACAGCTGTGATCTGCTGCCGGGCGTGCGGCTGTTATGTCTGGGCGGCCACTTTGCCGGCGGCACGGTGCTGCACTGGTCGCACGACGGCGGCGTGCTGCTGAGCGGCGATATTTTGCAGGTAACGCCCGGTGCCAGTGCGGTTTCGTTCATGTGGAGCTATCCCAATATGTTACCGCTGGCCGGCGCCACGGTGACAGTCATGCTGCAGCGGTTGCAGGACGTGAAGTTTATGCGCCTGTACGGCGCGTTTGCCGGCCGCGAAATTCTCGCGCGTGCCGATGAGGCGGTGCAGCAGTCGGGCCGCCGCTATCTGGCCTGTCTGCAGCATCCACAGCCGTAGCGCTTACACAGGCGCGCTGGATAAATAACAGGCGATCGCACCGCGCACGGATGTACAGACGTCTGGACGTATACTATAGTCGGTTTCCTGCAAACATAAGGAAACCTGCAAACAATGAAAAAAACATGGCTTACCGCCCTGCTGGCGGCCTCTGTCACCCTGCTCAGCGCCTGTGACAACCACAACGACAACAAAATCAAAGTGGCGATCAATACCGGACCGGATGAGGCGCTGTGGCAGACCGTGAAGCAGGTGGCACACGATAAATATCAGCTCGATGTTGATGTGGTGGCGTTTAACGATTACGTGCAGCCGAACGAAGCGCTGTTCAATAAAGATGTGGATGTCAATGCGTTCCAGAGCCTGCCTTATCTGGAGATGCAGTCCAAAGAGCGCGGGTATAAATTTGCCGTCGTGACCAATACCTTCGTGTTCCCGATTGCCGGTTATTCACGCAAAATTAAGTCACTGCAGGATCTGCCGGATGGCGCTACCGTGACCGTGTCTAACGAAGCGACCACCCTGGGGCGTAGCCTGCTGCTGTTGCAGGCGCAGGGCCTGCTGAAGGTGAAACCCGAAGCCGGTCTGCTGCCGACCACGCTGGACATCACCGACAACCCAAAAAAGCTGAAGATTGTGGAAGTGGATACGCCGCAGCTGGCGCGCACGCTGGACGATCCGCAGGTTTATCTGTCGATCATTAATAATAACTTTGCCGCGCTGGTGAATTTATCCGCCTCGCGTGACGGGATGTTTATGGAAGGCAAAGCGTCGCCATACGTGAATGCGATTGTGGCGCGCGAAGATAATAAAGACAGCCCGAACGTGCAGAAGCTGAAAGAAGCGTTCCAGTCCCAGCCGGTACTGGATAAAGCCAACGAGATTTATAAAGGCGATATTATTAAGGGTTGGTAAGGATTACCTGCCTGTTGATGCAGGCAGGAACAGGATTACCGCACCCATCGTAGCGGCGCAATTTATTGCGCATTCGGGCAGTTGTGCGGTGTTTCACTCAGCGCGATAAATCGCGCCGCTACAATGTGTGCAGGATGGTGGTGCCGAAATACAATCCCGCACGGATCGTAGCGGCGCAATTTATTGCGCATTCCGGCAGTTGTGAGGTGTTTCACTCAGCGCGATAAATCGCGCCGCTACAATGTGTGCAGGATGGTGGTGCCGAAATACAATGCCGCACGGATCGTAGCGGCGCAATTCATTGCGCATTCCGGCAACTATGAAATGTTTAACTTAGCGCGATAAATCGCGCCGCTACATATTGTGCGGTCGGAGGGTACGGATATAATTTTTGGTACAAAGTCTTAGCATCGCTATTTCCTGCATTTTTAATCATCTCGCTATCTGCGCTCCCCCATCCCATTTCTGCCAGTCAGCCCGCTTCTGCTGCTGTCTGAATCGTCTACACTTCAGGTTGAAAAAGCCGCAGCGGTGTAAAAATGGCGTAAAAATTTGGCCGATTGGTATAAAAATCGCGTACAAAAAAACGCCAACCCCTACCGATTACGCCACTGAAACGCTATCTTCGCCAGCATAAAAGTGGGTGATTGCGACACGCAAGTGCGGTTGATGGCGCTCGCCCTTTCTCCCTGAAAAAACAGGAAATGTATGAGTCAATCAGAGAAACAGTCTCTGCCTGCTGGCATGCTGGCCGCCGCCGGCATCGTGTTTGGTGATATCGGTACCAGCCCGCTGTATACCCTGAAAGAATGTCTGTCGATTTTGCCGGACGGCGCGCCGTCGGCGCTGGCGGTGATGGGCTTTCTGTCGCTGATCTTCTGGGCGCTGACGCTCATCGTCACGCTGAAATATGTCTGCTTCGTGATGCGCGCCGACCACGACGGCGAAGGCGGCATTCTCACCCTGATGTCGCTGGCTCGCCGCAACGTTGGCCGCAAAGCCGGTCATATCATCGTGCTGGCCGGTCTGATTGGTGGCGCATTTTTCTACGGTGATGGCGTGATCACCCCGGCCATCTCGGTGCTGTCGGCCATTGAAGGGATTCAGGTGGTCTCGCCCGGGCTGGAAAAATATGTGGTGCCGCTGGCGCTCACCATTCTCGCGCTGCTGTTCATTATTCAGAAACACGGCACGGAAAAGGTCAGCCGGGTGTTTGGCCCGGTGATGTTTGTCTGGTTTGTGGCCATCGGCGCACTTGGCATACGCGGTATTCTGCTCAACCCGGAAGTGCTGCACGCGCTCAGTCCGTCCTATGCGCTGACCTTCCTGCTCAGCCACAAAGCGCTCTCGCTCGCGGCAATGGGCATGGTGGTGCTGGCGGTAACCGGCGCGGAAGCGCTGTATGCCGACATGGGTCACCTGGGCAAAGCACCGATTCGTCTCGCCTGGCTGGTGATCGCCATGCCGGCGCTGATACTGAATTACTTCGGCCAGGGCGCGCTGGTGATCGCCGATGCGCAGGCGCTGAACAATCCGTTCTTTAATCTGGCTCCCGGCTGGGCGCAGATTCCGCTGATTGTGCTGTCAACGCTGGCCACGGTCATCGCGGCGCAGGCGGTGATTTCCGGCGTCTATACCCTGACGCATCAGGCCATTCGCCAGGGCTTTTTACCGCCGATGCGCATCATTTTTACCTCGCATACCGAGTCCGGGCAGATTTACATTCCGGTGGTGAACTGGCTGCTGTTCACCGCCGTGATGCTGATTGTGCTGGCTTTCCGTCAGTCGTCCGCGTTGTCCTCGGCTTACGGCATTGTGGTGACCGGTACCATGGTAATCACCGCCTGCCTCGCGGGCGTGGTGGCACTGCGCAACTGGCGCTGGCCGCTGCCGCTGGCGCTGCTGTTCCTGCTGTGTATGCTGGTGGTCGACGTGCCGCTGTTCATCGCCAACCTGATGAAACTGCTGTCCGGCGGCTGGGTGCCGGTGCTGCTGGCGCTGACCATGATGGGATTGATGCTGATCTGGAGCAGCGAGCGTAACCGCCTGATTCGTCGTCTGAATAACGACCAGGATGGCCTGCTGGCACTGGTAAAATCGCTGGAGAGCAATCCGCCGAACCGCGTCGAGGGCACCGCCATCTTCCTCGCGCGTAAAGAGTTTGAAATTCCCCAGGCGCTGTTGCACAACCTCAAGCATAACCGCGTGCTGCACCGCCGCGTGGTGCTGTTGCATATCCGCACCACTGATACGCCGCGCGTCTATAACCAGCAGCGCATCAGCATTACGCAATTGTCGCCGTCGTTCTGGCAGGTCACTGCCGCTTACGGCTGGCGTGAAGTGCCGTCGATGGCCGAGATTCTGCATCTGTGTGGACTGGAAGGTTTTGGCTGCACGGTGAATGAAGCGTCATTTTTTACCGCGCACGATACGCTGGTGATGAAAAAACGCCGCGGTCTGGCGCGGGTGCGCGGCGGGATTTTTCACTTCTGCCAGCGCAACGCGCTGCGCGCCCATGAGCAATTTCATATTCCGCCCAACCGGGTGATCGAACTGGGCGGCCAGCGCGAATTTTAAGCTGCAGGGCCACGGATGGCTGGATTTGCCCGCATATGACGCACCGACTTTTTTAATGGCAAATGTAAGCAGATGAAAAAATATTAGCGAAACATTACCGGAGTTGTGGCGGAACTTTTCTTAACATCTGATTAGCAATTAAAGCTAAAACGCATAACCTCAAAAGGTGTTTATTAACCCTACCGGCATGATGATTCACCGTGCGCTTTGCCGGAATGTATAAACCAATAAACAACGATCTCAGGATCGGTTAATTCACTTCCGGCTCTGTTGTTATTTTTGAGGAGTAAGACCATGAAAGCGTTAATTAACGATGTGATTTCCATTTTTACGCCGCAAAATGTTAAACCGGTTTTAATTCGCGCCGATTTGACGCACCGCGAATTATCCTCAATCCATCCGGCGGGTGTCACCTCCGTAAGCTGGGCCACGTCAATGGAAGAGTTAACAGACGCCATTGTGAAAAAAGCCCAGGCGGCCGGCGCCGTCGGTTATCATATCACCGACGTTGAATCACATGAGCCGGGCCACGACGGCCAGCATGTGATGGCGGCCACTGCCACGCTGTATCACATCAATGACAAGGTGGCTTACGGCTGATGCCGGGATTAACGCGTTTTTCTGTTTATGGCCTGCCCGTCATTTCTGGCAGGCTTTTTTCATTAAAATAGGCGGCGAGAAAATCGAGAAAAACTTTAATACGCTGCGATTCTGCGGCGCGTTGCGTATACACCGCCCAGATATTGGCTTCCTGATACCACTGCGGTAATACCGCCACCAGCTCGCCCGTCGCCAGATACGGCGCCACATCCCACGCTGAACGCAGCGCAATACCATGCCCCTGCAACGCCCAGTGCAGAATCACCTTGCCGCTATTGGAAGAGTAATGGCTGTTCAGGCGACACAACACCTGCTGCTCGCCATTGGTCAGTGCCCAGTTACCAAATGAATTATCGCGCTCATTAATGATCAGACAGCTGTGATGAATTAACGCATCCAGCGAGGCTGGCATACCGGCGCGGGATAAATACGCCGGCGCGGCACATAAAATGCGCCGGTTAGCAATCAGCCGGCGGGCAATATAGGAAGGATTGAGATCGTCGCCAACGCAGATTTCCACATCCGTGCCGCTCTGTAGCAGGTCGAATGCCCGATCGCTTAGCATCAGTTTAATATTCAGCGACGGATGCTGGTGAATAAATGCCGAAACCGCATCTGACAAATAGTCCTGACCGAAACCAAACGAGCAGCCGACGGTAATTTCCCCGGTCAGCTCGCCGCGCCACTGACGGAAATTATTGAGAAAGCCATCCATTTCCTGCACTACCTGCAACGCGCCCTCCAGCGCTTTTTCACCTTCCGGCGTCAGGCGCATCACGCGGTTAGTGCGGAAAAACAGCCGCGTCTCCAGCTGTTTTTCCAGAATGGCGATGCGTTTACTGATGTAAGACGGTGACTGACCCAGCTCAATCGCCGCGCGGCCGAAACCGTCATGCCGCGCCACGCTGATAAACACGTACAGGTCTTCAATCGACGGCCAACCCTGTAACGGCTTCTGATAACTTTTTCCGGCAAGCAGTATTTTCATAACAGCACATGGTGAGTGAACGCCACGTGGTTATAACACAGATCCCAGGAAGCGCTGAAGCGAGTGCAGAAACCGCTCTGGCACCTCTTCCTGCGGTGAATGGCCGCACGGTAACGCCTCGCCCTGCACCTGCAGCGCCTTGTCCTGCCAGGTGTGCACCACATCATACAGCTGACCGACCGTGCCCTTTTCGCCCCACAGCAGTAACAGCGGGCAGGCAATGCGCCGGTCGCTGTCAGCGGCATCGTGTTGCAAATCGATGCTGGCGGCGGCGCGATAATCTTCACACACCGCGTGGATCATCGCCGGATCCCGATAGCAGCGCAGATAATCTTCGAATATCGCCGGTTCGGTCGCACCCGGCGTTTTCAGCTGGCCATCAATGTGTTTACGCAAAAAGAACGCCGGATCGTGACCAATCATGGTTTCCGGCAGCGGATGCGGCTGAATCAGGAAGAACCACCAGAAATAGCGCGTGGCGAACGCCTGATCGGTCAGCGCGTACATGGTGGCAGTGGGTGCGATATCGACAAACACGCAGCAGCTGACTTTCTCCGGATGATCGAGCGCCAGCCGGTGCCCGACGCGCCCGCCGCGATCGTGGCCGACAAACGCCACGCGCTGCAGGCCGAGCGCGTCGATTAGCTGGCTGATATCCTGCGCCATGCTGCGTTTGGCATACGGCAGATGTTCAGCGTCACTGGCGGGCTTGTCGCTGTCACCGTAGCCGCGCAAATCCGGCAGGATCACCTGATAATGCTGCGCCAGCTGTGGTGCGATTTTACGCCAGGCCAGATGATTTTGCGGATGGCCGTGCAGCATCAGCAAGGGCGTGCCCTTGCCGCCGCTGGCCACGCGCAGCGTTACACCATTATCCAGTGTCACATCCTGCAGGGTAAAACCGGCGATAAACGGCGACGGGCCGCGATCGATAATCTTACTCATGGTTGCTCCCTGGTGCGCTGCAGCCACGGACGCTGCGCAAAGTGCTGCGCTTCAAACTGGCTGATATCCGCTTCATATTGCAGCGTCCAGTCCACCGCACTGCCGCCACCGATCAGCATCTCGCGCTTCAGGGCACTGACCGTAAATTGAATCACTTCATCCGCGAACTGAATGGTTTGCTGCTCCAGCGATACGCTGATGGTGTTGCGCTGCGCATCGGCGGCCACCGCGCTCAGACGCTGATAATCCGCCTCGCTCAGGCTCAGCGTCAGCACGCCGTTACGCTGGCAGTTGTCGTCAAAAATGCCGGCGAAGCTGGTGCCGATAATCGCGCGAATGCCCAGCTGATTCAGCCCCCACACCGCATGTTCGCGGCTGGAGCCGCAGCCAAAATTGGCGCCGACCAGCAAAAACGTCGCGTTCTGCCAGCCCGGCTGATTGAGGATGAAATCAGGGTTTGGTGCACCGTCGGCCAGAAAGCGCAGGTCAAAGAACACGCCGCGGTCCAGCCCCTGCCGGTCAATGCCTTTGAGAAACTGCTTGGGCATAATCACATCGGTATCGATGTTAGCAGCCGGCAGCGGTGCCAGCTTGCCGGTGATGGTAGTGAAAGCTTGCATATTAAACCCCGGATTGCAGATAGTGACGAACATCAACCAGATGGCCCGCCAGCGCAGCGGCGGCGACCATCGCCGGACTCATTAAGTGAGTGCGCGCGCCCGCGCCCTGACGGCCGGCAAAGTTACGATTGGTGCCTGATGCGCAGCGATCGCCCGGTGCCAGCACATCCTCGTTCATCGCCAGACACATCGAACAGCCCGACTGACGCCATTCGAAGCCAGCGTCGATAAAGATGGCCGCCAGCCCTTCCGCCTCCGCCTGCTGCCGTACCTGGGTTGAGCCCGGCACGATGATGCCGCGCACGTGCGGCGCGATTTTGCGGGTGCCAATCACCGCTGCCGCGGCGCGCAAATCTTCAATGCGCCCATTGGTGCAGGAGCCGATAAACGCGTGGGTGATGGCAATGTTGGCCAGCGGCGTGCCGGCTTGCAGCCCCATGTAGTGCAACGCATTTTTCATCGCCTGCTGTTTCACCAGATCGGGTTCGTCAGCCGGATTAGGCACGTGGCCGCTGATGGCGCAGGCCTGTTCCGGGCTGATGCCCCAGGTGACTTTCGGTTCCAGATCGCTGCAATCAATAATCAGTCGCCGGTCAAATACCGCATCATCATCGCTGCGCAACGTGCGCCACTCGGCCAGCGCCTGCTGCCACAATTCGCCCACCGGCATTTGTGGTTTGCCGGCAATATACGCGTAGACCTTGTCATCCGGCGCGATAATCGCCCCGCGCGCACCGGCTTCCACTGCCATGTTACACAGCGTCATACGCCCTTCCATGCTCAGCGCATCGATCGCGCTGCCGGTAAACTCAATCGCATACCCCGTAGCGCCGGATGCGCCAATCTGTTCGATCAACGCCAGCACGATGTCTTTGGCGGCACAGCCAAACGGCAGCTCGCCGGTGACTTCAACGCGCATGGTTTTCAGCGTGCGATAAATCAATGTCTGTGTCGCCAGCAGGTGCTCGATTTCCGAGGTGCCGATGCCGAACCCCAGCGCGCCAAACGCCCCGTAAGTGGTGGTATGGCTGTCGCCGGCGGCAATCACCATCCCCGGCATCACCAGCCCCTGCTCGTGCGCCACCACATGTTCAATGCCCTGTCGCGGGTCAAGCACGTCAAACAGCTCAATGCCAAAGTGTTCCGCATTTTTGCGGAAGTAATCGACCTGCAGCTGGCCGCCTGCGTCGGTCATCGCCGCATCGCGCACCGGCCGCGTCGGGTTCACATGGTCAACGTTGAGTAGAATGGTGGCCGGATGGCGCACGCGCCGCGACCGATCGCGCAGACCGCTAAACGCCTGCGGGCTGGTGTATTCATTGAGGATTGACCGGTCGATATAGAGCAGCACGTGCCCCTCATCGTCCAGGTGACGTACCACATGCTGTTCGATCAGCTTTTCATACAGGGTTTTGCCCGCCATGCTCATGTCCACGCGAAAGTTAAACAAGTCATCAGAGACCTTAGGGTAAACCCATTCGGCGTCAGATCATCAACACGCTCCGTGCAGTGATAGTGCATGATTTGTCATCGCGGCAGCGGATTTAATTTGACCTAAGTCGTGCCCGTGGTTATAAATAATAACCGCGCTCCGTTAGCGGATATATTGTTGCTTTTTCCCGCATTGCTGCTGTATTCCTGCCGTTTATTTCGCCACCCCGCTTTTATGAAAGTTAATTAATTGCCATCAATAGTTAATTAACTAAAAACAAGTTAATCTCTTCGTAACAATCTTTTAATTTGCCAACCGAATTTTTAACGTTCATCTGCAAAGAATAAACAGGACTGGCATGACTCAGACCAAAAAACTTGTGTCCGCGCTTTCGCTGACGGCACTGCTTGTCTCTTCAGCGGTTCACGCTGAGAACGCACCAGAAAAAACCGACGTGCTGCTGATTGGCGGCGGTATCATGAGCGCCTCGCTCGGTACCTGGCTGCAGGAGCTGCAACCGGGCTGGAAACAACTGATGGTTGAGCGTCTCGACGGCGTCGCGCTGGAATCCTCCAACGGCTGGAATAACGCCGGTACTGGCCACTCTGCCAACATGGAGCTGAACTACACGCCAGAGCGTGCAGACGGTTCCATCGATGTGAGCAAGGCGCTGGAAATCAATGAATCGTTCATGATTACCCGCCAGTTCCTGACCAGCCAGGTACAGCGTGGCGTGCTGCACGATCCGCGTTCGTTCATCAACTCCACCCCGCACATGAGCTTTGTCTGGGGCGACAAAAATGTCGAATACCTGACCAAACGCTATGCGGCGCTGCAGAAAACGACCCTGTTCCAGGGCATGAAGTTCTCTACCGATCACAAACAGATCGAGCAGTGGGCACCGCTGGTGATGGAAGGTCGCGATCCGAATCAGAAAGTGGCCGCTACCTGGACGCCGGTGGGTACCGATGTGAACTACGGTGAAATCACCCGTCAGCTGATCGGCAGCCTGCAGAAAGATCAGAACTTCAAGCTGGAAACCTCCTCTGAAGTCACCGATTTCAAACGCAACAGCGACAACTCCTGGCACGTCACCATCAAAGACGTGAAGAGCGGCGCAAACCGTGAAGTGGATGCGAAATACGTATTCATCGGCGCGGGCGGTGCGGCGATCAAGCTGCTGCAAAAAACCGGTATTCCTGAAGCCGATAACTACGGCGGTTTCCCGGTGGGCGGTTCGTTCCTGATGACCGAAAACCCGGAAATCACCAGCCGTCACCTGCAGAAAGTGTATGGTCAGGCTTCCGTAGGCGCACCGCCAATGTCGGTACCGCACATTGATGCCCGTAACCTCGACGGTAAAAAAGTGGTGCTGTTTGGGCCATTCGCCACGTTCTCAACCAAATACCTGAAGAACGGTTCGCTGTTTGATCTGCTGAGTGCCACCACCACCAGTAACTTCATGCCGATGACGCACGTGGGCATCGATAACTTTGACCTGGTGAAATATCTGATTGGTCAGGTGATGCTGAACGATGACGACCGCTTTGCCGCGCTGAAAGAGTACTACCCGAACGCGCGTAAAGAGGACTGGAAACTGATTCAGGCCGGCCAGCGTGTGCAGATCATCAAGAAAGATGCTGAGAAAGGCGGCGTGCTGAAGCTGGGTACCGAAATCGTGACCGATCAGCAGAAAACCGTGGCGGCCCTGCTGGGTGCTTCACCGGGTGCATCTACTGCGGCACCGATCACCCTGAACGTGATGCAGAAGCTGTTCCCGCAGCAGTTCGCGTCACCGGAGTGGCAGCAGAAGATCCGCGCTATCGTGCCAAGCTTCGGCCAGAAGCTGAACGGCAACACCGCGTTGACCCAGCAGGTATGGGATAATACCGCATCCGTGCTGCAGCTGACCAAACCGCCAGTGATTAACATGGACGATCAGCAGTCGGCACCTGCGCAGGCCAAACCGCGCGAAGAGTCCGCGAAGCAGGATATGGCGCTGTAATAGGCCATCGCTGAGTCAATCGAACCGATGCCGGTGCGCGAGCAATCGCCCACCGGCATTTTTTTGTCTGAGGATTGGCTGATTGCTGTGTCAGGCTTCACCAGTGTTACCGCTGTGAGATGCCCTGTGGTTCCGCGTCTCTCCCCACTGACTTTGACGATGCAGCGTGCTAAAATTGAACTTCTGACGGGAGATCAATTATGAGCAGAAATGCATCTCTGAGTATTGCCAGCCAAATCCAGAATTTAGCGAAGGCTAACCATATCACCGCAGAGCGTGACGGTGTCAGCCTGATGGCTGCTGCGATTACTCATCTGGCAGGCGACAGAGTAGAACTGGATTACGTTGAACAATTGCTGGTTAATCTCAAAAGAAAAGGTGTACTGACTAAAGCAGAAACGCTGAAGCTCCAGGGTTCTTATCTGCAGGAAAAACGTGAGCACAAGCAGAACTTCAGCGCATGACGTTTGATCCTTTCAGCGATTTTTCTACTTCTGGCTACCTGAGAAACGCGTTGGGGCTTAAAGATGCGGATGAGGTAAAAAAAGCTGAGCATCTGGCCTTTGAATCGAGCGTCGAAGATGCGCTTCATTTCCTGGCACTTCAACCTGCAATCACTTACAGCACTTTTTTGTCAGTTCATAAAATTCTGTTTTCTGACTTTTATCCCTGGGCGGGTAAAGATCGCAACGAGTTAGTTCCTCATCTTGCTGTTTTTAAAGGCATGCCAGAAGATGCTCATTTTACCATGTTTGAGCAGCCCCACTCGATTCAGCTCGCCGTTGATTATGCTCTGCGCCTTGCCAGCGACTCATCGCGGTTCAGAAAAAAACCGGGTGAGGTTATGGGACAACTGGCTTTTGCCCATCCTTTTCTGGATGGTAATGGTCGAACGTTGCTGTTGCTATTTATGGAAATGACCTACCGTGCTGGCTTTGCCATTGAATGGGCAAGAACCAAAAAAGATGCGTATCTTAGCGCACTCAGCGCTGAGATTCGTGAACCCGCTAAAGGCCATCTGGATAATTATTTACTCCCCTGCGTTGTTGATATTGCCAGTCGAAGCGAATGGCCGGCAATGATTAGTGGCATAAAAGGGTTGGACGGTTTAGATAAAGAAGATATTTACTACGGTGCGGTTGACGATCCAGATATCAAAGCGCTCTATCAGAGCTATACGTCATCTTCCCGATTGCCTCATCCACCAGCAGAGCCAGAATAAATACGGTTCAGTCGCTACAGCGGGTCGCTATTAATAGCGACCCTACGTGATACAATTTAAGGGTGAACGTTCTCCGTAGGGTGCGCATTCATGCGCACCTGGAAAATAATTACGACTTTACGTAATCCGAATAGGCATTTTGCAGCGCGATGTGGTCGGCAATATATTTCGCATCGTGCCACACGCCGTAAATAAACGACGACGCCCGGTTGACCAGATTGGGCAGGCCAAGGAAATAAATACCGCGCTCGGCAGAAATACCGCGCTTGTGGAATGGCAGGCCCTGTTCATCAAACGCATCCACCTGCAGCCAGCTGAAATCAAATTTAAACCCGGTAGCCCAGATAATGGTGCTGATGCCCGCCGCCTGCACGTCCAGCTGCATCAGCGGATTTAACAGGCAGTCCGGATCCGGCAACAGCTCCCACGCCTGCGGCTCGGCCGGTAAATCCAGCCCGTTGCGTTCTATGTACGCATCCGCATCGCGCAGCACCTCGAAATAAGCTCTGTCACCTTCGGCGATATTCTCTGCCAGCCCCGGCGCAAAGCGCAGCACGCCGTTATCCCAGCGCTCGGTGATGCCGACCAGCGTAATGCCCATATGGGCCAGCCGGCGAAAATCCACGGTTTTACCGCCTTCATAGCCGCTGACGGCAAAGGCCACGTGCTGTTTCTTCGGCTTGATTTTCACTTCGTCCCACAGCCCCAGCGCGCCAAGCCACCAGCAGTAATCACGGTCGCGATAGGCGCGTGGCGGGCGGTAGTGCTCGCCGACCGACAGAAACACCTCGCGGCCGGCCTGACGCAACTCCTCGGCAATCTGGGTGCCGGACGCACCCGCACCGACCACCAGCACCGCACCGGGCGCCAGCTGCTGTGGATTTTTGTACGCCGATGAGTGGATCTGCTGCGGCACCGCGCCTTCAGGCACGATGGCCGGGAACGCGGGCTTCTGAAACGGCCCGGTAGCAGCCACCACATTGTCCGCGTCGAATTCTCCCACCGACGTCACCACCCGGAAGCCGCTGCGTCCGGGCAGCCGCGTCACCTGCTGTACTTCAACCCCGGTGCGCACCGGCGCGTTGAGCATCTTTGCGTAATCCTCGAAATACTGCGCCATGCGCTCTTTCGGCGGAAACGCCTCCGGTGAAATGTTATCAAACTTCAGCGAAGGAAAGCGGTCGTGCCACGCCGGGCCGTTTGCCACCAGCGAGTCCCAGCGTTCGGAGCGCCAGCGCTCGGCAATGCGGCTGCGCTCCAGCACCACGTGCGGGATCTGCATCTGCGCCAGATGTTCGCTCATGGCGATACCCGCCTGGCCCGCTCCGACAATCACGGTATTGATTTTTTCTACTGACATAGGTCATCCCCGAATAGTTGGCATGCCACCAGCGCGGCGCAAATATTGCGCCGCTGGCGATTAACACCAGGTTGTCATGTTTAACGGCGGCTTAATGGCACAGCGAAATTAATGCCCGGCCTCAACGTTTAATATTTTTCCCAGCCCGAAAAACTTATTGGCGATAATTAACATCGCGGCGGTCACCACAATATAAATAACCGACAGCGCCGCCAGCGTCGGGTCGGCAAATTCACGCACGTAGTTGTACATCGCCACCGGCAGCGTCTGCGTCGCCTGGGTGGTAATAAACAGCGAGGCGGTAAATTCATTGAAAGAGAGAATCGCCGCGAACAGCCAGCCACCAAACAGGCCCGGCAGAATCAGCGGCACGGTAATGGTCCATACCACGCGCAACGGCGATGCGCCGAGGCTGGCCGCCGCCAGTTCTATCCGCTGCTCAAGATTTTTCAGCGATACATAGACGCTGCGCAGCACGAACGGCAGCACCAGCACCACGTGGCAGAAAATCACCAGCGCGTAGCCGCGTCCCAGATTGAGCTGTGACACCAGCATCAGCAGGCCGAGGCCAATGGTGAAATGCGGAATAAACAGCGGCGACAGCAGAATGCTCTCCAGCACCTGTTTGCAGGGAAAGCGATAGCGCTCGATGGCAATCGCCAGCGTGGCACCGATGACCACCGCCAGCGTTGACGCCCATGCTGTGACAATCAGTCCGGACCAGAAGCCGTGACGAAAATCGTCGTAGCTCAGCGCCCGCTCAAACCAGCGCAGCGACCAGCCTTTCGGCGGGAAGAACAGCACGGAGGTGCTGCTGAACGACGAGATAAACACCACGACGGTGGGCAACATGACAAACGTCAGAATGGCGATCACCAGCAGTTTACCCAGCAGCGCGATCAGTTTGTCGTTGTGAGAACGGGTCATATCAGTGCCCTCCCATGGCGTGCAGGAAGCGCGTCATGCGCTTCAGCGCCAGCAGCAGCAGAATGGTCAGCAGCAGGCCAGCAATGCTCAGCGCTGCGGCAAACGGGAAGTTCATCGAGGAGAAGCCCAGCTGATACACCAGCGTAGCCACGGTACTGACGCGCCCGCCGCCAATCAGTTGGGGCGTCGCGAAAGCGCTGAAGGTCCAGGCAAACGCGGTGGTCAGGCTGGCGATGATGCCGGGAATGGATAGCGGAATGGTCACCGTCAGCAGCGCGCGTACCGGTCCGGCACCAAGGCTGGTGGCGGCTTTTTCGTAGTCCGGATTGATGTGTGACAGCGCCGTCGCCAGCATCAGCACCATGATCGGCATGGTGACATGCACCAGCGCGACCACCACACCGGTCTGGGTAAACATAAACTGGATCGGCTGGCTGATGATGCCCAGCGCCAGCAGCAGGCTATTAAGAAAGCCGCTGTTACCCAGCACGATAATCCACGAATAGGTGCGCACCACTTCCCCCAAAAATAGCGGAGTAATCGCGATGATCAGAATGGTGGATTTGATCCACGCAGTGCGGGTGCGCACCAGCGCATAGGCCAGTGGGTAACTCATCAGCAAACCAAATAAGGCCGTTTTGGCGCTGAGCAGCACGGTATTGAGAAACGCATCGCCGTAGATGCGTTTGAACAGGCCACTGAAATTGGCCAGCGTAAAGCCGCCGACATCCAGCGAGCCGGGGATGTACGCGCGCACGCTGAACTGCATCACCGCAAACATCGCGACGACCAGCCCCATCGCGGTCAGCGTGGCGGGAAGAATGAACCAGGGTAAAAATGTCGGTTTTTTCGTCATGGACGTTACTGCCTGCATAGGTGTTACCGGCTGCGGCGAGGCACCCGCCCCGCCGCAGCACCAGGACAATCAGTGAGACATGATGTTTTCAGAGAACCACTGACGCCACTCGGCGGTTTTCTCCGCGCGCAGTTGCGGATCGGTATTGATGGTGGCATTCCACTGCGCCGGCGTGGTCAGCATGCCTGGCAGCTTTGCCAGCTCCGGATCGATATGCGCGTTGGTCACCGTCGGGCTACCGCGATAGATCTTCGCCACCTGCTGCTGAATTTCCGGTTTCAGCGCGATGTTGATGAACTTGTACGCCAGATCGGCATGTTTGCTGCCTTTATTGATGCCGACGGTATCCACGCCGAGGATCGCGCCCTCTTTCGGTATCGCCAGCTTAATGTTGACCCCTTCCGCAATCATGCTGTAGGCGTTCATTGACAGCATCACCTGCACCGGCGTTTCTCCGGTGGAGATCAGCTGCTGGCTGTTGGCATCATCGGTGTAGAACGATTTGATGTTAGGAATCAGCGCTTTCAGCTTCGCCTGGCCCTGCTGCCAGTGCGCCGCATCGCTGCCGGAGAGTTTGGCGGCCACGGCGATGATGTGGCTCGGATCCCAGTCGGGCAGCGCCAGCGTGCCTTTCAGCTCCGGCTTCCACAGGTCGTTCCAGCTGGTGAAGGTTTCCCCTTTCGGCACCAGATCCGGACGGTAGCCGATGGTGTAGACGTAGCCCCACACGCCAAGGTGATACGGGCTGACTTTCGCCTGCTGCACCAGATTGACCGCGTTAGGGATTTTGCTCATGTCGAGTTTCTCGAACAGGCCGCTGTTGGCATACAGATAGCCGACGTGCGCGGTGGTGAAGGTCACGTCCGTTTCCGGCGAACCGCCCGCCAGTTTGGCTTTGTTGAGGCGATCGATGGTGCCGCCGGTGACGAACTGGACTTCGACGCCGGTCTCTTTGGTGAACTCTTTGGCGATGGTTTGATCGATCAGATCTTTAAAGCTGCCGCCCCAGGTGCTGACAATCAGCTTGTCGGCGGCCATGGCATTCCCTGCGCTCAGAATTCCCGTGGTTAACAACGTTAAGGCACACATCTTACGCAACATATTTTTGTCCCCAGTGAATGAAAAGGCTGTTATCGCTGCTCTGAACCACCGTTGATTCGCCACGGCGCGCTGCGCCAAAACAGTGCGAAAGTGAAAAGCAGGTGTCACAGCGATTCTGCCGCTGGCCGCTGCTGCGGTAAAACAGCCTTTTCCTCGCCGTTGCATCGGAATTTCTGACGCTAAAAAAGTCGCTGCTTTGCAACGGATTTTCTTAAGCCTTAGTGAGGCAGAAGCGAATGGGCGTGAAGGGTCAGGCAGGGGATTATGCTGCTATTCGCTGTCCGGCATGATAAATGCATGGAAACAGGGGTAAATAGAAAAGCCGGCGCGACAAGATCGCGCTGGCGACACCAGGAGAATCTGCATGCTCAGTCGCATCACCCAGCGCCAGCTGGAATACTTCGTCGCGTCCGGCGAAGCCGGCAGCATTATTGGCGCATCCGAACGTATTCACGTATCGTCACCGTCGATCTCGGCCGCCATTACCCACATCGAATCCGAGCTGGGGGTGCAGCTGTTTGTGCGCCACCACGCGCAGGGCGTGTCGCTCACCGCCATTGGCCATCAGGTTTTAAAAGAGGCGAAGCTGATCCTGGAACAGATGTCGAATCTGTATACCATCGCCTCAGAGTCGCTGAACAACGTGCGCGGCCCGCTGCGCGTCGGCTGTCTCGACACGCTGGCCCCGATGCTGACGCCGGAGCTGGTGTTTGGCTTTGGCCGCGCCTTCCCTGGCGTGCGCATCACGCTGGTGGAGGGCAATCATGAACAGCTGCTGAAACAGCTGCGCGCCGCCGATATCGATATCGCGCTGACCTACGATCTGGTGCCGGCCAGCGACATCGCGTTTCAGTCACTAGCGCAGCTGCCGCCGTATGTGATGGTCGGCGAACATCACCCGTTTGCCAGTCAGTCTGCGGTGACCATTCAGGATCTCGCTACGGTGCCGATGGTGCTGCTGGATATGCCGTGGAGCCGTGAATATTTTCTCAGCCTGTTTAGCGAAGCGGGCGTCACGCCCAACATTGTGATGCGCTCCGGCAATATGGAAGTGGTACGCGCGATGGTGGCCAACGGCGTGGGATTTGGCATCGCCAATGTGCGGCCCAAAGCCAATCTGTCGCAGGATGGCAAACGGGTGATCCGCGTGCGCCTTGCCGGCGTGAACCGGCCAATGTTGCTGGGATACGCCACGGTGGCCCACGTGCAGCAGTCGATGGTGGTCAACGCCTTCGCCGAACGCTGCCGCATGTTCATCTCCGATCAATACATTCCCGGCATGGCCGCGCCAAGCTACTTCGACCCGCAGGTGGTGCGCGTCGCCTGACGCGCTCAGTAACCCCGCGCGGGAAACACCTGGTTGAGCACCGGCTCGCCGCGCATCACCCGCTGGATGTTATCAGCCACCTGACGCGCGGCGCTGGCCGGGATCGCCACCGACGCCAGATGCGGGGTGATCAGCACATTCTCCATGCCCCACAGCGCATCGTCGGGCGGCAGCGGCTCGCGGTCGAACACGTCTAATGTGGCGTGGGCGATCTGTCCGCTCTGCAGCGCAGCGGTCAGCGCGGGCTGATCGACAATCGCGCCGCGCGACACGTTGATCAGCGCACAGCCCGGCGGCAACCGCGCCAGGCGCTGCGCATCCAGCAAACCGTGGGTTTCCGGCGTGAGCGGCAGCATCACCACCAGAATGTCGCTGCTGGCCAGAAACGCATCCAGCGCCTGCATACCGCTGACGCAGTGAATGCCGTCCAGCGCTTTGGGCGACCGCGACCAGCCGCGCACGTTAAAGCCCTGACGCGCCAGTTCGCGCGCCGCATACGCACCCAGTTCGCCCAGCCCCAACACGCCCACGCGAATCGACGCCGGCTCGCGCGGATGCAGATAGTGCCAGCGATGTTCACGCTGTGCGCGCTCAAATGCCGGTATGTCACGCGCGTAACGCAGCACGGCAAACAGCACGTAACCGGCCATCATGCGCGCCATATCCGGGTCCGATAGCCGGACGATCGGGATGTCAGGCAGGTCGTCGCGCCCTACCAGCGAGTCGACGCCCGCGCCCAGATTCACCAGCAATTTCAGCTGGCGATACGGGGCAAAAAAACCGCGCGGCGGCTTCCACGCCAGCGCAAACTGCACGCTATCGGCGTCCGCAACCTGATCGGCACGGCAGATAGCGACATCCGGTAACTGCGGTGCCAGCAGCGCCGACCACGCCTCGAAGCTGTCGAACTCGCTGTAAAACACCAGAGTCGTCATGCGCTGGGCTCCTGAAGCAGTGTCGCCAGCGCATCGATAGCCAGTTCATAACCCAGCGCGCCCAGCCCGGCGATCACGCCGGTGGCGGCTTTCGACACCAGCGACTGATGACGAAACGGCTCGCGCTGCCAGATATTGCTCATGTGCGCTTCGATGATCGGGCCATCAAACATCAGCAGCGCATCCAGAATCGGCACCGAGCGATACGACAACCCGGCGGCATTGATGATCAGCCCGTCCGCCTGCTGGCGCGCTTCCTGAATCCAGTCCACCAGCACCCCTTCATGGTTGCTCTGACGAAACTGCAGCCTGAGGCCGTATGCGTCGGCGCGCCGCTGACAGCGCTCGCCGATGCTGGCGAAACTGTCGCTGCCGTAGGTACCGTGGCGATCCATGCCGTACAGATTGGCATTCGGCCCATTGAGAAAGAAAATCTGAGACATTGCGGCTCCGTTACAGGTGCGGGCGCGTCGCGGCCATCGCCGGATGCGCGTCAAAAAGGGCAAACCAGGCGGCGCTCTGCGGATGCGTGGCGCGCCAGTTGAGTTCAGCAAAACGGAAGTCGAGGTAGCCCAACCCGCAGCCGATGGCGATCAACCCGAGATCGTCGGGCGTGCGGCTGAACGCCTCCGCCTGCTGCTCAATGGCCGCCAGCGCAGCCGCCACTTTGGTCAGCTGTGCGTCGCGCCACGCTGACCACTGCTTTTCCAGCGGGCGGGCGCTGGTTTCGTAGCGCGCCAGCAGCGCGGCGTCCAGCAGCCCATCACCCAGCGCCTGCCGCGTGAGGCACAGCCAGCGTGCCTCGCCGTCTGCCGGCAGCAGCTGGCCCGCGGCGCGCTGGTTAAGGTATTCGCAGATCACCCGGCTGTCGTATAAACATAGTCCCTGTTCGGTGCGCAGCGCCGGCACTTTAGCCAGCGGATTAAACGCGGCAATGCGCGCATCGCGCTCGATGGGGTGCGCCGCCGACGCCAGCAGGGTGATCTCCGGCGCCAGACCCAGCAGCCGGGCGCACACCATCACTTTTCGCACGTAAGCCGAGGTAGAAGCGTAATAGAGTTCCATCATGGCGTGGCCTCCGCGTCCGGCTGGAGCAGCACTTTGCCGATATTGGCATTGGCTTCAAGGATACGGTGCGCCTGCGTGGCGGCCGTCAGCGGCAACAGCTGGTGTACCCGCGGCGTGATGCGCCCGGCGGCCAGTAAAGGCAGCAGATGAGCGCGCACGCACTGCGCCAGACGCGCTTTTTCCGCCGCGCTTTTCGGTCGCAGCGTGGAAGAGGTCAGGCTTAAGCCTTTACGCATGATCAGCTGTAAATCGATCTCCACCGTGGCCCGCTGCATAAAGGCGAGGCTGACGTGCCGCCCGCCCGCTGCCAGCACGCTGAGGTTGCGCGCAATGTAGTCGCCGCCGACGTTATCGAGCACCACATCCACGCCGCGTTCCCGGGTCAGCGTTCGAATCACCGCCACAAAATCTTCGCTATGGCGATCGATGGCGCGCCACACGCCCAGCTGCTGCAGCGCGGCGATTTTTTCCGCACCGCCGGCGGTGGCAATCACCCGCGCACCACAGGCTTGGGCGCACTGGATCGCCAGCGTGCCCACCCCGCTGGCCGCGCCGTGAATCAGTACGCTGTCGCCCGGCATCAGACGGCCCAGCTCAAACAGGTTGTGCCAGACGGTAAACGCGGCTTCGGGAAAGCCCGCCGCGTGGCTGAGCGGCAGCGTATCCGGCACCGGCAGGCACAGGTCGGCGCGCGCCACGCAGTATTGTGCATAACCGCCGCCGCTCAGCAGCGCCATCACCGCCATGCCCGGCTGCAGTTCGCTGACGCCGGCACCCAGCGCCACAATCACGCCCGCCGCTTCCAGCCCGAGAATATCGCTGCAGCCTGGCGGCGGTGGCATGCCGTTGCGCTGCAGAATATCGGGCCGGTTAACCCCTGCGCTGACGACGCGCAGCAGCACTTCGCCCGGTCCCGGCTGCGGCACCGGGCGCTGCACCGCAGTCAGCACCTCTGCACCACCCGGCTGTGCGGCGATGATCGCCGTCATGGTTTCCGTTGCCATGCGTTAACCCTGTGCGTCGCTGGCGAAGGCGCAAACGCCCTCGTCATCAAAAGTCAGCCCTACCACGCTGCCGACCGGCCAGCGCGTCAGCGCCTCCAGTCCGGACTGACGGGCAAACAGTGAGGCACTGCCGAGCGCCGGAACATCAAGATGCACGTCAACGTGATCGCCCTGAAACACATGCGTCAGCACCGTGGCGCTGAGCAGCGCCTGCGGACCGAGCGGCGCCAGCTGCACATTTTCCGGACGCACATACACATCCAGCCGATCGCCGACGCTGGCCTGCACCCGTTTGGCCGGCAGGCGCAGCGTGTTGCCGCCCAGCTCCAGCAGCGCGCTGGTGTCACGGCCGGCGTAGCGGCCCGGCAGAATATTCACGTCACCGACGAAGCTGGCGACAAACGGATCCTGCGGGCGGCGATAAATCTCATCCGGCGGCCCAATCTGGCGCACGTGACCGGCCGACATCACTACCACGCGGTCGCTCATGCTCAGCGCTTCGCCCTGATCGTGGGTGACGAAGACCGTGGTCACGCCGAGTTTGCGCTGAATCGCTTTCAGCTCGACCTGCATGGATAAACGCAAATTTTTGTCCAGCGCGGAGAACGGCTCATCCAGCAGCAACACTTTGGGACGAATCACCAGCGCGCGTGCCAGCGCCACGCGCTGCTGCTGCCCGCCGGACAGTTCACGCGGCTTGCGCTGGCCGTAACCCGCCAGCTTCACCAGCGCCAGCGCCTGCCCGACCCGCTCGGCGATTTCCGCTTTCGGCACGCCGCGCATACGCAAGCCGTAGCCGACGTTTTTCTCCACCGTCATGTGCGGAAACAGCGCGTAGTTCTGAAACACGATGCCGATCTCGCGCTGATAGGGCGGGATTTCCGTTACCAGGTCGCCATCGATAAAAATCTCACCGCCGTCGGCTTCGGCAAAGCCGGCCATCAGGTTCAGCAGCGTGGTTTTACCGCAGCCGGACGGGCCGAGCAGCGTAATGAACTCACCTTCATGGATGGTGAGAGAAATTTTATGCAGCGCGATGGCATCACCAAAGCGCTTCAGGACGCCATCCAGCTGCACCGCCACGTTGGCCTTATGCGGTGCCGATGACAGCGGCTGCGGAAACGGGGTTACTTCTGCACTGACCATACAATCTCCGGATTCGGACGGGGTGGCTCGTCGCGGGTTCATTCGCACATCCAGGTCGCCAGCCGGCGTAACAGGCTGTCACAGGCGTCCAGCTGTGCGAGGGTGATAAATTCGTCGGGCTTATGGCCCTGCTCCATACTGCCGGGACCGCACACCACACAGGGGATGCCGGCGGCGGCAAACAGTCCGCCTTCAGTGCCAAACGCCACGGTGCCGAAGCTGTCGCTGCCGCTCAGCCGGGCAATCAGCTGTGCCGCGGCACTGTGCGCGGCGGTATCCAGTCCTGGATAGGCGCTGAGCGGCGAGAAGCGGATGGCGCTGGCGGGCTGCACCGCGCGCATCTGCGGCTCCAGCGTCTGCTGCGCATACGCCACCAGCTCCTCTGCCACCTGCTGCGCATCCTCCTGCGGCAGCGTGCGCACTTCGAAATCAAAACTGCAGGCGTCGGGCACGATGTTCAGCGCGCGTCCGCCGTGGATCACCCCGGTTTGCACGGTGGTAAATGGCGGATCAAAGCGCGCATCCTGTCGTTCCGGCGCCGCCAGACGTTCACCGATGACGGTTAAGCGCTGGATCAGCTTCGCGGCGTATTCAATCGCATTGACGCCCTGCGGCGCGTACGCCGAGTGGCAGGCCGCTCCCTGCACTTCGCAGCGCATTGCCAGCTTGCCTTTGTGGCCCAGCACCGGACGCAGTTCTGTCGGCTCGCCAATCAGGCAGATCGCCGGTCGATCGCTGCGCTGCGCCAGCGCCTCCACCAGCGAGCGCACGCCGAGGCAGCCCACCTCTTCGTCATAAGAGATAGCCAGATGCAGCGGCTGACGCAGCGGCTGGGCGAGAAAATGCGGCACCGCAGCCAGCATGCAGGCGAGGAAGCCTTTCATGTCTGCCGTGCCGCGTCCGTACAGCTTGCCGTCACGTTCGGTGAGCGCAAACGGCGGCACCGTCCACGTCTGGCCATCAACCGGTACCACATCGCTGTGGCCCGATAGCATTACCCCGCCGCTGCCGGCTGGCCCGAGCCGCGCATAGAGATTGGCCTTGCTGCGTTCTGCGTTGTGCATCAGTTCACAGGTCACGCCCAGCCCGCTGAGGTAGCGCCAGCAGAAATCGATCAGCGCCAGGTTGGATTCGCGGCTGGTGGTGTCGAAAGCCACCAGATGTTCGAGCAGGTTACGGCTGGTCAGCATCGCGTCTCCTCTCGCTTATTCATCGCCCGGCACGCCGTAACGGGGTGCCAGCGTGGGATTGAGCGCGCGCGTCAGGTAATCCTGCATCTGCGGCTGATAGGCCAGCCACAGCTGATGAAGTTCCGCGATGGGATCGCCCTCCGTCCAGTCAACGCGCAGATCAACCAGCGGCCACGACGGTTCGCCCACCACTGCCAGCGCCGCCGAATGAACCGGCCCGGCTTCGCCTCCGGCGGCCATCCCGGCCTGCATGGCCGCGATTAACCGTGCGGCCAGTTCGCCCGGCTGCTGCGTAAACGCGCTGACCATCGCCGCAATCACCTCGGGATTCGCCAGCAAATTACCGGCTGCCACGCAGTCGCTGCCGCACAGCGCGTGATTCACCCCCAGCGTGTGCGTTCCGCTGAAGCAGGCACTGCTGCCGTCGGCCGCCAGCACCGTAAGCTGGCGATAATCAAAAAAGTCATCGCTGGCAAGGCCGCTCTGCAGCGCCTGCTGCGCCGTCTCGCCCTGACTCAGCCGATCAAGAATGCGCGGGCCCAGCGCCGGCAGCGTGATGTTCTGCGTTGAAACCGCGCCGACGCCGGCGCGCAGCCACGGACAGCGTGCGCCGACCGCAATACTCGACGAGCTGACCGCAATGCCCAACTGGCCGGTTTGCGCACAGCGTCCAACAATCGATAACGTCATGATGCGGCGCTCCTTATTGCGGCTGCCAGTCGTCGGGGATCACCGCAATCACGTCGATCTCCATCAGCCACTGCGGCTGGCCCAGTCCCGAGATCACCAGACCGGTGGAGATGGGAAACACGCCTTTGAGCCACTTGCCCACCACCTGATACACCGGCTCGCGATAGCGCGGGTCGATGATGTAGGTGGTGGTTTTCACGATGTGCGACAGGTCGCTGCCCGCTTCTTCGAGCAGTTGCTTCACGTTTTTCATCGCCTGCTCGGCCTGCGCTGCCGGATCGCCCAGCCCCACCAGGTTGCCTTCGAAGTCGGTGCCAATCTGACCACGCACGTAAACGGTGTTGCCGGCGCGCACGGCCTGACACAGGTCGTTGTCCAGCGACTGATTAGGATAGGTATCTTTGGTGTTGAATTTGCGGATGCGGGTATGGGTGCTCATGATGCCTGCCAGCGTTTAATTGGTTTCCGCAAGGTATACCGGGCTTAGCGCAGCAGGGAAAACAGCATTAACTGAGGTGTTGCTTTGAAAAATCCGAAGGAGTGCGGCAGGCCTGCTGGCCCGCCGGTGAGTGATTAATGCGCAGCCTTATTTAGCCGCATAAACCGCATCACAAAATGCTTTGCGCGCGCCCAGTTTGGCTGACAGGCGTGCAGCCGCTTCGCGCATCAACACACCTAACTCTTCATCTTTGCGATTCAGCGTCAGACGCGAAACCGGGCCAGTCAGCGCCAGCGCAGCGGTCAGCCGGTCATTTTCGGCGAATACCGGTACGGCAAAGGCCGCGATGTGCGGATCGCGCGCGCCCGAGCTGAATATTGGCAGCGACGGCAGCGCATCGAAGAGATTTTCATTCATGCCCCAGAAACGCAGCACCTTACTGATGGCTGAGTTATCGAGCGGAAAAATTGTCCCCGGCAGGCGCGTATGACGCAGGCCATCAGACGATTCAGCACGAAACAGGCACAGACGCTGGCCGTTATCCAGTACGTACCAGCTGGCGCTCTCGTTGGTCGCCGTTGCCAGTGCCTGCAATTCCGGCTGCACCACGCTGGCCAGATGGAATGATTGCTCATAAAGCTTGCCGAGGTATAACAGACGCGGGCCGAGCGTGTAGACCCCGCTGTCACTGCGCACCACATAGCCCATCCTTTCCAGCGAGTTCATCAGACGATAGACAGTGGTTTTGTGATAGCCGGAAAGCTGCGACAGCGCAGTCAGCGACAGGCTCTCTTCGCCCGGCTTAAAACAATCCAGCAGCGACAACGCCTTCTCCACCGCATTAACGCCTTCATTTCCCATTTTTTCCTCCTGATTTGTGCCGTCCTGAGTGTACCTGAAAACTGTGAGTCACATCGTGTTTACATCACAAACACCTTCGTAACACTGGCATGCGGCGTCAGATCGTCGATATAGTTGTTTTATATTGTACAACATTGTTGTACCAGGTAAAACAAACCACGAGGTGAATTATGTCTGTCTCTGCAAATAACCTGATCAACCGCAACATCGAGCGCGTCAGTGCCCTGTCCGTCAGCCAGGCCGCCGCATTCCAGGCGGCGATTCTGGCCGATGTCGCCGGTCGTCGCGGCACCCTGCATGGCCGCGTTAAGCCGCTGTCGCCGCAGATGAAAGTCGCCGGGCCGGCCATCACGGTGGAAGTGCGTCCGGGCGATAACCTGGCGATTCACGCAGCGCTGGCTATCGCCCAGCCGGGTGATGTGCTGGTGGTGGACGGCAAAGGCGACATCAGTTGCGCGCTGCTGGGTGAAATCATGGCAACCCAGGCCGAAGCGTCCGGCATCGCCGGCATCATCATTGATGGCGCGGTGCGTGATGCTGACGCCCTCGCGCAGGGCAGCTATCCGGTGTTTGCTGCCGGCCTCAACCCGAGCGGCCCCACCAAAAGTATTCCCGGACGCGTTAACCATCCGGTGTCGGTGGCCGGTGCGTCGATTGAGCCGGGCGACCTGGTGGTCGGCGATGCCGATGGCGTGGTGGTGATCGCTAAACAGGATGTGGAACGCATCATTGCCCTGGCGGCGAAGAAGCTGGACGCCGAAACGCGCCGCATCGCGGGTATTAAGCAGGGCGATTTGCGTCCGGGCTGGCTGGAAGGTGCCCTGCGCGCGGCGGGTATGTTAGCAGAAGGAGAATCTCTGTAATGAGCAACGTAAAAACTATCCTCATCACCGGCAGTGACCTGGCTGCTGAAGCCGTCGAGCTGCTGCAGGACTATCAGCTGATTTATGCCGGACGCCAGCCGCAGGAAGCCGATTTGATCGCGCTGTGCGAGCGCCATAATCCTCAGGCGATCATTGTGCGCTACGGCAAAATCAACGGGCGCATCATGGACGCCGCGCCGGCGCTGCGCGTGATCTCCAAGCACGGCAGCGGTATTGACGTTATCGATCAGCAGGCAGCGGCGGAACGCCAGATTGCGGTCCGCGCGGCAGTGGGTGCCAATGCCGCTGCCGTGTCGGAGCATGCGTGGGCGCTGATCCTCGCCTGTGCTAAATCGGTGCCGCAGCTGGACCGCCGGATGCGCGACGGACACTGGGATAAAGCGCAGCATAAATCGCTGGAGCTGGAAGGACGCACACTCGGCCTGGTCGGTCTGGGCGCCATCGGCAGCCGCGTGGCGCGCATCGGCCAGGCCTTCGGTATGCAGGTGCTGGCCTACGATCCTTATGCGCAAACCTTGCCGGCTGGCTGTGAAGCGGTTGAATCACTGGATGAACTGTACAGCCGTGCCGATGTGGTGTCACTGCACTGTCCGCTGACGGACAGCAATCACCAGATGATCAACGCGGCCGCCCTCGCCCGTTTTAAGCCTGGCGCGATTCTGGTCAACACCGCGCGCGGCGGACTGATTGACGATCAGGCCGTGGCGACCGCGCTGCAAAACGGCACGCTGCGTGCCGCCGGACTGGACAGCTTCACCAGCGAGCCGCTGACTGCACCGCATCTGTGGCAGTCGCTCAACAACGTGATTATTACGCCGCACATTGGCGGTGTGAGCGACAATGCTTACGTGCGCATGGGCACCGGTGCCGCGCGCAACGCGTTGCAGGTTCTGCAGGAGCAGGAGGCGGTATCATGACCGTGCTCACCGTACCGGAGGTGCGCGAGTTAACGCTGTTTTCGCGCCTGCCGGAAGCGTTTCGCCGGCCGGACGCCGGCAATGTCTGGGCTGCCGCCAATCGCGGCGGCCAGCTTACCGACTCCTTTCTCGAAGGCCCGGTGTGGCATCCCTCCGGCAGTCTGTATGTCACCGATATTCCCTATGGCCGCATCTTTCGCGTTGATATGAGCGGCAACTGGGAGCTGGTGGTGCAGTATGACGGTGAGCCCAACGGCATGAAGCTGACCGATCCGGACACGCTGATCATCACCGATTACCGTAACGGCCTGATGAAGCTGTCAATCAGCAGCGCCACTATCACGCCGTGGCTGACGCGGCGTAACAGCGAAAGCTTTCGCGGCGTCAACGATTTAACGCCTGACAGTCGCGGCAATCTCTATTTCACCGATCAGGGCCAGACCGGGCTGCACGATGCCAGCGGACGCGTTTATCGGCTCAGCCCGGATGGCCGGCTGGATCTGCTGCTGGATAACTGCCCGAGCCCGAACGGCCTGGTGCTGTCGCCGGATGAGAAAATCCTCTACGTGGCGATGACGCGCGGCAACTGCGTGTGGCGCGTGCCGCTGCTGGCGGATGGTTCGGTGAGCAAAGTCGGACTGTTCTTTACCTCGCACGGACCCAGCGGGCCGGACGGGCTGACCATCAATCAGCGCGGCGAACTGCTGATCGCCAATCCCGGCCTCGGGCGCGTCTGGCGTCTTAACGATCTGGCTGAACCGGAAGAGATTCTGCTCAGTCCGCTGGGTCGCTCCACCACCAACCTGTGCTTCGGCGGGGCCGACCTTAATCAGCTGTTTATCACCGAATCGGTCAGCGGCAGCATCCTGACCTGCACCCAGAACACGCCAGGCCGCGCATTGCCGGCCATCGATACCTCGTTTCTCTGACTACAACTCTGCGTCATCCGAACGCACCGGAGATTACTATGACCCTGCACTCAACATCCAGCCCTGCGCCGGCTCAGCCGGCTGCGGTGCCACCCCGCCATGAAACGCTCAGCGAACAGGATTTCCAGGACAGTGAGCAGGCGGCCGCCAAAGCCTTTCGTCGCATTCTGCCGTTTATCTTTATCTGCTATGTGGTCAGCTACCTTGACCGCACCAACGTCAGCTTTGCCGCGCTGGGCATGAACGCCGATCTCGGCATCACCGCCGAACAGTTTGGCTTCGGCGCAGGCATGTTTTTTATCGGCTATTTCCTGTTTGAAATTCCCAGCAATCTGATCATGCAAAAAGTGGGCGCGCGCATCTGGATCGCGCGCATCATGATTTCGTGGGGGTTGATTTCGATGGCGACCGCGTTCATCAGCGGCCCCGTCAGCTTTGCCATTGCGCGCTTCTGTCTCGGTGTGGCAGAGGCCGGCTTTACCCCCGGCATCTATCTGTTCTTTACCTACTGGTTCCCCGGTAGCTGGCGCGCCAAAATCACCGCCGCGTTCCTGGTCGGCATTCCGGTGGCCAATATCATCGGCTCACCGATTTCCGGCGCGCTGATGCAGATCACCGGCCATGAGCATATCCGTAACTGGCAGTGGCTGCTGTTGATTGAAGGCTTACCGGCGGTGATCCTCGGCATCATGTGCCTGTTTGTGCTGAGCGACCGGCCGGAGAAAGCGCGCTGGCTGGCGCCGCGTGAACAGCAGTTGCTGAGCCGCCGCCTGGCCGATGAGCAGCAGCAAATCGCGGCAACGCACGGTTCCCAGATGCGCGACGCGCTGCGCAATCCGCTGCTGTATCTGCTGGCGTTTATTAACTTTTGCGGCATTGTGGGTTCGATCGGCGTGGGACTGTGGATGCCGCAGATCATCAAACAGCTCGGCGTGAGCCATACGGCAACCGGCTTTCTTGCCGCGCTGCCCTATGTCTGCGGTGCCGTGAGCATGCTGTTGTGGGCGCGCCGCGCTAATGCATCAGCGCATCGTATTCGCTGGATCAGCGGCGCGCTGGTAATCGCCGCCTTAGCCCTGATGTGCAGCGCGCTGAGCGATGCGCCGGTGATCAAAATGCTGGCGCTGTGCTGCACCGTCAGCGGTATTCTGGCGTTTCAGGCCTCGTTCTGGGCGCTGCCTTCCGGCTTTTTAACCGGCAATGCCGCGGCAGGCGGCTTAGCCATGATTGTCTCGATTGGTAATCTTGGCGGCTTCTTCGGTCCGTCGCTGATCGGCTATGTGCGTCAGTCTACCGGCGGCTTTATGTGGGCGCTGCTGGCGGTGGCGGCAGTCCTGATGATTGGCGCACTGGCGGTCGCCATGGTGAAAGATCCGTGGCGCCAGCGCAGCGCTGAGCAGAGATAATAACGCCGCGTTTCCCGGTGTGCCTGTGGCGCATCGGGAAACGGATGTTTTAAAGGATGAAAGCAGGATAACGGCAGAAGTGATAAGCCAGATGCGTGCCCTCCCTGGCACAGGCTCATGAGATTATTTCCCGGTGCTGGCCACCGGCTGTTCCGCTTCAACGTGTAGCTTTTTGCTGCGTCCCATCAGCAATACCGCAATGCCGCCCGCCGCGCACAGCAGCGCCAGAGGAATCATCGCCATCGCATGGCTGCCGGTTTTCTCATTGATGATGCCGTAAACGTTCACCATCAGCCCGCCACCAATCAGGTTGGCCATCGCGCCGATAGCAGCCAGACCGGCCGCTGCGGTGGTTGAGGACATCCAGCCCGAGGCCAGCGCCCAGAACGGCCCTTTCATCGAGTAAGCACCAATCAGTACCAGTGACAGAATCACCACGCTGCCCGCCAGCGTATCGGTCAGGAACGCCGCCAGCAGTCCACCGGCAATCAGGAACAGCGTCAGCGCGGTGTGCCAGCGACGCTCACCGCTACGGTCAGAGCTGCGGCCCCAGACAATCATCAGAATCGATGCCAGACCGTACGGGATCGCATTCATCAAACCGGTGGTGAAGTTATCCAGGCCAAATGATTTCAGCAGCTGCGGTGACCAGACGCTAAGCGTCGAACCCGCTGCCGACGCGCCGGCGTAAATCAGCGCCATCACCCAGATATGCTTGTGGCGCAGCAGCTGCCACAGGGTGATATGACCAATCGCTTTGCGCTGTGCATTCTCTTCAGCCAGTTTGCCGCTCAGCCAGTTGCGCTGTTCACTGGTCAGCCAGTGGGCATTTTCCGGACGGTTGCTGAGCAGGAAGAAAGCCAGCACGCCCAGCACAATCGCCGGGAACCCTTCGATGATAAACAGCCAGTGCCAGCCGCGCAGGCCGAACCAGCCGTCCATCGTCAGGATTGCGCCCGAGATCGGCGAGCCAATAAAGTTGGCTGCCGGGATCGCCACCATGAAAGTCGCAATCACGCGCGCGCGATATTTCGCCGGAATCCAGTAAGTCAGATAAAGGATCACGCCGGGGAAGAAGCCGGCTTCGGCGGCGCCCAACAGAAAGCGCAGCACGTACAGCATTTCCGCACTGCTGACGAACGCGGTGCACACCGAGACAATGCCCCAGGTCACCATGATGCGCGAAATCCAGATTTTGGCGCCAATCTTCTGCATCGCGAGGTTGCTTGGCACCTCAAACAGAAAATAGCCAACAAAAAACAGGCTGCTTGCCAGGCCAAACACCGCTTTGCTCAGCCCGAGATCTTCATTCATTTGCAGGGACGCCATGCCGATGTTGCCGCGATCGATAATGGCGATCAGATAGCAGACGATCAGGAACGGCAGAATGCGCCAGATGACGCGTTTTACGGTCTGCTGCTCAATATCGGGCACAGCGGCCGCGCGGGTTATCTTGTCAGACATAGGGTTCCTCACAGAGTCATGGCTTAACGCAAATCGGCCAGTGTTATTGTTTTACTCTGTACAACATGTGTGTACATAGTAAAACCATTATGTTTGGCCGCGCGACCCTGCGCAGAAAAATGTGTCCGGGCTGCGTGATTTGTCACAAAAAGGTAGCCAGTTGATTATGGATATGTGATGCAGCTGTCAGTTTCAGCTGCAGCACGGGAAAATACCAGCATTCATTCTGCCAGGCGACAGTGGAATTACTTTGCAACATCTTGCCATTTTCCCGCTACGTCATTCTGCGGTATACCCATTGCCTCACCGCGTAACGCGCTTATCAGGATGCAAAAATGTTCGTAAAGCACTATGACGTAGATGAAAGCCATATCGATTTTCAGGGCGTGGTCGACGGGCTGTACTACCCGTTTTACATGGAGTGGACGCGCCACGCTTACATGCGCGAGGCGCTGGGTATCGACATTGAAGAAGAGTTCAGTCAGGGCAAGATTTACATGGTGCTGGAGTACACGCTGCGCTTCCGCAAGAGCCTGGTGAAAGGCGATAAGGTGGAAGTCACCTGCGCGCTGGAGCAGAATGAGAAGCGCAATCGCGTGAACTTCGTGCAGCAAATCAAGGTCGACGGCGTGGTGTATGCCGAGGCCACGTTTGTCGCCACCTGCCTCGCCAATGGGCGGCCGTCAATGCCGGAAGCGGTAACGCGCGCGCTCGGCCTGTAACGTTACGCACTATGTGGCAGCAGCCTGCTTTATGCCTGCTGCCACTCAGCAACCAGCGTCTCCACCAGCTGTGCCGCCGGCAGCGCGCGCACCCGCGCCACGCCCTGACCCGCCCACTGCGCACCGAAGCCGTCCTCGCCGTGCGCCGCCGCTGCCGCCGCCAGGGCTTTACCCAGCGCATAGGTCAGCGGATAGTCGGGAATCTCCTCCGGCGTTACGTCATGGCACAATTCACAAAATGCGTTACGCACGCAGCGTGCCTGACGCCCGGAGATCGCCGCCGTCATTACCGTGCCACGCTCGCCAGCAGCCAGCAGCGCGCGACGATAGGCCGCACTGGCCGCCGACTCCGGACACAGCACAAACGCCGTACCGAGCTGTACACCGCTGGCACCCAGTTTCATCATCGTCGCGATGCCGGCGCCGTCCATCACGCCGCCCGCTGCCACCACCGGCAGCGCGGTGTGCTGTCGAATCGCCTGCACCAGCGCAACGGTCGAAAGCTGCTGGTCTGGCGCGCCCGGATCAAAATGGCCGCGATGGCCACCGGCTTCATAACCCTGCGCCACAATGATATCGATACCGCTGCGTGCAATTGCCCGCGCTTCCTGCGGACTGGTGGCGGTCGCCAGCGTGACAATGTCACGTTGCTTAAGCCGGGCGATGACCGTGGCATCGGGAATGCCGAAATGGAAACTGACCGCCGCCGGCCGCGCCTGCTCCAGCACCGTCAGCATCTCCTCATTGTGCAAAAAGCTTTGATAGATCTCCGTTAATGCTGGCGGTAGCGCCGTCTGGTACTGCGCAAACTGCGGACTGAACCGGCTGATCCACGCCGCCTCGCGCGCGGCATCCCGCCTTGCCGGCGCGTGACAAAATACGTTGACGTTGATCGGGGCACGCGTCAGTGCCTGGGTGTTGGCAATCATTTCTGCCGCCTGCTGCGGTGTCACCGCGCCAACGCTAATCGATCCCAGCGCCCCGGCATTGGATACCGCTGCGGCCAGCTGCGGCGTGGCGACACCGGCCATCGGTGCCTGAATCAGCGGATACTGCAGTTTTAACAGCTGGCACAGCGCGGTCGTCATGGTGGTTTTTCTCCAGGCCGTCATCGGGCGTTGATTGCGTCACGTCTCGGGCATTAACATACATTTAACATGCATCTTTTAACAAGTCCGCTAGGCACTTTTCTTACCCGCACGCGCGGTGTTGATCACTTTTTTCTCACATTTTTAACGCCACGGTCGATAATCAAAGTTGCATAGCAAAATCAGCTTTCAGCTTGCGCTGTAACAACATCAGGCAGGTAACACCATTACACACCCCACCTGCGCACATCGGTGCGCAGCGAGACAGCAGCCTGTGCCTGTGGCACGGCTGTAATGTACAACCGGGGAAATCATGCGGTGCCGTCCACTGGACGTGCCGAATGCGTTAGCACGCGCACATCTGCGCCTGCATTTCGTTCAACAGCATACCAAGCGCCTGAGGTCTCTCATGTTCGGGGTGAAAAAATCGAGCCTTTCTCTGCCATTTGCCAAAAGTGGCGACATTGCTAAGGACATTGAAGCGATAAAGCAGCATGTTGCATGGATTGAGTTTTCACCGGCCGGTGAAATCCTCAGCGCCAATGCGCAATTTTTACAGGTCACCGGCTATCAGCTGCATGAAATTCAGGGACAGCATCACCGGATTTTCTGCAGCCCTGCTTACAGCCAGTCTTCCGACTATTACGCCTTCTGGCAAACGCTGGCCGCCGGCGAATCGGTGAACGGCATTTTTGAGCGTTTCAACAAGCAGCATCAGCGCTTCTGGCTCAGCGCGACCTATTTTCCGGTGAGCGACGAGCGCGGCAAAGTGTACAAAGTGATCAAGGTCGCGAGCGACATCACCGCGCGTCATCAGGAACTGGAGCATAAAGAGGCGGTGATAACGGCGCTGGACCGATCAATGGCGGTGATTGAATTCACGCCGGACGGTCACATCATTACCGCCAACGCCAACTTCCTCACCCACATGGGCTATACCCTGCCAGCCATCGCCGGCCAGCATCATCGCCTGTTCTGCTTCGACAATTTCTACCGCGAGAATCCGGACTTCTGGCGCAAAATCGGCAACGGTCAGCATTTTGTCGGTCGTTTTGAACGTAAGACCGCCAGCGGCGAGCGCATCTGGCTGGAGGCGAGCTACAACCCGGTGTTTGACGGCGATGGTAAGGTCTACAAAGTGATTAAGATCGCCTCGGATATCACCGCGCGCGTCGAGGCGGCAAAGCGCGTGGCGGATATCGCGCTAACCACCTCTGAGCAGACCTCACAAATTACCGATAACGCTAATGAAGTGCTGGACGAAACGGTGCGTAACTCCGGACTGGTGGCGCAGCAGGTGAATGCCGCCGCCGAAATTGGCGCGCAACTCACCGCCTCGGCCAGGAGCATCAGCGACGTGGTGGAAACCATCAACCTGATTGCTTCACAGACCAACATTCTGGCACTGAATGCCGCCATCGAATCCGCACGCGCTGGCGAGGCCGGACGTGGCTTCAGCGTGGTGGCAGGTGAAGTGCGCCGCCTGGCGGCCTCGACCGCCAGCGCCACCAAACAGATTTCCGTGGTCGTGGAGCAAAATGCCGACCTGATCCAGCAGATGTATCAGCAGCTGGATGAGGTCAGGCAATTTGTGGTGACCGAACAGGAGAAGATCAGCGTGCTGTCGCGCAGCCTGCGGGAAATCAACAGTGGCGTACACGAGTTTGTGAACGTCATTCACCGGCTGGATGTGTAACAGCGTACGCGGGAGCGCTGGCTCCCGCGCGATTACAGCCCACTGCCCGCCTGCGGCGCGGGCTGCCGCTTCCACTTCAGCGCATTACGCAGCGCCGGTTCCGCATATTTACTGATCAGCCAGGCAACATAATACAGTACGCTGGCCACCACCACCGGCAGCATCGTCATCACCGCTTCATTTTTGATATAGCCATTAAGCTTTATCAATATCGCGATCATTAAATTTTCATGAATCAGATACAGGGCGTAACTGACAAATCCGATGGCGGTGAAAAAGCGCAGGGAAAGCCAGCGCTCAATCTGTCTGGAATAAAAGCTGGCGATAAAAAACAGCATTACCAGTAACAGCGGCACCACGGCGACCACGCCGCTGTTTTTAACGTAGTAGCTGAAATTAATCAGCAAGGCCAGCGCGGTCAGTGCGTAGTGATAACGTTTATCGCGCCCGTGCAGACGTTCATAAACCAGACAGCCGACCATAAACCAGGCGTAGTGAATAAAACCGAATTTTGAAATGACATCGATTAATAATGGATGGCCGAGTGATTTCAATACCGATGAGGCGGAAAGTAATAACATCGGCACAATCAGCGCCGGCAGACAATATTTACGTCCGAGGGTGAAATAAACCGCGCCAATAATCAGATAAAACAGCGCTTCAACATAGAGAGACCAGAACGATCCGGCCATGGAGCGGAATTCAATGCCGGTGAGCTGCGTCAGCGTCTCAGGATTAATAAATATCAGACCGGGCAGCAGGTTGCGGCTTTCCGGTGTCATCAGCGACCACTCCGGAAAAAAGCCGCCGGCAACGTACAGCAGCAGACTGGCTATCAGCATCGCCGGAAACAGGCGCAGCCAGCGTTTTTTGAGAAAGCTGAGGTAGCCGGATGATTTATCCAGCGTCATAAATATGACAAAGCCGGAGATCATAAAAAACAACTGCACGCCGACCCAGCCAAATGCCAGCAGCGGAATATGCTGGGTAGTGGCGGCATACGGCAACAGTTCGGGCCAGCGAGCATAGGCGTGATAAGTAATCACCAGCAGGATCGCTAATCCGCGCATGCCATCAAGATGCGTGATACGTGGTTGCATAAGTGGTCTCTGGAAAGAGGAGCAGATGGGTTTCAGCAAATTAGCACTGACAAAGATTTACACTCAACAAGAATAGTCCTGGATAACGCATCATCATTTAATCAGGAAATTCTTCAGGTCCTGAACGTTAAATCACGCTCTGATAAATTATGGCTGTAATATATTTATCGTCATCAGCATGAAATAAACACTAAGCTATTAACGCAACGGGGAAAGTTTACCGGCATTCGCCGTATTGCACTGGCGGAAACGCAGCGGCAGGACCTTTTATTAACACACTTTATGCAGATCTGATTACAGCACGGCATCGTCGGGCACCTGAACGAATATGCGATCTGTTTTTGCCGCTCCGCTCACGCTTTTTTTACTTTTTCGCCCAGGTTCGGCGCAGTCATGCCGATACTCATAACGTACTTATGAAATATCATTTTACTGGTTTGTGATAAGTCTATGATGGCGAAACGTTCACTGATGGATTTCCCGACCGATGGTCGGATGCGCGGACTGATGCGCCAGCCGATGCTGCTGATGGTGCTGCTGATTTTTCTCTCCTTTATGGTGGCGCTGGTGACGCTGTGCTTTATCGCCAGCGATCTCAACCAGCAGGAGGCGCGGCAAAACCGCCTGCTGCTGGAGAAGGCGTTGCAGACGCGTCAGGAAGTGATGCAGTTTCACCTCTCCGATAATGCAGAATGGGGCGAAGCCTATCAAAATCTGCACCGCACGCTGAATACTGACTGGGCGTGGACGCGGCAGAATCTGGGTGAATCGCTGTTCCAGACCTTTGCTTATGAGGGCGTGTTTGTCATCGCGCCGCGCGGCGACACGGTCTACAGCGTGATCGACGGTCAGCTGCAGCAACGCGATTTCACCGACTGGCTCGGTCGCCAGCAACTGCCCGCGCTGCGTCAGCAGTTGCAGCACAATGACGGTAAGGCGCTGTCGCGCTTTGTGGTGGTAAACCAGCAACTGGTGCTGCTGTGCGCGGCATGGATCACCACCGGTGGCGATAACAGCGTGCCGCAGGTGCCCGGTGCGCCATCGCTGATGATCTTTGCCGATCGCCTGACGCCGCAAAAATTACAGCAGCTGGGGCACGAGTACGGCATCAACGCGCTGCGGGTGGAATTCGCTGCACCCCGCGCGCCAGTGGCAGAAAGTCTGCGCCTCGCCGCCGACGGCCATGACGCCACGCTGCGCTGGGCCAGCAGCAACCCCGGCGGTAAATTGCTGACCGCCCTGCTGCCGCTGCTGGTGATCGCCATGCTGATCACCCTGTATGGCGCCATCATGCTGATGCGCAACGCGCTGCGTAAAGCGCAGCTCAATGATGAAAATACACTGTTGCTGGCGCAAAGCCAGCGGGCGCTCAGCGCCAGCGAACGCCGCTTCCGTGATATCGCCGAAATTACCACCGACTGGATTTGGGAGATGGACGACCAGCTGCGCTTCAGCTGGGTTTCCGGCCGCTTCCCGGTGGTCACCGGGTTTACCAGCGAGGAGTGGCTGCAACGCACGCTACTGGATTTCCTGCTGTGCGATGAGCACCAGCGCGCCCGGCTTTTGCAGCTGGCAGACTCGGGCGGGCAGCTCACGCTGAACGGCTGCCGCTATCTCTCCGCCCAGCATCAGCCGCGCTACTGCAATCTGACCCTCAAGCGCGTCAGCCTGGCGCACGGCGTCAGCGGCTTTCGCGGCAGCGCCAGCGACGTAACGCTGGAAGTTGAAGCGCAGGCGCGCGCGCACTATCTGTCGCACTTCGATGAACTGACCGGACTGGCCAACCGCGTGCAGATGCGCGAATTTCTTACGGGGCAGCTGAGCCTGCCGCTGCCGGCGCAGCCGCTGCTGGCGATGATTATGATCGACCTGGATAAATTCAAACCGGTCAATGATCTCTACGGTCATGCGGCGGGCGATCAGGTGCTGCATGCGGTATCAGATCGTATTCGGCGCACGCTCAACGGCAACGGCCTGGTGGCGCGGCTCGGCGGCGATGAGTTTGTGGTTATTCTGCCGGAGGCGGGCAGCCGCGAGCAGGTCGACGCGCTGTGTCAGCAGCTCATCGCCCAGCTCAATCTGCCGTTCCCGGTGTACGACAACGACATCCACATCGGCGGCAGTCTCGGCATCGCGCTGGCCCCGCAGGATGCCGACAACGCCAGCGATCTGCTGCGCTTCGCCGACATCGCCCTGTATAAAGCGAAAAACAGCGGCCGCAACCAGTGGATATTTTTCGACCGTGACATGGAAGAGAAAATTGTGCAGCGGCGCGAAATGGAGCATGAGCTGCGCGCAGCGCTGCAGGAGAACCAGCTGCGGCTGGTCTATCAGACGCGATATGACCTGATCGCGCAGCGCATCAGCGCGGTCGAGGCGCTGGTACGCTGGCAGCATCCGCGGCTAGGCTTACTGATGCCCGATCAGTTTATTCCGCTGGCCGAAGAGACCGGCCTGATCAGCACGCTGAGCGACTGGGTGCTGCTCAATGCCTGCGAGGATATCGCCCGTTACCGGCCGGAAATGGCGGTTTCAGTGAATATTTCCGCCAGCGAATTGCAGGATAGCGCCTTAGCCGAACGCATCACCCGGGTGCTGCAGCTCAGCGGTCTGCCGAGCCAGCGGCTGGAAATTGAAGTCACGGAAAACGCGCTGCTGAGCGATCCGGATAAAACCCTGGCGGTAATGCAGGCGGTAAAAGCGCTGGGGGTGAGATTTCTGATTGATGATTTTGGCACCGGCTATGCGTCGCTGTGCTACCTGCGCGCCTTCCCGTTCGATGGCATCAAAATCGATAAATCCTTTATTTTTCCGCTGGCCGATTCGCCCCAGGCGCGCCAGGTGGTGGAAAACATGATTGGACTCGGCAAAGCCTATTCCCTGTCGGTAACCGCGGAAGGCGTGGAAACGCCGGTGCAGATGTCGCAATTGCAGGAGCTGGCGTGCGATGCCATTCAGGGTTACTACATCGGACGACCGCTGCCGCTGCCGCAAATCTCGACCGAGCCGCCGCAGAGTGAACCGGCGCTGCACATGAATATTTAATAAAAGATGGCGATCCTTCGCCAGAGGTGATTACAGCGACTGGTGCGCGGTTTCTTTGGCTTTCCATAAGGCAAACAGGGTGATCGCCAGCGCCAGCGTCACATATAGCGACACCCACAGCGTGCTGCCCAGCTCTTTGTACAGCGAGGTAATGATCAGCGGGGCAAAACCGCCGCCGATGATGCCGGCCAGCGTATAGGCCAGTGACGAACCGGCATAGCGCACGTGACTGGGGAACTGCTCGGTGACAAACGCCGCCTGCGGACCGTACATCATGGCGTGAATCAGCAGGCCAATCACCACCGCCAGCACAATCAGCCACGGCTGGGTGCTGTCGAGCAGGACAAAAAACACAAACGACCAGACGATAGCCAGCAGCGCGCCGGCAATGTACACCGGACGGCGGCCAAGGCGGTCGGACAGCGCGCCAAACAGCGGCACCGTCAACGCGTTGCCAATCGCGCCGACCATCGTTGCCATCAGCGCCAGCGGACGCGGCAGCTGCAGTACGGTGGTGACGTAAGTCAGGGTGAACACCACCACCAGCGCGTACAGCACGTCAGAGCCGATGCGCGAGCCGCCGGCGATCAGCAGTTCACGTGGATAGCGCAGGAACACCTCTTTCAGCGGCGTGTGGCTGGTTTTCTCCGCCTGCTGCATCGCCACGAAAGTCGGGGTTTCTTCTACGCCGCGCCGCAGCCACAGGCCGAACATCACCAGCAGCAGACTGAGCAGGAACGGGATGCGCCAGCCCCACTCCTGAAATTGCTCGCCGCTGAGTGACAACGTCACTAAAGTAATAAAGCCGGTGCCAATCAGCGTGCCGCAGGAAGGCCCGACCTGGGCGAACGAGGCGTTACGCCCGCGCTTACTGGCTTCGCCGTGCTCCATGGAGAGCAACACCGCGCCGGCCCATTCGCCGCCCAGCGCGATGCCCTGCACAAAGCGCAGCGCCACCAGCAGAATCGGGCTCCAGATGCCCCACAGCGCATATCCGGGCAGCATGCCCATCAGCGCCGTGGTCACGCCCATGATCACCAGCGTGGTGATCAATACCGCCTTGCGCCCGGCGACATCCCCGAGATGGCCAAAGATAAAACCGCCCACCGGACGCGACACATAACCCACGGCGTAAGTTGAAAACGCCAGAATGGTCCCGACCAGCGGATCGAAGCTGGGGAAAAACACATGGTTAAACACCAGCGCCGCCATGATGTTGTAAACGGTAAAGTCGTACCACTCCAGCGCGGTGCCGATGGAGCTGGCCGCGGCAAGACGGCCGGTGTGGGTTTTCCCTGCTGCGGCACGCGCGGCGTGCGGCAGAGTTGAATCAGTATTCGCCATGAGCCATCTCCTGTTTAGTGAGCTGCCAGCTAAGCGCATAAAATTCAGCGCGGGCATTGAGCGCCTGTGACGCGGCGGCCGCCAGTGTCTGGCAGGCATCGGCGCTCGAGCAGCTGAGCAGCAGCATCGGCTGCATGGCGCGCTGCGCCCGATCTTCCTGTGGCAGCGGCGTGCTCAGCGTGGTGTCCGGCGTGAGTAAGCGCGAGGCGATATAGCCCGGCACCGTGGCAACCTGCTGCTGCCAGGCGTTGAGCGTTGCAGTTTCAATGCCAGCCTGTAGCGTCAGCACCGCAAGGTGGCTGCCGCTGCCCTGACCGTGCTGCTGGGTGATGGCGCACACGCGGCGCATCGGTTTGATCATCCGCTCCAGGTTCTTTACCGACCACGGCGTCTGGCGCGTAAAGGCGGCGTAGTAATCGGCACTGGTGAAGGTTTCCAGCGAGTGGGTTTCATACAATCCGAGGTACTTGCGTTCAGCATCCAGCGCCTGATAGCGCGTGCCGCTGAGAAAGCCGTCGATGGCGACGCGCTCGGCGACATGTTCATGGTCATACCATTGATTGAAATCAGCTTCGTTTTCAGCGGCGACGTTTGTGGCGACGAACAGCATGCCGTGAGGATGTGTCATTTTCAGAGACTCCGTTGCAGGATGGATTCAAGCGCCAGCGCCCAGCTGAGCAGCGCGGCATCGTGGCCATGGGTGGCGGCCAGCATCAGACCCACCGGCGCACTGCCGGGCTGATGACAAGGCAGGGAGATGGCGCAGCCGTCCAGCATGTTGATCACGCTGGTGTTGCGCAGCATCAGCAGGTTGACCTGGCGATAGCGCTCCGGGTCGTCGAGTTCGGCGATGGTCGGCGCAATCAGCGGCACGGTGGGCAGCAGCAGGCCATCGAACGGTGCCACCGCCTGCTCCACCCGCTGCCGCCAGTCGGCGCGCTGCTGATACAACAGTTGTGCGTCGGCCTCGTTCAGCAACGCGCCGCGCTCAATGCGCATCCGTACCTGCGGGTCATAACCCGTCGCGTGCGACTGCAGCAGCGACTGATGCCACTGCCAGGCTTCCCAGGCGGTGATGCCGCCACGGGCGTTCATGGTTTCCAGTTCTGCCAGTTCAGACAGCGGCAGCTCGGTGAGCGTGGCACCTTGCGCGCGCAGCTGTGCCAGCGCGTGGTGCCACGCCTGGCTGACCGCGAGATCCAGCCCGTCCAGCACCCGGGTCTGCGGAATCGCAAAGTGCGCCCTCGTGATATCACGCTCTGTCAGCTGCAAAGGCCGATCGGCGATGACGCTGTCGAGCAGCCAGCAGCTGCGCACGTCATGGGCAATTACGCCAATACTGTCGAGTGCCGCCGATAACGGTAGCGTGCCGGCCTGATTGATGCGGCTGGCGCTGGGTTTGAAGCCGGTCAGCCCACACAGCGCCGCCGGTATCCGCACCGAGCCGCCGGTGTCCGTGCCGACCGCCGCGAGGCACATGCCGTCGGCCACCGCCACCGCCGCGCCGGATGAAGAACCGCCGGGAATGCGTTTTTCGCCGCGCTGCCATGGGTTTGCCGGCGTGCCATAGTGCGGATTGATACCGAGCCCGGAAAAAGCGAACTCGGTCATGTTGGTTTTGCCGACGATAGCGGCACCGGCCTGTTTCAGCTGCTGCACGATATGCGCGTCGCGCGCGGCGGGCGGCGCATCCGCCAGCACGCGCGATCCGGCGCAGGTGGGTTCGTCCGCCACATCAAACAGGTCTTTGATGCTGATTGGCAGTCCGTCAATCGGGCTGCGCGGCTGCTGCTGTTGCCAGCACACATCAGCCTGCTGCGCCTGCTGAACGGCGCTGTCGGCGTAGGTTCGCGTAAACACGCGTGCGCCTTCGCCCGATGGCTGCTCAGCGGCGCGTAGTGCCTGTTGCGTCGCGGCGCTTGCGGTGAGATCTCCGGCGCGCAGTTGCTGGCTCGCCTGCCATAAGGTGGTCATCCGCGCCTCCTCAGGCAATCACCGGCAGCGCGCCGGTGACATAGTGGTGTTCCAGCGTGCGATTCAGCAGCGGATCGTGCAGCGCCATGCGGAACTCGCTGGCCGGACGGATGCCGCCAATCGCGCTCAACGTGCCGCATGACATCGCAAAGCCTTCACTGACCGGGCGATCGCCGAAGTAGCGCGCCAGCAGATCCATCGGCGTGAGCAGAGAGTCGAGCGTGCCCTGCTGATAAGTCACCCAGTCGCCGTTGACTTTGATCCACGCGCGCAGCTCCAGCCGATCCCAGTGCGGCTCAACCTCTGCCATACGCCACGCATGACCGGCGACCGGCTTAACGCAGGCCTGCTTCGACAGTGCCACGCTGAAAGTTTCCAGGTGACGGTCGGTGTGATCGGAAATCAGCGACACCCAGTATTCGCCGCGATGGAAAAACACAAACGGCTCGGCTTCGCCGGAGGTTTGCTCGCCCACCACTTCCAGCGGGCTGTGCTGCGCCAGCTGCTGGGTGGCTACGCGATAAAACAGCGGGACTGCACCAGGTGCGGGCACGCCCAGCGCTTCCAGCTCCCTGATATGGTGCAGCACCGCCGCCTGGTCGCGGCCTACCCACCCGGCAATGACCAGCTGCTTAATGTCGACATCCAGCACCGGGGCGGCTTGTGAGTCGGTTGTAAAGCGTAAATGCATGCGATGATCTCCTGATGAAAAATGCGTGTGAAATTTCACTGCAATTTCAAGATAGCCATTTTCATGCCAGGTTTTTGTGTAAGATGTCTCAGTACCCCAATAAGGATCTGCGTGATGAGTGATTCAGTTGCTGAAAATGTGAAGTCACAGGCCGGACAAAAAAGCGTTTCATTGAATGAACAGGCCTATCTGGCGTTCAGGCATCGCCTGATTACGCTGCGCTATAAGCCAGGTGAATATCTCAATACCGCGCAGGTGATGGAGGATCTGGCAATGGGCCGCACGCCGGTTAATCAGGCGGTACACCGGCTGGCGACCGAAGGGTTACTGCAGATTATCCCGCGTAAAGGGGTGATGGTGGCACCGCTGTCGATTGACGATGCGCTGGAGCTGATTGAGGTGCGGCTGGTGAATGAAGCGCTGTGCCTGCGGCTGGCGACGCAGCGCGTGAATCCGGCGCAGATTGCCCAGCTACAGGCGCTGAATCAGCGCATCGCCGCCGCCAGCGTGGCGCGCGATCGTGAGCAGATGATGCTGCTGGACCGTGAATTTCATCAGGTGCTGGCTGACATCGCCGGTAACGGTCGTCTGTCAGATATCCTCAGCATCATTCACGCCCAGGCGCAGCGCTTCTGGGCAACCACCCTGTCGAGCGCGCAGCACATGCAGGAGGTGATTGCCGAGCATGACGCAATCATTGCGGCGCTGGCGCAGGGTGACGTAACACGGGCAGAAGACGCTGCGCGCGTGCACATCTATTCGTTCAAGCAGGCGCTGCTGAACGCCTGATTTCAGCCAGGGTAAAACGGGCCGGGACCAACGGATTCACGCATAATCAGCTCGCCGGCAAAGGTTTTGCGGTTACGCATTTCGCCGCCGTCGAGCATCGACACCAGGCGTTCAATGGTTTCCTCGATCATGCCGGTCACCGGCATGCGCACGCTGGCCAGCGCCGGAATGGTATAGGGCGCCAGCGGAATATCGTCGAAACCCAGCACCGACACCTGCTGCGGCACGCGGATGTTATGCGCCGCCAGCGCTTTCAGCGCGCCCACCGCCATCTCATCGTTACTGGCGACCAGCGCGCTGAACGGTTTACCACGCGCCAACAGCGTTTCTACTGCCGCTGCCCCGTGCTGCGCCTGCCATTTGCCTTCCACTACCAGTGCGTCATCCGCCACCAGCTGATGCTGCGCCAGTGCCGCGTGATAACCGGCCAGGCGCTCGCGCCCGGTCGGCGAGTCGAGCGATCCGGTGATAAAAGCGATATCGCGATGGCCGAGCGCAATCAGCTGCGCCACCGCCTCGGCGCTGGTGCGCTGCTGATCGGAGTAGATGCAGTAACTGTCGTGCTGACGCAGCCGCCGGTTGATCACCAGAATCGGATGGCGGTGCTGGGCAATGATGCTGTCCATCTCATCGATGGTGAGAAAACGCGGATAGATGATCACGCCATCGCAGCGCAGATCGAGCAGAAACTGAATCGCCGCACGCTCCTCTTCGGCGCTGTGTTTGCCGTCCACCAGCAGTAGCTGACGGCCCTGCTGCTCAAGAATACGCGCCGAATGCTGCATCATTTCGCTGAAATAGCTGCCGGTATACAGCGTGTTGGTGATCACCAGGCCGATGGTCTGGCTGGATTTAGTCGCCAGATTGCGCGCCAGCAAATTCGGCCGGAAGCCGGTCTCGGCAATCGCCTGGTACACCCGATCGCGCTTCTCCTGGCTGACGTAGCCGTTACCGGACAACACGCGTGACACCGTCGCTTTTGACACGCCGGCCTTTTTTGCCACCTCAAGTATGGTTGCCATGCTTCACTCTGCTTCGCTGCTCATCGCCTCAGTGTACCTAAGCGATGAATAAGACGGGGAATTTTCTTGTCGCCCTGCGCCTGCGGGTGAAGATCCCGCCGCACGCCAGCCGATCAACATCACAAAATTAAAACGAAGATAGTGATTTTTATTGCCTGAATGAATGCGCCTGTTCATGATTTTGTGAAACCGGTTTCTCATGAACACATAACAGCCAGACGAAACCGACGTTTCCTCTACCCTACAATCAGAGACAAACATTCATGGCGACCAACTACGCTGACGCCGCACGAGCCATTGTGGCTTCGCTCGGCGGATTAGAGAATATTGAAGCCGTTACCCACTGCATGACACGCCTGCGCTTCGTGGTGAAAGACAGCGCGCGCGTCGACAACGCTACGCTGAAAGCCATTCCCGGCGTAATGGGCGTGGTGCACACCGACAGTCAGTGTCAGGTGATCATCGGCAACAACGTCAATCTCGCCTTTCAGGAAGTGATGAAACTCGGCACGCCGGGCAACAGCGGCAGCGCGCCGGTGAAACGGAAAATCACGCTGCGCAGTATCGGCGCGGGCATTCTCGATGCGCTGGTCGGCACCATGTCACCACTGATCCCGGCGATCATTGGCGGATCGATGGTGAAACTGCTGGCGATGATGCTGGAGATGAGCGGCGTGCTGCCCAAAGGCTCGTCGACGCTGATCATCCTGAATGTGATTGGTGATGGCGCCTTCTTCTTCCTGCCGGTGATGGTGGCGGCTTCAGCAGCGCTGAAATTTAAAACCAACATGTCGCTGGCGATTGCCATTGCCGGCGTGCTGGTGCATCCCAATTTTATCGACCTGATGGCCAAAGCGGCGCAGGGTCAGGTGGTGGAATTCGCCTCGGTGCCGGTCACCGCGGTGAAATACACCTACACAGTGATCCCCGCGCTGGTGATGACGTGGATTCTGTCGCACATCGAATACTGGGTCGATCGCTTTACCCCGGCGGTAACCAAAAACTTCCTTAAACCGATGCTGATTGTGCTGATTGCTGCCCCCATCGCCATCGTCTTTATTGGCCCACTCGGTATCTGGATCGGTAGCGGCATTTCGGCGCTGGTGTACACCATTCACGGTTATCTCGGCTGGCTGTCGGTAGCGATCATGGGCGGGCTGTGGCCGCTGCTGGTGATGACCGGCATGCATCGCGTGTTTACCCCGACCATTATTCAGACCATCGCTGAGACCGGCAAAGAAGGCATGGTAATGCCGTCGGAAATTGGCGCCAACCTGTCACTGGGCGGCTCATCGCTGGCGGTGGCGTTCAAAACCAAAAATCCGGAACTGCGGCAGACGGCGTTCGCGGCGGCAGCTTCCGCCATCGTCGCCGGCATTTCCGAACCGGCGCTGTACGGCGTGGCGGTGCGCCTGAAACGTCCGCTGATTGCCAGCCTGATCAGCGGCTTTATCTGTGGCGCGGTGGCCGGCATTGGCGGCCTCGCCAGCCACTCGATGGCCTCACCGGGCCTGTTTACCAGCGTCCAGTTTTTCGATCCCACCAACCCGATGAGCATCGTCTGGGTGGCTGGCGTGATGGTGCTGTCAGTGGTGCTGTCGTTCATTCTGACGCTAATTCTTGGCTTTGAAGATATTCCGGTGACGGAGACCGCGCCGCGCCCCGGTAAGTCGGAAGCGGCAAAGCCGCTCAGCGCGAATTAATAATGGACTGTGATTGAGGTGAGTGATGTCTGAAGTGACATTTCCTGCGGGATTTTTATGGGGCGGCGCGTTAGCCGCCAACCAGTCAGAGGGGAGTTATCGCGCCGGCGGTAAAGGCTTAACCACAGTGGACATGATTCCACACGGCGAGCACCGCATGGCGGTTAAACTGGGGCTGGAGCCGCGCTATACGCTGCGCGACGATGAGTTCTATCCGAGCCACGACGCCATCGATTTTTATCACCGCTATAAAGAAGATATCGCCCTGATGGCGGAGATGGGCTTCACGGTGTTTCGCACCTCCATCGCCTGGAGCCGCATTTATCCCAACGGCGATGAGCTGACGCCGAACGCGGAAGGTATCGCCTTCTATCGCAGCGTATTTGAGGAGTGCCGCAAATACGGCATCGAACCGCTGGTCACGCTGTGTCACTTCGATGTGCCGATGCATCTGGTCACCGAATACGGCTCGTGGCGCAACCGTAAAATGATCGATTTCTTCGCCCGCTACGCCCGCACCTGCTTCGAAGCGTTTGATGGTCTGGTGAAATACTGGCTGACCTTCAATGAGATCAATATCCTGCTGCACAGCCCGTTCTCCGGTGCCGGTCTGGTGTTCGCGCCGGATGAGCATCACGAACAGGTGAAATATCAGGCAGCGCATCATGAACTGGTCGCCAGCGCGCTGGTGACCAAAATCGCCCATGAGATCAATCCGCAGAATCAGATTGGCTGCATGCTGGCCGGCGGCAACTTTTATCCGTGGTCCTGCAAGCCGGAAGATGTGTGGGCCGCGTTACAGAAAGATCGCGAGAACTTATTCTTTATCGATGTCCAGGCGCGCGGCGCTTATCCCGCTTATGCCGCCCGGGTATTTCGCGAGAAAGGCGTGGAGATTGTCATGGCGGAAGGCGATAGCGAACTGCTGCGCCATACCGTCGATTTCATCTCCTTCAGCTATTACGCCTCGCGCTGCGCGTCGGCAGAGATGAATGAACAGAACAGCAGCGCCGCCAACGTGGTGAAGTCACTGACCAATCCGCATCTGGCGCGCAGCGCCTGGGGCTGGGGCATTGATCCCCTTGGCCTGCGCATCACCATGAATATGATGTACGACCGCTATCAGAAACCGCTGTTTCTGGTGGAAAACGGTCTCGGCGCGCACGATGAAATCAATGCCAGCGGGGAAATTGCAGACGATTACCGCATCAGCTACCTGCAACAGCACATTCGCGCCATGGGTGAAGCGATTGCTGACGGCGTGCCGGTGATGGGCTACACCACCTGGGGCTGCATCGATCTGGTCGCGGCGTCGACCGGTGAAATGAGTAAACGCTACGGATTTGTCTATGTCGATCGCGACGACCACGGCAACGGCACGCTCAACCGGCTGCGCAAAAAATCCTTCTGGTGGTATCAGCGGGTCATCGCCAGCAACGGCCGGGATTTGGATTTTAATTAAAAAAATGCGGTGAATGGCGCTGAATGATTGTTCAATTCAGGGCCATTGCGCCACAAAGGGAATATCCGGCGTCGCCGGACAATTCATTTTGCGAAAAATCGCGCCGCTGCGCTAATTTTGCTGCGGGAATATCCGGCAGAAGTCAGCCTTAATACGCTTATTCTGCTGAATTTTTATTCATTACTCTTTTAACTCTCTATTTAAATCCGGTCCTGACGAATTTATTCTACCCTGCCCGATCGCGGTATCAGCGCCTGTACGGCGGTACTCTTTTGTACAGCGCGATGGTACTATTTCCCGGTTGCTGTTCAGAGATAGCGCTATGTTACAACTACAATTAAAGGTGAAGGGCGACAGCCAGCTGCTCTATTTATTACAGGGCCTGCGCGCATTTCTTCCCGTATTTTCTCTCATTTATCTCCTCTGTTTTCCTGCTGCTCAGGCGGCAAACAGTGCGGTTCAGCGTGACGATCAGGCTAACCGCATCGTCAGCGGCATCATCAGCTTTAGCCACTGGCCCCAGTTAACACAGCCGCCACAGCTGTGCGTATTCGCTTCAGCACAGCACCTTGCGCAGCCTCAGGGCCCGACGCCGTTCAGCGTGGTGTGGATTAACCAGACCAGCGAACTCAGCCGCCAGCGCTGCGATGCCATTTACTTCGGCGATCAGACGCCGCAGCAGCAAACTGAACTGCTGGCGATGCTACAGGGTAAAGCCGTCCTGTCCATCGCGGAAAACAACCCGGACTGTGCGGTTGGCGCGGCCTTTTGTCTGATCTTTAACCGCGATCACACCGCATTTTCCGTCAACCTTGACTCGCTGGCGCGCAGCGGTGTCAGAGTGAGCCCGGACGTGTTGTTGCTGTCCCGCAAAGGAAGCAAATAAGATGAAGTTTGATAGCATAAAAAAAGATAAATCATCGATTCGCAATAAGTTGCGTCGTATCAGCACCGTCAATGCCGCCGTGATATTACTGCTGTGCTGGCTGCTACTGACATCGACGTCTTTACTGTTTATTAAACGCTATGAGAAAAGAAACCTCGAACTCATTGCCGCCACACTCAGCACCAGCCTGACCGCCGCGACGGTATTTGAAGACAGCTATGATGCCCGCAACAAAATAGCCCTGCTCGGTAATGAAGGGATGTTTGCCTCCGCGAAGCTGGTCACGGCGGGCAATACCGTACTGGTGGACTGGCAGGATCGCCAGCAAGAGAGCGGCTGGTATGAAACGCTACTGCGTCGCTGGATTTATCAGCAGCCGCTGGCGGTGGAAATTAATCACGCCGAAACTCAGGTCGGCCATTTAATGCTGGCCGGCACCGTCAGCGGTGCGGCCGATTTTATTCGCTATTCGGTGATGATTTTATCCATCGGTATGCTGTGCGTGCTGGTGATTTCCTGCCTGCTGAGTGAATTTCTGCATCGCGGTATTCTGCGCTCGCTGCGCAATATCACCAGCGCCATCCATTACGTGATTCGCTCTGGCGATTTCTCGACGCGCGTACCGCAAAATCCGACCAAAGAGTTTCAGCTGTTTTCCGAAGATCTCAACTCGCTGCTGAGTGAAATGCAGACGCTAAAAGCCTCGCTGCTGCGTGATAACCGTTCACTGGCGGCCAAAGCGCTGGAGGATCCATTAACCGGACTGGCCAACCGCTCGGCGTTCGTTGGCCGCCTGTCGCAGTTGCTGGATCAGCAGCTGGCGCATGAGAATTTTGTGCTGCTGTTTCTCGACGGCGATCGCTTCAAGAGCATTAACGACAACTGGGGACATGCCGCCGGTGATGAAGTATTGAAGGCCATCGCGGCGCGCCTCAGCGCGCTGGCGTATCAGGACGATCTGGTGGCGCGGCTGGGCGGTGACGAGTTTGCCATGCTGATCACCAGCCGCACCTCAGAAGCCGATCTGCAGCAGCTGACGGAAGATATTCGTGCCGCAATCGCGCAATCGATTGTGATTTCGGAAGGCACGCAGATCACCACATCGGTGACCATCGGCTACGCCTGGTCGCAGCATGGCGATTCGGTGGCGTCGATTCTGGAGCGCGCCGATATGCACATGTATAAAAACAAAGGAATGAGTAAGGTACGCGTATGAAACTGAAATCATGTTTGCTGGTTATGGTGCTGGCCTGTGTCGGCTGTCAGTCAACCGGGCGTTTTAGCGACGCGCAGATTAAAGCGATGCGCGACGCCGGCTTCAGCGAAAACACTGAAGGCTGGGGACTGGGCCTGTCCGATAAGATCCTGTTTGGCATCAATGAATCTGACCTGACGCCCGCCAGCAAAGCCAGTATTGCGCAGATGGCGAAAAGACTGGCCGCTACCGGCATTGAACATCTGCGCATTGACGGCCACACCGATAACTACGGCAAAGCGGATTACAACCAGCAGCTGTCGCTGAAGCGCGCCAACGCGGTGGCCGATCAGTGGGCCACCGGCGCGGCGATTCCACGGCAAAACATCGTGACGCGCGGGCTGGGCATGAGCGCGCCGGTCGCCAGCAATAACACTGCGCAGGGCCGGGCGCAAAATCGCCGCGTCGCCATTGTGATCACGGCGCCGTAAGCGGTTAATCAGCGCGTCTGCGCATAATCATACAGGCGATCGCGCGCGAGGTTCTTCATTTTGACTTCGCACATGATGTCGAAGCGATCAAACGACAGCGCCCAGTCATTCAGCGTCTGGTTGAAATAGTAGTCAGAATGGGCGCGCAGCTTCGGCTTTGAGGCGGCGAGTTGCTCCTGATCGGGAAAGCCGCTCTCCGGGATCAGCCCTTCCTGGGCGATCGAATAGTGCAGCACCGGCCGCACGCCGCGCCACGACTCCAGAATCAGCGCCACGCGCGCATCGCTGGCCTGAATAAACTGATTCTCTTTCACCCAGTGATGGTGAATATCCAGTACCACCGGACACAGCGCACGCGCCTGCAAGACGTCATCCAGCGAGCAGGAAATTTCGTCATTTTCCACCGTCAGCATATTGCGGGCTTCCGGGCTGAGGCGCATAAACGCCGCGCGAAAACCCTCAATACCGCGTTTGCCGTTCATGTGGATGTTGATTTTGAAATCCTGAAACTGCCTGCCGTAGCCCATCAGCACCGCGCACAGCGTGTGGTACTCGACATCCTCCAGCGCCCGATCCACCACGTCATCATTATCCGAAGCCAGCACCGTATACTGGCCGGGATGGAACGACAGGCGAATGTTGTGCGCGCGGGCCAATTCGCCGCAGCGGCTAAACAGCGGCTGCAGCTCGGGCAGAATATCGCCATACAGTTCTGTGGCCAGCGGCACGGTGTACAGCGGCAGCAGATCGCTGCCGATGCGCATCATGCGTAATGCATCCGGCTGCTGCGCCAGCTGTTCCAGCGTCAGAGAGAGGTTCTGCAGGTTATTTTGTGCCAGTGCCAGTAGCAGCGTGGCCGCCGCGTTACGCTCCATAGCGAGAAAGCGTGTGCGGGTGGTGGTTTTAAATGGAAATGGCTGTTTAGCCTCAGAATCAAAGTACTTACACGCAAAACCCAATTTCATTATGTTCCCCTTCAGGTCAGCTAGTGAGTCTAGCTGCCGCTGGCAATTATGCGAGGAACGCCACGTGATTAAACGGGCAGCCGCCTTGCACGGCTGCCCGCACTGTTACACGCTCGGGTAAGTGATATTACTGCCCGGCGCTTCACGATGCAGATGGATAAAGTTCAGGTGACGCTCGTACTGATCGAGAATGTCGATGATCACCTGCTCCTTGTTGTAGTCCATCAGATCGTTGCCCTGGCTGCCTTCCAGCAGGAAGGTTTCGAGACGGTAGTAGTGCGACTTACCGCTGCGGGCACGATAGGTAAAGCCCGGCACCGAATACTGCTGCGGCCACACCTGATAGACGAAATCCTGCTCCTCGCCGAGGTGCACGCGCAGATCAAGGTAGCCCAGCGGCTGGCCCTCTTCCGGCGCGACGCTCTCCAGCGATACGCGACCGCCGCGCAGCTCCAGCTCTTTGGCGACATCCTGCATCGCCGGATAGATCACCGTTTCCATCATCTGCTGGGTATAGCGCGTGCCAGGATAGTTCATCAGGCGCGACAGCCGCTTTTTCCAGCTCAGACGATCATTGCTCGCCGGAATATAGGGCGCGGTATCACGGCTGGCGCTGGCGCGGCGATGATCTTCCACTTTGAGTGATTTATACAGCCCGGCCATCACAAAGAAAATCACGAAGCTGAACGGCAGGCCCATGATCACCGTGGTGTTTTGCAGCGCAGAGATGCCGTTGGTCATCAGCATGCCCATGGTCAGCACGCCAATCGCCACCGACCAGAAAATGCGCAGCCAGTTTGGCGCATCGCTGTTGATGTCTTTCAGCTTCGAGGTGAAGTTCCCCAGCACCAGCGAGCCGGAATCCGCCGAGGTAACATAAAACAGCATGCCGGTAATGGTGGCGACCGAAGCGCTGAACTTAAACGCCGGGTACTGCGCCAGCAGGCTGTAGAACCCGCGCTCGGCATGCGCCATCACTTCCTGGGCAAAACCGGCATCGCCGTGGATGATTTCGTACAGCGCCGCGTTACCGAACACCGACAGCCACAGCAGCGTGAAGGTGAACGGGATAATCAGCGTGCCGAGCACAAACTCACGGATGGTGCGGCCGCGGGAAATGCGGGCGAGGAACAGGCCGACAAACGGCGACCACGCCACCCACCACGCCCAGAAAAACAGCGTCCAGCTGTTCATCCACTGCGTCGGACGATCAAACGCAAAGGTGTTGAGTGTCATGCCCATAAAGCGGTTGATGTAATCACCGACGTTCAGCACCAGCGCGTTGAGCAGGAAATCCGTCTTGCCCATAAACAGCACAAACAGAATCAGACCAAGCGCCAGCGCGACATTCAGCTCCGACAGGATGCGAATGCCTTTATCCACGCCCGAGGTCACCGAAATGGTGGCGATCACCACCGACAGTACAATCAGCGCTATCTGCGCCGTCAGCCCTTCCGGCACATCAAATAACACTTTCAGCCCGTAGTTGAGCTGTACCACGCCGATACCCAGCGTGGTGGCGATACCAAAAATGGTACCGATCACCGCCGCGATATCCACCGTGTGGCCAATCGGGCCGTTAATGCGCTTGCCGAAGATCGGATAGAGCGCTGAGCGAATGGTGAGCGGCAGATTATAGCGGTAGCTGAAGTAGCCGAGCGCGATGCCCATCAGCGCATACATCGACCAGCCGGTCAGACCGTAGTGAAACAGCGTCCACACCATCGCCTGACGCGCCGCTTCCAGGGTCTGCCCGGCCCCTTCCGGCGGCTGCATATACTGGGTGACCGGTTCCGCCACCGAGAAGAACATCAAATCGATGCCGATGCCGGCGGCAAACAGCATCGCCGACCAGCTCAGCAGACTGAATTCGGGTTTGGACTGCTCCGGGCCCAGCTTGATGGCGCCGTAGCGTGAACAGGCCATATAGATGACGAAGACGATATACAGCGTAGCGGCCAGCATGTAGTACCAGCCAAAGGTGGACGATACCCAGTTGACGGCGCTCTGGATCCAGCCGGCAGCGAGATCGCTGTACAAAATGGTGACAAGTGAAAATGTCAGAATCAGTCCGGCAGAGGTGTAAAACACCACGGGATTGATTCTGTCTTTTTCACTGGCAGGTGGATTAATCATCGGTTACCTCTGGTTAATTTCCTGTAATTATTCAATGAAGTAGCAGGGCCGTAGCGATCGGCCTTATCGGTATCGTTCTCCTGTTTTCCCTCCTGATTGTTCGGCACGGTTCAGCATTCACCATCCCGTTGCGCTTTTATAACAACCGAAGCACAGTATCCTAACAAGTTTCTTTTTTATATTGAACGTGCAATCAAAAAAAGTTTTAATAGGGGCCTAACATTGCGGTGGAGCTGGAGTCATGCCAAAGGTGGGAATGCAGCCGATACGTCGTCGGCAACTGATTGATGCGACCCTGAGTACCATTAACGAAGTCGGGATCAATGACGCGACCATAGCGCAGATTGCGCGGCGCGCCGGCGTCTCGACCGGCATCATCAGCCACTACTTCAAAGACAAAAACGGTTTGCTGGAAGCCACCATGCGCGACGTGACGCGTCAGCTGCGTGATGCGGTGGCGGCACGACTGAAACCGCTGGCGGGAGCTGGCACCGAAGCGCGCCTGCTGGCGATTGTCGAAGGTAACTTCGACGACACCCAGGTGCACAGCGCAGCGATGAAAGCGTGGCTGGACTTCTGGGCCAGCAGCATGCATCAGCCGCAGCTGGGTCGCCTGGAACGCGTCAGCAGCCGTCGCCTGTTTTCTACGCTCGCTGCCGAGTTTCGCCGCGAGCTGCCGCGTGAGCAGGCGCGGCTGGCCGCGCACGGTCTGGCCTCGCTGATTGATGGCCTGTGGCTGCGCGCTGCGCTGAGCGGCAAACCGTTTGATCTGGCGATTGCCAGAACGCTCACCACCCAATTCATTCGCCAGCAGCTGGCTGGTGCCGCGAATCACTGAGGAAGGAGCAACCATGTCCCGATTCACCGAGCAGCATTTATACATTGATGGTCAATACGTTGCCGCAGCAGCGGGCGACACATTCCAGACCATCAACCCGGCCAATGGCGAAGTGCTGGCCGAGGTCCATGAAGCCGCGCAGGCGGATGTCGATCGCGCGGTCGCCGCCGCGCAAAAAGGCCAGAAAATCTGGGCGGCCATGACGGCGATGGAGCGGTCACGCATCCTGCGCCGTGCGGTGGATATCCTGCGCGAGCGTAACGATGAGCTGGCGGCGCTGGAAACCCTCGACACCGGTAAACCGCTGAGTGAAACCCAGGCGGTGGACATTGTTACCGGTGCCGATGTGCTGGAGTACTACGCCGGCCTAATTCCGGCGCTGGAAGGCCAGCAGATCCCGCTGCGTGATACCTCCTTCGTCTATACGCGCCGCGAACCGCTTGGCGTGGTCGCCGGTATTGGCGCATGGAACTATCCGATTCAAATCGCGCTGTGGAAATCTGCGCCGGCGCTGGCGGCCGGTAACGCGATGATCTTTAAACCCAGCGAAGTGACGCCGCTGAGCGCGCTGAAGCTGGCAGAAATCTACAGCGAAGCCGGCGTACCGGACGGCGTGTTCAACGTGCTGAACGGGCGCGGCGCGGTGACCGGTCAGCTGCTGACCGACCATCCGGGCATCGACAAAATCTCCTTCACCGGTGGCGTGGCCAGCGGCAAAAAAGTGATGGCCAACGCGGCCGGCTCCACGCTGAAAGAGGTGACCATGGAGCTGGGCGGCAAATCGCCGCTGATCGTGTTTGACGATGCCGACCTCGATCTCGCCGCCGACATCGCCATGATGGCGAACTTCTACAGCTCCGGTCAGGTGTGCACCAACGGCACGCGCGTGTTTGTGCCGACGGCATTGCAGCAGGCGTTTGAAGCAAAAATCGCTGAACGCGTGGCGCGCATCAAAGCTGGCGATGTCAACGATCCGGCCACCAACTTCGGCCCGCTGGTCAGCTTCCCGCATCGAGACAATGTGTTGCGCTATATCGAATCCGGCATTAGCGAAGGCGCGCGCCTGCTGTGCGGCGGTAAACGCATGAGCGGCGCGGCGTTTGATAACGGTGCCTGGGTAGAGCCGACCGTGTTCACCGATTGCCGTGATGAGATGACCATCGTACGCGAAGAGATTTTCGGACCGGTGATGTCGATCCTGACCTACGACAGCGAGGAAGAAGTGGTGCGCCGCGCCAATGCCACCGAATACGGCCTGGCGGCGGGTCTGGTCACCCGGGATCTGAATCGCGCGCACCGCGTCATTCACCAGATTGAAGCGGGCATTTGCTGGATCAACACCTGGGGTGAATCCGCCGCTGAAATGCCGGTGGGCGGTTACAAGCACTCCGGTATCGGCCGCGAGAATGGCCTGATGACGCTGCAGAGCTACACCCAGGTGAAATCTGTGCAGGTCGAACTGACCCGTTTTCAGTCGGTATTTTAATCAAGCTTAACCTGAGGAGCGACTAATGGAATTTGATTACATCATTATCGGAGCCGGATCCGCAGGGAACGTTTTGGCAACAAGACTGACCGAAGACAGCAGCGTGAACGTCCTGCTGCTGGAGGCCGGCGGTCCCGATTACCGCTTTGATTTCCGCACGCAAATGCCGGCGGCGCTGGCCTGGCCATTACAGGGCAAACGCTACAACTGGGCGTACGAAACCGAGCCTGAGCCACACATGAATAACCGCCGCATGGAGTGCGGACGCGGTAAAGGGCTGGGCGGTTCGTCGCTGATCAACGGCATGTGCTACATCCGTGGTAACGCCATGGATCTCGACAACTGGGCGCAGCAGCCGGGTCTGGAAAACTGGACTTACCGCGACTGTCTGCCCTACTACCGCAAGTCGGAAACGCGCGATATCGGTGCTAATGATTATCACGGCGGCGAAGGCCCGGTGAGCATCACCACCTGTAAGCCTGGCAACAACCCGCTGTTCGCCGCGATGATTGAAGCCGGCGTGCAGGCGGGCTATCCGCGTACCGACGATCTCAACGGTTATCAGCAGGAAGGATTTGGTCCGATGGACCGTTTCGTGACGCCGCAGGGCCGCCGCTCCAGCACCGCGCGCGGTTATCTGGATACGGCAAAACAGCGTCCGAACCTGAAAATCATCACCCACGCCACCACCGATCGCATTTTGTTCGAGGGCAAACGCGCGGTCGGCGTGCAGTATCTGCACGGCGCCAGCGATACGTCGCACACCGTGCATGCGCGGCGTGAAGTGCTGCTGTGCGCTGGTGCTATCGCCTCGCCGCAGATTCTGCAGCGCTCCGGCGTTGGCGCGGCGGCATTGCTGAAGCAGCACGACATCCCGCTGGTGCATGATCTGCCGGGCGTCGGTGAAAACCTGCAGGATCATCTGGAGATGTACCTGCAGTACGAGTGCAAAGAGCCGGTATCGCTCTATCCGGCCCTTAAGTGGTGGAACCAGCCGAAAATTGGTGCCGAGTGGCTGTTCAAAGGCACCGGTATCGGCGCCAGCAACCAGTTTGAGGGCGGTGGCTTTATCCGCAGCCGGGAAGAGTTTGCCTGGCCCAACATTCAGTACCACTTCCTGCCGGTGGCGATTAACTACAACGGCTCGAATGCGGTAGAAGCGCACGGTTTCCAGTGTCACGTCGGTTCGATGCGTTCGCCAAGCCGCGGTCACGTGCGCATTAAGTCGCGCGATCCGCGCCGTCATCCGGCGATTCTGTTTAACTACATGGCGCACGAGCAGGACTGGCATGAGTTCCGCGATGCCATCCGCATCACGCGGCAAATCATCAACCAGCCGGCGCTGGATAAGTATCGCGGCAAAGAGATCAGTCCGGGGCTGGAGTGCCAGAGCGACGAGCAGCTGGATGAGTTTGTGCGCAACCATGCTGAGACCGCTTACCATCCGTGCGGCACCTGTAAAATGGGCAGCGATGAGATGGCGGTCGTGGATGGCGAAGGTCGCGTGCGCGGCCTGCAGGGGCTGCGCGTAGTCGACGCCTCAATTATGCCGCTGATCATCACCGGTAACCTGAACGCCACCACCATCATGATTGGTGAGAAGATCGCCGACAACATTCGTGGTCGCCAGCCGCTGCCGCGCAGCGAAGCAGACTACTTCGTGGCGGGCGATCGCCCGGTGCGCGGCGAGCCGCTGCGCGCATAAAGCAGTGATATCTCAGGGGGAGAACGTACGGTTCTCCCCTTTTTTTCGCCCTCTTCTCTCTCGTCACCCCGCCTGCCATCAAGGCCTGTCAGACTTTACGCCGCACGGTGCTGGCACCCGGGTTGATGTAGCAAACTAACAGTATGTTGTAACTAGATAGCCTTAGCACCTCCGCTAAGCGCCGTGCTCGTCCAGCGCCAGCGCCTGCAAAAAGCGTTGCAGGATGGCGTTGTGACGCGGGCCCTGGCGGGTGACGAGCGCGATTTGACTGTGGTAATGGAACTGCTGCGGCGCGAGGGCGCGCATCTGCTTTTTCTCCACCCACTGCGCGGCGTAGTGGTCCGGCAGGAAACCGATATAGCGCCCGGTGAGAATGAGAAATGCGATCCCTTCGCGATCGGAAGCGGTGGCGCTGCAGTTCAGCTGCTGATGCAGCGCAATCGCCTCCGCCGGCATGCGAAACAGCGGCGCTATCGCATCGCAGGCCGCCAGCGCGTGGTGTTCCGGCCGCTCCGCCTGGTTAAATAGCGGGTGCGCGTGGCTGCAATAGAGCTGCGCATGTTCATCATACAGCTGTGCGTACGCCAGCCCGGAGACCGGCGCCGCCATCGGCAGCGCGCCCACGTGCAGGCGTCCTTCCAGCAGGCCTCGCTCGATGTCCGCCGCGGTTAACATACTGATGTTGATCCGGATCCCTGCCCCGCTCTCCCGCAGCGCCGCCAGCGCATGGGTGAGACGCATGCGCGGCTGCGTCACCAGATTATTGATGATGCCGATGTTGAACTCCCCGCGCAGCTGCTGATGCATCTGGTTCACCTGCTGGCGAAAATCTTCCACCGCCGCCATCATGGTCTCGCTGTGTCGTAAAATTTCACGCCCTTCCTCGGTGAGCGCAAACCCGGCGCGACCGCGCTGGCACAGGCGCATGCCCAGCCGTTTTTCCAGATCGCTCATATGCAGGCTGATGGCCGAGCGCGTAATACCGAGCAGGCTTTCGGCGGCGGAAAAGCTGCCGCACTCGCTGACGGTTTTGAAAACGCGCAGCAGTCTGAGGTCGAAGTCGGTCACCTGGGCCAGCGTTTTCTTTTTCATTCAGGTGAGTAAATCCATAAGTGAAGACAAGTTAATTAGCATTTAACTTAACCGGCGGCGGATTGCAAACTCTGCTTAACACATGCCGGAGAAAACCCGATGTCACAGCCGATCAATACCGCCGACCTGAATTTACAGGCGCACTGGATGCCGTTCACTGCTAACCGCTATTTTCAGCAGGATCCCCGTTTTATTGTCGCCGCGCACGGCCACTGGCTGACCGATGGCGACGGCCGCCAGATTTTCGATAGTCTGTCCGGTTTATGGACCTGCGGCGCGGGCCACACGCGCCGTGAAATCCAGCAGGCGGTCGCGCAGCAACTCGGTACGCTGGATTACTCGCCGGGCTTTCAGTATGGCCATCCGCTGTCGTTTCAGCTGGCCGAGCGCATCGCCAGCCTGATGCCCGGCCATCTCAACCACGTGTTCTTTACCGGTTCGGGGTCGGAGTCGGCGGATACTGCGGTGAAAATGGCGCGCGCCTGGTGGCGGGCCAAAGGCCAGCCCAATAAAACCCGGTTGATTGGTCGAGCGCGCGGCTATCACGGCGTGAACATTGGCGGCACCAGCCTTGGAGGAATCGGCGGCAACCGTAAGGCCTTTGGTCAGCTGCTGGAGGTTGATCACCTGCCGCATACGCTGCAGCCAGAGTTGGCGTTCACCCCCGGTCAGCCCGCCACGGGGGGCGAGGAGCTGGCGGACGAGATGCTGAAGCTGATTGAACTGCATGATGCTTCGACTATTGCCGCGCTGATTGTTGAACCGCTGTCCGGATCTGCCGGCGCGATTATTCCGCCGCACGGCTACCTGCAGCGCCTGCGTGAGATCTGTACGCAGCACGATATTTTGCTGATATTTGACGAGGTGATCACCGGCTTTGGCCGCATGGGACGCTGGAGCGGCGCGGAGTATTTTGGCGTCACACCGGATCTGCTCAACTTCGCCAAACAGATTACCAACGGTGCCATTCCGCTGGGCGGCGTGGTGGCCAGCAGCGAAATCTATCACACCTTTATGTCTCAGCCGCTGCCGCAGCACGCGGTTGAGTTTGCGCACGGCTACACCTATTCGGCGCATCCGGTGGCCTGCGCGGCCGCGCTGGCGACGCTGGACGTGCTGGAAAACGAGGCGCTGATTAGCCAGTCGGCCGAACTGGCACCGCATTTTGAACGCGCGCTGCACGGGCTGCGCGATTGTCCGCAGGTGGTGGATATCCGCAACTGCGGGCTGGTCGGTGCCATTCAGCTGGCACCCCGTGAAGGCGACGCGACCGTGCGGCCGTTTGAAGCGGGCATGGCGCTGTGGAAAGCCGGCTTTTACGTTCGCTTTGGTGGCGATACGCTGCAGTTCGGCCCGATGTTTGATACCCAGCCGGCCGAACTGGACCGGCTATTTGATGCGGTAGGCGAAGCCCTGCACGGCCTCAGATAATCTCAGTGCTGTAGCTGACCGGCTGCGGCGGAATAAATGCCTGCACCGGCGTCAGTTCGCCGCGGTATTTGCGCAGCTGCACCACGGTGATTTGTCCGCTACAGCCCTGCGCCAGCGATGAAGTGCCGATATCCAGCGTCAGCACATTCGGATTGCCGTGGCGGCACAGCGGTCGCAGCGCGGTGGGATCGACCGGATCGTACCAGGCGCCGGTCGGCAACTGCACCACACCCGGCATAATGCTTTCGGTAACGCGAGCGCTGGCCAGCACGTGACCGCGCTGATTGTACAACTCGATAATGTCGCCGTCGGTAATGCCGCGCGCGGCGGCATCGTGTGGATGCAGGCTGCACACCTCACGTCCTTCGCGTTTGCCGCTCAGGCTGTAGTCACCAAAATCCAACTGGCTGTGCAGACGCGTGGCCGGCTGATTCGCGATCAACCACAGCGGATGTTCCGCATCCGGCTGCTGCTGCGGCGCGCGCCACACCGGATGGCCGGGGCAATTTTCATAGCCAAAGCTGGCGATGGTGGCGGAAAAGATTTCGATTTTGCCGCTTGGCGTCGGTAGCGGTGCCACCGCCGGATCGGCCCGAAACGCATTGATCATCCGCCCGCCATCTTTCAGCTGCGGCAGTTCAATCACACCCTGCAGCCAGAACTGGTCGAAGTCAGGAATCGTCACCTGATGCGCGGCCAGTTTTTCCTGCAGCTGCGCATAGTGATGGCGCAGCCAGCCGCGGGCGTCGCGTCCTTCGGTGAATGCCTCTTCACGGCCTAAACGACGCGCCAGTTCAGCAAAAATGGTGTAGTCATCCTGCGCCTGCGCGTAAGGTTGCGCCACCGGCTGCATGGCAAACAGATGACGATCGGTCGGCGCACCGCCGATATCTTCACGCTCCAGCGTCATGGTGGCAGGCAGCACGATATCCGCATGGCGCGCGCTGGCGGTCCACGCGGTCTCGTGCACAATCAGCGTATCCAGCTGGCAAAACGCCTGCCGCAGCCGCGCCAGATCCTGATGATGATGGAATGGATTGCCGCCCGCCCAGTAGGCCAGACGGATGTGCGGATAGGTTAAGCGCCGGCCGTTGTAATCAAATTGCGTGCCGGGATGCAGCAGCATATCGGCGATGCGCGCCACCGGAATCAACCGGTCAATACCGTTCCTGCCCTGCGGCAGCGCCGGGAAACTCACCAGGTTATGATGCTTACCGTAATGGCCGAGTGCGCCGAGCGCATAGGTGTAGCCTCCGCCCGGCAGCCCCGGCTGGCCCAGCGCGGCCGCCAGCACCAGCCCCAGCCATACCGGTTGCTCACCGTGTTCCGCGCGCTGCAACGCGTGCGCCACGGTAACCAGCACGCGCTTGCCGTGCAGCTGGCGGGCAAAATCGGTGATTGTTGCCGCGCTGACGCCACAAATCTCAGCCGCCCACTGTGCGTCGCGCCGCGTACCGTCCTCTTCGCCGCGAATATAGGCGACCATTTGCGGCCAGCCGACGGTGTAACGCGCGAGGAAAGCTTCATCGGTGCGCTGCTCGTCAATCAGCACCGACAGCAGACCGAGAATGAAGGCCGCATCGGTACCAGGACGCAGCGCCAGCCACTCTCCCTGCGCCTCATCGGGCAGATCGCTCTGCAACGGGCTCACCGAAATAAAGCGTGCGCCGCGCTCTGCCGCCTGCTGCATAAAGCCGCGTTCGGTGTGTTCGCTCAGACCACCGCTTGCCACCTGCGAGTTTTTCAGCGCCAGGCCGCCGAACGCCAGCACGATCTCGCTATGCCGGGCGATCTCTTCCCAGCTGACGCCGCGGCGGGCGATCTCATTCATGTCGCCGACGATATGCGGTAACAGCACCGAAGCCGAGCCGGAACTGTAGCTGTTCACCGAGCGCACATAGCCACCCATCACCGTGTTAAGAAAGCGGTGCACCTGGCTCTGCGCGTGGTGAAAGCGGCCGGCACTTGACCAGCCATATGAGCCACCAAAAATACCTTCCGGCCCATACGCGTCACCGACGCGCTGCAGTTCGCGCGCCACCAGCGTGTAAGCCAGCTCCCAGCTCACCGCCACATAGTCGTCATTACCGCGACGTGGATCCGCGCCGGGCCCATTTTCCAGCCAGCCACGGCGCACCATCGGTTGCGCCACGCGCGCCGGGTGATGCAGGACATTGTGAAAGTTTTGCAGCAGCGGGCTGGGATCCGGATCGCCGTGAAACGGTTCGATAGTCAGTCGATCGCCCTGCAGGCGGGCAGTAAAAGCACCCCAGTGGGCGCTGTGCATCACCGGTTTTTGCGTCATCATGCTTCCTGGAGTCAAAAATGAAAAACGGTGCTTACAGCACCGTTGCAATAAAGTTTCTTACCCGTCCGTTTTCCGGATCGTCGAGCACCTGCTGCGTCGGCCCCGCCGCCACAATCCGCCCGCCTTCCATAAACACGATGTTATCGGCCACCTCGCGCGCAAAACCGATCTCGTGTGTCACGATCACCATGGTGATGCCGGAGTGCGCCAGTTGTTTAATCACCTGCAGCACTTCACCCACCAGTTCCGGATCGAGCGCAGACGTGGGCTCATCAAACAGCATCACGCCGGGATCCATCGCCAGCGCACGGGCGATCGCCACACGCTGCTGCTGACCACCGGAGAGATTCTGCGGCCACTCTTCTTCGCGCCCGGCCAGCCCCACCTGCTTAAGCAGCGACAGCGCTTTGCTGGTCGCCTGCTGGCGGCTCTGTTTTTTCACCCGCATCGGCGCATCGACAATGTTTTGCAGTACGGTGCGGTGCGGGAACAGGTTGAACTGCTGAAACACCATGCCGATTTCGGCACGCTGACGCGCAATCTCGCTGCTGCTCAGCTCGTGCAGCGCCTGGCCTTTCTGCTTGTAACCAATGATCTCGCCACCGATACGAATCGTGCCACCATCCAGTTTTTCCAGATGGTTGATGCAGCGCAGCAGCGTCGATTTGCCTGAGCCGGACGGTCCGAGGATCACCGTCACCGAGCCAGCCGGGATATCAAGATTAACTTCATCCAGAATGGTGACGCCGGAAAAACGTTTGGTCACCTTACGTAAGGCGATCGCTTCAGCCATTGCTTACGCTCCTTTCGGCTTTAGGCGCGGAGAAACCGGGCAGCGACTTGAGTAAACTGCGCTTTTCGCGGCGCGTGACGCCACGGCCAAAGTAGCGCTCGACATAGAACTGACCAACCGACAGTACCGAGGTCATCAGCAGATACCACAGCGTCGCCACCAGCACCAGCGGGATCACTTCATAGGTGCGCTGATAGATGATCTGCGCCGAAAACAGCACATCCTGCAGGGAGATCACCGATACCACCGCCGTGGTTTTCAGCTGGCCGATGATTTCGTTACCGGCCGGCGGCATGATGGCACGCATCGCCTGCGGCAGTACGGTATGACGGAAAATCTGCGCCGGACGGTAACCCAGTGCACGGGCGGCTTCCAGCTGGCCGTTGCCAACGCTCTGAATCCCGGCGCGCACGATCTCCGCCGCATAGGCAGACTGATGCATTACCAGCGCGATCACCGCCGCGCTGAACGGGCTGACCAGCGCATTAGACTGGGTACTCCAGATCTCACCCAGACCCGGCAGCGACAGCGAAATGGTCGGGTACAGCGCCGCGATGTTGTACCACAGGAACAGCTGTACCAGCATCGGCACGCCGCGGAAAAACCAGGTATAGAACCAGCTGACGCCGACCAGCACCGGGTTGGATGACAGGCGCATCAGCGCCAGCACCGTGCCAAAGGCGAAGCCCAGCACCACCGAAATCGCTGTCAGCTGCAGCGTCATCAGCACGCCCTGCAGGATTGACTCGCCGGTGAAGTTTTCCGCAATCACGCCCCATTCGAAGCGCGGATTGTTGATCATCGAATGCGCCATCGCCACCACGCACAACAGCACCACCAGCGCACTGAGCCAGCGTCCGTAGTAGCGTTTACCGACGATTTTCAGATCGTCGGTGTGGTCGTGAAAGTCACTCATTGAAAGATATCCTGATTACGTTTTGACTCTTTAACCGCGCCAAAGCCGATGCCCCAGTTATCCAGGATCTTCTGGTAGCTGCCATCTTTAATCAGCGAGTTCAGCGCTGCCTGTACGGCAGGTTCAAGCGCGGAATCTTTCGGGAAGGCGACCGATACCGGCGCATCATGCACGGTGATTTCGCCGCTCATGGTCAGCGGTTTGATCACTTTCACCTGCCACAACAGGCCTTCGTACGGACCGAGGAACATCGGCACACGCCCGCTGACCACGGCCTGAACACCCGCCGGGCGATCCGGGAACACTGACACTTTAATCGGTTTTTTCCCGGCCGCTTCACAGGCTTTGCTGGCCTCTTCCAGACGGGTCACCTGAGTGGTGCCGGAACCGGCGCCGACTTCTTTACCGCACACCTCGTCGAGGGTTTTGAACGGCGCGACGTTGGCGTCTTTCCGCGAAATAATGCCGAGACGGCTGGCGTCGTAGTAACTCACGAAGTCGATAATTTTGGCGCGCGCCGGCGTGGCGTTGATGTTGGACAAGGCCACATCGTAGCGGCCGGTTTTCAGTCCCGGAATGATGTTGTCGAAGCCGCCGGTATCACGCCACTGCACCTGAATGCCGAGACGCTCACCGACCGCGTTCATGATGTCAATTTCACGGCCGGCCAGCGTTTTATTGTCTTCTTTATAGAAGGTGGTGGGCGGCGTGTTTGGGTTGGTTCCTGCCACAATATAGCCACGCTTCGCCACGTCGGCGGGCACCAGGCTTTTCAGCGCGGCATCAGCCTGTACATGCAGTGAGCTGTCGGTTGGGACGGATTGTTCGGCGGCAAACGCGGTGTGCGCACTGAGAGCGAGTGCGAAAAGGGTGATACCTTTTGCGAATTTCACTGGAACCTTTCTCCTGATATTTAAAATGTTTCCCGGCAGGGAAAAGGCGTCGAGGTAGCGATGTATTTTTCCCTTTGCCCATGTCGCGTAAAGCCGCGCGGCGCAAAGGATTGTCATCCTCAAAACGTCCCGCAGCCATTCTCAGGAAGATAGGCAGCGATCACAAATGCGAAAAACAGATATCTATTGCCGAAATCCGGCAATAGGGTTCTTTGCTGGCCTGAATGCGGCCCTGTCGTCGCGCAAAAATCAGATTGTTACCGCAAATCAGGCACCTGCTTATGCTGCCATGCTGAATGATTTGCTTATTAGCCATAACGTACCCGTCTAAGCATCTATGTTGCCCTCTTGACAAAAACTGACAAAAAAGCGGCGCGATGAGTCGATTTACGCAGGAATGTAAAGAAGTTGCACGCCAATATACAATGCAAACCATTCTCATTATCATGCGCATTTGCTTACAAATGTTAACGCATCAGGGAGATGATATAAGTGAATGTAACTGTATGTGGCAAAAAGTGTCCGGTCGCACTGTGCCTGGCGGGCCTGTTAACCTCACCGGTATTTGCCGCTGAACCCACGGAGAAGCTGGCCGACGATGAGTCGATGATTGTGACGGCAGAGCAGGAGCTGAAGCAGCAGCCGGGAGTTTCCACCATTACCGCTGAAGACATCAAAAAAAGTCCGCCCGTTAATGACCTCGCGGACATCATCCGCAAAATGCCCGGCGTTAACCTCACCGGTAACGGCGCCAGCGGCAGCCGCGGTAACAACCGCCAGATCGACATTCGCGGCATGGGCCCGGAAAACACCTTAGTGCTGATCGATGGCGTGCCGGTCACCTCCCGTAACTCGGTGCGCTACAGCTGGCGCGGTGAGCGCGACTCACGCGGAGATACCAACTGGGTACCGCCGGAAATGGTGGAACGCATTGAGGTGATACGCGGTCCGGCCGCTGCCCGTTATGGCTCCGGTGCCGCCGGCGGTGTGGTCAACATTATTACCAAACGCCCCACCAATGACTGGCACGGCTCGCTGTCGCTGTTCACCAACCAGCCAGAAGATGACAAGGAAGGCGCCACCCGCCGCGCGAACTTCAACCTCAGCGGTCCGCTGGCCGGTGAGGCACTCACCATGCGGCTGTACGGCAACCTGAACAAAACGGATGCCGACGCCTTCGACATCAATACCGCGCAAAATGGCGCTTATGCCGCCGGACGCGAAGGCGTGCGTAACAAAGACATCAACGGCGTGCTGTCGTGGAAAATTACCCCGACGCAGATTGTCGATTTCAGCTATGGCTACAGCCGCCAGGGCAATATTTATGCCGGCGACACGCAGAACAGCAACAGCAATGCCAGTGCCAACGGACTGGTTGAGGCGCTGTACGGCAGCGAAACCAACCGCCTGTATCGCCAGAACTACGGAGTGGTGCACAACGGCATCTGGGACTGGGGCACCTCTAAGCTTAACTTTAGCTATGAGAAAACCAACAACACCCGCCTGAAAGAAGGCTCCGGCGGCAGCACCGAAGGGATGATCAACAGCGATACGTACGCTACCAGCCGGCTGGAGAGCTATCGCGCCGGCGGCGAGATCAATTTCCCGCTGCAGCTGCTGGTGGATCAAACCGTTACGCTGGGTGCTGAGTGGAATCGCGATGAGCTGAACGATCCGGCATCGGTACAGGCCACCAGCGCACCGGGCGTCGATTTCGGCGGCGTTTCCAGCGACGGTTCGCAGCGTGACAGTAAAAACAGCGCCACCATCAGCTCGCTCTATTTCGAAGACAACATCGCCGCCACCGACTCCACCGAAGTGATTCCCGGCCTGCGCTTCGACTATCACAATCAGTTTGGCGCTAACTGGAGCCCGAGCCTCAACCTGTCGCAGGGCCTCGGTGATTACTTCACGCTGAAAGCCGGAATTGCGCGCGCCTTTAAAGCGCCCAACCTGTATCAGTCCACTGAGGGCTATATCCTGTCGACGCGCGGCAACGGTTGTCCGATTGGCCTGTCACGCTGTTACCTGCTGGGCAGCAAAGACCTCGATCCCGAGATCAGCGTGAATAAAGAAGTGGGCATCGAGTTCAGTAATCAGGGCTATGTCGCGGGCATCACCTGGTTCCGCAATGATTACAAAAACAAAATCATCTCCGGCACCACGCCGGTGGCTTCAACCGGCTCGTATAACCTGCTGCGCTGGGAAAACGGCGGCAAGGCGATCGTCGAAGGGCTGGAAGGCAATCTGAGCATCCCGCTGATCGCCGACACGCTGGAGTGGCGCACCAATGCCACCTATATGTTCCGCTCGGAGAGCAAAAAAACCGGCAACCCGCTGACGGTGATCCCGGAATTCACCATCAACTCGCAGCTGGAGTGGCAGGCGACCGAGGCGCTCAGCGCCAACATCAACTGGACGCAATACGGCCGGCAGAAGCCACGTCAGTATGCGGAAACCAGCCTCGAGGCCAGCCGTGGTCTGTCGCAGCGTGAAATCAGCCCGTATTCCATTGTCGGACTGAACCTCAACTACGACATCACTAAAAACCTGAGCGCCAACGCCGGTATCAACAACCTGTTTGATAAGCGCGTTTATCGCGAAAATGCCGGGGCATCGACCTATAACGAACCGGGCCGCGCCTGGTACGCCGGTGTCACGATGTCGTTCTGAGGAATGGACGCCATCGGGTAAGGTGCTGGGGATGATCACACCCAGTCTTCAGCCATCAATCCCGCAAGGCGTTGGAACTCCGGCGTGTTTTAAGCACCGCCGTCTGTGCGGCAGGCCTGCGCGCTAGCCGGATGCTCAGCAGCGCGCCGGCCGCCAGACAAATCGACATACACACTATCGCCACGATGAAGGCATGGGTAATCTCTCCTGGCCCCTTGCCCGTGCCCAGCACGGCATAAAAGATCCCGCCGATAATGGCCACGCTCAGCGCCGTGCTCAGTTGCAAGGTGGAGCTGGCGATACCGGCAATCATCCCGGCCCAGGCGGGAGCCACGCGTCCGGTGACGATGTGCATCAGCGTCGGCAGCGCCAGCCCCTGGCCAAACCCCACCACAAACAGTCCCAAAGCCAGCGGCAGCGCCGCTGGTGACATCCCAACCGGCGTGCTGGCCATCAGCCACGCCAGGCCCAGCAGGCCGACCACTTCCAGCACCATCCCAGTGGCGTTAACGTAAGGCCCAATCAGCCGTCGCGCAGAAGGCGTGGATAACGGCCCCAGCAGAAAACCCGCACCAAAGGGCAGAAAGATCAGCCCGGCGCTCAGTACGCCCTGATGCAGCGCGCCCTGTAAATAGATCGAGAACAGCAGGAAGAATACGCCAATCGAGTAGAACAGCAGCGCCAGCAGCAGGGACAGCCCCAGCCCCGGCACGCTGAAAATCGCCGGATCGATCAGCGGATCGCCGCCCTGCTTTGCCAGCCGGCTTTCATAGCGCCAGAACAGAGTGCCCAGCACCGGCACCAGCAGCAGTGATAGCCACGCCCACAGCGGCCAGCCCGCTTCCCGCCCTTCAATCAGCGGCACGATCAGCAGACCCAGCGTCATCATCGACAGTCCCATTCCGCCAAAATCCAGCTTGCGCGCGTGCTGAGCTCGCGTCTCTTTAATCAACGGGATGCCAAACAACACCACCAGCAGCGCCACCGGCAGATTGACCAGGAAAATGGCGCGCCAGCCGCTATTAAACAAGTTGAGTGAGATCAGGATGCCGCCCAGCGCCTGGCCAATTACCGAGGCCAGACCAAATACCGCGCCGTACAGGCTCAGCGCGCGCGATTTCTCCGCCTCCGGGAAAATCGCCTGAATCGAGGCCAGCGCCTGCGGTGCCATAATCGCTGCAGTGATGCCCTGCAGCACGCGACCAGCGATCAGCGCGCCCGGTGACCAGGCAAAGCCACACAGCGCAGAAGCCGCTGCAAAACCGGTCAGTCCAGCGAAGAACATGCGCCCGCGGCCAAACAGATCGCCGAGGCGACCGCCGGTGATCAGCGTGACGGCATAAAACCCGGCATAGGACGAGATGACAAATTGCTCCGCCGAGCCGGACGTGGCCAAATCGCTCTGAATCGACGGCAGCGCCACATTGACAATAAAGAAGTCCAGCGGGGGTAAAAATGCGCCTGTCAGCAGGACGATAAACATCGCCCAGCGGCGTGGCTCGGGATTTAACGCGTGCGGATCGGACATCACAACACCTCACTAAGGAACCGATCAGTTCCAATATGGATAAAAAAATTAGTCGAGCAGACGCATCGTGCAGTCCACTACTGCGTTCATTTCTGCTTCCGTTGCCCCGGTTTTACCGAGGATACGCATCCCTTCAATCTGGCAAACCAGTAAGCGGGCCAGCACCTGCTCATCACGCTCGGGCAGTTCTCCGCTCAGCTGACCGCGCACCAGTGTTGCCGCATACAGCTGCTGCAAACGCCGGAACATGCGTCCCGTGCGTTCGGCAATCTGTTCATCATGCGCGGCCATCTCGGTGGTGAGTGACACCACCAGACAACCGCGCCGCCCTTTCTCGCCGCTGGAGAGCGCGGCATAACGCAGCAGCGAGGCGCGAATCGCCGCTTTAACCGCGCCGGGCTGCGCCAGAATATCCGAGGTGGCTTTCAGACCTTCGGTCATGTAGATATCCAGCGCGGCCAGCAGCAGCCCTTTTTTATCGCCGAACGCCTTGTAGAGACTGCCGCGCGATAAACCGGTTCCGGCGATCAAATCCGGTAGCGACGCCGCTTCATAGCCGCGATCCCAGAAAACGTGCATGGCGCTGCGGGCGGCCTCTTCCAGCTCGAACTCGCGCGGGCGACCGATGACGGTCAGGTTCTTCATCACTGCCCTCCCCTTTAATTATAAACCAACTGGTTCCTATCTTAGCCGCAATGCAGTGGCTATTGCAAGTCAGCCGCCCCCCCCTTCACGGCTCGGCCGCTTACACATGGATAATCAGGGTTAAGTGATGCGTCACACAAAGAACTGACGTAACGCGTCGGCCAGCGCCTGCGGTTGCTCATCCGGGATAAAGTGACCACAGTGCGCAAGACGAATCCCGCTGACGTCGGCCGCAAAAGTGCGCAGCGGCTGTGCCATATCGGCAATTGAGCCCTGATCGGCGCTTACCGCCAGCAGTGGGATCGCCAGTTTGCCCCGGGTTTGCAACAACTGACGATTCTGCTCCGCTGAGGTGCTGACTTCACGGTACGCCGCCATGCCGGCGCGCAGCGCGCCGTTTTGCTGCAGCAGCCGCACATATTCCGCCATCTCTTCGTCACCAAACACCATCGGGCTGGCTGCTTTGCGCTGCAAAAACCACTGCAGATAGAGCGCTTCACGACCGGCGATCAGCGCTTCCGGCAGATCCGGCAACAGGTGAAAAGCAAAGTGCCAGGTTTTCCAGGCTTTGTCCGGCGTCGCAGGCAGCGCATCCGGCAGCGTCACTCCGGGAATGCCGGCATCCAGCAGCGCCAGTTTGCTGATGGCATCACCGTGCAGCATCGCCAGCGGCCAGGCAACCCAGGCACCCACGTCATGCGCGGCCAGGTAGTAACGCTCAACACCCAACTGCTGCAACAATCCCTGCACGCTGTGCGCCAGTGAGGTGGTGTCATAACCGCTGGCAGGCTTGTCGGAGTCGCCCTGGCCGGGCAGATCCGGCGCAATGATGAAATAGTCTGCCGCCAGCTGCGCCATCACCTTACGCCAGGCAAACCAGCTCTGCGGAAAGCCCGCCAGCAGTACCAGCACTGGTCCCTGCGCATTGCCGCCGCTGACATAGTGCAGCCGCACGCCCGCGACCGTGGCGTAAGCATGGTTAAATTGCGGCAGGTGATCGACGGGCTGTGACCAGCGCGGCGCGGCGTCCAGGGCAGGCAGTGACATAAGCGTTCTCCGGTTATTTTGGTAAAGAGTGTTTCCTTATTGGATGCGATTCTGCGCTACCGCGCCGTTAACGCGGACTCATTAAGGAAATGTTTATTTCCTTAATATTAACGACAGCCACGCGCGCCTTGCAAGCGAGTCTGTGAAATAGATCCGGAAGCGAACGGCGGAGTGAATCGCCCCGCCGCCGCGCCTGAGCGATGCGCGGTTATCCCGCCTTCTTCGACGTGGGTTTCAGCGATCGATTGAGATCCTGAATGCGTTTCATGGTTTTAACCGTGCGTGCCGAACTGGCGGAGGCCACCGCCAGAATCAGCATTTCGAGGCACACCAGCACCGTGCCGTGCAGCGGCATGCGACCATTTTCACCGCCGCGCGGCACGTTAATCACCACATCCGCCTGCTGCGCAAACGCCGAATCCAGCGCGTGGGTCAGCAGAATCACCGGCATACCCAGCCGCTGCGCCTCTTTCAGCGTCGTCATGCCCTCACGGTGCGCCGATTTCTGCGCCATCATGATCAGTACATCGCCGCGCTGTAGCGTTATCAGCTGTTCCGCCAGCGCAATCCCGGCACGGTTAAGCGTCACCGCCGGCAGGCCGATGCGCCGGAACAGTCGCGCGCTGTACTCCGCCAGAATGCCGGAAGCGTTGATGCCAAACAGCGCCACCTGACGCGCTTCCAGCAGCAGTGTCACCGCAGCCGCTACCGCCTGGCGGTTGACCGGTTCTGCCAGTACTTCGCAGGCGCGCTGATGGCCGCCCAGCACAAAATCGATGCCGGAGTTGATGTCACACGACAGTTCGCTGATGGTCGCGCTCATCTTCTCTTCCGAGTTTTGCGCCGGGCCAAACCACGCGGCCAGCGTGGTTTTCAGATCGCGCAAACCGGCAAAGCCCAGCGCCTGCACGGTGCGCACCACGGTGGCGTCAGAAGTTTGGGTGGCCTGGGCGATATCCAATGCAGTCGCGTCTAATATAGCCTCACGATGTTCGTGGATATATCGCGCCACCGTTTGCAGGCTGGCCGATAATGTCGTGACGCGCGCACGGTAGCGTTCACCGAATACATCCACCCGATTTTTAATGTTATTTGCCGCCATTATGTTGCCTGTTAGTAATACCGCATCGTTGTGAACCGCGTCGGCAGGCCGGCTTGTAGTAAAAATTTGCGCCGCTACCGCTGCCCACTCCCTTCACGCCTGGCTTAACCCGGCCAGCTTCAAACTACAAAAAAAGCATAATCGACTGATTGTAAATAAATTTTCTGACAATCCCGGTTCAAAATTTTCTACCGCGTTCTGCTGTAGTATCCACACCATCATTTACGTTTACTACTACATTTTTTCATGTTTGAATGATTCTCAATTACATCTCAGCCGCCTTTTTCCGCTGACTGATGGCATAACAATGCCGGGCCGCGAATGTCCTGTTCGTCAACGGCAGTATTTTACTGATAGCTTCGTTGCGCGGAATAAATAATCCCGCAATTACACCAGGTTTATATTCGATGCAGAACAACTCACCGCGGGCGGTTAAATTACTGTGCCATCCGGCTATCCTTGCCGCTATTTACGGCGTAACGGCACTCAGCAGTACTGACAGCCTTGCCGCTGAACAAAACAGCACCCTCACCGTGACGGCGCAGCAGCAAAACAGTGACGACGGCTATAGCGCCACCAGCAGTTCGGTCGCCAGTAAAACGCCGGTGTCGCGCCTCAATGAAGCCCAATCGGTGAGCGTGGTGACGCAACAGCAGCTGGAGGATTATCAGGCCGCCAGCCTCGCCGACGCGCTGCGCTTTGTCAGCGGCGTAAGCGAAGGCAATACGCTGGCAGGTACCGAAGATGGCTTTGTACGCCGCGGCTTTGGCAGCAACTCGGATGGTTCCATCTATCGTGATGGCGTGCGCAGCAGCCAGGGGTTGAATTTTGATGCCACCACCGAACGTGTCGAGGTGCTGAAGGGCTCGGCTTCGCTGCTGTACGGTATCCAGAATCCCGGTGGCGTGATCAATATTGTGAGCAAAAAGCCGCAATACACCTGGCACACCAAAGTCAGCGGTCGCGCAGCCAGCGAGGGCGGCGGCGCCGGCACGCTGGACGTCACCGGCCCGCTCGGCAACGGTTTTGCTTTCCGCCTGATTGCCGAAAAGCAGAATCAGGATTACTGGCGCAATTTCGGCAGCGATAAACACACCTTAATCGCCCCCTCGCTACAGTGGTATGGCGAGCAGGCCAGCTTCCTCATCAGCTACGAAGATTATCAATACGATATTCCCTACGATCGCGGCACGGCGTTTGTTAACGGTAAGCCGGTAGCGATTGGCTATAAAGATCGCCTGGACGATAAAGCTAACCATGCGTGGGGCCACAATAAAACCCTGAACGCGCACTACGACTGGCAGTTCAATGAGGCGTGGAGCACGCGCCTGACTTTTGGCTGGAACCAGCGTCAGTACGACAACAACGAAGTGCGGGTTACGGCGATCAACCCCACCACCGGCGTGGTGACGCGCCGCGCCGACGCCAACCGTGGCTTCAACCATAAAACCAAATACGTGGCGTGGGATGTGATCGGTTCACCGCAGCTGTTTGGCATGACGCACGATGTGGTGTTCGGCACCGATTATGAAATGAACCAGACTTACCGTGCGCACCAGTATCAGGGCAAAGCGAACACCGCCTTCAACCTGTACGATCCGCAATACGATATGCTGGCACCGCTCACCAACAGCAGCAGTGAAAACAGCGCCAACGCTAACCTGCTTAACCGCTTGCACAGTCGCTCGGTATACGCCAAAGACAGCATTTCGCTCACCGACGACTGGATTGCGGTGCTGGGCGGACGCTATCAGCACTATGAACAGCGCGCGTCAAAGGGCTTCGATCCGGTGGTGCAAACGCTGGATAGCGAGGGCAACAAGTTCCTGCCGCAGGCCGGGCTGATTTACAAACTGACGCCGGATGTCTCACTGTACAGCAGCGTGAGCAAATCCTTTACGCCGTCGACTGACGTCGACGATGACGGCAACGTCGGCAAGCCGGAACAGGGCACCACATGGGAAGTGGGCAGCAAGTGGCAGATTTCGCCCCGGCTGTTTGCCAGCGTAGCGCTGTACCGCATCGACGAACGCGATATGTCGCTCAACATTAACGGCACCACGCGCGCCATCAATAAAGCGCGTTCGAGCGGCGCTGAATTTGAGCTCAATGGGGAAGTGCTGCCGGGCTGGGATCTGAGCGCCAACTACAGCTACGATAAGGCTGAAATCGTCGACGATGGCGTCAATCCGGCGAACAATGGCAACCGCCTGCAGAATGCACCTCGTCACGCCGGGGCGCTTTACCTGAGCCATAACCTGACGCTGAACGGCATTCCCGGTGACTTCCGCGTCGGCGGCGGTGCGCGCTACGTTGGCTCACGCGCCGGTGATCCGGAGAACAGCTTTACGCTGCCGGATTATGTGGTCGCCGACAGCTTTATCGCCTGGAATAATCAGCTGTTTGGCGAGAAAACCCAGCTGAAGCTTAACCTGAATAACCTGTTCAATAAGCACTATTACACCTCCAGCGGCGGCAACCTGCGCGTGCGCGAAGGGGAAACCCGTAACATGATGGTCGAGGCCAGCGTTGAATTCTGATCGAGCGAAAAAGCCGCTGACGTGGCGTGCCTGGCTGGCAGCCCTCCTGCTGCTGGCGTTCAGCACCAGCGCGCTGGCCAGGGTGATCACCGATATTGACGGCAATCGGGTGGAGATTCCCGATAATCCGCAGCGCATCGTGCTGGGTGAAAGCCGCATGCTGTATACCCTGGCACTGCTGGCGCCGGATGACCCGTTCCGCCACATCGTCGGCTGGCCGCGCGATCTGCAAAAGTATGACAGCCAGACGTGGAACAGTTTTGCGCAGCGGTTTCCGCAGATGCTGAACATCCCGACGCTCGGATCGGGCGGCCCTCAGGCGATCAATCCGGAGCAGATTCTCGCCCTGCGGCCGGACGTGGTCATTCTGCCCAGCCTGGCGCGCTACGATGATGCCGATCTGAGGCTGGTCAGCATCCTGAATGCTGCGCATATTCCGGTAGTGAAGATCGATCTGCGCGTACATCTGTTAAAGAACACCCGGCGCAGCGTAGAGATTTTTGGTGAGGTGCTGAATCAGCAGGCGCGCGCGGCGGCATTCAACCGCTTTTACAGTGCGCATCTGCAGGTGATTGAGGAACGGCTGGCGCGCTATCACGGGCCGAAACCCACGGTGCTGTTGCAGTTGCATCTGGGACGGCGCAACGAGTGCTGCGTGACGGCGATTAACGGCAGTCTGGGCGAGCTGCTCAACGCCGCCGGCGGCGACAATATTGCTGGCAAAACTCAGCACGGCGTGTTTGGCCGTTTGAGTGAGGAGCAGGTGATCGCAGCCCAGCCTGAGTATTACTTTGCCACCGGCTTTGGCGATAACGCCAGCGCAGGCCTGCTGCGCCTCGGGCCGGACGTCGCGCCCGACGCGGTGCTGAGCAGTTTCCGCCAGCTCACCGCGCAGCAGAACGGCCTGCGTGAGCTGAAGGCGATTCGCAACGGCCATGCAGCGGCAATCTGGATGAATTTTTACCTCAGCCCGTGGCACATTGCGGTGACCGAGTTTATGGCAAAAACGCTATATCCGCAGCTGTTCGCCGACATCGATCCGCAGCAGACGCTGGAAACCCTGTTCCGTGATTTCCTGCCGATCCCCTATCGCGGCACGCTGTTTATGCGGATTCCGGCGGTGGATTCATCCAGCCAGCACAAGCCATAGCGGCGCAGCGGTTGGATCAGCGCGATAAATCGCGCCGCTACAAAGCGTGCCAGCGAATAATTCCGTTATTACATACTGCACCAATCGTAGCGGCGCAATTTATTGCGCAAAAACACAGCGGCGCAGCGGTTTGATCAGCGTGATAAATTGCGCCGCTACGAAACGTGCCAGCGACCCGTACCGTTATCACATTCTGCACCAATCGTAGCGGCGCAATTTATTGCGCGAAAACACAGCGGCGCAGCGTTTAGATCAGCGCGATAAATCGCGCCGCTACAAAGCGTGCCAGCGACCAGTACCGTTATCACATACTGCACCAATCGTAGCGGCGCAATTTATTGCGCAAAAACACAGCGGCTCAGAGGTTTGATCAGCGCGATAAATCGCGCCGCTACGAAACCTGCCAGCGACCCGTACCGTTATCACATTCTGCATCAATCGTAGCGGCGCAATTTATTGCGCAAAAACACAGCGGCGCAGCGGTTGGATCAGCACGATAAATCGCGCCGCTACGAAACGCGCCAGCGAATAATACCGTTATAAACACTTATTTATGCCTGCGGCTGGCGCTTAAACACCCAGAACGCCCAGCTGTGGTACAGCAACGTCAGCGGCAACACAATCAATAAACCCGTCACCACAAACCCCTGCGTCACCGGCGAGGAGGCCTGCTGGTGCATCTCCAGCTGCCACGGCAGCAACCACGGATAAAGCCCGCACGCCAGCGCCGCGACCACCACGCCCGTCTGCACCAGCGTGATCATCAGCAACGCCACCATCGCTTCACGCCACAGCGTGAGCAGCTGCAGCAGCCACAGCGCTGGCAACAGGCTCAGCAACACTTTTCCCGGCCAGCGCTGCCAGCTCTGCTGCCACAGCGCCGGCTCCAGCAGCAGCACGGCGATAAAGCAAGCCAGCGTCACCACCCACCACAGCATGGCCAGCGCCCGCGCCCGCTCCACCACCGGCTCACCAATGCGCCAGCACAGCCAGCAGCAGCCCAGCAGCAGATCAACCGCCACCAGCCCGAGACCGCACAGCAGCGGCACCAGCGAAAAATCAATCACAATCCCGCTGGGCGGACGCGACACCAGCATCAACCCGCTCATCCAGCCTGGCAGAAACGCCGCCAGCAGCGAGCTGAACATCAGCAGCCGGTCCAGCCAGCGTCGCCCGGTCTCGCCAGGCTGGCCGCGATACGCCAGCGCCAGCCCGCGCAAAAACAGCGCCAGCAGGAAGAGAAACAGCGGCACTTTCAGCGTTTGTAACAGCAGACTGTACAGCGGCGGAAACAGCGCCAGCATGCCGCCCGCCAGCAACACCAGCCAGGTTTCATTGGCATCCCACAGCGGCAGCAGACTGTGCACCATCCACTGCCGCTCTTGTGGCTGGTCGAAACTGTACAGCAGCATCCCCACGCCGCTATCCGTGCCATCCAGCGCCAGATACATCAGCAGGGCAAACAGCAGGAGCACCGCAGAAAGTTCGACCAACATTCTCACCCTCCTCAGGCTGGCGTCTGTATGGTTTCCGCTACCGCCGTCGCCTGCGGATCCGGCAGCGGTGCCGCCAGGTGGCGCAGCAGATAACACAGGCCAAAGGCAAAACTCAGTGCGTAAATCACCACCACCGACACGAAAATGGCGACGCTGCTGCCGAGGGACATTGGCGCCAGGCTGTCGGCGGTACGTAGCATGCCGTATACCGTCCACGGCTGCCGGCCGACCTCCGTCACCACCCAGCCCGCCAGCAGCGCAATGAAGCCAGCCGGTGACATCAGCGCCAGCAGACGCAGCACGCGCCGCGACTGATCAAGGCGGCCGCGCCAGCGCTGCACATTGCCCGCCAGGCTGCTCAGCAGCATCAGCAGCGCCAGTCCCACCATCAGGCGAAAGGCAAAAAACACCGGCAGCACCGGCGGCAGGCTGTCGCGCGGGAATTCACCCAGGCTTTTGATGTGGCCGCTGAGGTTATGGCGCAGGTAGAGCGAGCCGATAGCCGGGATCGCCAGCTCGGCGTGATTCCGCTGCTGCGCCTGATCGGGCAGCGCAAACAGCCGCAGCGGCTCGCCCTCCCCTGGCGCAGGCGGCTGCCAGCTGCCCTCGATCGCCGCCAGTTTAGCAGGCTGATAGTCACGGGTGTTTTCGCCATGCAAATCGCCCACCACCATCTGCAGCGGCAGGATGCACAGCGACACCGTCAGCGCGCTGCGCAGCATCAGCCGGCTGGCGGCCTCGCCAGCATTACGCAGCAGGCGCCACGCTGCGACGCCACCCAGCAAAAACGCCACGCTGATCCATGAGGCCAGCAGCATGTGCGCCAGCCGCCAGCCAAACGAGGGCGCGGAAATCAAACTCCAGGCGCTGTCCGGCGTGAACTGGCCGGCGTCATTGAGCGTAAAACCGCGCGGCGTTTGCATCCAGGAGTTAGCGGCAAGGATCCAGAAAGCGCTGAAAATCGCGCCAAGCGCCACCAGACAGGTAATGGCGAAATGCACGCCGGGTTTCACCCGATCGATGCCAAACAGCATCACGCCGGTCAGCGCCGACTCGAGGAAAAAAGCGATCAGCACTTCATACAGCATCAGCGGACCGATAATGCCGCCCGCTTTGCTGGCAAACACCGACCAGTGGGTGCCGAACTGAAACTCCATGATCACGCCGGAAACCGTGCCAATCGCCACGGTGAGCGCGAATACCTTGATCCAGAAGTGCAGCGCCTGATGCGCTTCCGGCCGTCTGCTCCATAGCCAGCGCGCTTCAAACCATACCAGAAACGGGGCCAGCCCCAGCGTCAGCGCTGCCAGGGTAATGTGCATGCCCATTGTCAGGGCAAACTGACCGCGCGCGATCAGCAGCACCCACTCCTGGCTACTCACGGCTCGGCTTACCGCTGTAGCGGGTTATCGGCTTCTCCTCATCACCCTGCATGGCGCGTGCGAAGGTTTCCAGCGCCGCCAGCAGGGGCCGGATGCCCTGCCATAGCGCCTCATCATTCAGCAGTTTGAGCACACCGCTGACGCCCGGCGCGCTTTTTTCCTGCTGCGCCGTGTCGCTGGCCGGCTTCATCGCCAGCAGGGCATCGCGCAGCGCCAGCAGTAAATGGTTGAAACGCTCCGGCGGTACGGTGCTGAGCGTCATAAACAGCAGCGACAGGTTCTGAACCGCATTCTGCGTGCCGGGCCGGTTAAGCCCGGCGGCGACGATTTTGCCGATGTCATTGTTGGCTTTTACCATGTCATTAGCCAGGCGCAGGAAACCGTGCTGATGCAGATTCTCCAGCAGTTCGTTCAGCGCCTCCTGCGCGCTGGGTTCGGTGCGCGTCGGAGTGGGTTGATAGTGCAGCGGTTCGGCCATTAGCTTTTCTCCGGATGCGAAACGTGTTCAGGCGGCAACCGGTATTCAGGCTGCTGCCATTTTTGTTCAACGGGCAGATGATCCAGCGGCGTGCGCTGGCCGTGGCGGAAGTTGTGCAGCGGAATCGGGTGCGGCTGTGGCGCATGCGCCAGTTTACGCATCGTCACCGCAATCTCTTTATAGGCCGGGGTGTTGACGTCGGGATCGTGGTGTTCACCGGTCAGCCCGTTCACCCCCGGTTTGCCATGGTGGATAGGAATGAACAGCACATTGCCGGCCATCCGTTCGGTCACCACCACTGGCACCTCTACGCTGCCCCGGCGCGAACGCAGCTCCACCCAGTCGCCCTGCTGTAGTTGCCGCTCCTGCGCCAGCTGCGGCGAAATCTCAACAAACCAGTTGGGCGACAGCGATTTGATGCGCCCGCCCTGCCCGGTCTGATTAGTCGACTGGAAATGCTCCAGCATGCGGCCATTGTTCAGCAGCAGGTCGTACTGCGCATCGGGCGCTTCCATCGGCGGCTGCCACGTCAGCGGGTAGAGACGCGCTTTGCCATCAGGAAAGGCGAAACGCTCGGTGTACAGCAGCGGCGTGCTGCTGCCGTCGGCGTTTACCGGCCACAGCTGTGACTGCCAGCCGACGAGGTTCTCATAGCTGACCCCGGCAAACAGCGTGGCGATACCCGCAGCTTCTGCCATGATGGCGCCGGGATTCGGGTAGTGCCAGTGATGGCCAAGACGCGCCGCGACCTTCGTCAGTATCTGCCAGTCGGGCCGGCTGTCGCCGAGCGGCGCAAACGCAGGCGAGAAGTGCTGAATGCGCCGTTCGGTATTCACGAAGGTGCCCTCTTTCTCCAGGCTCGGACAACCAGGCAGCACCACATCCGCAAACTGCGCGGTACGGCTCATGAAGATGTCCTGCACCACCATGAAATCCAGCCGGCTAAAGGCTTCGTGCACTTTGGTTGAGTCCGCATCAGAAAAGGCGGTCTCTTCGCCGATGATGTACATGGCGCGCACCCGCTGTTTATGCGCGTCTTCCACCATCATGAAGTTATCCAGCCCGGCTTCATCGGAAAGCGCTTCCGGTGCCACGCCCCAGGCGCGCGCCCATTTTTCCCGCACCTGCGCATCGGTCACTTTTTCGTAGCCGGGATAGACATTGCTTAAGCAGCCAAAATCGCTGGCGCCCTGCACATTATTGTGACCGCGCATCGGGTAGCCACCGGTGCCGGGGCGACCGTAGTTGCCGGTGACCAGCAGCAGATTAGAAAGCGCGGTGCTGGTATCCGCACCGTGGCTGTGCTGCGTAATGCCCATCGCCCACAGCAGGCAGGCGCTGCCCGCGTTGCCAATCATCTCGGCGGCTTCGGTCAACTGCGCCACGCTCAGACCGGTGACTTCACTGGCCATCTCAAGCGTAAACGGAGCCAGCGAGGCGCGATATTCCGCCACCTGATTAACGCGCGTGCGCAGGAATGCTTCATCGGCATAACCGTGATCGAACATGTAGCGCGCCATCGCCGATGCCCACACCATGTCGGTACCGGGACGGATGCGCAGATAACAGTCGGCGCGCTCGGCCATTTCGTGACGGCGCGGATCGACCACCAGCAGCTTTTGTCCGCGATGTTTGTGGCTCTGCTTGATATGTGAAGCAAAAACCGGGTGGTTTTCCGCCAGGTTGCTGCCAACAGTGATGATCAGGTCGGTCTGCTGCAGATCGCGCAGCGTACCGGCATCGCCGCCGTAGCCCACTGTGCGAAACAGCCCTTCCGTCGCCGGGTTCTGGCAATAGCGCGAGGAGTTGTCCACGTTATTGGTGCCGAAAATCAGACGGGCGATCTTCTGCGTCAGGTAGGCTTCCTCATTGCTGGCTTTACTGGAACCAATAAAACCAATGGCGTTACCGCCGTGCTGGCGCGCCACCGCGCGCAGGCCGTCGGCCACGCGCTGTAGCGCCTCTTCCCAGCTGGCCGGGCGGAACTGGCCGTTTTCACGAATCAGTGGCGTGGTCAGCCGGTTCGGGCTGTTCACAAAATCCCAGCCAAATTTGCCTTTGACACAGGTTGAGATGCCGTTAACCGGCGCATCGGCCACCGGCTGGATTTTGAGGATGTGGCGATCGCGCGTCCAGACTTCAAAACTGCAGCCGACACCGCAATAGGTGCAGACGGTTTTGGTTTTTTTGATTTCGACTTTGCGCAGCGCATCATCGATCAGCGAAATTCCGGTGATCGGCTCCATGCCGATGCTGTTTTCCAGCGATTTGACGAAATCAATCAGCGGCCGCTTCAGGTCTTCATCCATCGCGGTGAAGGGTCCGGCGTCGGGCTGCATGGTTTTTTCCAGCAGCGCGTTGCACGGGCAGACGGTCACGCAGTGCCCGCAGCTGACGCAGCTGGAACCGGCAATCTGCGTTCCGCCATCCCACAGCACGCGCGGGTGATCGGCGCTGTAATCAATCGACAGTGTCTCATTTACCTCGACATTCTGGCAGGCTTCCACGCAGCGTCCGCACAGAATGCACTGATCCGGATCGTAGGTATAAAACGGATTACTGTGGTCTTTGCTGTCCGGTTTGCGCTGGTAGGGGTAATACTGAATCGGAATGTGCATATCCGCGACGGTGTTATGCAACGTGCAGTCGCCGGTATTGTGTTCACATACCGTGCAGTAGAGTTCGTGGCGATTGAGGATGCGGTCCATGCCCTCCTGCTGTGCCGCCTGCAGCACCGCGCTCTGGCTGACCACGCGTAAGCCCTCGGCGCTGCGTAACGTGCAGCCGCGCACCGCTTCGCCATCCACCTCCACCCAGCAAACATCACAGGTTTGCAGCGGCGGCAGCGCCGGGTGATAACAGACATGAGGCAGTTTTTTTCCCTGCTCCTGCAGAAAATCAATTAACGGTTGATTTGCGGTTCCGCTTAAGCGCTCACCATTAAATATAATGGTACATTGTGCTTCGCTCATTTAACGCCTCGTTTAAGCCATCGCTCATAATTATTCGGGCCGGCCAGCGCCGGTTATTATGTAAAGTTATGCTTAGAGCTTAGAAACAAATATCTTTCGTGCAAGCAGGCCGACTCGCTTAATAACTCGCATGGCTTACGCAGCGTTAAAATAATCATTACGTTAGTGATTTTGTAACTAAAAATATCATTTCAGTTACGCCCGTCCCGCTTTAATAAAGCGCGACTGCTTATTTTTTGACGTGACAAATATCACATCTCTGCCAGGCTTAATTTATACGTTCCACTGTACAAGGAGATAGGTATGACTTCATTTACTAACAAAACGCTGATTACCCAGGAATATCCAAAGCCGCCATTCAAAAAGCAGCATCAGCCCATTCCGGGATTAGCCAGTAAGATGGAACCCCGTCCCGATCACGGTGAAACCAGCTATCGCGGCACTGGCCGTTTAACCGGGCGCAAAGCGCTGATTACCGGTGGCGACTCCGGCATTGGTCGCGCGGTAGCCATTGCGTATGCCCGCGAAGGGGCAGACGTGGCGATCAACTACCTGCCGGAAGAGGAGCAGGACGCCGCTGAAGTGGTGCAATTAATCGAAGCGGAAGGCCGTAAAGCGGTGGCGATTCCGGGTGATATTCGCTCAGAATCTTTTTGCCAGCAGCTGGTAAAAGAGGCAGCAGAAAAACTCGACGGCCTGGATATTCTGGTGAATAACGCCGGTCGCCAGCAATTTAATGAGTCTATCCGTACGCTCTCAACGGAAGATTTTGACGCCACCTTTAAGACCAATGTTTATGCGATGTTCTGGATCACCAAAGCGGCACTGGAATATCTGCCTGCCGGATCATCCATTATTAATACCTCGTCGGTTCAGGCGTATGAACCGAGCGCCATCCTGCTGGATTATGCGCAAACCAAAGCCGCGATCGCCGCCTTTACTAAAGCGCTGGCGAAGCAGCTGGGCGAGCAGCAAATTCGCGTCAATGCTGTAGCACCAGGACCGTACTGGACCGCGCTGCAGGTGTGCGGCGGTCAGCCGCAGGAAAAAATCGAGAAGTTTGGTGCCAGCGCGCCACTGGGGCGTCCGGGTCAGCCGGCTGAAATCGCGCCGTTGTACGTGACCTTCGCTGAAACCACCAACAGCTTCACCTCAGGTCAGGTGTGGTGCTCCGATGGCGGTACCGGTACCGTCTGACCGGGGAATTCCACCCGCATTACGTGGCTGCCAGCAGGCGGCCACGCTGCCGTTTCTGCTGACAGGGAAGATCCATGAATAATCAAACGTTCCAGTCGCCGGTGCGCGAACGGGGCTTCGCGCGTCTCGGTGACTACGCGGCCATCGGCGAGGGCCGGTCAGTGGCGCTGATCGCGCCCGACGGCGCGATTGACTGGTGGTGCGCGCCCAACCTTGACTCCGCCCCGCTGTTTGATCGCCTGCTCGATCCCGAGATCGGCGGTTTTTTCCAGATCGAACCTGATGCCCCTTATCGTACCGAACGCGCCTACCGTGCTGACAGCAACGTACTGGAAACCCGCTTTTTTACCGATAACGGCAGCGTGCTGCTGACCGAATCGCTAAACAGCACGCTGGCTGGTCGTCTGCCGTGGAGTGAGCTGGCGCGGCGCGTGGAAGGCGTTGACGGCGAAGTGACGCTGCGCCTGACGCTGCGCTTTGGCACCGTTGCCGAAACCCGCTCGCCGTGGCAGGACAGCACCGAACAGGGCGACGTCTACCACGTTGGCGATCTGCTGGCGATGCTGCGCACCAGCGAGGACTGGCAGATCGAACAGCGTGACGATGAGCAAATCTGCGCCACGCTACGCTCCGCAGAGGGCAGTCGATCGCTGGTGGCGTTGCTGGTCACCGAGCGCGAACCGCTGGCGGTGCCGCCGCTGGAGGCGATCGATACCCGGATTGAAACCAGCCATACCGCCTGGTGCGACTGGACCCGCAGCCTGAGCTATCAGGGGCGCTTTGCTGAGCACGTGCGCCGCTCGGCGCTGTCGCTGAAATTTTTATGGTATTCCCCCACCGGCGCGCTGGCGGCGGCAGCCACTACCTCGCTGCCGGAAGGCATTGGCGGGGAAAAGAATTATGACTACCGCTATGCATGGGTACGCGATGCCTGTCTGATCATCAAAGCCTTTGTTTTTCTCGGTGCGCTGGAAGATTGTAAAGCGGCGTTCTCCTGGCTGTCGAAAACCATTATCCGCCACGGTACCGCGCTGCGCACCTGCTACACGCTGGAGGGTAACGAAGTGCCTGCCGAACGCTTTGTGCCGCTGCGTGGCTATCATCATTCCCAGCCGGTACGCGTGGGCAACAACGCCCGCGACCAGCTGCAGCTGAGCATGTACGGCGATATGCTGGCGACCGCCGAGTTGTTTATACGCGCCGGGCACGTACTGGATTTAGCCACCTCGCGCATGCTGGGTGCGCTGGCCAATCACTGTGCCGATCGGTGGCGGCTGAAAGACAGCGGTATCTGGGAACTGCCGGAGCAGCAGCACTATACGCATTCAAAGATGGCCTGCTGGCTGGCGCTGGATCGTGCCGTGGCGCTGGCCGAAGCGCGCCACATTGAACCGACCTGGCTGAAACGCTGGCAGCGCGAGCGCGACCGCATCAGCAGCTGGATTGAAGCGCACTGCTGGAACGAAGAGAAACAGGCGTATGTGTTTTATCCCGATAGCAACGGCAGGCTGGACGCTGCGCTGGCGCTGGTGCATCCCTATGGCAGCCGCGTCAACCCGGCACGTATGCAGGCCACCTACCGTGCCATTGAGCAGGAACTGGGCCACGGCAGCGCCATGCTGTATCGCTACAGCGGCACGGAACAGGAAGAGAGCACTTTTATCGCCTGCTCGTTCTGGCTGGTGGAAGCCTGGGCGGCGCTGGGCGAGACAACGCGTGCCGAAAGCGCCATGCAGCAGATCCTCGACAAGCTGTGCCAGCGCGGCAACGTGGAAACCTTCAATGAAATGTTCGACGTGCGCAGCGATGAGTGGCGCGGCAATATGCCGCAGGGCCTCAGTCATCTGGCGTTGATTTGCGCCGCACAGGCGTTGACCGATCATGGCTGAAATGCCCCGCCGGCTGGCGGGGCATGATGTTAACGCGAAGGCTGTGGCGCACGAAACACCAGCAGGATACCCGCCAGAATCGCCGCCATGCCCAGCAGGCTCAGCCACGGCAGTCGGTTACCCAGCAGCAGATAGTCGAGCAGCGCGGTAATCACCGGCACCAGATAAAACAGGCTGGTGACGTTAACGATACTGCCCGCGCTCAGTAAGCGATACAGCAGCAGCTGGGCCACCACGGAGATCATCACGCCGAGGAACAGCGCGGCCAGCCAGAAATGTAGCGTGAAGCTGACATGAAAAGGTTTAACCGGCAGCAACAGCAGGCACAGCAGTAAACTCACGCCGTACTGCAGCGGCAGCACCTGCGCCGGATGCTGCGTCACCCGCTGCTGCATGATGGCACCGAAGGTCATGCACAGCAGCGCGGCCAGCGCAAACAGCACGCCGCTGAGCGGCAGCTGCGACGCCGCCAGACTGCGCCACACCAGTAGTATCAGCCCCGCCAGCGCGACCGTTAAGCCCAGCAACCGCCTGCCCGGCAGACGCCGCTCCACCAGGCACAGCGTCAGAATTGGCTGGATGCCCATGATGGTGGCGATCAGCCCTGGCGTCACGCCCTCCGCCATCGCCTGGAAATAACACAGCGAATAAGCGCCGATCAACACCAGGCCGGTCAGCATTACGCGCGGGCGCGTACCGGGCTGCGGCAGCCAGCGGCGGCGAAACAGTCCCACCAGCAACAGCGCAACCAGCGCGATGCTAAAACGCACCACCAGCAGTGCCAGCGGTGAGGCATTATCCAGCCCGAGACGCGAGAAAATGGCTGCGCTGCCCCACAGCAGCACAAAGCCTGACGTCGCTGCCTGCGAAGTCAGCGAAGAAGAAGAACGCATAGCATTGCTCCTGAAACAAACGTTGTTAGCGCGCTCGCTTAGCGAGGCGCAGGAAGTTCGATACTTAGCGAATCACAACGCGTGCCGGAGGTGGCGGGCAGCAAGGCGCATACAGGCGAAAGTCAGATGACGATGCGGAATCAGCAGAGAGTGTCATAAACGCGCCTGTATCATGGGGTTGAGGCCAAACGTTAACAGATTGTTTACACCCTGTCATCCATTCAGCCGTTGCGGAAACACCTCACGCAGCCAGTCGATCAGCACCCGCAGGCGCTGGGTGAGATGGCGGCTCTGCGGATAAACCACGTGGAACGGATAGTCTGACGGACGCCAGTCGGCGAGGATCTCCACCAGCCGTCCGGCCTGCAAATCCGCGGCCGCAGCGTAACGGAACGTCTGAATGATGCCCAGCCCCGCCACCGCCGCGGCAAGGTGCGCGTTGCTCTCATTGACGCCAACGCGGTGCGCGGTCTTTACCTCGATTCGCTCTTCGCCGTGGCGGAAGCGCAGCGGAAAGGCGCGCCCGCTCTGCGGCGACAGATAGCTGATGATGCGATGGCCGTTGTCCAGCTCCTGCGGATACGCCGGAATGCCGTAGGTCCGCAGATAGCCGGGCGTGGCACAGGTGATCATTTGCGCATTGCCTAAGTGCCGTGCCACCAGTGACGAATCGCTCAGCGGACCGCCGCGCACTACGCAGTCCACGTTATCACTGATGAGATCCACGGTGCGATCGGACACGCCAAGGTCCAGGGTGATGTCGGGAAACCTGGCGACAAAATCGGGCAGCGCCGGCAGCAGCACATCGCGCGCCGTTGAGCCGCCGATATCGATACGCAGCTGACCGTGCGGTTTCGTCGTGACGCTATTGAACGCACAATCGATATCTTCCAGATCGCGCACGATGCGCAGCGCCCGCTCGTAGTAATCGCGCCCTTCTGCCGTCACCGTGACCCGGCGCGTGGTGCGCTGCAACAGACGCACGCCGAGATGCGCTTCCAGCTCCTGCACCAGCTTACTCAGGGTGGCGTTAGGCATATCCAGTGAATTGGCGGCACGGGTAAAGTTGCCTGCCTCGACCACGCGGGAGAACGCCCGGATTGCCAGCAATTGATCCATTGTCGCCCCTTACCTGATTATCCACCCAGAGAAATAGTCCTTTCGATTTTACACCATTTATCCGTAAAAGCGGCAGCGCTACAGTGCACTTCAGCGACGGCAAGGCCGTCACCACTTAACCTAATCAACTGTGGAGTACATACTATGAACCTGATTCTGCAAGACAAAATCGCTTTAGTGACCGGCGGCACCTCCGGTATTGGCCTCGCCACCGCCCAGGAACTGGCGGCACAAGGCGCACGCGTGTTTATCACCGGTCGTCGTCAGGCTGAGCTGGATGCGGCCGTCGCCAGCATCGGCGCCACCGCCACCGGCATTCGCGCCGATGCGGCACAGTTAAGCGATCTGGATGCCGTCTATGCGCAGATTGCGCGCCAGGCCGGCCGGCTGGATATTCTGTTTGCCAACGCCGGTGGCGGCGACATGCTGCCGCTGGGGGCCATCACAGAAGAACATTTTGATCGTATCTTTAGCACCAACGTCCGCGGCGTGATGTTCACCGTGCAGAAAGCGCTGCCGCTGCTGAGCGATAAGGCATCGGTGATTCTCACCGGCTCCACCGCCGCAATTCAGGGTACGGCGGGCTTCAGCGTTTACAGCGCCAGTAAAGCGGCGGTGCGTAACTTTGCCCGCTCGTGGGCGCTGGACGTGAAAGATCGCGGCATCCGCATTAACGTGGTGAGCCCTGGCCCGGTACAGACGCCAGGCTTAGGCGGCCTGGTGCCGGAAGATCAGCGCCAGGGGCTGTTCGATGCGCTGGCCGCGCAGGTACCGCTCGGTCGTCTGGGTGAGCCGGGAGAGATTGGCAAGGTGGTGGCGTTTCTCGCCTCCGAGGCCGCCAGCTTTATTAATGCAGCCGAACTGTTTGTCGATGGCGGTATGGCGCAGGTGTAAGCGGGTATTGTACCGGTGCGCCGCCCGGCGCACCGGCTTTCTGCCTGAAGCATGGCTGCGGTTACCGCAGCGAATGCTCACCTGCTACCGCAGCCGGCTCGCCAGCGGTGAGCTGCTGCTCCAGCTGCTCCAGCGAAATGCCTTTGGTCTCCGGCACGCGACGCAGCACAAAGACAAAGCCCGCCGCACAAATCACGCCATACAGCATAAAGCTGCCCGCTGCACCAAGTCCGGCATTGAGGATGGGAAAGGTATAAGTCAACACAAAACAGGCAATCCACAGCGCCAGCGTGGCGACCGACATCGCCAGACCGCGAATCCGGTTGGGGAAAATTTCCGCCAGCAGCACCCAGGTGACCGGCGCCAGCGTCAGCGCGTAAACCGCAATCGCCGCCAGTACCAGAATCAGCACCGGCCAACCGGTGATGCCCAGCGTGTAGGCACCGGCAATCAGTGCATAACACAGCGTCAGTCCACCGGCACCGATCAGCATCAGTTTGCGGCGACCGAGCCGGTCCACCAGCGGCAGCGCCAGCACCGTTGCCAGCAAATTGATCAGGCCGGTGGCCACGATCGACTTCAGCGTACCGTTGATATCGAAACCAGCCGAAGCAAAAATCTCCTGCGCAAAGTTGAAAATCACGTTGATACCGCACCACTGCTGGAAAATCGCCAGCACGATGCCGGTGATGACAATCGGCAGCGTGCGCGGCGCCAGCAACGAGCCGGCGCGGGCGCGCGTTTGCTGGCGATCCTGTTCCAGCGCGCGGGCAATCTCGCGCTGCGTCTGCTGCGCATAAGCAGGCGAACCAATTTTATTCAGCATCGCCAGCGCGCGCTGCGGCTGGCCCGCCAGCATCAGCCAGCGCGGTGATTCCGGCACCCACATCATCAGCAGCAGAAACGCCAGCGACGGCACGGCGGCCGAGGCGAACATCCAGCGCCAGCCAACCTGACCGTTCCAGGTTTCACGCAGCGCCGCATGGGTTGATGCGCCGACGACCGGATCGGCAATCATCAGGTTGATCAGCTGCGCCGCCAGCACGCCAATAACGATTGTCAGCTGGTTAACCGCGACAAACTTGCCGCGCTTGTCTGCCGGGCTGATCTCCGCGATGTACATCGGGCTGAGCGCCGAGGCGATACCAATGCCGACGCCGCCGATAATGCGCCACCAGACAAACAGCGTAAAGCTGCTGGCCAGCGCGGTGCCGATCGCCGACACCACAAACAGTAGTGCGGCGACGATCAACGGCAGCCGCCGCCCCAGCTTGTCCGCTGACCAGCCGGACACCAGCGCGCCAAATACGCAGCCCACCAGCGCCGAGCTCATCGCCCAGCCGGATGCCGCCGGATCGGTGACGTTGAACCAGGCCTCATAGAAGGGTTTGGCCCCGCCAATCACCACCCAGTCATAGCCAAACAGCAAACCGCCGCAGGCTGCCACCAGACAGATGCTCCACACGTAACGCATATTCAGATGTTGATGATTGTTCACGGCCACTCTCCGCACCAGGGTCAAAGTGCGGCTATCTCACCACCGATACCGCAGGGTGAAAGTTCAGGCCCTCACAGATTTTAGTAACAGGAGTTTAGTAAACTACGCCGTACCGGGATCGGCCTCGACATAGAGATAACCGATGCCGAGGACCTGACGGGCGCGATCCAGCTGACCAAAATGCACGTTGGTGGCTTTGCTTTTTAGCGCATCGCGCGGATCAAAAGGATTGAAATCAATCTGGTGCACGATGGTCTGCAACCAGCTCTCACCAAAAGTACAGCTGCGACCGTACAGCCAGATTTGATTGATATTCAGCGTATTAAGGAAATTGTACAGACTCATGCCGATGGCTTCCGCGCTGCGCTGCGCCCACTCGATGATCCACGGCTCGCCGGCCTGCCAGGCAGCCAGCAGCTGACGGCTGGTGGGCTGCACCGCCTGCGGCGCGCGCTGATGCGCCAGCCGCTTAAGCGTGCTGAGCGAGGCGACCGTCTCCAGACAGCCCTGCCGTCCGCAGTTACAGCGCTCCCCGTGCGGATCAATAATGGTGTGGCCAATCTGCCCGCTGCCGTACAGGTTGCCGCGAAAGATCTCACCGTTGATGACAAATGATGAGCCGATGCCGTAATCGACATTGATGACGCAGAATTCGGCCAGCGCATTGCGGTTCAGCCACTTTTCCGCCAGCGCCAGCATCACGCAGTCGTTATCGACACGGACGTCAACTGCCAGCTTCTCCTCAAGCAGAAACTTCAGCTGCAGCGGGCTGCGCCACGCCGCCTGCGGCATATGCTGCGAGACGCCGGTTACCGGATCGACCTGCCCGTGCACCGCCAGCGCCAGATTAATCTGCCGCTTCGGCCAGCGTTTACAGGTCGCGCGCCACACCGTTTCAATCTCCGCCAGCAGCTGCTCTGGCGTCTGCGCGTTGATGCTGATTTGCTGATAGTCGCCCTGCGCCACCAGCTGCGCATCAGCCAGCTGCAGTTCAATGCTGGTCGGCTTGACGCACAGGCACAGCGTCCACGCGCCTTGCGCTGGCAGCTGAAAACTGCCGTTACTGTTGCCGCGCGTGCTCAGCGTGGCGCTGGAGTGCTGCACGTGGCCCTGCTCCAGCAGCTCCTGCAAAATCTTGCTGGCCGCCGGAATGGTCAGGCCGCTGAGCTGTGCCAGCTGCGATTTGCTCAGACGTTTATGACGCCACATCAGCTGCATAAACAGCGCTTTGTTGTGCTTACGCACCTGGAAATTATTCAGTCCGACGGTTTTCACGCGGCCTCCTTTCGCTTCATCCGCGCTCATCTTACTAAACAGTGTTTACTGACTTCTGTGATGGTTGCGCCATCCTGCGCGCCTGCCGTGCTTTAGAGTCCCTGCTCATAACAACCTGTTCGGGCTATCCCGGTAAAAAACGTTCTGATAATGCCGGGCGAACGCTTTATCTGGCTGTGCTGACACCAACCCTACAGAGAAAACATAATGACAACATCACCTGCAACCCATCCGTGGCTGATCCGCCTCGGCATTCCGCCCGCGCTGGCCTGGGGCTATCTGGCGGTCCTGCTGTTTATGATTGGCGACGGCGTCGAGTCCAACTATCTCGCGCCCTATCTGCACGAAAACGGCTTCTCCCTGAATATCGCTGCCTGGGTAATCGCCTTTTACGGCGTCACCGTCACGCTGGGCTCATGGCTGGCCGGTTCGCTGTCAACGCTGATCGGCCCGCGTAAAGTGATGCTGGCGGGCGGCCTGATCTGGATTGTGTTTGAAGTGCTGTTCCTGGCCGTGGCGCTGCCGTCGCACAGCGTGCTGCTGCTGGCGCTAACTTATGGCCTGCGCGGCGTGGCTTATCCGATGTTTGCCTACGCCTTTCTGGTGTGGATTCAGTCGGCGGCCCCGGCGGAGATGCGCGGCTCCGCCACCGGCTGGTTCTGGCTGGCGTTTACCGGCGGGCTGCCGACGCTCGGTTCACTGGTAGCGATCTTCTCTATCCGCCTGGTGGGCGAATACGCCACCTTCTGGCTGTCGCTGGGTCTGGTGGCGATCGGTCTGCTGGTGATGCTGCTGGCGCTGAAAGAGCGCAGCGGTTATCAGTCGCTGCTGGATGCCGAACATCGTCAGCAGGGCACGCTGCGCACGCTAATGGGCGGCATCGATATTCTGTGGCGTGAGCCGCGCATCGCTGCCGCGGCAGTGGTGCGCATCATCAACACCACGCCCTATTTCGGCTTCTTTATTTTTCTGCCGGGCTTTTTCACCGAACAGATTGGCTTTTCCCAGACCGAATACCTCAGCCTGATCACCATCATGGGACTGGTGGGCATGAGCTTTAATCCGATCGTCGGCAAGCTGAGCGACCGCATCGGCTGGCGCAAAGTGCTGACGGTGTTCGGCGGCCTCGGTTCCGGCGTCTCGATGCTGCTGATGTACTTTGTGCCGCAGTGGAGCCACGGCAGCTTTGTGCTCAGCGTGATCTGCGCCTGCCTGTACGGCATCACGCTGTGCGGCTACGTGCCCGCCGCCGCGCTGTTCTCATCGCTGTGCCAGCCGAAGGACAAAGGTAACGCCATGGCGATTTACTGCTTCGCCGCCGGTTTGTCCACCTTCTTCGGTCCGGCGCTGTACGGCGCAATCAATGCACTGCTCGGCACGCTTGGGGTGATTTGGGGCTACGCCTTCCTGTATCTGGTGAGTGCGTTTATCTCGTGGCGTTATCTGCTCAGTCCGCTCGATCCGGGCGAGCAGCACAACCCGGCGGCGCAGCGCCTGCGCCGGTTAGATTCCATCGCATCGGAGTAAACAGAGCGTTATGAAAGAGTACGATTACATTGTGGTGGGCGGCGGGAGCGCGGGCTGTATCGTTGCCGCGCGCCTGGTCAGCGAAGGAAATGCGCGCGTGCTGCTGCTGGAGGCCGGGCGCGACGAATACCATCCGGTGCTGAAAATGCCCGCCGGCTATATGAAGTTTCTCGTCAGCGACCGGTTTCTGACGATGCATCAAACCGAAGCGCAGCCGCAGCTCAACGGACGCGGCGTGATCGTGCCGCAGGCCAAAGTGCTGGGCGGCGGTTCGACTGTCAACGCCATGGTCTACATGCGCGGTCATAAACAGGATTACGCCGACTGGAACCAGGCGCTGGGCCATCAGGGCATCGACTGGTCGTGGGAGGCGCTGCTGCCGCACTTTACCGCCATCGAAGATAACGATCACCTCGGCGCACCCAATCACGGCGTTGGCGGTCCGATGAAGGTGTCGCATCTCGGCCACTTCAGCCCGTTGAGCCGCGCCTATGTCAAAACCCTGCAGGGGCTGGGTATTCCCTACACGCCGGATTTTAACAGCGGCAATCCGTCTGGCGTCGGCTTCATGCAGCACACCATCGACGGTCAGACGCGGCAGCGCTGCAGCGTGGTCGATGCGTTTATCAACCCGCTGCGCCATGACGCACGGCTGACGCTGGTCACCGGTGCACAGGTGGAAGAGGTGCTGTTTGACGGCACCTGCGCCAGCGGCGTGCGCTATCGTCAGGATGGCCAGCCGCAACAGGCGCGCGCCAGCCGCGAAGTGATTCTGGCCGCCGGTGCCTACCAGACGCCAAAACTGCTGATGCTCTCCGGCATCGGTCCGCAGGAGCAGCTGAAACAGCATGGCATAGCCGTGCGCCATGCCTTGCCGGGCGTGGGTAAAAACCTGCAGGACCATTACGAAGTACCGGTGGTTGCCAGCACGCGCGGTGCGTTTGGCTACTACGGCCAGGATCGCGGCTGGCCGATGGTCAAAGCCGGACTGCAATATCTGCTGTTCAAAAGCGGCCCGGTGACTACCACCGGCGTGGAAACCTGCGCCTTTTTCGATCCGCTCGATTTCACGGCGACGCCCACCATTCAGATGTTCTGCGTGCCAACGGTATATCTCGATCGCGATGTAATGGGTGCCGATCCCGGTGACGGTGTCACGGTGAATTCCCTGCTGCTGCGCCCGAAAGCCACCGGTGAAGTCACGCTGCGCGATAACAACGCCAGCAGCCTGCCGGTGATCGATACGCAGATTTTCGGCCATCCGGACGATTTAGCGCGCACCCTCGCCGGCTTTCGCTTTGCGCGTCAGGTGCTGGCCGCCGCGCCCATCCGCGAGATGGTCGATGAAGAGATTTTCCCTGGTGCGGAAGTCACCAGTGATGACGCGATTGGCGCCCACTGCCGACGCATGGTGAAAACCGGCTATCACCCGGTCGGCACCTGCCGCATGGGCCACGATGACGATCCGCTGGCGGTGTTGCACGACGACCTGCGCGTGCGCGGCGTACAGCGGTTGCGCGTGGTGGATGCCTCGATGATGCCGAATATTATCAGCGGCAACACCAATGCGGTGGTGATGGCCGTGGCGCATCGCGCTGCGGAGCTGGTTCTGCAGTCGCAGATCGTTGAGCACAAGGAGGTCGTGTATGAGTGACAAACTGGCGCGCCTGCAACAGGCGCTGGCGCACTGGCAGCTGGATGCGGTATTGCTGACGCGCCGCGATAACATCGCCTGGCTGACCGACGGGGCCAGCTATTATGTGGTAGAGCGTGCCGAGACCGGCGTTGCCAGCCTGCTGATCGGCCGCGACAGCGTGCTGCTGCTGGCACCGGACAATGAGCTACCGCGCATTCTGGCCGAAGAGCCGCTGCCGTTCAGCTGTGCGACCCGGCACTATCCGTGGTACCAGTCGCTGAGCAGCGTGCTGCCGGCGGGCCATATCGGCAGCGATACGCCCATGGCAGGATTGAGCGATATCCAGCCGCAGATGATCACGCTGCGCCAGGGGCTGAGCGCACCGGAACAGCAGCGCTTTCGCACGCTGGGACAGGAGACGGCGCAGATTGTCGAAACGGTGGCGCGCCAGCTGCGCGCGGGCGTCAGCGAATGGCAGGTCGAAGCCGACATTGCCGCCGGCTGTCTGGCGCGCGGCATTCGCCCGATGTGCACGCTGGTGGCCGCCGATGAGCGCATCGCCGCATTTAAACATCCGGTGCCGACGCACAAAACGCTGCAGCGCATGATGCTGATCACCCTCGGTGCCGAACGGCACGGTTTGCATGTCAGCCTGACGCGCCTGGTGCATCTCGGTGAACCCGACCCGGCGCTGCGCCAGCGCATTCTGACGCTGGCGGAGATCCACGCCGATATGCTGTATGCCACCCAGGCGCAGCGCAGCTGGTCAGCGGTTTTTGCGGACATCACTCAGGCTTATCAACGCCACGGCCACGCTGAGGCATGGCGCGATCATCATCAGGGCGGTCCGGCCGGATACGGCTGCCGCGACTGGATTATCACCCCGGAGAGTCGCGGCGAGGTACAGCCCGACACCGCCGTGGCGTGGAACCCGACGCTGAGCGGCGTGAAAAGCGAAGACACTTTTTTGCTCAGCCGCAGCGGGCTGGTGCCGCTCACGCGCAGCGACAGCTGGCCGCTGATTCGCCTGCAGCGCGGTGATAATACCTTAGAGCTGGCCGACTGGCTGATTCTCCCGACATCCTCATAAGGAAGCGACTATGTCCCCACGTTTAGCCAATAAAACCGCCATCATTACCGGTGCCGGCAGCGGCATCGGCAGCGCCATCGCCACCCTGTTTGCGCGCGAAGGCGCCCGCCTGGCGCTGTTTGATCGCGACGCACACAGCAGCGAAGCGCTGGCGGCGCAGCTACAGCAGCAGTCCGGCCAGCGCTGTCTGGCCTGCGCAGCCGATGTCACGCAGCCGCAGCAGGTTAGCCGCGCGGTACAGCAGGCGCAGCAGGCGCTGGGAGATATTGATATCCTGATCAACTGCGCTGGCGTAAACGTTTTTCGCGATCCGCTGACGCTGGACGAGGATGACTGGCAGCGCTGCATGAACACCAATCTGAAAGGGCCGTACAACCTGATACGCAGCGTCCTGCCGGCGATGCTGGCCCGTCAGTATGGCAACATCGTTAACGTTGCCTCGGTGCACGGGCACAAAATCATTCCCGGCGCCTTCCCTTATCCGGTGGCTAAACACGGGCTGATCGGCCTGACGCGTTCGCTGGGCGTGGAGTACGCCGCGCAGGGCATCCGCGTAAACAGTATTTCGCCCGGTTTGATCATGACGCCAGCCGCTGAAGCCTGGCTGGCGAGCTGTCCGGATCCGCAGGCCGAGCGCGCGCGTCAGGCGGCGCTGCTGCCGTGTAAACGCATCGGCGAGCCGGATGAAGTGGCTTACACAGCGCTGTTTCTCGCCAGCGACGAGGCGCGCTTCATCAATGCCACCGATATCCTGATCGACGGTGGGCGCAGCCAGATGTATCACGAGTAAAGCGGAATCGCCGGTTACGGATGCACGCGCCGGCAACGATCGGCCCCCTCTGCCACCGGATGGGCGGCGATATCAGCGCGGTCAGTGCGGATTGTCGCAGTATCGACGTCAAAGCGCTTGTCGCGGTCAGCCAGCAGCGCCGGATTGAGCTGACCGTCGGCGGTAAAGCCCATCATCAGCGTCGGCGCGCCCAGCGGCAGCGTTTTATCGCGGTCGGTATGCCAGGTGTGCCAGGTTTTTCCGTAGGTGTTGACGATTTTGCTCATCAGCGCGTGCTCCGCGGCCGGCGGCAGGCCGGGCGCAATCAGCGTACCGGATTTCACTTCATAGCGATGGCTGTGCCAGTACTGCTTTTCCTGCGCCGGCAGTTGCTTAAATAAACGTTCGCTGATGATATATTCCACGCCCATTAATTTGGCGTCTTTTTTGTTACCGTCATAAATAACCGCCTGCATCACATCGTCATTAAGAATGGTTACGTAGTGATGGGCCTCCATCTGCCCCTGCTGATTCCCGCAGTAATAATGAAAACCATCCAGATACGTATTGATCGCCTCAATCGGCGGCCGCGACTGCAACGCCGCCGCCCCGCTCTCCAGCAGCGCGGTTTTCCCCGCTTCCGGCGCACCAGGTGCCGTAACCGGCGAGGCGCTGTTATTCGCGCCACAGCCGGATAATAACAATAACGCCAGCGCGCTAAATACACGGTTTCGCATTTCATCACCCCATTCTTATATTGAGTGATAAACATAGTTAATCAGCGTCAGGACGCGAGCGCAGCGGGAACCCTATCCGGCGGCGGATTAAAACCGCCACGCGGTAAATAACCAACCATTCAGCTGGCCGCCGATTCAGTGATGAATGTGTCGGCCACTGTCAGCAAAGTGACAGGCTGTGAGGCTAAACTGGAGGGTGGGTGAATAAGTTTCGTGAGCGAACAGACGATTCCGCTATCATGAGTGAACGCTCATAAAACAAGGCTGCACCGATGAGAGAGTTACCGCCTACCGCCATGCTGCGCGCGTTTGAAGTGGCAACGCGCCATCCGACCTTTACCGCCGCCGCGGAAGAGCTGTTTATCACCCAAAGCGCCGTCAGCCATCAGCTCAAAAACCTGGAAGAGATCTGGGGCGTACAGCTGTTTCAGCGCGGCAAAACGCTGAGTCTGACGCCGGCCGGTGCGGCGCTGGCACCGATCGTGCGCGAGTTTTTCAGTAATCTGGAAACCACCTTAGCCGACTTACGCGAGCAGAAAGGCCGCGTGCGGCTGCGCGTGAATACCACCTACTCGTTTGCGCTGAAGTGGCTGTTGCCGCGCCTGCCGGGCCTGACGCGCCAGCACCCGGAAATTCTGGTAACGCTGGAAAGCACCGATGATGCGATTACCTTCTCGCGCCAGGATTCTGACGTGGCGATCCGCTTTGGCCATGGCAATTATCCGGCGCTGCACAGCGAATTTATGTTTCGTGAACAGTTGTTTCCGGTCGCCAGCCCGGCGCTGCTGCAGCGCTTCGGCACACCGCAGGAACCGGCAGAGCTGCTGCGTTACCCGCTGCTGATGCGTGATGGCGCCGATCTGGTGCCAAAGTGGGAGATCTGGTTTAAACAGGTCGGCCTGACGCTGGATGCCTTACAGGAGAGCGTACGTTTTGCCGACACCAATATGACGCTGGAAGCCGCGCTGCTGGGGCAAGGCGTGGCGCTGGCGCGCAGCGGTCATGTTGAAAAAGAGCTGCGCGACGGCAGCCTGGTACGGCTGTTCAACGTCGCGTTTTCCTCGCCCGCCGCCTACTATTTCGTCTGTCCGCAGGGCATTGAAAGCCAGCCGCACATCGTTAATTTTCGACGCTGGCTGCTCGCAGAATCACGTCAGGCGCAGCAGGATTATCAGTGAAGTATGAGTATTTACTCATAGCGCAATGATAAATCTTCGCTTTTCAATCCATTTGCGGCTGCATAGCATCAGCCTATGCCTGATTACATTATTGTCTTAACGCTGTGCGCCGCACTGCTGCACGCCAGCTGGAACACCTTACTGCGCGGCGGATCCGATCGCCTGTGGTCAATGACCATTATGTGCGTGGCGATCGCGCTGGTGTGTGCGCTCAGTACGCTGTTTCTGCCGCTGCCGGCGCGCGCCAGCTGGAAATATGCGCTGCTGTCGGCGCTGCTGCACGTCGGCTATAACCTGTGCCTGGTGCGCAGCTACCAGAGCGGCGATCTCGGCCAGACCTATCCGATTGCGCGCGGATCGTCGCCGCTGCTGGTGACCTGCGCCGCCGCGCTGTTTGCCGGCGAGCACATCGCCTTTACTACGCTGTGCGGCATCGTGCTGGTGTCCGCTGGCATTGTGTCGCTGGCGCTGCGCGGCGGCAAACTGGCGCTGCCGGGCCTGCGCTACACGCTGGCGACCGGTGCCTTTATCGCCGCGTACAGCGTGGTGGACGGCATGGGCGTGCGCGTTGCCGGCAATGCATTTGCGTATACCGCGTGGATGTGCAGCTTGTGGGGCATATTAATGCCGGCGGTCTACATCGCGCTGCGCGACAGCAAAAGCCTGCTGCAGTGGCGACCGGGCGTGCTGAGCGCCGCGGCGGGTGGCCTGGTTTCGCTGCTGGCCTACGGCATCATCATTTACGCCATGACGGCAGCGCCGATGGGCGCGGTGTCGGCGCTGCGTGAAACCAGCGTGCTGTTTGCCGCAGTGCTGGGCGCGCTGTTTCTCGGTGAAGCATTAACGGTAAGAAAAATGCTGGCGTGTGCGGTGATTGCACTCGGCACGCTGATGATCGGTTAAGCGATGAGGAGATGGCAGCATGTCTGAACGTTGTAAAATCGCCCTGCTGGGCCCCGGTGCAATTGGCACCACCGTCGCGGCGGTGCTGCATGAAGCCGGGCGCACCCCGCTGCTGTGCGGCCGCACGGCCCATGCACAGTTAACGCTGCGCCACGATGCGGGCGAAATCAGCGTGCCCGGTCCGGTATTGCATGATGCCTCGCACGTGACACAACGCTGCGATTTGCTGTTCGTGGCGGTTAAAACCACCCAGGTCGCGGACAGCGCCGCGTGGCTGGCCACTCTGTGCGATGAAAAAACCGTGGTGTGCGCGCTGCAAAATGGCGTCGAGCAGCAGAGCCAGCTGGCGCCTTATGTCAACGGCGCCACAGTATTACCTTCGGTGGTGTGGTTCCCGGCGCAGCGCGAGCCGGATGCGTCAGTCTGGCTGCGCGCCCAGCCTCGCCTGACCCTGCCGGATGTGCCGCAGGCCGCGCGCGTAGTGGATGCGCTGCGCGATACGCGCTGCGAGGTGGCACTGGCCGCGGACTTCCTCTCCATCGCCTGGCGCAAACTGTTACAAAATGCCGCCGCCGGTTTGATGGTGCTGGCCAACCGTCGCGCCGGCATGTTTAGCCGCGGCGATATCACGCAGCTGGGATTAGCCTATTTACAGGAGTGCCTGACGGTGGCGCGCGCGGCCGGTGCGGTGCTGGACGACAGCGTGCCGCAGGAAATTATTGATGGCTTTCACCGCGCGCCGCCCGATCTGAGCACCTCGATCCTCGCCGATCGCCAGGCCAACCGCCCGCTGGAGTGGGATACCCGCAATGGTGTGGTACAGCGCTATGGGCGTCAGCATGCTATTGCTACGCCGATTAGCGATGTCGTGGTGCCGCTGCTGGCAGCGGGCAGCGAAGGGCCGGGCTGATAAATAGGTTGCCGGACGCGCGGGGAGAAACAGCTATGCTGCGAATTGTTTATACAACGGCCAGGTTTTGATTGCGCCGCTACCAAGAGGGTGCGATGTTCAGCTGATTTAAACCATCGCCTCCGCGGCATAATCATGATAACGGCAACAGGACGCACATATGACAGATTACGTTTTTTATCGCAAACAACAGGTTATCGCCACGCTGGAACGATCGGATTCGGAACGTGCCCGGCTGCTGATGGCGGACGGTTACAGCAAGATGGACGAAGAAATTAATGCAGCCAGCGCGCAGGCGGCGCTGCGGCGGCTGGCTGATATTCGCCATGAAGAGCACATGACCGAACACGCTTTTGCCACCGGTTCGGTATTCAGCGCGGTGGTCAGCGCCCTGTTCAGACACTGACGTTATGCGCCAAACGCTCCATCAATAGTGTGCATGGCGCCGGTGACGAAACCGGCTTCGGGTCCTGCCAGCCACGCCACCATGCCTGCCACCTCTTCAGAACGGCCATGGCGTTTGATGGCCATGAAGCTGTGCATCAGATCTTTCATCGGACCATTTTCCGGATTGGCATCGGTATCAATCGGGCCCGGTTGCACCACGTTAATGGTGATGCCGCGCGGGCCGAAATCCCGCGCCAGGCCGCGCGCCAGACCCTGTAAAGCGGATTTACTTAGCGCATAAGACGCCATACCGGGAATCGGCATACGGTCGCCATTGACCGAACCGATAATGATGATGCGGCCGCCGGCTGGCATCTGTCGGGCGGCTTCAACCGCAGCATGATACGGCGCGTGAATGTTAATGCGGAACAGGCGATCGACCGCGTCCGGATCCTGTTCCAGCGCATCGCCGAACAGGGCGATACCAGCATTAACCACCAGCACATCCAGCGGTCCACTGTCGCGCACGGTAGCAATCACCGCATCGCGCTCTGAGCTGTCGGTATGAACAGCAGCCGAACCGGTTTCGTGCGCCAGTTTTTCGGCGGCCTCAGGCGAACCTGAGAAGGTGAAGGTCACGCTGGCACCCTCATCAGCAAAGCGACGCACGATAGCCGCACCAATACCGCGACTGCCGCCCAGAACCAGAACCTGCTTATCTTTAAATATGCTCATTTGCATCTCCACGTGTGATTTCTTAGTATGCATTACAAAATGAGCCCGATTTAATGTCAATGCAATTTTGTAGCGAGCACTATAAAACATGAAATCACCTGGTCGTCCCCGCAACTTTGACCCCGAACACGCCGTAGCAGTCGCGCAGGGGTTATTCCATGCCAAAGGTTATGACGCCGTCAGCGTCGCCGATGTCACTGACGCGCTGGGCATCAACCCGCCGAGCTTTTACAGCGCGTTCGGTAATAAGGCCGGATTGTATGCCCGCGTTCTCGATCGCTACGCCACTACCGGCTCGATTCCCCTGGCTGAGATACTGCGCGACGACCGCCCGGTGGCCGAAGCCCTCGATGCATTACTGAAAGCGGCGGCGCTGCATTATGCCCGGGATGAGGTGTGTGCGGGTTGTCTGGTGCTGGAAGGAATTCGCTGTCAGGATCAGCAGGCACGCGAGGCGGCCAGAGTGTTTCATCGCGCCGCTGAGGACACCATCCGGTGCTATATTGCGGCCCGCTACCCACAGGACGCGCAGCGCCTGACCGACTTTGTCAGCACCGTGATGTCCGGACTTTCTGCCAGAGCGCGTCAGGGCCACAGCGTTGAGCAACTGCTGGCCAGCGCGCAGCTGGCGGGTCTGGCGGTGGCTGCTGCGCTTGAGGCGTGATCGCTTTTCAGCGATGTTCTGACTGCGAAGTGATGCCGATCAACTGGCTGAGTCGGTGTCCGCCACCGACCGCTGGAACATGCGCATAATGCCGCCAAGATGCCAGTGCAGAAGTTCCAGCGCCTGTTCATCCTCGTAATTAGTTAACCGCGCCACGATCGCCTCATGATCGTTTTGCGAACCCTGGAACTCATCCGGCGTGCGCGTCAGGTGATTGAGAAAGGCGCGAATGCGGTTGATGCTGGTTTTGTAAAAACCGACCAGCTCGCTGTTCTGGCTGCTTTCAATCAGTGCCATATGAAACGCCGCATCGGTTTCGCGGTAGGTCTCCGGCGCGTTTTGTAATGCATCGCGTCCACGCGCCAGCTGTTCGTTCAGGCGCGCGATCAGCGCCTGACGATCGTGTTGCAGTGCCAGCTTTAATGCGCCTGATTCCAGAATCTGCCGCATCTCACAGGTTTCGCGCATCTCCCGCTCATTGAACGAAAACACAAAAGTGCCGCGCTGCGGGATAATTTGCACCAGACGCTCCATCTCCAGCTTTTGCAGCGCCGCTCTTACCGGCGTCCGGCTCACGTTAAGCTGGGTGGCAATATCGTTCTCGGAAATTAATGCACCGGGTGCAATCTGGCAGTTCACGATCAGGTCACGAATATGATCGGCCAGAATGCTGCTCAGTGACTGCGGGCGGAGGATGTTTTTCGATGACCAGTCAATGATGAGTTTATCGGCGGGCATAGCGTGGCGAGCGTCCTTTAAACAGCGAGCATTTAGGGGGTCAGAATGACGGTGGGCACTGTGTTTTGTAGTATACAAGAGACAGATCCCCCAAACAATAACGGGCCTGTTTGAGGGAGCGTTGGGTTATGAGGTGAACAAGTATGTCTGCTGCTGAATATGCGCTGGATTAAGTGCCATGCCCATGCCGGGTCCCTGCGGTACCGGGATTAACCCGTTTTGCGGCACCAGCGGATCGCGCAGGAAGTACTGATGAATATCGTTCCATTTCACCAGATACTCCTGATAAGGCGTGTGGATTGGCGATTGCGTGGTGCTGAAATGGGCCGTTGCGATGCTGGAATGACCGTGCGGGATTACCTGCAAATCGTACAGGGTGGCGATAGCAGCAATTTTTAACGTTTCTGAAAGCCCACCGCACCAGTAGATATCGGGCTGAATCACATCCAGCGCCCCGGATTCAAAGAAGCGTTTGAAACCCCAGCGCGTGTACTCATGTTCGCCTCCCGCCATCGGGATGGACAGTTTGTCTTTGAGTCGTTGCATACTGCCGATTCTGTCGGCCATCACGCACTCTTCCAGCCAGCGCGGGCGATACGGCTCAATGCCCTTTGCCAGTTCAAGCAGATACGTCACATCCATCGACTGCCAGCAATCAAACATCAGATCGTAATCATCCCCTACGGCTTCGCGCAGCGTTTTTGCCAGTTCGATGTTTTTCTTCAGCCCTTCCCTGCCGCTCATCGGGCCGTGGCGGAAAAACCATTTTTGTCCGCGATATCCCAGCGCCTTATACTCCAGCGCCCGCTCGTGCACCTGCGCCATATCCTGCACCGCAAAGCCCAGCATCGATGCGTATGCCGGTATTTCTTCCTGTAACGAACCGCCCAGCAGGCGAAACACCGGTTGCTGCATCCATTTGGCACGCAAATCCCACAAGGCACAATCCACCGCGCTGATCGCCAGCATGCCATCGCCCTGACGCCCATGAATCTGCGCCCGGTACATCTGATCCCACAAACGCTCGGTGTCGCGCGAATCCTGACCCAGCAACAACGGCCGCAGCTGGCCATGAATGATTGATGCAACGGCATGCGGCACCGGCCCTGCCAGCCCGTCCACGCCCTCATCAGAAACGATCTCAAGAAACACGGTGGTAATGGCAAAACCATCTTCCAGCTGAACGCCACCGTCATGATTATTCACAGTACGAAACTGCGCATAGACATCGGTGGGACGCGCGAGACGCTCCTCCCAGAAATCGCCCTCTCCCGGCATCACGCCTTTCACCTGAAGTAACCGGACATCAATAATCTTCATACTACTGCCCCTCACGTTGTTCATTGCTGGCCTGATAAGCCGGTAAACGCTGGCGACGAAAGATGATGCTCAGAGTAATGATCGAGAGCATCGCCATCGCCGCCAGCCAGTAAAATCCGCCGTTATAACTGCCGCTGCGGTCGCGTATCACGCCGATGACCCACGGATTCACCACACTGGCAATACTGCCCAGCGCATTGATCAGGGCGAGGCCACCCGCCACCACGGACGCCGGGATAAACTGCGCGGGCAATCCCCAAAACACCGGCATCGCGCCGAAAAAGCCAAATGCCGAACAGCACAAAAACATCATTTTCACCAGCGAGTTATCGAACCACGCGACGCATAACAGCCCGACAAAGGAGAAGATCAGCGCCAGATAGTTGGCCAGCAGCCGTGACCCGGGACGATCGGCTATACGTCCCAGCACCAGCATGCCGGCCAGACCAAATACGTAAGGGATGATGGTGATGAACCCGGTCTGAACATGACTTAAGCCGGTTTCGCTGATGATCAGCGGCAGGAAGGTGCTCACTGCGCCGTTGAGGTTCGCCAGTCCGTAATAGGTGAGGCTGAACAACAACACCAGCGGGCTGAAAAGCGCTTTCAGCAGACCGCCGTGGCCGCGCGAAGGCAGTTTTTGCCGCTCAGCAGCCAGTGTTGTCACCAGCCAGTGCTGCTCATCTGCGCTGAGGAAGCGGGCATCTTTCGGCCGATCGGGCAACGCAAAGGGGACGATCAATCCCAGCACAATCGCCGGAATGGCCTCCAGCAGAAACATCAGCTGCCAGCCGCGCAGCCCCAGCCATCCGTGCAGTTCTAACAACAGGCTGGAAACCGGTGTGCCGATAATCAGCGCAATCGGAATGCCGGTCATAAACGAGGCGATAATGCGTCCGCGCCACGCCACCGGAAACCACAGGGTGAGATAAAACACGATGCCGGGGAAGAAACCGGCTTCAGCGGCACCCAGCAGCGCGCGCATCACATAGAGGCTGTTTTCACTCCACACAAACATATGCGCACCGGAGATGATGCCCCAGGTCACCATAATGCGGGCGATCCACCAGCGCGCGCCCACCCTTTCCATCAGCAGATTGGAGGGCAGTTCGAGGATGGCGTAAGGCAGGAAAAACAGACCGGCGGCGAGGCCAAAACTGGCGGCGCTGATGCCGAGATCGGCATTCATGGTGAGGGCGGCCACGCCGATATTGGCGCGATCGATCACCGCAATCACGTAGCAGCCAATCAGGAGCGGAATCAGTCGCCACGACAGTTTACGGATCACCCGCTTTTCAATTTCAGTATCTGTACTTTGCATGGTCTTTCCCGGTGTTGGTGACATGGATAAAAAATGCACTTGTATACAAGTTCTGTTGTATACATCCGCTGAACACTCTTCAATGGGCTGAGTACGGAAATGAGATATGAAACGTTTCAGCGTGAAGCCGCTGGTAAACGTTTATAAGAGGGGCGAGCCGGGCGAAGATGAGCTAAAAACGTGGTGATTAATCGAAGTGAACAGAGTGCGCTGGCACACTCCGGGCAGGGTTATTTTATGCGAAGCCATTGTATAAACGCGCGCATGGCAGGTGACATGGCTTTACCCGCTATCCAGCAAAGTGAATAACCCGGGAATTCCATCTCCCAGGGTTGCAGAAGGCGACAAAGCTTGCCGGAGGCCAGCAATGCACTGACCCGTTCCGCCGTTAACTGGGCAATACCTGCGCCAGCAATAGCGGCCTGCCGCTGCCTTTCGCGATCGTCTACCACCAGATTTCCGTGCACGGGAATATCAAAAATTTTCCCCTCATTTAAGAACTGCCAGGGCTCTACCCTGCTACTTCCCGGCCAGCGCCAGCCGATGCAATTGTGATTGATCAGATCTTCCGGGACTTCAACCGCACCATGCTTTGCCAGATATGCTGGCGCAGCGACCACAATCTGATGGAGCGGCTTGCCTAATGGAATAGCAACAAATCCCGGTTCCAGCACCTCGCCTAAGCGCAGTGATAAATCATAGCCGCCGCGGCTCAGATCGACCGACGCATCGCTGGTTGTGATATCCAGCTGCACGTTGGGATAATCAGTAAGAAACCCGGCAATATTGTGATCAAGAAACATTTCAGCACCCGATCGAAAAGCATGAACGCGAATCAGCCCCTTAATATCCTGGCTTCTGGCGTGTGCCTGCTGCAGGGTCTCATGCAGATTAGTCATAATGGGTGCAGTCTGAAGAAACAAGGACTTGCCATCATCGGTAAGATATACCGCCCGGGTGGTCCGGTTCAGCAAACGTTGCCCGAGTTGTGCTTCCAGCGCGGTGATTTGCTGACTGACGGCTGACGCAGATACCCCTAATATTTCCGCAGCGGCTCTGAAATTCAGTTGCTGAGCAACCACGACGAAAGCCCGTAAAGCCAGATACTCCGCGCTGTTAATCATTATTGATGTCCTTTATTAATTGCCACTTAACACACCATTAAGATACAGGAACTTCACGCCTGTAAGTATCTCGTTATAATCACTCAAATCATAATTAATAAATAATATCAGGAGCACTTTATGCTGCAGGAAAACCTTGAATTAGCGCAGAGATTACAAATTATCGAAGACAAACTGGCGATTTATGAATTGATTGCGTCACATCCTCCCAGCGCAGATACTGCAATGGCGGAATATACATTATCGGTTTATCTGGAAAAGAGTGAATTCAATCGCGGTCCTCATCTTGATGGCGCGGAGGGTGCAGAGGCGATAGCCGCCTTTATTTTGCGGCCTGAGCATGAGGAAGCACTGGCTAACGGATTAGCGCATTTTACCGGATTACCCTTGATTGATCTGCGCGGAGACAGCGCGGTAGTCACCTCTTATTTACAGTTAATTTATCTGGATGATAAAGGCGAATCACGCATGCTGGCCAATCACGGCAGCTCTCCTGGGTATCGCATACACCGCGTTGTAGTGAATCGCTGGGAGTTAAAACGCATTGCGGGCCAATGGAAAATTCATCGCAGGACGTTGATTCCGGTGGACGGTAGCGGTTTATCACGCGCATTGCTTTCCCAGGGGCTGAAAGATGTATTCAGCCGACAATCACGATAATTAACGCGACAAGACAGTCATTGAGCCAGACCACGATATGCAGCGACGTCATCAATGACAATCCGCTACGAGACTGGCTGCGCAGGTTGGTGTCCAGCATGGCAACAGTCTGGCTATTCCTTTCAGCCAAATCCTTTGGTGATGTACTTGCCAGTAACGTATGAAATTTATCAAAGTCGACATTCTTATCCTGTAGCAATGCAGCATATTTCCCTATAAATCATCGCCTCACCAAAGAATATCATGTGCAGAATGCTATCAGCTTTAAGCATCAGCATAATGGGTTATTTCAGCCGCTGCGCCTTTTGACAGTCTCATACTCTAACGCTACGCTTAATTGCAAGGATATATGTCGCAAACTTGCGTAAAGATAAAATATTTCCTAAGGTGACCGCCTTTCAGCCTCTTATAGCTTTCATTTCCCTTTGTGAAGTGCCGGCTGCGAAAGCTATAAGATCGCTCCAATTTTACTCATGGGGAGTTTATGAGCACCGGAACGATGACCAATAAACCTGATTTGACCGTTGACGATATTACCGTCATTGACAACAAATTATTGAAACGCGCCGTCAGCGCCGCAGCGCTGGGTAATACCATGGAGTGGTTTGATTTCGGCGTTTATAGTTACCTTGCCGTGATTATCGGCCAGGTATTTTTCCCGGACGCCAGTAATACCGCGCAGCTTATTGCGTCGTTTGGTACTTTTGCGGCCGCGTTTTTAGTGCGCCCGATTGGCGGCATGGTATTTGGTCCACTCGGCGATCGCTTTGGCCGGCAGAAAGTGCTGGCCTTTACAATGATTATGATGTCGATTGGTACCTTCTGTATTGGCCTTATTCCCAGCTATGCCAGTATCGGTATTGCCGCGCCGATCCTGCTGTTGCTGGCGCGTCTGGTGCAGGGCTTTTCCACCGGCGGTGAATATGGCGGTGCCGCCACCTTTATTGCGGAATACTCCACCGACAAACGCCGCGGCTTTATGGGCAGCTTCCTGGAGTTTGGTACGCTGGCCGGTTATCTGCTGGGCGCCAGCCTGGTGACCGGTATGATTGCGCTGCTGCCGCATCAGGCGATGATGGACTGGGGCTGGCGCATACCGTTCTTCCTGGCCGCGCCGCTGGGGCTGTTTGGCCTGTATATCCGCCTGAAGCTGGAAGAGACACCCGCGTTTAAAGAGCACATGGATAAGCGTGAAGAGGCCGAACATAACAAGCCGCAGCTCACGCTGTGGCAAATGCTGCGCACGCAGAGTAAGCCGCTATTGAAGTGTATTGGTCTGGTGCTGCTGTTTAACGTGTCTAATTATATGCTGACCGCCTATATGCCGAGTTATTTAACCGGCATTCTGGGGCTGAGCGAAATATCCGGTCTGCTGCTGGTGATGGTGGTGATGTTTATCATGATGCCGCTGACCTTAATGTGGGGCCATTTCACCGACCGCATCGGCCGTAAACCGGTGATTGGTTTCGGCGCGCTGGGATTATTAGTGCTGGCGATCCCGGCGTTTATGCTGATTGGTTCTGGCAACATGCTATGGGTATTTGCCGGTCTGGCCGTGCTGGGCTTACTGCATACCTGCTTTAGCGGCACCATGCCAGCGACATTACCGGCACTGTTTGTCACCGATATTCGTTACAGCGCGCTGGCTATCGGCTTTAATTTGTCAGTCTCGCTGTTCGGTGGCACCACACCGTTAATTACCGCATGGCTGGTCGACACTACGCACAATACCATGATGCCGGCGTATTACATGATGGGTGCCGGCGTGATTGGTTTGTTAACGGTATTGACACTGAGTGAGACAGCACGTAAGCCACTGAAAGGTTCATCCCCTGCGGTGGCGACTAAAGCCGAGGCGCATAAACTGATTGATAAACTGCGTAAACAGCGCAGCCGTAAAAAACAGCAGCCAGCATAATCCCCGCTGATATTCACATCAGGTGCGCTCAATGCGCACCTTTTTTGTGCCCTGCGTCAGACTTATAGCTCAGATAATCGCCCCGGGCTGCGGTAGAATGACATTCTCTGACTGTTTTTTACTCATTAAGGGTTAATGATGTCATCTGCCGTGTCTCCCGCCGTTAATCAAAAGCGCGTACTGATTGCCGGATCCGTCGGCAATTTTATCGAGTGGTATGAATTCGCCGTGTACGGTTTCATGGCCACGCTGATCGCTAAACATTTCTTTCAGCTGGAAGGAGAAAGCGCCCTCACCAGCCTGATCCTCACCTATGCGGCCTTCGCGGTGGCGTTCTTTTTTCGCCCGTTAGGGGCAGTACTGTTTGGCCGCCTGGGCGATCGCTATGGCCGTAAACCGGTGCTGATCGCGGTGCTGGTATTGATGACGCTGGCCACCGTCGCCATCGGTCTGGTCCCGGTTTATGCCAGCATTGGCGTGGCTGCGCCGCTGCTGATTACACTGCTACGCATTTTGCAGGGACTGTTTGCCGGCGGAGAATACGGTGGTGCGGTCTCGCTGATGACCGAATCGGCGCCGCCCGGCAAGCGCGGATTTTATGGCGCGTGGCAGTCGCTGACGGTGGCGCTCGGACTGCTGGCGGGCGCGGGCGTGGTGGCAGTACTGCCGCTGCTGCTGGGAGACGCCGCCATGAACGCCTGGGGCTGGCGTATTCCCTTCCTGCTGGCGCTGCCGCTCGGCGCAGTGGCGCTGTGGCTGCGTAGCGGACTCGACGAATCACCGCAGTTCAGCCAGACACCGGCGGCACCACAACAGCAGGCGTTGCTGGGTGTCACGCTGCGCGCTATCGGGCTGGGCATTGGCCGGTTAATGGTGTGGTCGGCCGCCGGTTATACCTACCTGGTGATCATGCCTACCTATCTGCAGGCCGCGCTGCATACCGGCTTTAACCAGGCGCTGCTGATTGCGGTGATCTCTAACCTCGGCTTTGCCGCCACCATCCTGCCGGCCGGCATACTCAGCGATCGCTATGGCCGCCGCACATTAATGCTGCTGGCGACGTTTTTGCTGCTGGTGCTGGCTTTCCCGCTGCTGAAAGTGTTGCAGCATCCGGAGAGCGGTATGGCGATCAAAGCGCTGGTGGTGTTTATCGCCGGTGCGCTGGTGGGCATGCTGGCCGGACCGGGACCGGCGATGCTGGCCGAGATGTTCCCGACCCGCGTGCGTTACACCGGGCTGGGGCTGGCCTATTCGCTCTCCAACGCGCTGTTTTCCGGCTGCGCAGGTCTGATCATTACCGGCCTGATGAAGCAAACCGGCAACGCCGACATTCCCGCCTGGTATGTGATGGCCACCGCTGTAGTGAGTTTTGTCGCGCTGCTTTCGCTCAATAAGGACGATCACCGCAGGCCCCTTTAACATCATGCTGCTTCATTCCTGCCCCTCATGCGATGCAGCCTTGCCAGGGTGAGCGCTCGCCCTCACCCGTATTGGCGCCGCCGGTTAGTCTGTTGACAATCAGCCCGATTAATAGTTGTATTATACAACCTTATAACCACTGGGCGTTTGTACCATGACCACTGAATCGTTAGTTAATCAGATACGTTCCGCCTCCCGACTGATGGTACGTGAACTCGGGTTTATGCGCCCGACGCTGGCGGCAACGGACTATTCGCCTTCTGCTGTCCACACGCTGCTGGAGATGGAAACCCAGGGCACAGTGACGGCTGCACAGTTAGTGGACTTGCTCGGTCTGGAAAAATCGAGCGTCAGCCGCATGCTGGCCAGACTGGTGGCGGCTGGTGAAGTGCAGGAAATCGCTGACGGCAGTGATGCCAGGATTAAAAGGCTGAAACTGACTGCGCAGGGGATGGCTACCGTTGCCAGAGTCAATCAGTACGCGGCACAACGGGTGCTGGCCGCGCTGGCCGGGCTTGAACCGGCACAGCAGCGCACGGTAGCGCAGGGACTGAGCGCTTATGCTGACTCCCTGCGCCGCTGTCGGACCGGCACGCAGCCCCTTCCCTCAGGTGCCATCGACATCGTCAGCGGTTACCGGCCCGGGATGATCGGCCGCATCGCCGAAATGCACGGCCGTTACTATGCCCGGCATCATCAGTTTGGTCACTATTTTGAAGGCAAAGTCGCCAGCGGGCTGGCAGAGTTTGCCGGACGGCTGGGAAGTGAGCGCAATCAAATCTGGCTGGCAGTGCATAACGATAATATTGTCGGTTCAGTGGCGATTGACGGAGAGGATCTTGGCAATAATCAGGCCCATCTGCGCTGGTTTATTCTTGACGAGACGTGTCGCGGTAGCGGCATCGGGCGACGCTTGCTTCATGAGGCTGTGGCGTTCTGCGATCGTCAGCGCTTTAGCGCAACGCAACTGTGGACCTTCAGTGGGCTGGATGCGGCCAGACGACTCTACGAGCAGGCAGGCTTCACCCTGACGCGCGAGTGGCAGGGCGATCAGTGGGGCAAAATCATGACTGAACAGCACTTCACGCGATGATGGCCGGGAAAGATTATCAACGGCTGATGCACTGCCGTTTCACCACCGCGTCAGGCCAGAGAAATAGCCGGATTAATGCGGAAAAACAGGTTTGAATATGAATTTCGGGTTAAGTAATAAATGGCATTAAATAAACGCAAGCTGGATTTTAAAATTATCCGGCAAAAAACCTCAGCAGTCTGCAATAACAAAACCCCGGCACATCAGTGTACCGGGGATAACCAACACTACCAGTTAAATTTATTACTATCTTCCCACTCTTTGACTTCTTTCTCTGCTTGATCTTTACCGTAGCCGTAGCGCTCCTGAATGCGGCCGACTAATTGATCGCGTTTCCCTTCGGCTACGTCTAAATCGTCATCTGTAAGCTGGCCCCATTTCTCTTTCACTTTTCCTTTGAACTGCTTCCAGTTTCCGCTGATACGATCTTCGTTCATCAGTGTTCTCCTCATTTAGGTGACAGTGCCGCCTGGCATTATTTCGCGCATCGGTTAACTGCGCAGAGATAAGCGTAGCCTATGACTGAGATTAAAAGGTGCTTAAGCGAACAAAACGGAAAATTTACGTAACGGTACTGTTTAAAGCGCAGCGGGAATTAAATCTGAAAATATAGGCTATGATTTTTCAGGGTACTCAGTGATTTATCTGCGTACCCGTTTGCTACCAGGGCATTTAGTCTTTTGTATTCAGAGAGTAAATGGTTTTAAGGAACGCGAATCGCTTGATGTCGTCCATTCCCCGTGCGGGGCTTAACGAGGCAATAGAATGGAATCCACAACGTTGGAAAAATCCTGGGGTGCTGAAATCCTTGCTGACGGCAGCGTGCGGTTTCGCCTTTGGGCACCCGGTCAGCAGCAAATTACCCTTCACGCCGATGGTCAGCAGCATGCCATGCAGCCGCAGCAGGATGGCTGGTTCAGCCTGACGCTGCGCGGACCTGGTCACGGCAGCGCATATCACTACGAGCTGGCCGATGGCAGCACGGTACCCGATCCGGCCGCGCGGGCACAACGCGCCGATGTCAACGGCCCTTCTCTGGTTATCGACCCACAGCATTACGCCTGGCAGCAGCGTGACTGGCAGGGACGGCCCTGGCACGAAACGGTGGTCTACGAGCTGCACATCGGCACCTTTACCGCCGAAGGCACCTTCCGCGCGGCTATCGCAAAACTCCCCGCGCTGGCCGACCTCGGTATCACCATGATCGAAGTGCTGCCGGTATCGCAGTTTGGCGGCACGCGCGGCTGGGGCTATGACGGCGTTCTGCTGTATGCGCCGCACTCGGCGTATGGCTCACCGGATGATTTCAAAGCCTTTGTCGATGCCGCGCACGCATTGGGACTGTCGGTGGTGCTGGATATTGTGCTCAACCACTTTGGTCCGGAAGGCAATTACCTGCCGCTACTGGCACCGGCCTTTTTCCACGAAGAGCGCATGACGCCGTGGGGCGCCGGGATTGCGTACGATGTCGACGCCGCGCGGCGTTATATCGTCGAAGCGCCGCTCTACTGGCTGAAGGAGTTTAACCTCGACGGCCTGCGCTTCGATGCCATCGACCAGATTGAGGATACGTCCAGCAAGCATGTGCTGATTGAGATTGCCGAACGCATTCGCAGCGAAATCCACTCCCGCCCGATCCATCTCACCACTGAAGACAGCCGCAACGTGATCTTCCTGCATCCGCGCGATGCGGACGGTAACGCGCCACTGTTCAGCGGTGAATGGAACGACGATTTTCATAATGCCATTCATGTCTTTGCCACCGGCGAGACGCATGCGTATTACCAGGATTTCGCCGACGTACCGGAGAAATTAATCGCGCGCATTCTCACGGAGGGCTTTGCTTATCAGGGCGAGCTGTCGCCACAGAGTGGCCAGCGGCGCGGCGTACCCAGCGCAGGCCAGCCGCCGGTCGCGTTTGTCGATTTCATCCAGAACCACGATCAGGTGGGCAATCGCGCCCAGGGCGAACGCCTGATTAGCCTGGCCGGTGTCGATCGCACCAAAGTGCTGCTCGCCACCCTGCTACTGTCACCGCATATTCCGCTGCTGTTTATGGGCGAAGAGTACGGTGAAACCAACCCGTTCCTGTTCTTTACCGATTTCCACGGCGATCTGGCGAAAGCGGTGCGTGAAGGACGGGCGCGCGAATTTACCGGTCACGCCGGTCATGACGATACGGTACCGGATCCCAATGCTGAAGAGACCTTCACGCGTTCGAAACTGGACTGGAGCAAAGTGGAAAATCCCGCAGGCCAGGCGTGGCTGACGCTCACGCGCCAGCTACTGGCGTTGCGCCAGCAGCACATCGTGCCGCTGCTGCCGGATGCACGCCAGCACAACGGCCAGATGCTGCGCACCGCACCGGGCTTTGTCGCCGTTAGCTGGCAGTTCCCGCAGGGACAGCTGTCACTGGCGCTGAATATTGGACAGCAGAGCCAGCCGCTGCCCGCTATGCCCGGCGAGACGCTCTTTGCGTGGCCACAGGAAAGCGGCGAACTGCCGCAGCACTCTCTCATCGTGCGTCTGGCAAAAGGAGCAGCGCAATGAGCATTCCAACCGCGACTTACCGCATCCAGTTCCGTAACGGCATGACCTTTGACCGCGCAGCGCAGCTGGTGCCCTATCTGCAGCAGCTGGGCATCAGCCATCTCTATGCCTCGCCGATCTTTACCGCCACGCGAGACTCGACGCACGGCTATGACGTCACCGATGCCAATGAGATTGACCCGGCGATTGGCGGACGCGCCGGTTTTGACCGCCTCAGCGCGGCGCTGCAGCAGGCCGGGATTGGCCTGATCCTCGATATTGTGCCTAACCACATGGCAGCGTCGCTGGAAAATGCCTGGTGGCGCGATGTGATTGAACACGGGGAAGCCAGCCGCTACGCGCGCTACTTTGATATCGACTGGTCGCGCAGGCTGACGCTGCCGTTCCTTGGCGATGATTTTGACCGCGTGCTGGCCAATGATGAACTCAGCATCAAGGCCGATCCGCACAGCGGCAATCCGGCGCTGGTCTATTACGACAGTTACTACCCGCTGACGCCCGCCAGCTGGCAGCAGCGTAAAGACGAGGTGCTGGCGTTGCGCGATCGCGCGGCCATCGCGGAACTGCATGCGCAACAGCCGTGGCAGCTAATGAACTGGCGTGAGGCGCGCAGCGCGCTCTCCTACCGCCGCTTCTTTGAAATTACCGGGCTGGTCGGCATGCGCGTCGAAGATGAAGAGGTGTTCGCGGCTTCGCATCGCCTGATTCTTGAACTGGTACACAGCGGTGTGGTGAGCGGGCTGCGCGTCGATCACGTTGACGGGCTGGCTGATCCGCTCGGCTATCTGCAACAGCTGCGTCAGGCCGCGGGCGACGCGTGCTATATCACGGTGGAGAAGATTCTCGCAGACGGTGAGCAACTGCCCGCCGACTGGCCAGTGTCCGGCACCACCGGTTACGAGTTTATCGCCGCGCTATCGCATGCGCTGATTGATGATAATCAGATCGATATGCTGCATCTGGCCTATGAAGCGGTATCCGCCGAACGTAACGACGTGGCGGCTGGCCTGCGTGCGGCACGTGAACTTATGGTTGATCGCAACTTTGCCGGGGAATTCAGCCGCCTGCTGGCGCTGGCTACCGAGGCAGCCGATCTGGTGCATCGCAATTTCAGCGAGGCTGAGCTGCACGTGGCGCTGCGCGAACTGCTGATCGCCTTCCCGGTGTATCGCACCTACGGCCGCAAAGCCGGTATGCCGCTGGAAGGCGAAGCGTTGCTATTACAGGTGCTGGAGCAGGTTAAACACAGCGCCTCGCCTGCGGCGCTGAGCTTTTTGCAGGCATTACTGCTGGGGGCGATCACTGAACAGGGCGAGCAGGATGCGGCAGAGTTCCGCGCCCGCTTCCAGCAGCTGACCGGCCCGCTGATGGCGAAATCGGTCGAAGACACGCTGTTTTTCCGCAATCACGTAGCGCTGGCGATCAACGAAGTGGGTGCCGAACCACTGCCACACGCGTTTTCGCTCGAACGCTTCCACAGCGAAATGCAAACCCGACTGCAGCATCAGCCGGATGGGCTGTCCGGCACCTCCACGCACGACACCAAGCGCGGCGAAGATGCGCGCGCGCGGCTGTATACCCTGAGCGAAGCGCCGGCGCTGTGGGCGGAGAACGTGACGCGCTGGCGCCAGATGAATCAGCCGCACGTGGTTGCGCTGGCGGACGGCCCGGCGCCCGAACCGCCGGTCGAGTGGATGCTGTATCAGGCGCTGGCCGGCGTCTGGCCCACCACGCTGCAGCCGGAGGACACGGCGGCACTGGACGCGCTGCGCGAGCGCTTTTTGCCGTTTGTGGAAAAAGCCCTGCGCGAAGCGAAGTTACGCACCGACTGGGCGGACAGCAACGAAGCTTATGAAAATGCCGTGCTGGAGTACGCCCGCCAGCTGCTGTCACCCACCAATCCGGCGTTTCTGCAGGACTTCAGCCACGCACTGCAGCCGTTCATCCGGGCCGGACTGGTTAACAGCCTGAGCCAGACGGTGATCAAACTGACCGCGCCGGGCGTGCCAGATATCTATCAGGGCTGCGAAGCGCTGGATTTCAGCCTGGTCGATCCGGATAACCGACGCGAGCCGGATTTCGCTCAGCTGACGGCGCAGCTGGATGTCCACGCCGCGCCGGACTTCGCCAGCCAGCAGGACTGGCTGAGCGGCCGCCTGAAGCAGCAGATGATAGCGCGCCTGCTGCATCTGCGCCGCGACCATGCGCAGTTGTTCCGCTTTGGTGATTATCAACCGCTCAGTGCATCGGGCGAACATGCGGAAAAAGTGATCGCCTTTGCCCGTCAGGACAGCGACTACGCGCTGCTGGTGATTACGCCACGGCTGATTTTCAATGGTGCACAGTGGAGTCATACCCGACTGGCACTGCCGGAATCGCTGGCGCATCGCCACTATCGCAATGTGCTGACCGGCGAGACCGTAGTGATTAATGACGATGTTACGCTGGACAATGTGAGCTATAGCGCGCCGCTGGTGCTGATTAGCCAGTAGTGTCCCCGATAAACCTGTTGTTTTATATGACTATCTATTCACTGGATGGAGAGGATTGAATGTCTAACGGTAAACCTTTAGAAATCACCGCTGGATCGGGGCACCAGCTCGGCGCCAACTTTGATGGGGACGGCGTAAATTTTGCGCTGTTTTCAGCACACGCGGAACGGGTCGAACTCTGTCTGTACGATGAGAGCGGTCAGCATGAAATTGCCCGCTTCGATCTGCCGGAATATACCCACGAAATCTGGCACGGCTACGTGCCCGGGCTGAAACCCGGCGCGCTGTATGGTTATCGCGTTCACGGACCGTTCGATCCGGAAAACGGTCACCGTTTTAACCCGAGCAAATTACTGATTGATCCCTACGCCCGCGAGTTGCAGGGCAACATCGACTGGAATGAAGCGCACTTCGCTTACGATTTACTGCACGAAGATAAAGATCTGACGCTGGATACCCGTGACAGCGCGCCGTTTACCCCCAAGTGTCGGGTAATTGATACCAATGAGTTTGACTGGCAGGACCATAACCGCCCCAGCATTCCGTGGTCCAACACGGTGATTTATGAAACCCACGTCAAAGGTTTCACCCAGCTTAATCCGGCCATTCCGGCAGAGATGCGCGGCACCTATGACGGCATGAGCCACAAATCTACCGTCGATTACATCAAAAGCCTTGGCGTGACCTCAGTGGAATTGCTGCCGGTGCACTGGTTCCCGGACGATCAGCATCTGCTGGATCGCGGACTGAAAAACTTCTGGGGCTATAACTCGCTGGCCTTTTTCGCGCCTGCCAGCCGCTATTTTGGCCCGCGCGGTATTCAGGGCTTTCGCGATATGGTGCGTGCTTTCCACGATGCCGGCATCGAAGTGATTCTCGACGTGGTGTATAACCACACCGCAGAAGGCAACGAACTGGGGCCGACGCTGTCGTTTAAAGGGATTGATAACTTCTCTTATTACCGCACGCTGCCAGATCAGCACCGTTATTACATCAACGATACCGGCACTGGCAACACGGTGAATACCTCCCATCCGCGCGTGCTGCAGCTGGTGACGGATTCGCTGCGCTACTGGGCAGAATCGATGCATATCGACGGTTTTCGCTTCGACCTCGGCACTATTCTCGGCCGCGAGCCGGAAGGGTTCGATCAGCGCGGCGGCTTCTTTGATGCCATGACGCAGGATCCGGTGTTGTCAAAGCTGAAGCTGATCGGCGAACCCTGGGACATCGGCCCTGGTGGCTATCAGGTGGGTGGTTTCCCGCCCGGCTGGGCTGAGTGGAACGACAAATATCGCGACACGGTGCGTGAGTACTGGAAAGGCGACAACGTCTCAACCGACTTTGCCGCGCGCCTGCTTGGTTCCGGCGATCTGTACGATCAACGCGGCCGCCGCCCGTGGGCCAGCGTCAATTTTATCACCGCGCACGATGGCTTTACGCTGAACGATCTGGTCTCGTACAACGACAAGCACAACGATGCCAACGGGGAAGATAACAACGACGGCCATAACGATAACCGTTCATACAACTACGGTGCCGAAGGCCCCACCGACGACGAAGGCATCAACGCGGTGCGCGAGCGGCAGAAGCGTAACTTCCTCGCCACGCTGTTTTTCTCTCACGGCACACCGATGCTGCTGGCGGGCGATGAGTTTGGCCGCAGCCAGATGGGCAACAACAACGGCTATTGTCAGGACAGCGAGATTTCCTGGCTGCACTGGGAAGATCTGCCGGCTTCCGCTGATGCGTTACGCGATTTCACCCGTCAAATCATCGCACTGCGCGCGCAGCAGCCGCTGCTGCGACGTGAAAGCTGGCGCGACGGCATGGAGATCAAATGGTTTAACGCCGGCGGCGGTTTTCAGCAGGCGGAACAGTGGGACGAGGGCTCGACGCTCGGCGTGTACATTGGGCGTCCGGATCTGCAAACCGAAGAGGGTATCTGGCACGATGTGCTGATGCTGTTCAATCCGTTTGAAGGCAATGTGCCGTTCCGCATCCCGCAGTTTGGTGAAGGCGGCTGGGTGCTGGAGCTGACCACCTCCGACAGCGCCAGTAAGGGATTGGTGATTACCAAAGAGAAGGATTTTGAGCTGGAGGGCCGCAGCCTGGCGCTGTTCCGCCGGCCGTGAATTAAGCGCGGGGTGCCGGTTTCCAGGTGCGCATGAATGCGCACCCTGCGGAAACAACGGGACATGCACTCCCGGTTTCCAGGTGCGCATGAATGCGCACCCTACTACGGAAACAACGGGACATGCGCTCCCCGTTTCCAGGTGTGCATGAATGCGCACCCTACGGAAATAACGGGACATGCACTGTAGGGTCGCCGTTCACGGCGACCGGCTCCACTGTTAACCCGCCAGCCTCTGCCGCTACCCGCCGCTAAAATTTCATTAACTAAAAACCACAATCTGCCGATGTTCTTTAATCTGCCCTTGTACCCGCCGCGTCATGCGCCGGGACGCGTTTAGATTAAGGATAATAAGATGAACATCTCCCAACGATTGCTACTGACCTTTTCCATGCTGTTTGGCGCCATTATCCTGCAGGCGGTGCTCGCCATCTCACTGCTGTCCGGCTTTCAGGAGCGCTTTGAGTACGTGCAGACCAACGCCATTCCGTCGATTAAAGACCTCAATACGCTGATTGATCGCAGCAATCAGCTGGCGCTGACGCTCTACAAACATCAGACTCAGCTGCAGGACAGCAACATGCCTGCGGTTGAAGCGGACATTGATAAACAGATCGGCGGCCTGAAATCGCTCACCGATTACTACCTGACTCACAACATTTCCAGCGAGGAAGATAAACGCCTGACCGAGCTGGCTTTTGCCAATATACAGCGCGTTAGCGAGCGGCTGCCGGCGTTTCTCACTGCGTCGCGCGCGCATCAGAACGCCATCAGCCTTGATCTGATCGAGGGGCAGAACGGCATTGGTGCCGCCATTCGCCAGCTGGTCACCAATTACCAGCAGCAGCTGATGCTAAATATTTCTATCGGCGATGAGTTACGCGCCACCAACCTCAGCACCTTCCATGAAGTGCTGTGGACCACCATTACCGGCGTGATAGCCACAGTGATTATTTTTGGCCTGTTCGCCCTGTTCACCGTGCTGCGCATTCGTCGCAGTCTGTCCGATGTCGGCAAAGTGATGATGCGCGCCAGTGAAAATCTCGACCTGACGCTCAGCGCAGACGAAAGCCGTCGCGATGAGGTGGGCAATATGGCGCGCTCCTTTAATCAGCTGATGCGCAGCGTGGCCGGTTCGCTTAGTGCCGTGCGCAGCGCGTCGCATTCGGTGAGCAGCGCATCGGTGCAAATCGCCGCCGGCAATGAAGATCTTTCTGCGCGTACCGAACAGCAGGCCGCCTCGCTGGAGCAGACCGCGGCCAGCATGACTGAACTGAGTGAAACCGTACGTCAGACCGCCGATAACACGCGTCAGGCCAGCCAGCTGGCGGCTAACGCCAGTGCGCTGTCGGAAAAAAGTGGTACCTCGCTCAGCACCATGCTTTCGACCATGGATGACATTCGTGGCAGCTCGCGCAAGGTCACGGACATTGTTTCGATGATCGAAGGCATCGCTTTCCAGACCAATATCCTGGCGCTCAACGCGGCAGTCGAAGCGGCACGCGCCGGTGAGCACGGCAAGGGCTTTGCGGTGGTGGCGGGTGAAGTACGCAGCCTGTCGCAGCGCTCAACCTCGGCCGCACGCGAAATTAAAGGACTGATTGAAGAGTCGCATCGACTGACCGAAGCCGGGGCCGCCCAGGCCAGCGACGTCAGCAGCAACATGCAGGTGATGAATGACGCTATCCATCAGGTCAGCGAACTGATGAGCGAAATCGCCGCGGCCGCGGTTGAGCAGAGTCAGGGCATCAGCCAGGTGCAGCAGGCGGTGAATCAGATGGATGATGTGACGCAGCAGAACGCCGCGCTGGTAGAGCAGGCCTCAGCCGCGTCGCAATCGCTGCAGGAGCAGGCCCAAACGCTCAACCAGCTGGTGACCCGCTTCGTGCTGACGGAATCTGGCGCAACGCCGGTCATCAAGCCTGCGCCGGCGAGCCATAACGCGCCACAGCCGGGACGCCTGGCACTGGCCAGCGATGCCGACTGGCAGAGTTTCTAATCCCGTTGCCCTCCGCGTCGTCGCGCGGAGGGGCTTTCTCCCACTGACGAATTCTTCCCGGCGCGCTGGCGCGAGCGACATTGCCTCAACGAGCGCCAGCAAAACTGCTATTCTGTGAACCATGCTAACGGTCATCAGCAACGAAAGTGTTTCACCTCCGCATGCCCGCCGCTCCCTAAAGGAACCTTATGCACCCTCAGCAACAGACACGCGGTAAATGGGCCATCTTTGGCCTGATGTTTATTCCAGGCTTTACCTGGGCTTCCTGGGTTAGCCGCACCCCCTTTATGCGCGATGTGCTGCACGCCTCGACGGAAATGATGGGCCTGATTCTGTTTGGCTTCTCCTGTGGCTCCATGCTGGGCGTGCTGCTGGCCGGTAAGCTGGTCGCGCACTTTGGCACCAGCCGGGTGATGCGCACGGGTTACCTGATCCTGCTCGGTGGCCTGGTGCTGATGACCGTTGCGTTAACGCTCGCCAGTAGCGGGCTGGTGTTTACCAGTCTGGTGTTGCTGGGCGGCGGAACCGCGCTGATGGATGTGGTGGTTAATGTCGAAGGGGCGGCGTTTGAGCGGCGCATCGGCAAGTCAATCATGACGATCATTCACGGCTTCTTCAGTTTCGGCACGCTGATCGGCGCACTGGCGGGGCTGGCCATGACCGCAGCCGATATCAGCACCTACTGGCACTTAAGCGTGGTGCTGCTGGTTAACCTGCTGATTGCCGCCCTGGCGCTGCGCCATCTGCCCGCCACCAGCGACAGCGAACGCAGCGAACAGCCGCATCACGGCGGCTTTCTGGCCCAGGTCGGACGTGAACTGCGTGACCGCCAGCTGCTGGTGCTCGGCGTGGTGATTCTGGCGATGGCACTGGCGGAAGGCTCGGCTAACGACTGGCTGCCGTTACTAATGATCGACGGCCATAATCTCAATCATACCCAAAGCACGCTGGTCTACGCGGGCTTCACCGCCGGCATGACGCTGGGCCGCTTTCTCGGTGGGCTGGTGGTTGATCGTCTGGGCCGTGTCTGGGTACTGCGCGCCAGCGCTTTCTCCGCCGCGCTGGGGCTGACGCTGGTGATTTTCTCCGATAACCCATGGCTGGCGGCGGCGGCCGTACTGTTCTGGGGCGTCGGCGCGTCGCTCGGCTTCCCGCTAACGGTCTCGGCTGCGGGCGATGGCCATAACAGCGCGGTGCGCGTCACGATTGCCGCCACGCTGGGTTATCTGGCGTTTCTGGTCGGCCCGCCCGGACTGGGCTTTATCGGCGAACATGCCGGATTGCGCATGGCGATGCTGCCGGTACTGATCATGGTACTGCTGGCGCTGGTGTGCGCCGGTGCGGCTGGCCGCCCGCGTCAGGCAAAAACACCGGCGAAACAATAAATCTCAGGGCACGCGCCAGCTGCCCTGCCAGCCATCCGCAGTGGCCTCAAATCGCGCGCGCTGATGGGGCTCGCAGCTGACATCCAGCCACTCCACGCTGCGCAAGGTGATCTGCACCAGCGCGAAGTGCTCGTCGGGTCCGGTGCCCGCTTTTTGCGCGCTGGCAGGCAGTGCGTCATCAGGATGAGCAATCACGCTGCCCGGCCTGACCGGTGACTGAAACAACGCGTGTGAGTGCGGGCGCAATGCATGCCAGGCTGCGGCACGCTGTTGTGCATCGTCAACGCGCTGAGCCGTGCCCGCCAGCCTGAGCTGAACGCGCCTGGCGGCATCATAAGCCAGTAACGCCACCTGCGGCTGGGCTGCAATATCCTGCATTTTGGCGCTGCGCCTATCGGCGGTAAAACGCAGGGCCGGCAGCGTGGGCAAAAACTGTCGTATCACCACGGTGCGCAGGCTGGGCTGGCCGTCGGCACTCACCGTTGCCAGCTGCATCAGGGTGAAAGCTGAACGTGATGTGGTGGCAGTGCTAAGTAGCTGCCAGATAGCTTGCAGGCGGTCGTCAAGCGAGATCATGATTCCCTTCCTTAGCGGGCGTGAAGCGGGTTGCTGCCCGCACGTTTCAGCGCCGACAGCGCCAGCGCGCTGAGCAGTAACCCAATGACGATCAGCAGCGCGTAGCTTAGCCACTGCAGCAGCAGAATGCCCAGCACCCCGCCAGCGAGAAATGCCAGCACGGTGTAGCAATGCAGTTTTAGCCGCTCAATGTACAGCGGCGCGTCTTTCGGTGACTCTTTGCGACGCAGCACGTCGAACAGCATCGCCAGCTCAATGCCGATATCGGTTGACGTGCCGGAAACGTGCGTCGTGCGCACGCGGGCATTGGAGATGCGCGTTACCACCGCATTTTGCAGGCCCATCAGAAAGCTCAGGCTGAGAATCAGTAATACGCCGCCCTCGCTGAAATGAAAGCCGCTTTCGACAATCCCCAGCACCAGCAACGCAATGCCCTCGAGCAGAATATTGATGGCGTAGATGCCGCGTATCTGCCGCCTGCGGCCGGAATTGATGATCAGCGTGGAAACCGACGAACCGGCGATGAATAACAGCACAATCAGCAGGAAGAACTGCCCGATATGCAGATTGGCTTTCGCCAGATGATCGGACAGGGATGAGACGTTACCGGTCATGTTGGCGGAGAAGAAACCAACCGTTTCGAACGCCGCAGTGTTCAGTGCGCCCGCCACGGCGGCCAGCGTCGCCGCCAGGCGGATGTCGGTGTTGAAAGTGCGCGTATCCTCAGTGGAGATCAGCATGAAAAGGTCCCGGCCCGGCAAAAGGTTTATCATCCTCCGGCAGTCAAAAATTCTCAACTGGCAGGGCTGAACATTAACGCGGTTCGCTGTCGATCAGCGCACGCCGGGCCAGGCGTTTGGGCAGGATTTGACCCTGTTACCGATAAGCCGGATAATTTGGAAACGATTCATTCTAAATAGCCCGCATTATGACCAGTAAACCCAATCCGGCGCCGGCTGCCAGAGAGCGCGGCAGACCGCGCAATTTTGATATCGACGAAGCGCTCGACAGCGCCATGATCGTGTTCCGCCAGAAGGGTTTTCATGCGGCCTCGATTGCCGATTTAGGTGAAGCGATGAACCTGACGGCGGGCAGTATTTATAAAGCGTTTCAGGATAAACGTTCCCTGTTTCTGCGGGTGTTTGAGCGCTACATCCTGCTGCGCAATGGGGACCTGCGCGCCCGTTTGCAACAGTACCCGACCGGTCGGGCGCGCATTGCTGAGCTGCTGCAGTTTTATCTCGACTCAGCCAGCGAGATCGAGGGCAGACGCGGCTGCCTGGTGGTTGGCAGTACCGTGGAACTGCAAACGCTGGATGAAGAGTTATCCCAGCTGGTGCGTGAAGCGGTATTACGCAACCGCAACTTCCTGACTTCGCTGGTTGAACAGGGACAAGAGGACGGATCGATTTCGCCACGACTGGATGCCGACACCGCTGCCGGATTACTGCTTTGCGTGGCATTTGGTATGCGCGTGGTAGGCAAAATTCAGGATGTGACTAATGGCAAAGAAACCATTAATATGGTGCTCAGCATTCTGGACTGATTCGTCTGGCCTATTAGGAAATAGGCGTTTCCTAATTAATATTCGCCGCGATAACGTTTTAAACCCTGGAATCGCGCGCTTAATAATATTTATCAGTCAGTAACATATTACTTAGATTTATGTTTATTTGTTCCGGGGGTTGAGTGAAGCACGATGAATTAGAAGATGCCGATGAGATCTATCTTTTATTGGGCAAAGTCGTCACACAGATTGTACAACCGGGTGAAACCTTATCTGTTCAGCAAATAATTGGCGCGCTGTATCGCACGGGCTTGCGCTCGGAGAATCCGGCCATCCAGCAGGCCTGCGATAATGCGATCAGGCTGCTGGCCAAAAAGCTGAATTAACGCACTGCTATCAGGGTAATGATGATGCGATACGATCCTTTTCATAATAATTCTGAAGATGCATTACCATGGACTGGTGGATCGCTGCAGGCAAAGCAGCATGAGTTACTTGGCACGCTGGTGCAGGAAATTTTGTGTAGCGGCAAGTTGCTGAACCGAAAAACCCTGTTTGTCGCGCTAATAGCACGTCTCGACCAGTGCGACGATGTGATATTGAAAACGCATTACGAGGCTATTTTTTCTCTGCTGCTTGGTCGCGTGGCCGCTGAGTAATATCGCAACGCTATCCTGTCTTCCCAATATACGCGGCGAAACACATTAGCCGCGCCTGGTAATTTCCTCCTCATCAATTGCCCGCTAAACCGCATTAATTGTGCAAAGAAAGCGAGTCAGGTCAGACCAGAATCCGGATTTTGTTCTACGCTTATAGCTGGACTTCAGACCAATCAGGGAAATTACTATGAAGAAACTGACTGTAGCGGCTGTGTTATTGACATCGATTTTTGCCATCGCCGGCTGTTCATCGAATCAGGCGATTAAAACCACCGACGGACGCACTATCGTCACCGATGGTAAGCCACAGGTGGATAGTGATACTGGCCTGGTCTCTTATAAAGATGCGCAAACCGGTAAAACAGAACAGATTAACCGTGACCAGATCACCAATATGAGTGAACTGAACAACTGATCTACTCGATAGGGAGAGCGACATGAAAAAAGTGATTTTGTTACCACTGGCAGCCATTGTGGCACTGAGCGCCCTGACCGGCTGTACCCGTACCAGCTACGCCATTCATACCAATGATGGCCGTACCATTGTCAGCGATGGTAAACCGCAGGAAGCGGAAAGCGGACTGCTCGGCTACGTTGATGCCAATGGTGTCAAACAGCAGATCAACAAAGCGGATGTCAAAGAGGTTTCTGAGATTCCGCATTAATCGGTTCTTATCAAGCCCGCGCAGCGGGCTTTTTTGTGCCAGAACGTTGTGATTGAACCCATACGCAGGGCCGTCGCAAGAGAGCCATCCGGTCCATCGCGGCGCCTTTGGTCAGGGACGCACGACGGTGAGTTTAAACGGCCCGCTGTTTTTCGCAGCATGCGCGACTGAATCATTCACTCTCTCAAGCGGAAACTCGGTTACGTCATAGTGGCTCAGATCAAGCAATCCCGCGCGTATAAGGCCGCAGAGCGTAGGGACTGCCGAAGGTTCATACATCCACTGCCCTTTTACGGTAATGAGGTTACGCATTATCCAGGGATAAGGTAGCGAAAGATCGTCCCCTCCCAGCATGCCAACACCGCCCATAAGGACTGCACGACCATAAGGTCTGACTGACATAATCGCATTCCGGGCGACAGTGGTCTGCGCAGACGGCGGAAGGAAATCAAGGACCGCATCAATAGGTCCCCCGGCCATGTGTTTCATGGCAGAAATATCGATCTCTGCTGTACCTGTGAGCTTTACTGTTTCCACACGCGATCCAAAACGTTTTTTCAAATCGTTCAGTACCCGTTCACTACGGCCCGGTGCGATGACTTTATGGGCTCCCATGGCCAGGGCAGCAAGCACAGCGGAGCTGCCGAAATTACCGGTTGCACCACTGACCAGCAGGCGCTCTCCCGCTTTCAAATCCATAGATAACAATCCGCCATAGGCTATAAGCAGCGTATTGATGGCACACCACCGCCCCGCTTCTGCAGGCGATATGTCGCCAATGGGCACTGCGTTTTCAGTCGGAATGCGTATTTGTTCAGCAAGACTGCCATTCAGGTGATATTGCTGGATTTTTTGTCCTCCTTCACCACGGGCACTCCATCCCTGAAGGACAATTTCTGGCGACAGCGCGTTGTCACGGGAACGCACCGTCGGATCGCAGAATACCCAGTCTCCTGGTTTCAGCCAGGCTGAGTCAGGGCCGGTCTGGCGAACCTTTCCGATGGCACCACAGCCCGGGATGACCGGCACAGGTAAAAGATATTTTCTTTCCCCACTCAGTACTTCATTCGTGTAGGAGAGAACGGGCGCCGCAACCACATCGACAATGACTTCCCCGGTTCCCATCACCGGTGCAGGCACATTCTTAACGTCTAGCGGACGGCCAAAGGCAGTAAGCACAGCAGCTTTCATGGTCATATTCTCCTGAGGGCATAGAACAATATGAAACCATCATAGAGCGACCCAAAACGGCGTAAAATACACTAGTTTTATACAGGTATAATTTACTACCAGGTTCAAAAAATGGTTAAGAATACTGAGCTCAGTCAGTTTTTACGTTCACGACGTGCCAGGGTGAAGCCTGAGCGTCCCCCCTCTGCCGGGCCAGAAAGACGGCGAACGCCCGGACTAAGGCGTGAGGAAGTTGCAGCGATGCTGGGAATAAGTACGGAATGGTATACCAAAATCGAGCAGGGACGGGTCAGCACGCTTTCCATACGGATAGTTAACGCCCTGGGTAAAGCTCTGCAGCTGAACAAGGCAGAATTTTTGCACCTGAAAACACTGAGGGCCGGAAAAAAAGTGCAGATATCGAACATGAAGTCCCGGCTAGCTTATCGCATCTGGTCAGGGCGCTGAGTGAGCCTGCCTACATCACCAATGACAGATGGGATGTATTAGTGTGGAATTTTGCAGCAGAACAGGTCATCACGGACTTCAGCCTGTTAGCTGCGAATGAGCGAAATATCATGGTTTTCATGTTCACTACAGAGGAGGCCAGATACCTTTTTGGCGACACCTGGCCTGCAGAGGCACAGAGAATGCTCGGCCTGTTTCATTCCAGTTATTCACGAAATGCAGACGATGAGACCTTCACTGCGCTGGTAGAACGCTTAAGCCGTGAATGCCCGGAGTTTGATACATGGTGGAGCGAGCATGTGATAACGGCGCCGGTGTCCGGAGAGAAAAAACTCACTGGGAAAGACGGGATAACGCGGACATACTGCTATTCAACGTTTACGTCAAATGACTCCCCTGCACTCAAACTGGCAATTTATGTCCCGTTGTTATCTGCATCGGGCAGCAAGGTTATATGACATCATGATTCCGCCGGAGCAGTGTTAACGGGGTTTAGCTGAGTCTGCCGTAGCCTATTAAGAGCGATCTAACCTGCCGGTGATCCATGACGAAGTGGAGCGGCAGCAGCGTGAAGAAATATGTTATTACCTCCAGGAGCGCCGACATTATCTGGGGTATGTCGACTGCTGGACTGCACACGTTTTACATACATAACCCATCTGCTATTCAGTACAGGTGACAGGCTGTTTCATATTGCGTCCCGCAGGCTACCAGCGTGGTGTAGAAAACCATGAAGTCAGCCAGTCTGTTAATGCACTGATTTTTGCCGACTGCAACTGGCTTGAAGGTTTCATTAACCAGACACCATCCTCGCCTGTTGCCTGCCAGTCCGACAGCACTGGCACCAGTGAACCCTCAGCCAGTTCTTTCTGTACCAGCCAGTTGGCCGCGAGTAATATCCCCATACCCGATTGAGCGGCCAGTATAAGCCCATCCATTTCGTCACTCTCGTAACGCGTCTTAACAGGTACCCCTATCTGTTGACCGTCTTTCTCGAGTCGCCATTCGGGCCAGCTGTGCATGGGTGTGAAACCCAGGCAATCATGCTTACGAAGGTCCTGAGGGTGTGTTACAGGGGAATGGCGCTCCAGGTAATCCGGCGCGACACATAAAATGCGACTTGTATTTGCCAGCTTTCGGGCAATTAATCTGCTGTCCTTCAGAACACCAATACGTATTGCCATATCAAAATTATCACCCAGTAAATCTACGTAGCGATCGCTGCAGTGCAACACAATACGGATGTCAGGATAGGCTTTCAAAAAGAATGGTAAGGCCTGCACGACCCACTTTCGTCCGAAAGAGGCTGGAACGGTAAGGCGAATCGTCCCGGCCGGACGCGCTGCCAAATCACGGGCTTCCTCTTCCGCTTCCCGTAGCAGCTCATCTGCCAATTCAATTTTTTGCCGATAGCGTAAGCCTTCTTCTGTGGGACGTATGCGTCGGGTGGTGCGTTCCAGCAGGCGAATTCCCAGACGTTTTTCTAATGCAGCTACACGCCGGGAAACGACAGAGACATCTCTTCCCAAATCGCGCGCACCAGCACTAAAGCTGCCAGCGCGCACTACCGCAAGAAAAGCTTCCCGCTGACGATAATCGTCATCATGCATTATTGCACCTCATGCAACAGTTATTTGTTTTTCAGGCTCATTATAGCGTCAGTTCTGCCTCAAAATGGTCGTATTAATTGAACCGGGGGACACCATGAAAGCTATCCACTTATCCGCTGCAGGAATAGACGGCTTAAAAATATGTGATATTTCACCACCACAACCAGGGTATGGCGAAGTGCTGATTCGTCAGCATGCTGTGAGTCTGAATTACCTTGATTTGGCGCTGGCCACTGGTAAATTTGGCGCTGTTTCGCAGCCGGTTATTCCTGGTGCAGACAGCGCGGGAGAAATTGTTGAGTCTGGAGAGGGAGTTGTAGGCTGGCAAATCGGCGAACGTGTGGTGCCGGGTATGATGTCTCACTGGCATGCTGGAGCAATACGATCTCAACATCATCAAACATTACGCGGAGTTACGACCAACGGCGGGCTGGCAGAATACGCTGTGGTGCCTGCTGAATCACTGGTGCGTATACCCGACTTTCTCAACTGGCAGCAGGCAGCGACGTTACCCATTGCCGCAACGACCGCATGGAACGCTATAGTGCGCGGTAAAATACAGCCCGGCAGCACTGTTTTACTGCTTGGCACGGGAGGTGTGAGTCTGTTTGCATTGCAATATGCGAAGGCAGCAGGTGCGCGGGTAATCATCATTTCCTCTTCTTATGAAAAACTGGACAGAGTGAAAGCCCTGGGAGCGGATGAAGGAATTAACTATCACGAGGTGCCCGAATGGGATCAACGGGTGCTTAAGCTTACTGAGGGGCATGGCGCTGATCTCGTACTGGAATCAGTGGGCGGCTCAACATTTGCGAAATCGATTAACGCAGCAGCTCATAACGGAACTATTTTCGTTATTGGCTTTGTTGGTGGTGCTGAAGTCAGCATGCCTGTTCTGCCCGTAATGCAAAAGATGTTGAATATTGTGGGTAACAATACGGGTTCGACTTCAGATTTGCGCGCGGCGGTCAGGGCGATTGAAACCTCCACGATTTATCCCGTAATTGATCGTATTTTCACTTTTGCCGATACACGGAAAGCTTATCGCTACCTTGAGGCTGCCGGACATATCGGGAAAGTGGTTATTAGTCTGGATGCATAACGCTGAATCAGCCGGGGAGTTCATCATGGGGCCTGATACCGGCTGATTACTCCTGTCCAGTAATGATGGACACTATTTTCCAGGAAAGGAAGCCCGCTGCGCAAAAGCGCTGAATGAAACGCTGGCATAAGAGTGCAGGATTCATTTTTTTCCTGAGAAGTATTGATAGTCCGATTTTCCATCAGGTGATAAGGTCAGGTTTCCCGGGAATTCTTAAACAGGATTGAGCGTGACTATTTCAGAGAACTATGAGTGGCATAAAGATAACTACCTGATAAGTACAGACAGAAAAAAACTGGATGTGCAAGCTATCCATCTCTATCTCACGAGATCAACCTGGGCTAAAGGGATTGATCTGGCTCTTGTCCGTGCATCCGTTGAAAACAGCCTTAATTTCGGTGTTTATCACGATGACGCCCAGATTGGTTTCGCGCGCTTAATAACAGATTACGCTACGTTTGCTTACCTTTGTGATGTTTATATCCTGGAGGAATATCAGGGAGAAGGGTTGGGTAGATGGGTGATGCAATGCATACATGATCATCCGGTTTTTGAGCGGCTTCGCAGGATCATGTTGTTTACAACCACAGCGCCCTGGCTCTATGAAAAGTTTGGCTACGAGCCTGTTAATCGGGAAAACTATGCATGGAGTATCACACGTCCTGATATTTACACTCATGCAAAAAAGACTGGCTGACCTGCGCTCCTGTTTGTCTCCAGTCTGGCGTATACACTCCAGATCTGCAATCTCCGCTTCTGGCACTGAGCGGACGAGTTTATTGAGCTAAGGGCCGCTGTGAGCGAGTAGCTGACTTTGATAATTGATGTATATCTCAGGTAAAGCATGCTTAATGACTGAATTCGTCTTTTAACAATCCAAAAACCCAGTCATCCTGCCAGCGATCCTGAAGAAAATAGTTTTGCCTTAATGTGCCCTCATGTTGAAATCCTACCTTAAGCAATGTCCTGCGTGAGGCTTCATTACCCGAGGTAACTGTCGCTGTTAGCTTGTGATATCCATGTGTGTTAAATGCAAAACGAGCAATATCTTTTAGAGACTCGCTGCCAAAACCTTTGCCATGAAATTCCGAAGCAAGTATGAATCCTACTTCCGCAATGCCCTCACTACGCTCAATAAAGCCAGTTACTCCAATGGGTAAATGTGTATTCTTTTGACTGATAACGAGACACAGCCAGTGTTCACTGCCTTTTTGCCACGGTTGCAAGCGCTTCTCAAAGGAGTGGGTTCTGATCTCCTCTTCCGTTCGTGAATCGCTAATGAAATTCATAACATGGCGGTCCTGATTTAATGCCAGATAAAATGGCCAGTCAGTGTGGCTGAGACAGCGATAATTAAGTCCGGCAGAGGGAACATAATGCATTGGCATTCTCCATATTTTTCTTTAAGTTCCGTTAGATTTGAAGATTTCATGAGCCGGATTTCAACAACCTTACCAACGTTCGTAACGTCCACTTTTGGCACAGGAATGCTGTTGCAGCCCTCACAAATTAAACTTCAATAGACTCAGCTATCTCCAGAGCATCATCCACTTCAATACCGAGATAACGGACTGTGCTTTCCAGTTTCTTATGACCCAAAAGAAGTTGGATCACCCGGAGATTCTTAGTTTTCTTGCAGAACAGGGAAGTTTTTGCTCTTCTCATTGAATGTATATTGTAAAAATAAGTGCATCTGGCTGAGTTAGTTGATGCAGAATCCTCTCCGCTAACAGCGTTATGCCACGATTCAAGTCAGTCACCCTCTAGAGGCCAGTCAGCAGCGCTGTTCAGACGCTTTTTGATATAATCGATGGTCACTGGATTGCCTCCCTGTAGGATAGCTCTTGGCTTGTACCAACCCATTTTCATCCATTCAAATACCGAAGGATGGAATGTTTGTCGTTCAGTGATTTTACGCACTGTCATCCCCCCTTTTAGGGAAGCAAGAACAATTTTAAGGCCACTGTAAAATTCTGAATAGGAGTCACGCATTTCATGTGCTGGCTCAGCAGCCTCGGCAGGGTATTCTGGAGCTTTTTCCAGGCGCCCTGGAAACCCTGAGGCTTCGGCAAGCTCACGGAGCATCCATATATAGGAGATATTTGACAGCCCCGCAACCTGATATCCTCCACCAATATTACTGTGGACCCCACAGAACCAGACTTCCTTAACAATCTGTTCGTACTCATTTAAGTTGTTCCAGTACATCGGCGAAAAATGTGGGCGAACTTCATCGAGGGCGAGGGCATGTCGAACATGTTTTATTCCTTTAGGCGAAATCTGGTGAAATTTGTTAAATGTGTCCTGAAATACCAATGAACCTACTGTATCCCAAAGTCCCAGAAACTCGATCTCCACCGAGTCATTCCCAGTTAAAGATGACGACAGTCCACCGCTGTAGGGAAGGTTATTGCGGTATGATGCCCACAATGCCGGCAATTCCTTCTCGGGAATAATCCTTCTAGCCAATGGCATTCCCAAATGACGTATAAAACTGGCTAGGCTCCTCGCGGAAAAAGCCCCGCGGCTGAACCCAAAGAGATAAATTTTGTCACCAGACGTATAACGTTCTGCTAAAAACCGGTATGCATCGAGAATCCGTGCGTTTGTCCCAGAGCCCGTTGCACCCTCATACTTCATTTTTTCTTGATCACCCTGAGACCCCACTCCATTTATATATAAAGCTTCTCCCAAATATTCATCACCAATTTTCAGAGAAGAAATCAGTCCATAATATTTATATTCCTCACTATCAATAAGGTCAGTTGGTTTGTATTTTTCTTTATTTCCGGTTAGAGCGCACCATATTTTTAGCACGTTACTTTCGACACTACTGAGCGGGGATTTATTTCTGACAATGTACTCTATATCGGTTTGCCCTGGGCTATTTCCCGTACCATCGAGACATACAAATAAATGGCGCATATCACAACCTCGCAATTTGAAAGGTGGGAATGGTAGTACAGATAACTAATTTTAATCCATATTAAGCGAATTAGCCATAGTCATGGCTGTCTTATGTAACAGAGAGCATTTTAGATTATAGAAAACTGGGAGAGTGTTTGATCTGATCCCTGCCAATTAATGCATTGCAGACTTAACATCGACTGCTTTTGGCACAGAACGGAGATTCAGCATGCATTTTTACAAAGTACCAACATCCCAATGGTCAGTATGTGAAAGCATGTAACTCTTCACTCGTCCCGTGTTATAAGCCCCATACTCCACACCTGTTTTTTGAGAATACCTGCTTAGCCCAGTGCTGACGCGGATATGAGCATGCCCGCACTTTCTGGGCATATACAGGGAAAGGTAGGGTATGGCACGATTTATACGGCTGTAAGCGGCTACGCCGGGCGTACGGCGCCATCCAACTTCACACCTGAACGCTCTGCATGCCCAAAAAAATGAGGTAAAAAATTGTTCATATTGAGGAAACCTATTTTTTTCAAGATGCTCAATCAGGAGTGCTGATACGGGGGAATTGTCATTCAGCTACCGTATTTTTATTGTGGGAGTTGCGATCTGCTTCAGGGCTCTGGTCGATATTTATTGCCCTGGCTAACTCCTCCATTGCCCGTGTTGCTGACCGGAGTCGGTCATCACCCATCATAATGGATAACTTATCTTTAGCTGATTTCCATACAGGCAAGGCTTCTGCCATGAGCTGGTATCCGGAATGCGTCAGATTTAGCCGCTTTCCTGCGCGGCCGCGTCCACCTTCGGAACGGACTAAACCTCTCAATTCCATGTTCTGAACATTTCGGCTCAGGGTTGTCGCATCAACACCCGCGCTGGCCGCAAGATCAACTATTGTGGCGCCCTCGAAAGCTCCAATTCCAACCAACAGGCTGAATTGCTCAGCGGTCAGACCGAGCGATTTGAAATAGACATTGTAGTAGCGCGTGACTGCGCGCGCCGTGGCACGTGCCTGAAATCCCGGACATTCAGCTGCTACATCCCTGAAATATTTTGGATCAAAACCGCTCATGAGGTACCTCTTGAAATCCCGATCAACGAATAATACTGTATATGCATTATTTAACAACAGGAGAAGCATTATGCCAGCGTACGTGCACATCAATCTGCGTGTTATCGACCCTGACAGGCAGTCTAAACTCGCTCCCCGGTTTCAGGCAGCTCTGAAAGAAGCCGGCGGGCGAATTCTGCATTTTGGCTCCGTGTCGGAAGTTCTTGAAGGCGATGAAGTGCCTCTGCCATTAGCTGGCGTATTTGAGTTTCCAACTCTCAACCAGGCGTTAGCCTTCTACAACTCTGAAAAATACGCACCTATCAAGGCCGAACGCCGGGAAGCTCAGGAAGCACGGATGTTCATCGTCGAAACCGACTGAGATCCTTTCCCGGAATACAGACAGATTCTTTCGAGTCCATCCTGCGCCTCATAAGGCTTTGCCAGGAAACCAAAAATATCCTGCGCAGAGCCTGTTTATTATGAAGACAAAGCCAACATCCCTGGGTAGAGTTTAAAATAAGATTCATATAAATCAGTCGTTAAGTGCAACTCTTGATTCCAGATCACAAAAAACTGTTGCCGTTTTCAGAACGCCATAGCACCGGTGAACCCGTTTTCGCATCAGTACATCGATGGCTACCATTTTAGGTTTGCCCCTGAGACATATTTCCTTGTAGATATTACGCATCCGTTAATTTTTCCGCACAGGGCAGACATGCAGAGCTTTGCTCTGAGCTGAGGCGGCCGATTTTAGACAAGCGTGGCCTTCCCCGAACGTTTTTCAAGAGGCACCACGCCCGGAAAAGCCGCAGCCTGATCTGCTGATTCAACGTTATGGCTGCGCAGCACAACCAGCATGTGCATCCCCAGTTGGGGCCAGACAGATTTAATCGACGTCAGCAGCGCACAATCCCGTTTCAGGAATGAGCTGGCCTGAATGTCCGCTTTAACCTGCCGTTCAATATTTCTCACTTCTTCATGGAGCAGCTGCGCCATTCTGATTCATGAACCGATGACGTCTGCAGGCGTGTCAGTAGACTGATATTTTTCGAGCCGGTTTTCCCCCCGCATAACGTCAGCCAGCAGCTCGTCCCAGCAATACCGACTGGAAACATGATTTCACTCCTCTCACATAGTTTCTGAGCTGCAGAACCTGATGGCTTCATTTGTTGCCCCCCTGGTGAAAGACGTTCTGATTTCCGCAATGAGCGGAAAGCGGAGTGCTGCAGAGTCTGAAAAACTCATATTTGATTGAAGATCATTCATCTGAAATCCGGCATTCCATGGGAATACCGAATCTCAGTTAACTTTTGATGGTTGTATACTCAGACCGGGCGTTCTTTTGGTGTTAGCAGTGAATGAGCAGGAAAATCACTGTAGCCCCGCTCACCTCCGCCAAAGAAAGCGTCACGGTTGTACGCAGCGAGAGGAAAAGCGTTTCTTATACGCTCTGGCAGGTCCGGATTGGAGGTAAAGAGACGACCAAAAGCAATCAAGTCGGCCTCACCTTTTTGCAGCGTATTCCCGGCATCCTCTGGTTTAAAGCCGCCCGCCGCAATAATTTTTCCCCTGATAAAAAGCGCGCAAATCGCGGCTGGCTACCGGCTCCGCATAATAGCCCGCCTCCCTGTCTTCCGGCCCCACGATGCGGGGTTCGATAACATGCAGATAGGCCAGGTCAAACAGGTTCAGCTGCCCGACCAGATAACGGAAAGTGGCTATCGGATCGCTGTCATGCATATCACCGTATATCCCGCTGGGAGAAATGCGCACAGCAACGCGCCCCGGCCCCCAGACATCAGTCAGTACGCTAACGGACTCAAGCAGAAAGCGCGCACGGTTTTCAAGGGAGCCGCCACAACTGTCAGTGCGCTGATTGCTGCCATCCAGCAGAAACTGTTCAGGTAAGTAACCGTTGGCGGCATGGAGCTCAACGCCATCAAATCCTGCAGTTCTGGCCCGAATGGCTGCCTGCCGTAACTCCTCCATGAGCTCATGAATTTCATCCAGTTCCAGAGCGCGAGGAACAGGAAAAAGCTTGCCCTCATAGGATCCCCGTTCATTTTTCACCACGCCATAAGTATCTCTGGCGATGAGCGCTGAAGGCGCGACGGGCTGACGTCCCGCTGACAGTTCAGGCAGGGACTGACGACCCGGGTGCCACAACTGCAGTACAATCTGAGCGCCTCTGGCATGCACGGCTTCAACCAGGCGCTGCCATCCCGCCTGTTGCTCGTCAGTAAAGATTCCCGGTGCATCTTCATAGGCATTCGCATAGGGCGAAACCGCCGTGGCCTCAGCGATAAGGAGCCCTCCGAGACTCGCTCGCTGGCGGTAATATTCTTTCATCAACTTGCCGGGAACACCGCCCGGTTCGGTCCTCATGCGCGTGGTGGGCGCCATAACGACGCGATGGTTCAAATGCAGTTTTCCTGCAGTCACAGGTGAGAATAAAGGGTTCATTAAATCTACCTCACGTTGAGCCAGAGCACATGGGCCCTGGCGCAATATCAAATGAATTCAGTAATGCCAAATAATCTGAGTCAATATCCGACAGGCTTACTGCCGGGCCAGTGTGTGGGCAACCTGCGCGGCACTGATACCTTCCAGCGCCAGGCCATAACCCAGCCCCTCATCTACCAGACGCTTAAGACGCTGAGTCAGTGCAATCCGGGTGTAGTGCGAGGTCAGTGGCGGAAGTGCAGCAATCCCGTCGGCAATTTCGTGAGCGCGGGCCAGAAGCTTATCAGCGGGCACAATTTCGTTTACTACGCCCCAGTCTTTCGCCGTTTCCGCATCAAGCACCTGACGGGTCAGCAAAAAGTGGCGGCCCCGGAGCGATCCAATAACTTCTGGCCACAGAATGTGCACGCCGTCACCGGGGACGATCCCGAATTCGAAATGCGGTTTATCCTGAAAAACGGTTTCCGGGGTGGCCAGAATGGTATCGGTCAGCAGGGCATATTCACTGTGAAGCAGCACCGGGCCGTTTAGCGCGGTAATCATCGGAACTTCGATATCCAGAATGTTGTTCAGCACCTTTCTGCCTTCGCGCAGAATTTTGTCGAAACCTGCCGGGGTGAAGAAATCAAATCCTTCCGGACTGATCGCGTCCATAAAGGCATCACCCGAACCGGTCAGGATCACTGCGCGGTTTTCACGGTCTTCGCCGATGGCATGGAAGAGCTCGACGAACTGCTCGTGGGTATGGCCATTGAAAACCAGTTTTTCACCGGCAGTATGGAATTTAACCTCCAGTACGCCATTGGGTTTACGGGTCAGGCGGGCATTAGGAAAGGCATAACGATAAGTTTCAAACGTAGACATAGTGGCGATCCTTGTTGTTACCAGACCGGAGTGGCTGGACATGAAACAACACTATTCCATTCCAGTTACATTGGGATCACCTGGAAATCAGATAACAACTATTCCTGAATGGAATATCATGTTCTACTCTCCCCCATGATGGTTTCAACAAAACCAGCAAACTGCCGGGCTTTGGCACTCGCTAGTCGTCCGTTTGGGAATACGGCCCACAGGTCGATGGAAGGCAGTTGCCATGACGTCAGCACCTTCTGAACGGTTCCGTTTCTTAATTCCTCGGCAAACATCCAGTCGGAGGCAATACACAACCCCATATGGCTCAGCACGGCAGCTCGCTGTCCTTCAGCGGCGCTGACGCGGATGCGACCGCTCACGGCGGTGGACACAACGGCACCCTGCCGGGTAAATGACCAGAGGCTGGGCTGTGAGTTATAGAGAATTGCCTGATGTTCTGCGAGTTCAGCTGGCGTTTTCGGCTCCCCCCTTTCTGAGAGATATTCCGGCGTGGCAATCACTGAGCGGGGTCCTGTTGCCAGCTTTCTGGCGACGACACCTGAGTCGGGCAGATTTCCCATGCGCAGTGAGATATCAATACCTTCAGCAATCAGGTCGATCACTCTGTCATCCAGGATCACGTCCACATCCAGTTCCGGATGCTCATCAAGGAACGCCGGAAGGCGGGGAATGATATGCAGCCGTGCAAAAGTGGTTGCGGCTGAAATCCGCAGCTTTCCGGACAGGCCTTTTCCTGCTCCCCGGGCGGCCAGTTCAGCCTCTTCGGCTTCCTGCAGGGCGGCACGCGCACGCTCATAATAGCGCTGCCCGGCCTCGGTGGGCGTCAGGCCGTGGGTCGATCGGGTCAGCAAACGGGTCTGTAATCGCGACTCCAGCTGAGCAACAATTTTGGAGACCGCAGGCTGGCCCACGTTTAGCTGTCTGGCAGCTGCAGAGAAGGAGCCTGTATCCACAACACGAATGAAAGTGGCCATTGCCTGAAAGCGATCCATTTTATTCCTCTGAAGAATAGATGTTATCCGTTGAGCATATCTACCATTCCTGTATCATGCCAGCCATTATCATTTCCAGCTTGCCGGGGCTGGCCCGGCAAAACTCTCAGCAGGAAATGATCATGATTGATATTCATGCTTTCGCCACGCCTAACAGCATCAAGGTGCCTGTCGCGCTCGAAGAACTCGGTTTTGAATATGTTTTACACCCGGTGAACGTCCGTAAAGGGGAACAGAAGTCAGCTGAATTTCTGGCCTTAAACCCCAACGGCAAAGTCCCTGTGCTTGTTGATACTGATGCCTTATCTGAGCCGCTGGTACTGACGGAGTCGGCCGCCATCCTTATCTATCTTGCTGAAAAAACGGGGAAGCTTTTACCGGCTTCAAGCCCGGCCAGGTCACGGGTATTTGAGCAGCTGTTCTTTCATGCTTCAGGACTGGGACCGGCTTTCGGTCAGGCAGGTTTTTTCCAGCGTCAGGCATCCGAACCACAGCCGCTGGCAATTCAGCGTTTCACTACTGAAGCAGACCGCACCCTTAAGGTGCTGGATACCCTTCTGGCTGACCGCCAGTTTGTTGCCGGAAAGGAATACAGCATTGCTGATATTGCGCACTTCGGCTGGCTGTGGCGTCGGGAGTTTGCCGGGGTGAGTTTTGAAAACACACCAAATGTGGCTCGCTGGTTTGATGAAATGATTAACCGGCCCGCCGTACAGCGCGCCACAGAACGCATTAACGCGCTTGTCCCCCGGTAAGTGACTGTTGTAAAGCCGCCCGGAAATTAAGAGATCACCCTAAATAACTTTTCAGAGAAAACATCATTATGCTGCAGGCAAAGCTTGACGCTTTTAAGGCGGATTTTGAAGCAGGTAAGCCCCCCTTTAATATCCCTCAACCGGTGGCGGAAATTATGCGCCGCGCGACGGATGAACTGATTCAGTCCGGCGCCGCTACGCGGTAAGCCTGAACATCCATAGGAACCTCAATTTACGGGCATGAAAAACCCGCCGGAGCGGGTCTGTTTGCGGAGCTCAACATACAAAAGGGATACTGAACTTTAACGTTTAACTGTCGATAATTGGCCTGGACCCAATTATAGGAGCCTCAGGCTATGGATAAGCTCTCCCGGTTATTCGAAAAATCCCGAGATGTTCAGTCGCTTTATGAGCGAACAACTGACACTCAACTCAACTTTATCGCGACAAAATGCAATCGAGATGAAGTGGCGGCTATCCATATCAGGCTGAAGCTATTTCGCTCTGAACTAGCAGCTTGCCCCGAATGGGACGGTGACACTCAAGACCAGATATGGGATGCGATCGAGACACATAAGCGCCTACTTCTGCAGATTGATTTGCTAAAGAAGCCATAAACAGTGCTCATTCACACTGAATAATTAAGGTTAAGTGCCGATACTGAAGGCATGCAACTCAAGGAGAACGCTTAATGGAACAACCAAACCCTCTCGCAGTCCTGTCGTCAATCATCTGGTTTTTAATGTTTATCCCATGCTTCCGCATGGCTCAGAAAGCTGGTTTCGGATGGAAGATGGCCTTATTACTCTCGTGTCCCGGTCTTCACTTTTTCATGCTTTTCGTCTTCGCTTACAAGAAGTGGCCGAACGCTCCTTATAGATAAGCACTGATCATTTGTCAGGATGGGCGGAGCATCAAAGCTAGGTTAGGATTGTTCTCAATCGAATAGTCAGATTCTACCTATAAAGAAAAAACAGCATTAATGCTCTCATAGGTAATGAGAAAAGGTGCATGGATGGATAAAGTCTGTTTTCCCCCACTACTACCACCCGGTTTTCATGACTTGGATGACATTGGATTAAAAGATCTATGTGTAAATGCTTTCCCTACTTCAGTTAGGAGGAGTACGCTACACTGTAATTTTGTACAGCTAATAGGACTGAATCGCCACGGATAATCTAGACACTTTCGAGCCGTTGATAATATTTGTTTTCGTATTCAGTTGGTGGCATCTGATCGCTCGAGCCATGCCGACGCTTACTGTTATAAAACATTTCGATGTAATCA